>NZ_SLUB01000038.1 GCF_004799755.1 Bacillus timonensis | reverse complement strand
GACAAGGGAAAGCCAAAACATCGCGGTTGTGTCCGAAGTCGAGGCATCTTCGGACAAAGGAAAGCCGAAACATCGCGGTTGTGTCTGAAGTCGAGGCATCTTCTGACAAGGGAAAGCCAAAACATCGCGGTTGTGTCTAAAGTCAAGGCATCTTCGGACAAAGGAAAGCCGAAACATCGCGGTTGTGTCTGAAGTCGAGGCATCTTCAGACAAGGGAAAGCCAAAACATCGCGGTTGTGTCTGAAGTCGAGGCATCTTCAGACAAGGGAAAGCCAAAACATCGCGGTTGTGTCTGAAGTCGAGGCATCTTCAGACAAGGGAAAGCCAAAACATCGCGGTTATGTCCGAAGTCGAGGCATCTTATGACAAGGGAAAGCAAAATCAGATTAAGTCCATATAATTGTGTAAAAAGAAAAGGAGTCAAATCAATTCCAATTGGTCACAATGGTTATCAGCTACGAAAAAACCTTGTGGAGGAATTAAATATGACTCAAATTCAGTTTAACCTAAATCTTGACCTTTTAAAAGAATCTGTAATGAATTCTGATATTGACGCTGTTATCAAAGCTTCAATTGTCCTTGTATTAAATTCTGTGATGGAGAAAGAACGTGATGATTACCTACAGGTAGGAGCTTATGAACGTTCTACTGACCGAATTGATTCTCGTAATGGATTCTATGAGCGCGAGCTCATTATGAGTATTGGTAGGATAAATCTGAGGGTTCCTCGTACTCGCAACGGGGGATTTTCACCTTCCTTGTTTGAAAAATATGCACGTTATGATCAGGCATTTGTTCTATCGATGCTCGAAATGGTTGTAAACGGTGTTTCAACTCGAAAAGTAAAAAATATTGTCCAACAACTTTGTGGTGAGAGTGTTTCAAAGTCTTTTGTCTCTTCTCTTACGGAAAAACTCGATCCGGTTGTTCAAGCTTGGGCAAATCGGCCATTGAATACAACATACTATCCCTATATTTTTGCGGATGCTATGTATATAAAGGTTCGTGAGCATAATCGTGTTGTACCAAAAGCAGTTTACATTGCTACTGCTATAACAGAGGATAATCGTAGAGAAGTTCTAGGGATAAGGGTAGATCACATTGAAAGCTATGATGCTTGGAAAGCATTTTTACATCACTTACAGTCCCGGGGAGTACAATCACCAAAGTTATTTATTACTGATGCCCATCCTGGCTTAAAAAAGGCTTTAAAAGAAGTCTTTGTTGGAACTGTTTGGCAACGTTGTACCGTCCATCTCAAGCGAAACATCTTTAATGTTTTACCTAAAAAAGGAATAGATGAAGTAAAACTAGGTTTAAAGAGAATTTTTAAAGCAGTTAGTGTAGAAGATGCCAGAAAGTTCAAAGATGAGTTTATAGAACATTTTGGAGAAAATCAGAAGCTTGAAAAAGCCATTCGAGTTTTAGAGGATGGCTTCGAAGATGCGATTCAATATCTAAATGAACCAGTTAAGTTTCAACAATATATCCGCAGCACAAATTCACTGGAACGCTTAAATCTAGAGGTTAGAAGAAGAGAACAAGTTATCCGGATATTTCCAAATACTCAATCCGCCTTTAGAATGATTGGAGCTGTCCTTATGCAAATAAATGAGGATCAGGGAATGAAAAAAACCATTAGGGATAAATAGGATATAATGACTTGCTGAATAAGGTGGAAATGCCTAATTTCGAATTGACATTGAGCCTCCAGCGGGCATGAAATAAAGCCAGGAAGCCAGGAGTTTAACAACACCTGGCTTGCCCTCCAGGCTATCATGCCCGCCTCTCAATGTAAATTCGAAATAATTATAGTCCACTATACAAAATTATAAATTAGATGAGAACCATTGTTGACACTTTTACACAACTTTAAGGACTTGACACAAAATCATCGCGGTTATGTCTGAAGTCGAGGTATCTTCAGACAAGGGAAAGCCAAAACATCGCGGTTATGTCCGAAGTCGAGGCATCTTCGGACAAGGGAAAGCCAAAACATCGCGGTTGTGTCCGAAGTCGAGGCATCTTCGGACAAAGGAAAGCCGAAACATCGCGGTTGTGTCTGAAGTCGAGGCATCTTCAGACAAGGGAAAGCCAAAACATCGCGGTTGTGTCCGAAGTCGAGTAACTCCTTTATATTAGAATTTACTTCACTCAGCAAACATGCTGTTGCATCTTCAACTTTGGACCGAAAAGCAATTCACAGACAATATCACACCTATTTTCACAAGCACATTCGCACTGTACAACAAGTATTGTCACATCTCCAAAAAACGGATGTGAGTTTTAATTACTTTTTAATATAAACTGCATTAAACGTTACTATAACAATAAAAGTAAAGCGTGAATTCGTGTGTGAAATCACAATAAAAACGTTATTGTGATCGACTGTTTTGCGCCCTGAATCGGAACCAGTTGCTTATTCATGGTCGGTCTTTATCTTTTAAGATAGCTACTAATAACCTGTAAAAATGCTTCTTTGTCATCAACCGTTACATATAGTTTCGTCATTTCCTTCTTTATTCCAAAAGGGAGGTTGGCAAAAGCTGGTTCTATTAATTCGATTTCGAATTGTGGCTCCTCTTCAAATAGGTTTGGTAATGTAATGGCAAAGCTATTTTTTTCTCGGGCTCTTTCCTTTTTACCCGTACTGGTTGGTTGAATAGATTTAATCGATTTTAAATCTACCACTATTTCACGTCTAATTCCAACTTGGGAAAAAAGCTTACCATCATTGATGACAAGTGGTGAAAGACGAACAGCTTGATAATCTGCAATAATCCAAAGCAACGCGTATAAATCGAGTGCGGTAAATATCCATGCAATAGTTGGACTCCAGAAATGTGCAATTAAAAAGTGAACCGCAATTACCTCTATTACCATCGCATGGACAAGCATGATAAACAGACTAAAATAACCTGAATTGGTGTGGATCGTAAATGAATGAATATTTTTTTTGTCATCCCATTTTTTCTTCCAGGAAAAGAAGCCATAATAGAGGATTGAAAAGTCATATACGAGAATATCGATTAATTTTCTGTGTCCAAACGTGGTGTTCATTGCCATACGCAATGTAGAAGGGTAATAAAATTCGATTTCTTTTTGCTTTTTATAATTTTTGTATAATGCAGGAATCTTACGTAATAAAATTGCTGCAAGAAACAGCTCAATCGCAATAAAGAGACCTTCAAGTGCAAATATTCCGTATTTAGCATTGTCAAAGATAACTAAATCATGATGGGGAACAATGAAATAGGCGAACCAAAAGCCAGCAATCACAACCGGGAGAAGCGTAATGGTAGAAAGACGGTTTCGAACAACAAACAAATAAAAAAACAGCGGTAACACAATTGTCAAATCAAACAAGGATGCGAGTATCAATGTATCCGTTACAGGCTCGAAAGGCTGAATGACCATTATCGTGTAGTTTGAACCAAGGACTAAAAGAGCAAGGATTAGAAAAATATAAATGGACCTGTTCTTTTTTAGTGAATGCACCGTAGGCTTGCCTCCCAACATCATTTGCTTACAAATTAATTATAACAAATAGAAAAAGATGGCAATAGCCACCTTTTAAAAAAATAAGTTAATAATTTGGTAAATAAGGGCTGCTAAAGCTGCTGAAATGGGTAGTGTAATAATCCATGTCAGGACAATTTTTCGGGCTACTCCCCATTTCACTCCTTTTACACGTTGAGCTGAACCAACACCCATAATCGCAGATGAAATGACATGGGTTGTACTAACTGGTAAATGAATATACGTTGCGCCAAAAATAATCAGGGCAGAAGATAAATCCGCTGCCGCTCCATTGATTGGACGGATTTTCATAATTTTTCCGCCAACGGTTTTAATTATTTTCCAGCCACCAATCGATGTACCAATCCCCATTGCCGTCGCTGCGGCAATTCTTACCCATAATGGAATGTCAGTTGAGGTTGTAAATTCCCCCGCAATCAATGCCATCGTGATAATCCCCATCGCCTTTTGAGCGTCATTTGTCCCATGGGTAAAGGATTGAAGGGCGGCTGTAAAAATTTGAAAGGTTCGAAACCCTTTATTGGTTTTATAAAGACTCGAATTTCGAAAAAGGACTTTAAATAGACTCATCATTAGAAAACCAATACCTAATGCAAGAAACGGTGAAAGAATGAGTGCTTCTAGTATTTTTATAAATCCATTGTAGTTTAAAATTCCAAAACCTGCAGCAGAAATGGCTGCACCTGCAATTGAACCAATTAACGCATGTGATGAACTACTTGGAATCCCGAAATACCAAGTAATTAAATTCCATGCAATTGCCGAAAGTAGTGCTGCAAGAATGACAATTGATCCATTTTCAATGGCAAACGGGTCGACAATATCTTTCGTGATGGTTTTGGCCACACCTGTAAAGGTAATAGCACCAATAAAGTTCATTGATGCCGCCATGACGATCGCTATTTTTGGTGGAAGTGCCTTCGTTGATACACTTGTAGCAATGGCATTAGCTGTATCATGGAATCCATTAATAAAGTCAAACGCTAATGCAAAGAAAACAATTAATATTGTGAGTAAAAGTAAGCTATCCATTAATAAGATTCTCCTTTATAATATGTGTTCAAAAAGGAGGATGAAAAGGACCAAGAATTTCAAGGCGGTGAAGCTTTGAGTACCGGAGCGTATGCAGTTAATACGTGAGGAACGCAAAAGCAAGCCAACACAGAAATTCGATGTGTCATTTTTAAACGACTTTTTGAACATCATCTTTATGCATTTCTCATAATGATGGTTTCTAGCGTATCCGCAACATCCTCACAGAAGTCCGAAATGCCTTCAAGAATCTCATAAATCTCCTTTACCTGGATTATCTTAATTGGGTCTTTTTCCGTTTGGAAAAGCTGCTTGATTGAAACTCGTAAGATTTCATCACATTGTGATTCATAGTCATTAATTTTAATGGCGTGTTTACGCATATCTAATAGTTTCTTATTCGAAAGAAGTTCGATTGCATGATAAATTTCAATTGTGCTTTTATGAATGAAATCAGCATAAGAAGTCATATATTCGTCCGTATCTGTTAATGAATACATTTCAAAACGAGCTGCACATTGCTCCATTCCGTCTAACACATCATCCATTTTCATTGCTAACTGAAGAATATCCTCACGCTCAATCGGAGTAATGAATGATTTATTGAGTTCCGTAATTAATCCGTGAATGACATCATCGCCTTTTTTTTCATAAGTTTTCATTTCAATCGAAAACTCTTTAAGATCACTTACATTTTTAATTTTAAACTGTACAAAATAATCCGCGGCTTCCTTAACATTAGCCGAGATGGATGTAAGTGAGTCAAAGAATACATCTTTTTTCTTGTTTCCAAACATGATATTGTTCCTCCAATAATGAGATTGATATGCACACAAAGAATATTTTTATCCTATTTTGTCGAATTTACAATAAAAAGTTTACAAACTTTACAAAAATGTAATAAAAGATTTACAAGGTGTTTCTCTGGAAAACACAAATGTATTTAACAGATACAATAACAGACACGATTATCTTATTATCTATAGAAAATTAAGGAAATATACTTGAAATTAATCTATAATAGTGTAAAATTACACTAAATATAAAAGTGTAATTTTACACACTTGGAATTGGTTGGTGAAGTTGTGTGGCACAAGCATTCATTATGGAAAGGATCGATACAAAGGATTTACTTATAAAACAGAAAGAAGAAATGATATCGCTTTCAAATCATGTGAGTAAAGTGGGGGAAGAATACCTTCTGTCGAGATTTGGGATATACGATCAGGTTATATGCTTAAGACGTAATCAGAAGCTTTTTGCCTTTCAATTGGTTCAAACCTTTGAACAGAGTGATGAAAAGTTTATATACTTTGGACCCTTATTTTCGAGATTAAGTTGTTTTCTGGACCTATTTTTGACTTATCTACAAATGATAATGGATGAGAATCAAGGTCGGAAGATTCACCTCCTTGCTGAAATTGAGAATCCGGAGGTGTTATTCCTTTTTAAAGCATTATTTGAGGATTATGCTTATCCAAAATTTCAAGATGCTCAGGTTCCGAAAGAGATCAAGAATAATGTTCGACTTTATGCCAAAAAGCTTTCTCATATTCATAACCTCGATGTTGAAAGGCTGACCACTCATTCCAAGGAATCCCTTTATCAATATCAGCCTACACATTCAACAATTGAGAAGTGGCTTCATTCAAGAAAAATCGTTTTTTCACATGGAATGAATATTGTTTTGTATTCATACGCGCCATCTGAAACAAATGCACGTCATGATTTTAAACTTCAACTAGAACGTGGAATAAATCGGATGGTCAATTGGAAGGAAGGAAAAAAAGAAATACTCGCTTTATTTGAAGGAGGTATTGTAAGTAGTGTCTAGACTTTTTTTTTCGCAAATTAGAGAAGATAGTGTACTAGAAAGAGAGATTTCAAAAACAGAAAAGCCGAGGAAAATACTAGTGATTGGGTCAGGAGGATGTACGGCATTTTCCATCCTAAATGATTCGGTTGATCAAGTTCTTTGTGTTGATATGAATCCAGCGCAATGTGCGTTAATTGAGCTCAAAAAAGCTGCCATAAAGTATTTTTCGTTGAAGGAGTTTCTCACTTTTATTGGAGAAGACTCGTGTCAAAATCGTGTTCAAATGTATGAAGCAATAGCTAATGATTTACCTGATTATGCTAGGGAATATTGGCAGCAGCATTCTCAAGATATTGAAAAAGGAATCAATCATTGTGGTGTGAATGAACGCTTTTATAGATTCATAGGGGAAAATATTTGTCGGAATATCTATGATGAATCCGTTTGGAAGAAGTTATTTTCTGCAAAAAATCTTGGGGAACAGCATGCGTTTTATGAAACATACTTGACTACATCTGAATGGAGAACCGCTGCAAAGATATTATTAAGTAAAACAACACACCTCCAATTCTTTCCGAGCTTTATGTTTGCCAATGCAAGTGAACATGATTTTGCTGAATTCTTTTTGAGTCAGTTTGAAAAAGAAGTGAAAACAAAGCCCATTCATAATAATTACTTTTTATCTCAGATTTTGTTTTCTTCCTATCTGTATGAGGAAGAAGAAGGTGTTCCGTTTTATTTAACTGAGGAAGGATATGAGACTGCAAAAAGAAATACGGATAAACTCGCCATACATCCTGTAAGTATCCAAGAACTTTTAAGTAAGGAAGAATCCATTGATGCATTTTATTTGTCTAATGTATTTGATTGGGCGGATGGAAAGGGAAGGGAATTAATTTGCGATGGAATTTTACAGGCGAAATCAGCTACAGCAACCGTACTGTTCCGAAATATGCTCAGTTCGGGTCCATTGCCTGAAACTTTTACGAAGCGATTTAATTGTGATGAGGAACTGTCAAAGCGTTTTGAAGGAGTAGAACGTTCGATGTTGTATCAGAAAATCACAGTGGGGCAGATTGTATGACTTATGAATTTAGAAAGTTAGATGAATCCTATCACCATCAATTACTTCAGTTGTCAAAAGAGACAAATACGGGAGGCGATCTTTTCTATGTGGACCGGTCTCCTCACTTTTTTAGCTTATCAGAGGAATTTGGGGTGACAAGACATTTTGGATTGTTTCGGGAAAAAAAGTTAATCGGTTGTGTTGCGGTGAGTGAACAAATGCGGGTACTCAATCAAAAATGTCAAAATGTGTATTACATCAATGACCTAAGAATTCATCCAGACTACCACCGAACCTTTGCTTTTTATCGTTTAGCTGAATATTTATTGTCCTATTATCAAAACGAAGGAACCGTGAAATGGATGTTCTCTACTGTTCTTGATAGCAACACAAACAAAGCATCGATGACAAAAGGAGATGGACTCCTTCCAGGTGGAGCTGAAATGGGTAGAACCATTCATATTGGCGTTCCAATGTTTTTAAAATATCGAAATGCCGGGCTTGCTATAAGCGAAGTTGATGGGGAAGAAGCATGGGGGATTTATAAAAAGTTGGCGAGGACACAATCCTTTGCTCCGTGTGGAAAACAAATGTTTTTAAAAAACAATGGTGTCTTTTTAGGGATAAAAGATGATAACGAGGAGTGCCTAGCCATTTGCAAGCTCGTCGACCAATCCAATGCACGGAAGCTTAGGCTTTCTAGTAAACTTCCTTTTTCGTTTAGAATCGTGAATTTGTTTTGTAGGACCGCAAATTGTCCACCCCTACCAAATCAAGATGAGGCATTTCGACAGGGGTATCTAGCATTTTTCGCTGCGAAAGAAAAGCGACAAGACTATCAAAAGGAATTTATCTCTTATATCCAAAACAAGTTTAAGCAAAAATACAGCTATTTGTTCTTTGGAGTGTCAAGCGAGGAAGCCCAATATTTTAGAAACAATCCATTTTATATAAAACTTTCATCAACCACGTTTGCGTACGGAGATATTCCAGCGAACCTTTCAATGGATTTTCATGAATTAACACTTATTTAGGGGGATTTGATCATGGAGAAATTTGTAGAGTTAAAGAAAGTGACAGATCGAATGTTTCAAGAAAAGAAAATTGAACAACATCCGTTGTTTGTGGCTTTAAACAACGGGGAATTCTCTGAAGAACAACGAAAGGAAATGGCCCTTCAAATCTATCACGTTGTACTTTATTTTCCACGTTTTTTATCCGCTATTTTAACAAATATGTCAGATTACCGGATGAGAATGCCATTGGTTGAAAATTTATTTGAAGAGCATGGAAAAATGAATGAAAAATATGTGCATAGCGAGACATATAAGGAGTTTTTAAAAGGGATTGGTGTTTCAGAGAAAGAAATAATGGAGAGCGAACCAAGCATACCGGTCATTGCCTATAATCGCGGATTGACTGACCTATGTCTACATTACCACTATTTAGAAGGACTTGCGGCACTAGGTGTGATTGAAGAAATTGTTGCTAGAGTGTCTCCTTTGGTTGGTCAAATTGCAAAAAGTAACTATGGAAGTGAAAACAAATCGCTTATTCATTTCACTGACCATGAGGTGCTTGATGTTCAGCATGCGAACGAAATTTATGAAGTCGTTGCATTAAATTATGAAGGAGACCAAAAGCAAATGATTGAACGTGGTTTACAATTTGGTATGTACTACCATTCTCGAATGTACACAGACATCTTAGAAAACGTTCACTAATCCGCTGTATTTCAATGCAGTGCATATTTGCCAATTTATCCGATGCCCCAAACTTCCACAATTTACTGTTGAAAATGGTCTCACATGACGATAGGACTGAGCATATTTTAGGTTAGTAACCTGTGGAGGTGTTGGAAAATATGGCGATATCCGGTAAAGAGTATATTGATAGAATTAATCAACTTCAGTCTGATATATGGATTGATGGGGAGAAGGTGAAGGGAAAGATTTCTGAACATCCTGCTTTTCGTGGAGTCATGGAGAGTCAGGCAAAGCTCTACGACCTGCAATGTGATCCATCAATCCAAGACATCATGACTTTTACCTCTTCTAAAACAGGTAACCAAATTGGAACTTCCTATTTAGAACCAAAGACGAAAGAAGATTTAGAAAAAAGACGTCTGATGATTCAAACTTGGGCAAAAAGCACACTTGGGATGATGGGACGATCTCCTGATTATATGAATACGTCCTTAATGGCTATTAGTGCTGCTGCAGATTTATTTTCATCTAATAATCCGGAGTTTGTGAAAAATCTCCGCAGGTTTTATGAAGAAGCGTGTGAGAAGGATTATTCATTTACCCACACTTTTATAAATCCACAAACAAACCGTTCTCTTTTCCATACGGATGACGACGATAATATTATAGCAGCCAAGGTTATTGATAAAAAAGAAGATGGGATTGTTATACATGGTGCAAGATTGCTAGCTACACAAGGCGGCATTACAGATGAATTAATCGTATTTCCCTCAGGTGGTCATTTATTTAATGAGGACTATGCTTTTGCTTTTTCGATTCCGAGTAACACGAAAGGATTGACTTTTCATTGCAGAGAATCATTTGCCTATCGCGACTCAACCTTTGATCATCCACTTAGCTCAAGGTTTGAAGAAATGGATACAATCATTGTTTTCAATCATGTTCATGTCCCACGGGAACGAATCTTTATGAATGGATGTATTGATTGTGCCAATAAAATGTATGCGGAAACAAGCTTTTTTCCATTGGTCCTACATCAGGTAATTTCTAGACAGGTTGTAAAAACGGAAAGCCTGCTAGGGGTTGCTCAAGCTTTGGTTGATACAATTGACATTGGTGGATATCAGCACGTTCAAGCAAAAATCAGTGAAATTATCATTGGGCTAGAGACGATGAAAGCATTATTGTTAACATCGGAATGTCAAGCGAAAATAGATAAATGGGGTACAATGGCCCCTGCAATTAACCCTCTATACAGTGCAATTAATTTATTCCCTCGTCTATACCCGCGTTTTACTGAGATTTTACAGCTATTAGGTGCAAGTGGCCTAGTTTCCATTCCAACCGAAAAAGACTTTGCAAGTGAGAGAAGGGCTAATCTTGATCAATATTTACAGGCTGCTAACGCGAATGCATTTGATCGAGTAAAACTTTTCAGACTTGCATGGGATTTTTGCATCAGTGCATTCGGTTCTAGACAAACCCTTTACGAGCGCTTTTTCTTCGGTGACCCAATTCGTCTTGCAAGTAATCTATACCGCACCTATGACAGAACCGAACTAACAACCCGAATCAATGAATTCTTAAAAAACTAATTCGACAAAGATCTTGCTCTCCACCATCGGTGAAATATATTCCGTTTGTATGCACATAAAAATTTTTCCTGTTCGTATTAATATATGTAGCGCTATTTTTAATATATTTTTCGTGTCTAGCTCCAGCGCCTAGCCCCTCGAGGTCATAAGCCAATCCGTCAAGAAGGATAAAAGGCATCCTTCTCGCCGGATTTTCTTATGCTTGTCGGGGCTGATCAAGGCGCTTGCGCATTTCTTTTTTGGAGGGCATTTGAATGGGAAAAAATTTCATCAAGACGTTGTCTGAGGTGGGAAGAGTAAAAATCACCCTACTTGTAGGTCTGCTTTTTATTCTATTCGTTGCTATTGGACTCAACATGTATATCAATTCTCGGGATGTTAGTGCTTTAAATAATCCATTACCGGAACCGACTATTATTTATGACAAAAATGGCGAGATCGCAAGTAAGGTACCCGGACCTAAAATTGAAGGTGTTAGATATGAAACCATTCCATCACATGTGATTCATGCTGTGATCGCCACGGAAGACCGGAGATTTTACAAACATCCTGGTGTTGATTATGTCGGGATAATTCGTGCACTTTTCCGGAATTTAAAAGCGGGTGAGATCGTCGAAGGTGGAAGTACGATTACCCAGCAATTAACGAAGAATGTATTTTTAACTCATGAACAAACATTGAAGCGAAAAATAGAAGAATTCTTCCTTGCCCAAAAAATTGAACGTACTTTTTCAAAAGAGAAAATCATGGAAATGTATTTAAATCAAATTTACTTCGGTGAAGGGGCATGGGGAATAAAAAACGCCGCAAGAACTTATTTTGGTAAAGAGGTTAAGGATTTAACAGTGAGTGAAGGAGCGATTCTTGCCGGTTTAATCAAATCGCCTTCTAAGATGAATCCCTTAATTGATCAAGAAAAATCTTTAGACAGAAGAGATCTTGTCCTTTCATTAATGGAGGACCAGGGATACCTTACCTCCAATCAAGTCAAGGAAGCAAAAGCGCAAGAGATGGTGTTTAAGGGACGCCAGCTTGACCCATATGAAGGAAAGTATCCATATTATATCGATCATATTATCGAAGAAGCGATTGAAAAATATGGACTTACCCAAAATGAAGTCATGTCAGGGGGCTTAGAGATCTATACTGAGCTTGATCCTCACATGCAGACATCCATAGAAAATGTCTATAAAAATGACAGCTTATTTCCTGCTAGCTCAGAGGATCAATTGCTTCAAAGTGGTGCTATATTAGTAGATCCGAAGACGGGCGGTATCAGCGCATTAGTGGGTGGGCGCGGTGAGCATGTGTTTCGAGGTTTCAATCACGCAACCCAATTAAGAAGGCAACCAGGTTCACCTATTAAACCACTTGCCGTATATACGCCAGCGCTTGAACATGGCTACAGCATTTATGATGTATTACCGGATAAACCAATGAGTTTCAACGGCTATCAGCCATCAAATGTTTCCGGGAAATTTAAAGGCAGTGTGACCATGTACGATGCGGTTAGGGACTCAGATAATGTTCCAGCGGTATGGCTTTTAAATAAAATTGGACTAAAAACAGGTATTGATTCTGTAAAAGAGTTTGGACTTCCGATTACTGAAAAGGATCATAATTTAACTTTGGCTCTTGGCGGACTCGATGAAGGGGTCGCTCCCCTTCACATGGCCGAAGCCTTTACAACTTTTCCGAATGAAGGGAAAAAGACGAAAGCACATGCCATTTCCAAAATTGTCGATGCCAATGGTGAAATCATTGCCGAGTGGAAGGAAGAGCCTGTACAAATTACCACCCCTGAAGTTGCCAAGCGAATGACATTTATGCTGAAGGGTGTCGTTGAAAACGGGTCTGGGCGTCATGCACAAATAGAAGGAAGAGAAGTGGCAGGAAAGACTGGTTCTACCCAGTTACCTTTCGAAGGTATTAATGGTGTAAAGGACATTTGGATGGTCGGATACACGCCAGAGCTCGTTGGTGCAGTGTGGCTTGGATATGACAAGACCGATAAGAATCATTACTTAACCAATTCAAGTGCTACGGCAGCCGCGATATTTAAAGAAATCATTCAGCAGTCATTAAGCAATGTACCACCAAGTTCTTTCAATCTTCCAGCCTATCAGCCTCCAGTTCAGAAGAAGGAGAGCGAGTGGAAGGGAAATAACGGGAAGGAAAAGAAAAACGATCAGTGGAAAGAGGAAAAAAAGAAGAACAAGGCTGAAGAAAAAAAGTTGAAAGAAGAGGAGAAGAAACGGAAAAAGCATGAAAAAAAGAAAGACAAAGATAAAGATTAAAAAATCAAGCAAGTTACCTAAAGGGGGCTTGCTTTTTTATTAGTTTAAATCCTATAAAAAATAATTATTTAGGAACTTTTGTAGAGTATTGTAAGATTAGGGATAATTTGTATGCGACATTTTTTTACAAAGATTTGAAAAAAATTCATAAAAAAATGAAACCTTTTATCAACATGGTTCGTAAATGAGAATGTAAAGAAAATTACAAAAGTATTCTTGAATTTTGGAGGTGAAGCTATGGAACTATTTGGATATGATATTCAAACCATCTATCTAATCGGCCTAGTCATTAGTGGAATCGGTACCCTCACGTTTATTCTATTTGGTGACTTTTTAGAGGGGGTCTTTCCAGACAGTTTTTTGAGCCCGACACTTATTTTTTCATTCCTCACATTATTAAGCGCATCTGGTTACATCTTTGAAATACTGCTTTCCTTTCATAGTTTCTTAATTTTTGTTATTTCACTCGTATTAGCACTTATTTTAGTTACATTATTGAATGTCTTTGTATTGATCCCATTGTCTTCTGCAGAAGAATCGATGGTCTACAGAGAAGAGGATTTGAAAGGACGAATTGGTAAGGTCATCACCTCAATCCCAGTGGATGGCTTTGGCGAAGTACTTATAGAAGGAGTCAGTGGAACCATCGCTAAATCGGCAAAAAGCTTTAATAATGAACCTATTTCCTTTGATGAAAAGGTTCTTATTATAGATAGTAAGGAAGGCGTTGTATATGTCTTACCTTACCAAAATATGAAGTTAAAAGGGGGAAATGAACTATGACAACAGGAATTTGGATTGTCATTGGCATTGTCGCATTTTTACTACTTGCACTTATTGGGGTATTTGTTTCAAAGTACAAAACAGCTGGACCTGATGAAGCCCTAATTGTAACAGGAAGTTATTTAGGTGGAAAAAATGTTCATGTGGATGAGGCAGGAAACCGCATCAAAATTGTTCGTGGTGGCGGTACTTTCGTACTTCCAGTCTTCCAACAGGCTGAACCGTTAAGTCTCTTATCGAGTAAATTAGATGTTCAAACACCAGAAGTATATACAGAACAAGGTGTACCTGTTATGGCAGATGGTACGGCGATTATTAAAATCGGCGGTTCTATTTCAGAAATTGCTACAGCTGCTGAACAGTTTTTAGGAAAACGTAAAGAAGACAGAGAAAATGAAGCAAGAGAAGTATTAGAGGGTCACCTTCGTTCAATCCTTGGTTCAATGACGGTTGAAGAAATCTATAAAAATCGTGATAAGTTCTCGCAAGAAGTACAAAGGGTAGCATCACAGGATTTAGCAAAAATGGGTCTGATGATTGTGTCGTTCACAATCAAGGATGTCCGAGATAAGAATGGGTACCTTGATTCTCTAGGTAAACCAAGAATTGCTCAAGTAAAGCGCGATGCTGATATTGCAACGGCAGAGGCTGAAAAAGAAACAAGAATTAAACGCGCTGAAGCCGAAAAGGAAGCGCAGAAGTCTGAGTTAGAGCGTGCTACCGAGGTTGCGGAAGCAGAAAAGATCAACCAGCTGAAAATTGCTGAATTCCGTAGAGAACAAGACATTGCGAAAGCGCGTGCTGACCAAGCCTACCACTTAGAAGAGGCGAGAGCCAAACAAGAAGTTACCGAGCAGCAAATGCAAATTCAGATCATTGAAAGACAGAAGCAAATTGAGCTCGAAGAAAAAGAAATTTTACGTCGTGAAAAGCAATATGATTCAGAGGTTAAGAAGAAGGCGGATGCTGACCGTTATTCAGTTGTTCAAGCGGCTGAGGCAGAAAAAGCGAAGCAATTGGCTGAAGCGGATGCAAATAAATATCGAATCGAAGCAATGGCAAAAGCGGAAGCTGAGAAGATCCGCATCGATGGTCTTGCAAAGGCAGAAGCCCAGCGTGCACAAGGGGAATCTGAAGCTGATATTATCCGCCTAAAAGGTCTTGCCGAAGCGGAAGCCAAACAAAAAATTGCAGAAGCATTCGAACAGTATGGAAAAGCGGCCATCCTCGATATGGTGATTAAAATGCTTCCACAATATGCAAAAGAAGTGGCTGCACCATTATCAAATATTGATAAAATTACTGTCGTGGATACTGGTAGCAATGGCGAAAATAGTGGTGCCAACAAGGTAACCGGCTATGCCACAAACTTAATGTCCACCCTTCAGGAATCATTGAAGGCATCCTCTGGTATCGATGTAAAAGAAATCATCGAAAACCTGTCAGGAAAAGGGAATGTCAGAAACAGCATCGACAATTTAACCGATGAATTAGCTCAATCAAGAAAAACGGCACCAACAGATAACGAATAATTGAGTAAGGAGAAGCCAAACCTAGCTAAGGTTCTGGCTTCTTTTATTGGGTAAACTAGAAAAAATAATTGTTAAAATTTTTATTGATAAAGTGAACTTTTTACTAACCTTATTCGTATTATTAACGATAAATAAAGATAACCAAATCTTCTTGGGGGAGATTTATTGCATGGATGAAAAGGAACTAATTCGCAGTGCAAAGCGTGGTGATTCACTCGCGTTTGCAATGCTTTTTAAGGAGCATTATCCTTTTTTAGTAAAATATTTAATAAAAGTTACAATGAAGCCTGATATTGCCGAAGACCTGGCACAGGAAGCAATGATGAAAAGTATGGAAAAGATCAAAATGTATAATGGTAAAGCAAAATTCTCCTCATGGCTCATCACAATTGCAACGAACTTATACATTGATGATCTCCGAAAAAAGAAACGCGAGCATACCTATCAGCAACAGGAACAAGCATTGCGAAAAATGAAGTGGCAATTTGATAACCAGTCAGAAGATTGGAATGATGTTCTGAACGCGCTAGGCAGGCTTTCGGATGAAATTCGGATTCCAATTGTTCTCAAACATTACTATGGCTATTCGTATGAAGAAATAGCGGAGATCCTTCATATTGCCATCGGAACTGTTAAATCAAGAATACATAACGGAATTCAAACAGTAAGAAAGGAGTTGAGACCCAATGAAGAAAAACAAGCTAGTCCTACTAAAGAACGAACTACGACATGAAGAAGACCTAGAAACGATTCAAGAAGTCAATGAAGCACTTACTAAATTAGATCAACATTATTCGGTTTTCACTCCTGATTTACAAGTATTTGAACAAATGGTCGCAATTGAACAACAAAAACAAAAGAAAAAATTCAGACGAGATCTAATCGCTTTTATCTTAATCGCATTATTTATGATGACGGCATTAATCACAGCATTTTTCCAATTGCCACTTGCCTACATTCTTATTCAAGGTATCGCTACAATTAGCTTTCCAGTCTATAGCTTCTATCGATATCGAAAACGGGTGATGCATACATGAAAACAAGTGACATCATATTATGGATATTTATCGTCATCATCCTCCTCATTCAAAGTTTTTGGTTGTTTTTAGATGCAAGGAAGCGGGGGCATAATTATTGGTTTTGGGGAATTTGGGGATTAATTCAAACTCCCATGCCAATCGTTTTTTATCTTATTTTTGCAAGAAAAATTTATCGACACAAAGCAGGTAGGGAATGATGGGGAATATTGCGAAATATATTGTATTGTTGATAGCCGTTATTGGACAAATCGTAGGAATTGTATTTTTGTTTATTGATATTTCAAAGGCACTGACGTTTTATGCATTTTATATGGTTGCCATTGTTTTATTATTTGCTTTATTAGTATGGGAACGAAAACGTGAGAAAGAGGAGGATGACGAGAATGATTATCGTGACTACTGAGTTTGTACCAGGGAAAGAAGTGAAAGAACTAAAGGGATTTGTAAGAGGGGGTACGGTTCAGTCTAAGCATATCGGTAAAGATATTATGGCAGGGTTGAAAACAATTGTTGGTGGAGAAATTTCCGATTACACGGAAATGCTGGAAGAAGCACGTCAAAAAGCAATTGGTCGAATGGTAGATGATGCGAAGGCAAAAGGAGCAAATGCAGTTATCGGGCTGCGTCTACAAACTTCATCTGTCATGCAAAATGCATCCGAGATTATTGCGTATGGTACGGCTGTATGTTGAATAATGATGAATCCCTAATAATGTCTTGATATATTTTTCTATCATGTTATGATTGAACATATAAAAATTGTATAAATGATTGTAATTCCACTAGGGGTGCCTTTAATAAAGGTAATTGTATGGAGGGGCTTGTACCTGAGAATCTTTTACTGTAAGGCTGAGATTGAGGATTTGAACTTGTTGTTCATGACCTTAAGACCCTTAGAACCTGATCTGGTTTATACCAGCGTAGGGAAGTGGGGAGACGGGTCTCTTTATGTTTATTGGTCTAATCCAAACCACTTTCTTTACGTTGCGTAGAGAAGGTGGTTTTTTATTTTGCAAATAAACATAATAGGGAGGAAAAAACAAAATGTTATTTTCAGAAGAAATTCGTAAAGAGGCAAACCAGATTTGGGAGGCAAGCTTTCATCATCCTTTTGTCAAAGGGATTGGAGAGGGTACATTACCCATCGAGTGCTTCCGCTACTATGTCTTGCAGGATGCTTATTATTTAACTCAATTTGCAAAAGTGCAGGCAATAGGTGCAGCAAAGGCAGAGGATTTACATACGACGAACCGGCTAGCGATTCATGCTCAAGGAACATATGAAGCTGAGCTTGCATTGCATAAAAGTTTCTCGGAAAGACTTGGGATTACAGAGGAAGATAGAAACAACTTTAAACCTGCTCCCACAGCTTATGCGTACACTTCACACTTGTATAGGGCTGCTTATACTGGTCATTTAGGTGATATAATCGCTGCTTTGTTGCCGTGTTACTGGTTATATTATGAGATTGGGGAAAGACTTATAGATTACAAACCAGAGGAACCAATCTACCAAGAATGGATTGCGGCTTATGGTGGAGATTGGTTCAAAGAACTAGTTGAAGAACAGATTGATAGAATCAATGAAATAGCAAAAAGAGTCACACAAGCTGATCGCAACCGGATGAAAGAACAATTTATGATAAGCAGCCAGTATGAGTTTTCCTTTTGGGAAATGGCATACCGATTGGAGAACTGGCCAGTTTAAACTAAATTGTCAGTATGAAAGATGAAGAAGGGAGTTTTTTAAACAATGAAAAAAGCGTTAAAACTAACTGATATTTTAGTCACGATTGTCATTGCCATTGCATTCGGTATCGTCTACATTGTTTGGGGTTCTTTATATTATGTTGTAAAGCCTATGGGGCTGCATGTCGATCAGCTGTTATATGGAATGTGGTTTATTGCAGCGACTGTCGCGTACCTTGTGATTCGTAAACCAGGCGTTGCATTACTAGCGGAAATTGCAGCTGCTTCAGGAGAATTTATTCTAGGATCACCTTGGGGATTAACTGTTCTGCTGTACGGTGTTGTGCAGGGTCTGTTTGCCGAAATGGTGTTTATGCTTTCTCGGTATAAACAAACAAATCTTACAGTGATTGTCGTTGCAGCGTTAGCTTCGTGTGCAGGTTCTGTTTTGATGGATTTTGCATATGGAGAAATTGGGCACTTAGCAGCGTGGAATCTCATGTTGTTTCTAATTGCTAGATTTGTAGGATCCATTTTGTTTGCTGGTGTTTTTGCTTATTATCTAGTAATGGCGTTGGAAAAGACGGGTGTAACCAAACTTGTACGTCCACTATCCAGTCGTGATTTTGATGCATTGGATTAAAATAAAAGGGTGACGAAAATGGAATCAATTGCATATGTAGAAGATCTTCGTTTAACCTTTCCAGGTGACCAGCCTTTACTGTTTAAGGACGTATCTTGCCATATTAAAAAAGGAGAGAAGATATTGATTCTTGGACCTTCAGGGTGTGGGAAATCGACACTCCTTCAAGTTTTATGTGGAATAATTCCGAACTCAATAGAAGTACCGATGAAGGTAAAAAAGCAGCAGATACCTGAAGAATGGGGTTATGTCTTTCAAAATCCAGATACCCAATTTTGCATGCCATATGTTGATGAAGAACTGGCCTTTGTCTTGGAAAACCTCCAAATTCCTAGGAATCAAATGGAAGAACGGATCAAAAGACTTCTAGTCCAAGTTGGGTTAGAGTTGGAGGACATCCATACAAATATTCAAACCTTGTCTGGGGGAATGAAACAACGTTTAGCCATTGCATCTTCTTTAGCACTAGAGCCTGATGTATTATTTTTGGATGAGCCAACAGCTATGCTTGATCCAGTTGGGACAAAAGAAATTTGGGAGGTAATAAAAAAAATTGGTGGAGATAAAACACTCATTATTGTGGAACACAAACTCGAGGACGTTCTTGAAATTGTAGATCGTGTTATCCTCTTCAATGAAGCCGGGGAAATTATGGCAGATGGTTTAAAGGCCGAGGTTTTTTCTCGGTACAAAAATCTCATGCTAGAGCAGGGTATTTGGTACCCTGGTTTCTGGGACCACTTTGTTCAAAACTTTGAATGGAGCGAACGTAAGGTTCCCCAAGTGACTAATCCTCCATCAATTGGTCTTAAGAAATTTAAGGGGTATAGACAAAAAAAGGAAAGGATTAATATACATGATATCCAGGTTTACCCCGGAGAATGGATTGTCATAAAAGGAAAAAATGGTGCAGGAAAAAGTACCTTACTTCACTCTTTGATGCAATTCATTAAAACAACAGGTCGTTATTCATTGTTCGGAGATATAGTTACACATTCAAAAAGGCTTGATAAACACATGGCCTTTGTTTTTCAAAATCCTGAGCTTCAATTTGTCACAAACTCGGTAGTCGAGGAAATTGCCTATTCCTTACGAATTGAAAAACGAAATGAACGAGAAATATCTAAAACAGTTGAAGAGTTGTTACAAATTTTTCAACTTAAAAAGCATCAAAATAAACATCCTTATCAGTTATCCATGGGACAAAAAAGGAGATTAAGTGTAGCAGCCTCCATTGTAAGAGGTCAGCAAATACTTTTGTTGGATGAACCTACATTTGGTCTTGATTTAAAAAATACATTTGCCCTTCTAACCTTACTAGAAAAGTATCGACAAAAGAACAAGACGATTATTATGGTTTCCCATGATGAAAGAATTGAAGCAAATTTTGCTACTCGAGTGTGGATGATTGAAGATGGAAAATTGATAAAAGATCTGTTTCCAGACGGGACAAAAGTAAAACGTTGCATCGTACCGGTGTAAATGTGATGAAAGGGATATTTTTATGGAATTTTCAAGTAAAGAAACATGGCTACATAGAATTAATCCAAGTATAAAGCTGTTTGTACTCATCAGCTTATGTATAGCTGTATTATTTATAGATCATCTTCATCTGCTCATCCATATCTCGTTGGTCGTATTTATCTTGTTTTTTGGTTTTACAGGGCAATCCTTTAAAAGGATTCTTTTATTTACTCTCCCCTTTTTGCTTATCTTTTTTTCAACCTCATCTTCTTTGATTCTATTTGGAAAAGGAGAGACGGTACTATATAAGTGGGGATTGATCATAATCTCAGAGGAAAGTATTTATAAAGGATTAACTGTTGGATGTAGAGGGATTATTTTTGCTGGGCTTGGTCTAACGTTCGCCTTAACTACACGACCCGTTTTCCTTTTTTACTCATTGATGCAACAATTAAAAATGCCACCCAAATACGCATATAGCTTTATGGCGAGTTTACGACTAATCCCTATTATGATTGAGGAGTTTCAAACCATACAATATGCGATGCGCGTTCGTGGAGTGGAGCATCAAAATGGAATTCAGTCTATTTTTTTAAAAGTAAGAGCTTACTCAATCCCCTTATTATCACAAAGTATAAGACGTGCCCATCGAATAGCTGTAGCAATGGAAGCAAAGCGATTTTCGAACCAAAAAACACGAACTTTTTACTATGAGCTTACTTTTTCCAAATACGATTTATTATTTATTCTATATTTTGTAATCATGATAAGTTTTGGTTTTTATATTTCCATGCGATTCTTTTCAATTTGAACGAAGGTAGAAGTCTTGAAACTTCTACTAATGGTATCAGATATGTTACGATACTATCAAAAAGAGCTATTACATTTTATAATGGGCATTTACAGGAGTTAGAAGGAAGGATGATATGGGGTGTCTGAACGCTACTCTCGGCAAGAATTATTTACTCCAATTGGATTGGAAGGACAAAAGAAGATAAGAAGTAAACACGTTCTTATAATCGGTGCGGGTGCGTTAGGTACGGGAAGTGCTGAGGGACTTGTTCGGGCTGGAATCGGAAGGCTGACAATTGTCGATCGTGACTATGTAGAATGGACGAATTTACAAAGACAGCAATTATATAGCGAAGAAGATGCAGTAAACCGTTTACCAAAGGCGGTAGCAGCAAAACAACGTTTGGAAAAAATCAATTCAGAGGTCGATATTCAGGCAGATGTCATGGATGTTTCTATTCAAGAAATCGAAAATATCATTGATAATGTTGATTTAATTATCGATGCAACTGATAATTTTGACATCAGAATGCTTTTAAATGATGCATCACAAAAATACAACATCCCATGGATTTATGGGGCATGTGTGGGGAGCTATGGGATTAGTTATGTCATTTTGCCAGGAAAGACTCCTTGTCTGCATTGCCTCTTAGAAACGATACCAATGGGGGGACTGACTTGTGATACGGTTGGTATCATTAGCCCAGCAGTTCAAATGGTGGTGGCCTACCAGGTAACGGAGGCACTTAAAATATTGGTTGAAGATTTCGATGCGCTACGAAATAAATTAGTTTCATTTGATTTATGGAAAAATCAACATACAGCGATAAAAATTGATCGTGTAAAAAAAGAAGGTTGTCTTTCTTGTGGAACTAATCCAACCTACCCATTTTTAACCTATGAAAATCAGACGAAATCAGCAGTTTTATGTGGAAGGGACTCCGTTCAAATACGACCAAGTAAACGAATGGAAAGAGATTTAAGTTCTCTCGCAGAACGTTTAACTGCTCATGGTGGGAAGGTCGAAACAAACCCATTCTTACTATCGTTTACACAAGGTTCACACAGAATGGTTGTTTTCAAGGACGGTCGTGTTCTCATTCATGGAACTAAAGACCTGTCCGAAGCAAAGAGTCTGTATCATCGGTATTTAGGATGATCAGAATGGCGGGGAACTATCGATTCACAAAACGTTCATTTCTTTGACAAAAAACTGCCTTATAAATGCACCTGATTTTTCCACATTTGATGATACTCTTATACCATAAAATAGATAATGGGGGAGTAACTTTGGACGAATTATCAATAACATTTAATATTGCGGCAGCTTTAGTATTACTATTTTTTATTGGAACCATTATTATTGAATCATAAAAAAACCCACGAAGTTTTCGTGGGTTTTTTTGTGTCTAGCTCCAGGTGCCATCGGCTCTAGGTCACAAGTCAATTGATTCTGAAGGCAAATGGCTCCTTCTATCAGCACTCGTCTTGTGCTTGTCGCCGTTAGACGGGCGCCTTTCGCTTTTCTTGTTAATCTGGCGTATTAACCATGATTCCGGCTACTTGTTGCAATCGAGCATAAAACGCTTCGGCTGCATCGCCGGTTAAATCCGTTTCCTCGAATGCTTCTTTCATACAACGTAGCCAAGCTCTAGCACGTGTGGGTGTAACTTCAAAAGGCATATGACGATGGCGCATTGCCGGTGGTCCGAATTCATTGCTGTATAATGTCGGACCTCCTGTAAATTGCGTTAAGAACATATATTGTTTTCTTTTAATTTCTTCTATATCTCCTTCGAACAGAGGAGCTAAATCAGGATCAGCATATACTTTTGGATAAAATGTGTTTACTAAATGTTGAATGGTATCTGCACCACCAATTTCTTCATATAAAGTATTGAGTTTAAAGTCCATACTATCACCGCCGCTTCATTTTTCTTATAAGTACTATATCAATACTAAAAATAGCTTGGTGTGATTTAAATCACATCCAACATAAACATTCCCATATAAGAGAATGTTTGCTATTATAAAAATAATCGTTATTTTTGTATTAAGATTTTGACTTTATCCTTATTCATCATAAACAAAAATAAAGTCAATTACAATTTAGGAGAGTGAGATTTTCGTGGACGATTTGCCACTGAGTACCATCCTTTTATTAGTCGTTTTAATTTTGTTATCAGCGTTTTTTTCTGCTAGTGAAACAGCCTATTCCAGTGTTAATCGAATTCGGCTAAAGAATTATGTAGATGAAAAGAGACGTGGAAGTAAGAAGGCATTATATATTACGGAGCATTTTGATAACGCCCTTTCGGCTATTCTTGTTGGAAACAATATTGTAAATATTGCTGCAGCATCTATCGCCTCAAAGCTGGCTTCAGATCTTCTTGGAGGAAATACTGGACTTGTCGTTAGTACGTTTGTCATGACGTTACTTATTTTAGTATTTGGAGAGGTCCTTCCAAAATCATTCGCAAAAGAAAATGCGGAAAATTTCTCATTAAGGGTCTCTGGAGTATTATTTTTATTAATGAAAATACTCACACCAGTTACCTACCTATTTGGCTTACTAAAAGCATTAGCAGCCAAGCTTATTAAAAGTAATAATGATACTCCATCCTTTACTGAGGAAGAAATCAAAGTCATGGTTGATTTGAGTGAAGAAGAAGGGGTTATTGATAATAAAGAAAAAGAATTAGTACACCGTTCCCTTGATTTCAATGATATTTTAGTGGGGGAAATTTTAACACCACGCATTGATATGGTTGCCGTTGAGGTGAATGATCCTATAGAAAAAATACGAGATATGTTCTTAGAGGAACGATATTCACGGGTGCCAGTTTATGAAGACAATACCGACAATATCATTGGCATTTTATCTGAACGTGAATTTTTAAGTCTTCTCGTTCAACAAAAGAAAATAAATCTGCGTTCCATTATCCGAAAACCATTTTTTGTAGTTGAGTCGATGAAAATTTCAACCTTACTGCCAGAACTTCAAAAAAGCAAAACACATTTGGCAATCGTAGTTGATGAATTTGGCGGAACTTCAGGTTTAATTACATTAGAGGATATTATCGAGGAAATTGTCGGTGAGATTTGGGATGAACATGATGAAAAGATCAAATATATTACACAAATAGATGAAAATACATATGAAATAAATGCGGATATGCCACTTGATGATTTTGCTGAAATCATTGGAATTGAAGAACCGGAAAGCTCACATCATTCGGTTGGAGGCTGGATTTTTGAATCGTTTGAGAGAATTCCAGTTACCGGGGACACCTTTGATTACTTGCACCTAAACTTAACGGTCACGGAAGTGGAAAACCGCCGTATCCGAAAAGTAAATGTAGAAGTAAACCAACAAATATTAGAAATAGAAAAATAAGTAGTGATCCAGGGGGACGGTTCTTATGGTTTTCAAAAAAATGGAAAACCGATAGAACCGTCCCTTTGGATTTACTGGATGATATTGGCCAAAGCTGCTGGGATTGGGACTTTTTCATCAGCTCCATATTTCTTTTCGAAAGAATGGTATTCAAAAAGGGTACCTTCAGGTGAACAGACAGACAGGTCTAGAATGTAGTCACCGTGATCACCCTTTGTTTCAAGATAAAAGATAATATCCGATACTTTCAGGTGGTAAAAGTGATACTGAAACCCAAGGAATTCTTTTGTATCGAAACTCGTATCTGGGTGGGTTGAAATATATTGAGCAAGGTCATCTATCGTTGCCATAGGCTTCTGCAAAACGGTATTAATTTTTTCTTTTACCATTTGAGATGTATTCGATAATGTATCTTTTGCTTTCGTTGTTATATCCCGAATAAATTGCTGTACTTCACTCAATTTGAATCTCTCCTAAAAGGGAATTCGTATCTTACGAATAGTAATCCTGGTAACCTTCATTTGAAGATTCTACATTTTTTGTTTTCTCCTTATTAAAAGGGGCTGCAATCTCGCCTTCCATATAAGAATCACTTACTTGCTCATGGGTTGTAGCAAGTCCTGAGGATAATTGATCATCTTTTTCGTAATCTCCAGGCTGGTAATGTCTTGCAGCTAATTCCTCAGTGCTGTTTTGTTGTTTCTCCTTCAAAGCAAACGCCTCCTATAATAGTATTATCTAACTTAGTATCCCAATAATATTCTGTAATAAATCAAGTCAAAAGTTGGGAAGAGTATTATTGGGAGAAAAACAAGAGACACCCATTAAGGGTGTCTCTCTAGCCATAAATATTTAATTGTTATTAACCTTGACGTCCACTCATTGATTGTTGAGCGAAAGATACTAAACGCTTTGTAATTTCTCCACCAACTGATCCGTTTGCGCGAGATGTAGTGTCAGCACCTAAGTTAACACCAAATTCTTGAGCAATTTCATACTTCATTTGGTCGATAGCTTGTTCTGCACCTGGTACTAATAATTGGTTACTGTTGTTGCTATTGTTGTTTGCCATTTTCCTTCATCTCCTTAAACTGATTTTTTTTGGTGGGTTACTCCGGAATTGCACCAGATATAAGGGTTTCCTTAGCCTCTAGGCTAACCCATGTGTATTTAAGTTTTTTGTTGGTTGGTAAGTTGTTTGTGCTGTTGCTGTGTTTGTACTAAGTATTATGTGACGAAGCGAAAATTATATTCGAAAATAACTTTGGCAATTAATTCCTACAGAAAAGGAAGCATAACAGCTTTGTTTCATCGAAAAACTAATGATACCTAAATATGAAAAATGAGTGGGAGAAAAGATCATGACGATTTGTCCATTATGTAATGGCCTTAACAATGCAAGTTTCTCATGTGCACAATGTGGGAAGTCCTTAGAGGATTCAGGACGTATTATTGATTATTTTGATGACTATAGTGCATATATGCAAATTGATGACATGAAAAAAATAGATGGCATCCAAACAACCTTCCAAAACAATGAATGTGCCCATCTATTCTACTGCACAAACTGCCACAACCAAGAAATAAAATTAATCAAAGAATGAGGATGGAGGCAGGGGAACAAGGGCCACGGGGTTGCCACAAGGTTGTCACGGGGACGGTTCTTGTGGCTCCCATGGGAACCACAAGAACCGCCCTCTGGTCCCACAAAAAAGTCGCCCAACAATGCGGGCGACTTTTTTCTTTTATGATTAGCGGATTCGCTTTTCAGTTGCTGCGTCGAAGAAGTGGCATTTGTTCATGTCAAATGCAAGTTCTATTGTTTCACCTGGTTTTGCTTGTGTGCGTGAGTCAACACGTGCAACAAAGTCATTACCAGCAAGCTGTGAATAAAGCATTGTTTCAGCACCAGTTAATTCAGATACTTCAATCTGTGCATTGATTTTTGAACCTTGAGCAGATTCAATGAACACAGGCTCGTCATGAATATCCTCTGGACGAATACCAAGGATGACTTCCTTGTTTACATATCCTTGTTCACGAAGAACTTTCATTTTTCCTTCTGGAACAGCAACTTTTACATCACCAATTGTGAATGTACCATCCTGTAATGTACCAGGGAAGAAGTTCATCGCTGGAGATCCGATGAAACCAGCAACGAATACGTTTTCTGGATTGTCATAAACTTCTTTTGGTGCACCAACCTGTTGGATAATACCATCTTTCATAACAACAAGACGTGTAGCCATTGTCATTGCTTCTGTTTGGTCATGCGTTACGTAAATAGTAGTTGTTTGTAGGCGTTGGTGAAGCTTAGAAATTTCTGCACGCATTTGTACACGAAGCTTTGCATCTAGGTTTGATAAAGGTTCGTCCATTAAGAATACCTTTGCGTCACGAACGATTGCACGTCCTAATGCAACACGCTGACGCTGACCACCTGATAATGCTTTAGGCTTACGAGTTAAATATTCTTCTAGACCAAGAATTTTTGCAGCTTCTTTCACACGACGATCAATTTCATCTTTCGGGAATTTACGAAGCTTTAATCCGAATGCCATGTTATCATAAACACTCATATGTGGGTATAGCGCATAGTTTTGGAATACCATCGCGATGTCACGATCTTTTGGAGCAACATCATTTACGCGTTTTTCATCAATGTAGAAATCCCCTTGAGAAATTTCTTCTAATCCAGCAATCATACGTAATGTAGTTGACTTACCACAACCAGATGGACCTACGAATACGATGAATTCTTTATCTTTAATATGAAGGTTAAAATCTTCTACTGCAGTTACTTTATTGTCGTATACTTTGTAAATATGATCTAAAACTAATTCAGCCATTTTTTCTCCTCCTAGTGTAAACGTTTTCTATAGCTAAAGTTTACTTTAAAGAGAAAAATGCGTAAATGTGTAAATTGCACAAAACATTGAAAGGGTTTTCGTGCATGTCTACCAATTCTAAAAATGTTCAACGTCCAGAATGGCTAAATAGGTTGTAACCGCACCATGAAAATGCTTTATATCAATTCCTGTCTTTTCAATGAATTTCTCGATTCGGTACTGCAGGCTATTGCGGTGCATATATAATCGCTTCGCAGCATTTGAAACATTCAAATCACTTTCAAAGAAAACCTTTATCGTTTCTAGTAACTCATGATCAGCTTGGAGTTCTTCCGGAATTACATGTTTCAGTTGGTTCCGAAAATCTTCATCCATTCCTTCGAGTAATAGAAATGGCAGAATATCATGTAATCGATAAACCTTCTGTTTGTGTAAAAAATGGATACCCTTTTGGAACCATTCTTTTTCAGTATGAAATAGTGATCCAAGATTGTCAGAAAGGGGATGGGTTTGTCCAATAAACAAACGCATGTCTGTGTAAAAATCACTTGTTAATGTCACGGTGATTTCTTCATAAAAGACATCCTCAATTGTTTCCTCGTTTCTTGTTTCTATTAGAACACCGCTTGAATCATTTTCCCATAGGAAGATGGTATCTCTTGGTAAAAGTGCCTGAATGGCTTCCTGGAATTCAACATGGTCGGTAATCGGTTGGTCGGCATAAAATTGAATGAAACGACACTGCGAAAAAGAAAATTGTTCAGGTGATAAGGTTCCTTGTTGTAAAAACAAAAGGTTATACCAAAACGCCTGTGTATCGTTCATATCATTGACATGCGTGCCATATGGTGTGAAAAGGGAAGATAAGAGGGAAGTCTCTTTTGTAGATAGACGTTCCTTTTTAATTCCAAAAAAAGTTCCTGTTTCTGTTAGAAACCATGAATATACATCTGTTTTATATGGAGATTCGGCTGTTATAAAAGCATCCTTATAATGCTTCATCAAATTTTCAATCATGTAAAATACTCCTTCAAATTCAATCAAATAACCGTTAAAAAAGTCTCCTTCTATTATAACAGAAGGAGACGGAGTCGCTAACTTGTTATTCAATTACATTCGGTGGTTCTTCTTTCTCAAATTCGCGTGCTTCCTCGATATTTGTTTTATCATGGAAACGGTAGACAGTACCACCAGCCATTCCTTCGTTGATGAAGCGATCCACATCCATGAATACTTCATCTTTTCCTTCATATTGAAGGTCTTCACGCTCTTTTCCTTTTTTATCCATAAAAAAACCTCCTTTTTGTGCTTAGTATGTGAAGGAGGTGAAAAAAGATTCCTTATTCGTAAACATGGAAGAGCATTAATTCATGAATTTGTTTGGTGATGTCATTAATGATTTTTAAATCAGGGTGGTTGCCTTGCCAATCAATGCTCCCATCCTTATTGTAAATGCCATGATATTTTATTCCTTGGAAGTAAAAAGAAAAGCTCCAACCAGGAATTTTACTGCTTTTATATAAAGGCTTCCATTGAAAATGTGAGATCATCGTACGTTCCCCTTACGTCATATTTGTGGTCTTATTTAACGTCTAGCTTAAGCGCCTAGCCCCTCGAGGTCACAATCCAACCCATCAAGAAGGTCAAAGAGCGACCTTCATGCTGGCTCGTCTTGTGCTTGTCGGACTTGCACAGGAAGTGCTGACATCGACGTTTGCCACAGGACGTGGCAGTTATTAGTCGATGTTCCTTTTTCAAGTCACTTAAGCTTTTGATGCTTCCATTATAAGCAGTTTGGTTAAATTTTCAAGTCCTTTTTGATGAATATCTACCTCATCAAACACCATGGGCTTTGAATTGATTTCATAAATGAAAATTGCACCATTCTTAGAACGCCCGAGATCAATGGAGAACTCTCCAATAAACTCTCCCGTTTCGTCCATAAGTGTTCTTCCAATCTCAAACACAAGCTTTTGCAAAATGACTTCGTCAAAGCGATCACCAACGAATTGATAGGGGATAATTGAGCCACCATTTGGGACATGTGTCGTCACACCATTTTCACCAGCAACTCTTACCCCGATACCGCTTATCAAATGTCCGTTATCGCGATAATGACATAAAATTCTCAAGTCATAACGCTTGCCATCATAAGTGTCCGCCTCTATCGCTTCTTGTATTAAATAGTTGCTTTTCGTAAAGTCACCCTGATTCTTCTCCCAAAATGAGGTGAAGGTTGAGTAGCTATGTTTTCCATGGGGTGTTTCAACAATCATTCCATTTTGCTGTACTTTCAGTCTATAAAGATCAATTCCTTTATATCCGGTTGAACTTTTTATATAGAGGATTTGATGTTTTGTCACCATTTTTTTTAGGTCTCTCAGATTTTTGAGAAGAGTGGTTTCGGGAAGAAATCGCTTCACAAAATCATTCTTCTTTAAAATTTGATAAACCTCCCATTTCGAAAAAAAGTGCGGATTAAAAAATGGGATTTCATTCATTTTAAAAAATGAAACAATGTCAATGAAATCCTTCTTTTCCTCCATATGACGATAAGGAATCCGATTATACACAACATTCGGAAGAGGGGATTGTAATTTAATCCACTTATTTAATGGTTGGTAGAAAGTAAAAGCTTCCATAATTTGTCCCCGTATTGAATGAGGGGTAATGATGACTCCTAGCGCACCATGTTCGTGTAAGGATAGTAAAATTCTTTTTAGTACCTTAAGATTTCCAAGAAAAGTGTTGTCTCTTGAGTTACCGGTTAGAATCCCAATGATTGGGCCAACATGATTTCCATCGTTATTAACAGGAAAAGGGAGCGAATGCTCTGGGCAGCTCCCTACATAAGGTATCATGGTGTTGGTCTTTCCAAAGAAAAGCCCGTTTTCTTCTTCACATTGATACCATTGCTTTTTTTCAATATGATAATAAATAGTACTCATTTGTAAACTTCCTCTGGCTTTTTAATGGTTGTTTCAGTTAAATAGACAGCATATTGCAGTGGAAGTCTGCTTGAGAGCTTATCAAATTTTCTTAGTTTTGGATGCGAAAAAATGGAACGACCTGGTTTAGAGTTTGCTTCGAACAGCCAGACACTGCCATTTTTATCGATTCCTAAATCAAATCCAAGTTCCCCAATATGCCCTTTTTGTCTAGAATCAATAGCTTCACTTAAAGATAGGGCTGCCTGTTTAAGTGAATCCGTTACTTTCTTACATTCTTCTACATCTGGAAAAATTTCTGTGAGTGTACGAACGGCGCCCCCATTGTTTAGATGTGTTGTCACACTACCACGTCCAGCCATTTTTCCTGCCATCACGCTAACCTGCCACTTACCTTTTTCATCTTTATTTGTATGGATTCTAAAATCAATTGTTTTATGATCGTTTCGGAGCAAATGAATTCCTTGTTGGACGATATAATGCTCCAATTGTCTGTTACGGAAGTGCGTGTTGATAAATGATTCAATGGAAGAAAAACGCTGAAGACGATTTTTTCCGTCCGCATCACGATAGCGACAATAATAATTTCCAGCTTCGCGGTCAAATAAAACTTGATAAATACCTAAACCAAGACTTCCGTTTGCAGGTTTAATGTATACATGCTGATATTTCGATAGCATACGTTCGATTAAAGTGAAGGTCGGACTTTTATGGGTTTCAGGCAAATAGGTTGAAACACGATGATCTCCCTCTAACAACTGATGAATTTCCCATTTATCAAAAAAGCCAGGATTAAACCAGGGAATTAAATACTCATGTTGCATCCGTTGTTTGATTTCGCGCAAGGCTTTATGTTTTTCAGTTCGGCGGTTAGGAAGGCGGTCATAGACCACATTAGGAAATGGAACTTCAACCGTTTCCCAACCATTATGGTTAAGAAATAGGCCATCAATCGTCCCTTTTTCCCAATTAATATGCTTCGCACCAAAAATAAATACATAAGCCCCAACTGCTTTTTCTTGAGCTAAAAGTTTTGCGAAGAATAAGGTTCTCTCTCCAATTGGACGAATCATTGACTCGCTAAAACCTGCTGTGAAAATGCCTACAAGCGGACCCATGTAAAGATGCTCTTCATGGATAAAAACTTGTGTTGTACTACTGTATGGAATCTTTAAGGCTACAAATATATCTTCTGATAATTTGATTTCCTGTTTATCGACTTGGATAACCTCACATTCACAGGAGGATGTTCCAAACAGGATATGCTTAATGGGTGTTTTTAATTGAATGGTAGTAGGAATATACACTTTTCCTTTCTCTTCCTGCGCTATTTTAAGCGGCAGCGGTGTGCGCATTTTTTTCAGCTCCTTTTTAAGTAGTTTGTTTTGAATGAAGATGGAGACAATATTGTAATGGTGTTTTGTACAGGGCATCCTCTTTTGATGGATTTGTTTCTAAAAGAACCTTTCTACCCGGCTTTGAATTGGTATCTAAAATCCAGATGGCACCCTCACTTGTAAGACCTAAATCAACGCCGATTTCAAATAGAGGTTCAAATTGTTCTTCTAATAATTCTGGTAACCTATTATTAATTGTATGAATGTTTTCTGAAAGTAATTGCTTCTGATGAAAAGACATATTTTCTGTCCAGCTTTCATAAGAACGAGTTTCTCCGCCACCACCCAGATTTGAAATGAGATGATCTGGCATTCCAAGACGAATCCCGCGCCCTTGTTCCATCCATTTTCCTTGGCCATTTTTTTGAAGTAAAATGCGAATATCAAAAGGTCGATTCTCTTCATTGTGGAGCGGCAAATACGGTTGTAATAAGTAAGGTTGATTGCTAATTATGGAGTCAAGCCACGTTTTTAATTCTCTTCTTGTTGTAAATTGGTTTTTATTTAGAAGTTTTTCATCTTTATAGACAACCTCTACATAATTACGATGGAGAAAAAGACCAATAATTCCTTTTCCCATTGAGCCTTTCTCTGGTTTTAGGATGAGTTGCTGCTTCTTCGTTAAAGTTCGTAGGATAGCAGAAGAGGAGAGAGCTTGCTCGGTAGAAGGGACATAGGGCGATAATTCCTTATCTTGACGCAAGGTTTTGTATATTTCCCATTTATTTGGTAAACCATGTCCTAGAAAAACAGTTGCTGGACGTAACTTTAACCAGTTCATAATTGGCTGACTTTTTTTAGAGATTTCATCGTTTGAATAAAAACAACGGTCATATAAAAACATTGGAATCTCAAAACTGCTTTGTTCCCACTTATTAGTCTTGTGATTATATGATTCTCCACGAACTAATTCAGAGGTGGGTTCAATTGAGGTTGGAGTTAAGCGGTACAGTTCTATCCCGAATTCAGGAGCCCGTTTGGCGAGTTCCGTCGCAAGCCCGAGTTCCTGGTTTGGATAAAGCGTAACAAACCCCAGTGAAATCATAAGACCCTCTCCTTTCTTACGTATCGTTTACTAAATGATGCTGGACTAAATAAACACAATGCTGTAAAATCGCTTTTGCACTTGGGCGAATTTTGGTTGAAAATTGATCCTGTTCTTGGTTTTTGGATGGCTTTGTATTGACCTCTATAATCATTGGTTTTCCATTTTCATCAAGCGCTAGATCGATTCCTAGCTCTGCAAATATTCCGTCGTCGTTTCCATCGATTATGGCAGCAACCTCTAGTGCTAACTCTTTCATTAACTTTTTAATATGAGGAATTTGTTTGACATCAAAGTTTTCGATAAGAACTTTATGGACCTTTTGCATTTCTCCACCTCTTGCAAGGTTTGAAACAAACTGGTCCTTTGATGATACTCGGGCAATCACGGAAGTTAGTTGCCACTTGTCACTTGATTGCTTTTGACATAACACCCGAAAATCCAATGGTTTTTCCTTATATAGTAGAAGTGAAATACATTCCTGCACAATAAATGTATGTTGTTTTAACCTTGAGAATAAGGATTGAAAAAGGGTAGCAAAGCTATAATGGACGGTCTCAAAGTCACCTGAGAAGGTTGTATAATCTAATAAATATTTATTTTCGTCTGTTTTATGAATTCGAAAAATATTTCTGCCTTGGCTTCCGTGGACTGGTTTTACAAAAACACATTGGTATTTCTCTAGCATTTCAAAGAGAACATCCCGACTCGTTAACAGCTCGGTTTCAGGGATATATGAATGAAGATGCTCATTTTCTTTCAATATTTCATGGACTTCCCATTTATTTAAAAAATGATCATTAAAATAAGGAATATTATTCATCTGCAATTCATTTGTAAAATCGATAAACCTTCGGGAGTGTTCCCGTTTACGGGAGTGAATCCGATTGTGGACTACCTGGGGGTATGGAACAATGGACCTTTTCCACGTTCCATCTAAGTAGATATACCCACTATGCTTATAAAAGCTATTTAAAGAGAATACATAAAAAAATACACCGATTTCGTTAGCATAAAGTGATATTTCTTGGCAAAACTCTTCGATTGAGCCGAGTGATATTTGATTATTTTTGTCATGTACCTCTGTTAAAAGTCCAACCACTGGACCGATTTCAAACTTGTCATTTGCTCTTTTTAAAAGAGTAATTGAAAAATGCTCAGGAGGAAGATGTAGTTCCTGCAAGATGAAGTCACTGCATTGAATCACTGGCTCGCTCTCATTAATAGATACGATTTCGACAATGACACTATTCCTGCTACACGATAATTCAACTTTCTGTAGGTTTTGTAACCCGAATTCTTTAAAGATCTTGTCACTCATTTGTATTTGCAAAGGGGACACCTGCTCGTTTGAAACAGGAATCACCTCAATCAGAATTTTTTCCGTCATCTTGATAACCCCATTTGCTAAAACTTACGTTCAAACACTATAATTGATAAGGTGGTACTTCAATCGAGAAAACGGTTCAGCCATAAAACTAGGCGAATGTCTTGTAACGTATCGTATGAAAAAACAAGTAAAACTGTTACTTAATAAAGTTCAATTCTAGAAGGTGATTGTATGAATGTATTTTTAATGATCGTATTTATGATGGTGATTGGAGCCATTATTGGGGGAGTCACGAATTCTCTGGCAATCAAAATGTTGTTTCGACCATATAAAGCCATCTACATTGGTAAAAAGCGCGTTCCATTTACACCAGGGTTAATCCCAAAACGGAGGGATGAGCTTGCAAGACAGATGGGAAGAACTGTAGTAGAGCATCTTTTAACACCTCAAAGTCTAAAAAATAAACTGCGAGACGAAAGTTTTGTTCGTACAATTGAAGGCTGGGCACAGGAGGAGGTTTCCAAACTCCTTGACACAGATAAAAATTTTAACGAACTTGCGGAACATCTAGGAATACATAATCTTGATGAAGTGGCAGAGGAAAAGTTAATAACCTTGGTTGAAAAGAAATATGTGAGTCTTTTAGATGAGATGGGCACAAGGGAAATCGGTCATGTCATTCCGGAAGAGCTTCTTTCAAAAATTGAAGTAAAGTTTCCAGAAGTAGTGGGATATATCACGGAAAAAGGCGTCGAGTATTTTGAAAGTGAAGAAGGAAAACTCCGTCTAAAAAGAATGATTGATGATTTTCTTTCCACCCGAGGCATGCTTGGGAATATGGTGCAAATGTTTTTAGGAAACACAAGCTTAATTGATAAAATCCAACCAGAAATTATAAAATTCCTAAGAAGCCCAGGAACAAATGAGCTTTTACAATCATTAATTGAAAAAGAGTGGAATAAGGTGAAGGCCTTAGAGGTTAATAAAGTAATCGAACAAGTGGGGTCAGAAAAAATTCTTACCATCTTAAAGGAACAGACACTACACATCTTCCCTGTTAAGAAATATCTTGCAACCCCTGCAAATGTGGTAATACTACCCTATAAAGACCGAATCCTCCAGACTTTCGTTCCTAAAGGAATTGAAATGGCGGGCGAATTTGTGGCAAACCGCATTGATAAGATGATGAAAAGCCTCAAGCTAGAGGAAATTGTTAAAGACCAGGTTGGAACGTTTTCTGTGGAGCGTTTGGAGGAAATGGTGTTAGGGATATCAAAACGTGAATTTAAAATGATTACGTATTTAGGAGCACTGCTTGGTGGAATGATTGGTATTTTTCAAGGAATTATTGCGCAGCTTTTTTAAAAATAAGGTATTATCAAATTGCCGTGTAAAGAATATGTTAAAGAATACCCAGATTTTACAGATAGAGATGAATTCGTTGGGAATGTTTGTTATAGTGGAAAAGAACCATTTTTCCTCGCAGTAAAACTGGAAAAGGAGGTAGGTAAAATGGGTGTAAATTTATATGATGTTGCATATGGTGTTGAAAAGGCAATTCGTGAAAGCGATGAGTTTAAACAGCTAAAGCAATTATACGATCAAGTCAACAATGACCAAGGTGCAAAGAAATTATTTGAAAGCTTCCGAAACATACAATTATCCCTTCAGCAAAAACAAATGATGGGTGAAGATATCTCTCAAGAAGAAGTAGAGCAAGCTCAACGACAAGTAGCGCTTGTTCAACAGCATCCTACAATTGCAAGACTTATGGAAGCTGAGCAACGCATGAGCGTTGTCATCGGAGAACTAAATCAAATCATGTTAAAACCACTTGAAGAAATATATGGCAGCATGCAACAATAAGGTTTGATGAACCCTACGCGAAATGGCGGGGGTTCTTTTTGTTTTCGTTCATTCATGTGAAACCTAATGTTCTAATCAACTTCATTTTTTCATAACCATATGTAAAGGGACACCCAACATCAAGAAGGAGGACCTGCATATGTATAGGTTACTAGCAATAAATGTTGATGGAACATTACTGCGTCCGAATGGTCGTCTACAAAGTGGGACAAAGGAAGCTATAGATTACGTTCGAGCAAAGGAAGTTTATGTGACTCTCGTAACAAGACGTCATTTTGCATCGACGAAAAAAATAGCCAAAGCTTTGAAGCTAGACTCATTCTTAATTACGCATAACGGAGGGTTTATTAGCACAAATCTAGATGATCCCCTTTATGTAAAACGGATATCTGAAGAGAAAACTTTTAACATTGTCCAAGTATTAGAAAACTTTAAGTGTAGTATTCGCCTCCAACATGAAAAGTTTTCAATTGGTAATCGGATTAGATTTCCTGGTAACCTTATCGCAAAAGCGATGTTTGGCTCAGGCGATCCCCTTTTTTATCCTATGCAGTTCGTCGATTCACTTGGTGACTATTTAACAGACAATCCTGTTGCACCACCAAAAATTGAGGTCTATTCACAAAGTGAGGATGAATTGGGAACGATCAAGGAAACGATCAATGAGCACTTCCAGGACATCCAAGTCGATTTAACCGAACCACATAAGCTGGAAATCACACCATTAGGAGTTTCTAAGCTTAATGGATTAAAAGCTTTAGCCAAACATCTAGAAATCCCATTACATGAAACAGTCGTCATTGGTGATTCAACGGATGATGTCGAAATGATTCAATCCGCTGGCTTAGGGGTTGCGATGTGGAATGCGCCAAAGGAAGTTAAATTTGCAGCTGACTGGGTAACACGTTCGAATAATATGAATGGTGTCTCCTACATGATCAAAGAGCATTTCCGAAAGCAGCAAAGAATTGAGTTTTTAAAACAGATTAAGGTTGAAAAATAAAGGGATTTGAGTACCTCCACAAGCTGTGGGGGTTTTTATATAGGTAAAACCGCTAACGTTGATAGAAAATGAGTTAACGCCGATAGATCATGGAGGGCCAACTACTATCCAACTCAAAATCCAACCAATATTCTCATATTGATTAAAAAACGAACATTCTGTACACTAATAGGAGCTAATTTTTTGAAAAGGTGAGGCAAACTATGCGTATTTTGTTCAAGGGGCTTGAGGATGAGCGATTTATTCGTCCGCTACAGCTCATTACAAACTTATTTTTCGAGGAAAGTGAAATTTCCATTACAGAATTAGAAAATCCTGATCTATTAGTAGATTTTCAATATGAATATAACCATCCTTTCATTACCTCAAAAGCGAAACTTATTGATCTGAAATCTGGCAATGATTACGTTGGAAATTATCGTAAAGATTTTCCTCCATTTGAGAATGAAAAAGAGCTTTTTAAAAAGATTAAACAAGCAGTCTCACATGTCTATGTAATGGTAATGCAGGATTTCACAGACATAACTCAGCCATGGGGAATGCTTACTGGTGTGCGTCCCACAAAGCTGTTACACAAAAAGATCCAAGAAGGTGTGTCACCAGAGGTAGCTCACAAACAATTAAAAGAGGATTATTTAATTACCGATGAAAAAATCGAATTAATGAGGCAAATTGTCGACCGTCAACTCACGATGGTTCCAGATTTATATCAACTACAAAATGAAGTGAGTATTTATATTGGGATTCCTTTCTGTCCAACAAAGTGTGCTTATTGCACATTCCCGGCATATGCAATCAATGGAAGACAAGGTTCAGTCAATTCATTCCTTGGGGGTCTCCATTATGAGATGCGCGAAATAGGGCGTTGGTTAAAAGAGAACAAGATTAAAATAACCACCGTCTATTATGGTGGTGGGACCCCAACTAGTATTACAGCTGAAGAGATGGACATGCTTTATGAAGAAATGTATCAGTCCTTCCCAGATGTTCAACACATCCGTGAAATCACGGTTGAAGCGGGGCGTCCTGATACAATTACACCAGATAAACTCGACGTACTTAAAAAGTGGAATATTGATAGAATCAGTATTAATCCACAGTCCTATATTCAAGAAACATTAAAAGCGATTGGCCGTCATCACACAGTGGAAGAAACCATTGAAAAATTCCATCTCGCAAGAAACATGGGAATGAATAATATTAATATGGACTTAATCATTGGTCTGCCTGGTGAAGGAGTGGAAGAGTTCGACTATACACTTTCTGAAACAGAAAAGCTGATGCCAGAGTCATTAACTGTCCATACCTTATCTTTTAAGCGTGCATCCGAAATGACACGAAACAAGAAAAAATATAAGGTTGCAGGTCGTGATGAAATTACCGAGATGATGAACAATGCTTCTACTTGGACAAAGGAACATGGCTATGTACCTTACTATTTATATCGAATGAAAAACATTCTTGGTAACCTAGAAAATGTGGGCTACTCACTTCCAGGTCAAGAGAGCATCTATAATATTATGATCATGGAAGAAATGCAAACAATCATTGGATTTGGTTGTGGTGCAGCAAGTAAATTTGTGGACCCAGTAACAGGAAAAATTACGCAGTTTGCAAACCCAAAGGATCCAAAATCCTATAACGACAATTTTATGGAATATACGAATAAGAAAATCACCATTTTAAATGAGCTATTCGGAGTGGCTAAAGGGGTATAGGAAACTATTAACAGGTTCCGTTTTTAGGTGCAAACAGACCAATTATCATATTAAGAACGCGTAGGGTTTTTGAGGTCAAATCACAGTAAAAATCAAAGTCAAACGCTTTAGAGAAATAAAATCAGTATATATTTGGACAAAGGAAAGCCAAAACATCGCGGTTGTGTACGAAGCCGAGGCATCTTCTGACAAGGGAAGGCCAAAACATCGCGGTTGTGTCCGAAGTCGAGGCATCTTCAGACAAGGAAAAGCCAAAACATCGCGGTTGTGTACAAAGTCGAGGTATCATCTAAAAAGATTAAACGTTATTATAACAAGAAAATTAAAGCGTGAATTGTGTGTGAATTCACGCTAAAAACGTTATGTGATTTACCGTTTTGCACCCTGTATCAGAACCCGTTAGGAAACTATACCTCTCCTTTTTTTTTCTGTGAAAATAATCCCCGGGTTTAAATCTCACCCGATCTGTTTATCCTAATACTAACTTAATTTTGACAATAGGAAAGCAGAGCTACCTAATTTTTATGGTTACTCGAATAATATTTCTATTGTTTGTCTATACTGCTAATTTACTGTTGACTCGTGGTAGGGTTCTTTGTTCTTTAGCATGTGATAGATGATTGTAAGCATTCGATGTCCAATGGCAACGAGTGCTTTTTTCTTCCCCCTCCTTGCAGCCAATGACCAATATTTAGCAGATAACCTTGTATTCCGACTCCTTGAAGCTGCCCAGGCTGCCTCGCATAACGCTGACTTAATATGAGGGTTTCCTTTCACCGCACGTGTACTTTTTCTTTTTCCAGCACTTTCGTGATTTCCTGGTGATAGTCC
>NZ_SLUB01000037.1 GCF_004799755.1 Bacillus timonensis | reverse complement strand
GCGATGTTTTGGCTTTCCCTTGTCTGAAGATGCCTCGACTTCAGACACAACCGCGATGTTTTGGCTTTCCCTTGTCCGAAGATGCCTCGACTTCAGACACAACCGCGATGTTTCGGCTTTCCTTTGTCAGAAGATGCCTCGACTTCAGACATAACCGCGATGTTTTGGCTTTCCCTTGTCTGAAGATGCCTCGAGTTCGGACATAACAGCGATGTTTCGGCTTTCCTTTGTCCGAATATTTACTGACTTTATTTCTCTAAAGCGTTTGACTATGATTTTTACTGTGATTTGACCTTAGAAACCCTATGCGTCTTAATATGATAATTGGTCTGTTTGCACCTCAAAACGGAACCCGTTAATAAATAAGCAACCCCTTTTTCCCGACTCGGAAAAGTTTGCCGAGTTTTATTTTTGACAGGAGACGGATCCTGGAGGCTAGTCTATTCTACTGTTTTTTTAATATACATGTAGAAAGGCTGTCTTTAAGGATGTGAGTAGGATGAAGTCGTTTATTCATCGGCGGAAGACCTTGTATCGAGCGTTGATTTTTATCGTTGTGTATCTTAATACGTTATTAACATTCGCCATTTTATATATTTTGTTGGACTTACTTGATCTTGGTGCGGTGCATGACCATTACGCATCTGATTCACATCAGGAGCAATCACTTGATGTCGTAACTCGATCCTTGTATTTTAGTGCCATAACCCTTTTATCGGTTGGGTATGGCGATGTCACCCCATTTGGAATTTCACGGGCTGTCGCCATTGTTGAGGCATTAATCGGATATTTGTTACCTGTAGTTATTGTCATTCAATTTCTTCCTCCCTTCCGAAATACAGAAGGGGAAAATTTTCCGTATGATTAAAAATGAGCTAGCCTACTTAAGGTTAGCTCATTATACGTTAAAATGGTTGTTCATCTTGTGCCATTTCGACTAAGTGTCCGGCTTTTTCTATTTTTGTCCTCAAATACTTTCGATTATAATCGGAGACATCTCCCCAGATTGGCATCCGCTCAGAAACATTCATTCCAGCCTCCTTTAAAGCGTTCATTTTTCTTGGATTATTGGTTATTAATGAAACGGGTTTGCTTCTCAATGTTTTCAGCACACGTATAGCATCATCATAATTTCTAGCATCAGCCTTAAACCCTAGTTGAATATTGGCTTCAACTGTATCCAAGCCATTCTCCTGCAAAATATAAGCCATCGCTTTACTGAATAACCCAATCCCACGCCCCTCATGATTAGCTAGGTAAAACAATGCCCCTACCCCGTGATCAACAATGATTCTCATTGATTGTTTTAATTGATATCCACAATCACAACGTTTACTTCCAAAAATATCACCTGTGTGGCATATACTGTGCATCCGAATCAAAGCCTCATTGGCTTGTTCGAAATCTCCGTATACTAAAACACTTGATTGCTGCCTTTCAGCTAAGTTTGTAGATGAAAGTTTTTCAATGATCCGATTGGCATCAAGTGTCACTTCATCACAGAGAAGCCAACAATACCAGTTGAAAAGGACAGTCTCCCCATCTAAATTGACAGGAAGCTTGATTGGCCCAACTAGATAGATGGCCTTATCTCCTCTTTCAATAAGCTTGATCTTCTCTTGTAAAATGGAAACAATTTCTTTAGATATCACGTAATAGTCCCCCTAATTCAATTCGTTGCGGTTAGTTTTTGATTTATGCAAGTGAATTATCCTATGCAATATTGTTTTTATCTTCCCACTTGCTTTTATAACAGAAAAGATGATATAGTTACCTAGGTAACTAATTTGTGAAAATTTATGCATTGAGGTGATTTTATGCAGACAGGTCATGAACTGTTTCACGCCGTGCATCAGCTGTCACGTCAACTTACAAAACATGTGAATGAAACGTTGGAACCCTTCGGACTATTTAGCGCACAATGGTCCGTTTTATTTGTTTTAAAAACAAAAGGGACCTCAACACAATCAGAGTTATGTGATTATTTAACTGTTGAAGCACCACCAATGACAAGAAACATTCAAAAGCTTGTTAAGCTTGGATATGTCAGGCAGATCCAAGGAACAGACAAACGCACGAAACAAATTGAACTAACTGAAAAAGCATTAGCTGAGTTTCCAAACTGGGAACAGGCCATGATCGAAATGAATCAAAGGTTAGTCGGGAATTTCCCAAAAGAAAAGCAGAACCAACTTCAAGAGCTTTTAAACCAATGGTTCCATCAGATTACCCAATAACAACAGGAGGAGACAGCATGGAGAAACAAAAGCTTTGGACGAAAGACTTTCTCAATCTTTCTCTTAGTAATTTCTTTGTATTTTTGACGTTTTATTATTTATTGGTTACATTACCGGTTTACACATTAAATGATCTAGGCGGTAATGAGTTAGAAGCAGGACTCATGATTACAGTCTTTTTATTCTCCGCCATCATCATCCGTCCATTTGCGGGACAATGGCTTAATACCATCGGAAGAAAGAAAGTCCTTTCTCTTTCCTTACTTATTTTCATGATTTCATCGCTTTTCTATTTCTTTACTCCATCGATTTATTCCGTTTTACTTTTACGTTTATTTCACGGGATTGGATTCGGAATGGCAACAACAGCTGCTGGAGGAATTATTGCAGACATTATCCCAGATTCACGTAAAGGTGAAGGAATGGGGTATTTTATCATGTCAAACAACCTAGCAATGGTCATTGGTCCATTTTTAGGCTTAACACTTATGAACCAATCAGGAATGGATAGCGTATTTATCGTTGGTGCGATTTGTGCAATCCTGGCATTAGTGACAGGTTATTTTGTTAAAGTACCTGCAAGAGCACAAGAAAAAGCAACACAACAAAAATCAATGAAAACAAAATTATCTTTTGGAGACCTTTTCGAGGTACCTGCGATAAAAATCTCAATTGTTGGTGGATTATTAGGAATTGTGTACTCCTCCCTTTTATCTTTCGTGTCTGTATATGCACAGGAAATTGGATTATTAGAGGTTTCAAGTTTCTTTTTCATGGTATATGCAGTCGTACTTATCCTTTCAAGACCTTTCACTGGAAGATGGTTTGATCAATATGGCGCAAATAAAATTATCTATCCGTCGATTGTGGTCTTTGCAATTGGAATGCTATTCCTTGGAACTTCATCAACTTCCGTTACGTTTTTAGTAGCAGCTGCCTTAATCGGCTTAGGCTGGGGAACGTTATTTCCAAGCTTCCAAACCATTGCGGTTCAAGCTGCGGCGCCAAGACGAAGAGGTACAGCAACAGCTACTTTCTTATCCATTTATGATACAGGGATCGGTTTAGGATCATCCGTAGTTGGCCTTCTTAGTGCGAAAATCGGGCTTGGTACGTTTTATTTCTTTAGTGGCTTTTATGTGCTATTAGGGATTGTGCTTTATTATTTTCTTCATGATCGAAGCACGAAAATGGTGGTACAAACGAAGCAAACCTATAACCAAACTTCAGAAACAATGCAGGGGTAAAAGTGGATTCCTTTTTATCCCTTTTTTTAAGCAAAAAATTAGATTGGCATGGTTTAAATGGGTATAATTATCATTGGATACTATTTTACATAAAGGAGTGCTTGTACAATGTTTGATATTGTGATTGTTGGAGCTGGCCCTGCTGGTGCGAGTGCAGCTTTATTTACTGCAAAAGCTGGAAAGAAAACATTACTTTTAGATAGTGATAAAGGTATGACTAAACGTGCATGGGTCGAAAACCATTATGGCGTTATGGAAATTGAAGGTCCAGATTTAGTGGAAACTGGGCAAAAACAAGCAGCAAAATTTGGTGCTGAAGTGGTTCAACAAGCCGTAACTTCTGTGGAAAAATCTGAAATCGGTTTTAAGGTTGTCACTGAAAATGGTGAGTACGAAGGAAAATACGTTATTTTTGCAACAGGCGCTCTAACTGATGTCGCTGCAGCTGCAGGCGTTGCAACTAAAGATGGTATTGAGCCTCGTATTAAAACCGTTCTTGATGTGGATGCATCTGGAAAAACAAATGTTGACGGCATTTGGGCTGCAGGTACATGTGCAGGTGTAAGTGTTCACACCATTATTACGGCTGGTGACGGTGCTAAGGTAGCAATTAATGTAATCAGTGAAATGAATGGTGAACGTTATGTTGACCATGACGTGTTAAAAAAATAAAAGCATACTAAAAGCCAGGTTTTATGTGTAAAGCCTGGCTTTGTTTCGTTCATTTTAAATGTGCTCCTTGATATTTTGAAACCATTCATACATAAATACGTAATACACAATAGCAATTAAGAATGAAAGGGGTATGTAAATGGAATCGAAACAGCTGCTTGAAGATGAATTAACGAAGATAGAAGCTTGGGAAAAAAGCCAAAGTGGATTATGGTTTTGGGAACGAATCGGTCGAATCCCTTTTAAAATACTGGATAAACTGACTCCAAAGTTTATCCACGAAAAAATAGGTCTGCTCCTCGATGAAATTGGAAGCTATATTCAAACCGGTGGCAAATATCTCATTCAAGAAAAAGCGATTTTAAATCTTGTTGAAAAGAAAGCAAATACTCAGGTTGAAAGTATCTCAGATATTGAAAAAATTCCGCTTCAAGCCATGATCGAAGCGAGTCATGAACATGCCGAAAAATGGACGAAGGTGGCAACACTTCAAGGAGCAACTACAGGAATCGGTGGGATTTTTACACTTGCAGTTGATATCCCCGCCTTGCTTGGGATGTCATTAAAAACACTTCAAGAAATAGCCATCATTCACGGATATGATCCTAACGAAAAAAACGAACGAATTTTTATTATTAAATGCTTACAGTTTTCTTCCGCAGATGTTGTTGGAAAGCAAGCAATCTTAAAGGAACTATCCACTTTTTATCACGGCAGAAGTTCTTCAAATGAAATGATGTCGCAACTACAAGGTTGGCGTGAGGTTGTGTATACGTACCGCGATCAATTTGGTTGGAAAAAGCTACTTCAAATGATACCGATCGCAGGAATTATTTTCGGAGCCATCTCTAATCGGTCCATGATCCAGGATTTAACCGAGACTGGTAATATGTTATACCGCAAGAGAAGAATATTAGAAAGATTGCAAGATGAATCAGCAGCTATGACGCCCCATTTTTAGAGGCGTCTTTTTGTTAATAGTACAACCTAACCAACATTGTGCACGTTTTTTAAAAAATCCGAATAAGATGTAAGGAGACTATTTAAAGGAGTTATCAGCATATGAAATGGAAAAATTACGGATTATGGGTCTCTCTTGCATCAATTTTATATATGGTGTTAAAAGATTTAGGTATGCAAATCGATTTAACAACGTGGGAAACATATGTGACAGCCATTATCGGTTTTCTTGCCGCACTAGGGATTATCTCGAATCCGGATAAAGGAAAAGGATTTTTCGATAAAATTCCAGATACACCAGCAGAGGCGATTACACAAGTTGCTCAACAACTTCAAAATCCAAATGAACCGTCTACAAGCCAACAAAATACACCGCAACAAAATCAATATCCAGGTCATGAACAGCCATCACAAGGATACCCTCAGCAACAAATGAACGTCAACCAACCACAACAATTTCAAAATGTGCAACAAAATAACTCGAACCCAGCAAATTTTGAACAAAATGAGTATCAAAGCTACCAGGCTCAACCGGATGGCTTGCAAAACTATTCTAATCAAAACGGTGACGCCTATTCACAACAAGTCGAACCCACACAGGTTCAACCCGAAGTGAATGCAGCGGTTAATCAACCTGCAGAACCATCATTTCAAGAGCCATCACCTGAGAACAATAATACTGACAGAACCAACATTCACGGGATGCCTGCGCCACCAAATGAGCATATGTAAATTCAAAATGAAGCACCTGTATTTTCAGGTGCTTTTTTTAAAGGAAAATTAAATGAATAATTAACTGGGAAATATAAGAAAATATGTATATAGAAATTGAAGTGTGGTGGATAAAACGAATGTGAAGGCTGTAGAACGTATTTTTTGGAGTATTGCATTACCGGGGTTCGGACAATTATTAAATAAACAATATGTGAAAGGACTTACCTTTATTTTCTTAGAGTTCTTGGTCAATTCCTGTGCAAATTTTAATGAAGCAATTATGCTTAGCTTCTTAGGTGAAACCCAACAAGCACTAGGATCTATTGATTATGGGTGGCTCATGTTTTACCCCTGTCTTTACTTCTTCGCCATGTGGGATGCATTTAAGGAAGCTGGTGGTGGAAAAGCACCCTATTCCTTTTTACCATTTGCCTTTTCCGCTTATTGTGTGACGGTTGGATTAATGGTGGCACCGAAAGCGATCTTTTTTGGAATCACATTTGGACCCGTCTTTTTCCCAATGATTTGTGTTATTCCAGGGATTTTACTTGGATTACTCATAAGAAAGATTATCCTTGCCATTAGTAAAGAAGATGCTTTAGCGTAAAAACCATAGACAAAAGGTTGCTTCATTTAAAAAGCAACCTTTATCATTTATCCCGCAGCAACTAACAGTAAAACTTCTCCCACAGATTGAAGTTTCACATTACTTCACCTTTTTATACAATTTTTGTTTTGGGCTAATTTCTTCGTAAAAATCTTGCTTGTCGGTGTAGTAAATCGTCTCCTTATCACCAAGACCAAGAATACCAAACATCGCAAGGCTTTCGTAAAACAATTTATGGACTCTCTTTTGCAATTCCTTATTAAAATAGATCAGGACATTTCTACATAAAATGACGTGAAATTCATTGAATGATTGGTCTGTAACCAGGTTGTGTTGAGCAAATACAATGTTTTTGGATAACTGCGAATGAAACTTTACTCTACTATCTTTTACCGTATAGTAGTCTGAAAAGGCATTATGCCCTCCAGACTGTAAGTAATTCTTTGTATACTTTTTCATATTTTCGATCGGATATCTCCCCGATTTTGCAACTTTTAACGCTTCTGCATCAATATCTGTCGCATAAATCTTTGTCTTCTCATAGAGTCCCTCTTCAAGAAGTAAAATTGCCATTGAATAAACTTCTTCCCCTGTTGAACATCCAGCATGCCAGATTCGTATGGATGGGTAGGTCCGTAGTAAAGGAACTACTTTTTCTCGAAAATCTAAAAAGAATAAAGGATCTCGAAACATTTCGGTTACGTTAATAGAGAAATCCCCTATTAATCTTCTTAAACAAGCTGAATCATGCAAAATTTTCTCAAGAAGCCCGGTAACACTCGAAAGTTTTTCAGCTTCAACACGGTGAAGAATTCTTCTTCTTATAGAATTGTACGCATAGCTTCGAAAATCATAGCCACACCATTTATAAAGACCTTGCAACAATAATTCAATTTCAATTTTTTCAAGTTCTGAGCTAGTTCTCGATTCGATGTAGCTCGATTGGTTCTCAAATGGAGTATTCATGGTGCGAAAGGTCCTTTCCTTAATATAACCAAACCTTCATTAATGAAATGAGTTGATCAGGATTAATCGGTTTAACAATATAATCTGATGCCCCTACTTCCATACATTTCTCACGATCTTCCTTCATGGCCTTCGCTGTCAAAGCAATGATAGGTAGCGAACTGAATTCCGAAAACTCTCTAATCCTTTTAATTGCCTCATACCCATCCATTTCAGGCATCATAATATCCATTAACACAAGGTCTATATCTGTTTGTTGCTGTATGATTTCGATTCCCTCAATGCCATTTTCGGCGAAAACCACATTCATTCCATACATCTCAAGGATACTTGAAATTGCGTATACATTTCGTACATCATCATCGACAAGAAGAATTTTCTTTCCATTCAGGCCAGTTTGTTCTCCAATGGGCTTCGTGGAAAGAAACTCTATCCCATCCTCCTCTGAATCATTGTGATCCAGTAGCAATGAAATCTCTTCCTTTAACCTCATCGGTGAATGTTCATCTTTAATGATAATCTGATGAACATACTTATTTAAGAGGAGTTCCTCTTTCGAAGATAGATCACGTCCTGTATATACTAACACTTTAATATCTTCGTGATGGTGGGAATTCTTAATTTTTGCTAGTAAATCAAAGCCATTCGTATCACGTAGCCCTAAATCTAAGATAATGAGATCAAAGGAGCTAACCTTTAATTCCTCGATTGCCTCAAAGCCTGATGAAACAGCCTTAATGATAATATCCATATCTCCTATATACTCCATAAGAGCATTTCGTTGTAAGGGATCATCGTCAATAAGTAAGAGCCTTTTGATCTTGCTATTTTCATCAATCATTTGAGTTTCTTGTTCAACTATTTGAGTAATTGCCTTTTTAGGCAAAACTTCAATTGGCTGCTCGCTTGATGTAGCAACCTCTTTAATAGCCTTTTGTTGCTCTGTCCCATTTTGGTATTCACCAACAATAAATGTAAACGTGCTACCCTTACCTTCTTCACTTTTTAAGATAACTTCCCCGCCTAAGAGAGTCGCAATTTCCCTAGTTATCGATAATCCTAAGCCAGTACCGCCATATTTTCGGCTCGTTGTACCATCTGCTTGCTGGAACGCTTCAAAAATAAGTCCTTGTTTTTCGGGTGGAATTCCAATGCCACTGTCCGTTATTGAAAAAGCAAAATGAGGGTCTCCTTTGATTGATCGGTTGTAAGAAATTTCTAGTTTGACTTCCCCTACTTGTGTAAACTTAAACGCATTTGATAATAGATTTCTTAATACTTGTTGAATCCTTTGTTCATCACTATAAAGATAGGAAGGAACATCTTTTTTGACTTCGATCGTAAACTGCAGACCCTTTTCATTCGCAATTGGTCGATAGCCTCTTTCTGCGAAGTCTGCTAAATCTTCAATTAGAACTTGGCTCGGATTGACTTCCATTTTTCCGGATTCAATCTTTGCTAAATCCAGGATATCATTTATTAGTGCTAGTAAATCATTTCCTGCTGAATAGATGGTTTTCGAATATTCCACTTGTTTTGCGGATAAGTTCCCATCTGAATTGTCCGTTAAAAGCTTCGATAAAATGAGTAAGCTATTTAATGGTGTTCTTAGCTCGTGAGACATATTTGCAAGGAATTCAGACTTATATTTCGAACTTAATGCAAGCTGTTTTGCTTTTTCCTCTAACTCTGCTCTCGCAGCTTCAACTTCTCGATTCGTTTGTTCAAATTTCTTATTTTGATCTGCTAAGTTCTTTGCCTTTTCTTCTAAATCTGCATTTGTTTGTTCAAGCTCTTCTTGTTGAGCTTGAAGTTTTTCCTCTGACTGACGAAGTGCCTGTGTTTGCTCCTCAAGTTCTTCATTCGTAGTCCTTAATTCCTCTTGTTGTGCCTGAAGTTCTTCAGATTGTGCTTGAACTTCCTCCATTAGTGTTTGAGATTCCTCTAGTAATCTAGCAAGTCTAATTCTACCCATCACACTTTCGATGATAATACCTAGACCATTAATCATTTCTTCTAAGAAGCTTTGTTGTGTTTCACTATATAATTTGAAGGAGGCAAACTCGACGACTGCCTTTACATCCCCCTCAAAAACAATCGGTAATACGTATATATTTAGAGGTGATGCATCCCCCAAGCCTGAGTTTATACGGACATAGTCTGAAGGGACATCGGTTAGAATAATTGGAGATTTTTCAAGGACAGCTTGTCCAATAAGGCCTTCCCCTGAACGGATTGTATTGGAGAAATTCTTTCTCTCCTTAAATGCATAAGATGCAAGCAATGTATAACGATCTGTTTCATCTTCAACTTCCAAATCTTTTACATAAAATACAGCATGACTTGATTCGACGAGTGGAACAACCTTCGAAAGGAAAGTTTGGGCTAAAGTATTTAAATCATGAATGCCACTAAGACTTGTTGTAATTTCAGCAATATTAGATTTAGCCCATATCAACTCCTCTTCTTTCTGCTTTTGTTCTTCTAACGAATCTGTCATTTGATTAAATGAGCTTGCTACTTCATCAATTTCATCATTGGATATCACTGCAACCTTGGTACTTAGATTAGAACTGCCATTTGCTACTTGTTTCATCACTATTGAGACTTTATTTAACTTTGAAGTCAGTGTCCACACGCTTTTTGAAAGAAGACTCATGATAAAAATAACGCTAATAATTAAGATAAGAGCACTAATCATTAATTCGCGTTTAAACTCCGAAACGATATTGTTTAATGAAGCTTCCTGTGTTTCCTCCAAAGAATTTGTAATATCAGTAAGAATGGTAAAAAATTCTTCATGAAGGTCGACTGAACTCTCATCAATTAAATCGCGAGCTTCGTCTTTCTTCCCTGCATTAATAAGTTCGATTAACTCATGTTGATAAACATTAAAGTCAGCATTTGTATCTTTAAGTTTCCGTATTAAGTTTTTTTGTTCTTCTGTGTCAGTCTTTCCCTCGATTAATGCGATATTTGATAAAATAGATTGATTCAATTCCTGCAATTTTGCTAGTTCTTTTTGAATTGTTGCCTCATCATTAAAAACGACAAGATTGCGTAATCGAATGCCTTCATCCTTAATATCACGATGTGTTTCTTCTGCTAAAATCGTTAATTCATAGTTTGATTCTAGAGTAGAATTCATTTTATTCAGACTCGAGATTTGAGAAAATCCAATCGCGATAAGAACGATGAGAAGAATGGGTAATGTACTTAGCCCTAATAATAATTTGGTTCTGATTTTCATAAAGGGCTCCTTTCTGCGTAACAATTATTTTCTAAACTGCGGCTCCCCAATCTCAAAACATGTTTTATATACCAATGCAATGGCCTGTACACGATCCGTTACATTTAATTTTTGGAAAATCCGGGTTATATGATTTTTTACGGTATGTTCACTTATAAATAATTTTTCGGAGATTTCCTTATTGGTTAAGCCTGATAAAAGGAGTTCAAACACATCCATTTCTCTTGCTGTAATCGAGAAGGTTTCCTTTGTCATATTGATTGCACCATCAAAAATTTTGGGATTTTGAATAGCTGCAAGTTCACCAAGGTCATCAAATGTAGGTACGTCCTTTTGAATACTATTATTACCTTCGATTTTACAAGCAGCTTCATTATTCCCTGAAAGAAACTCTTGAAATTTATCCGTTACTAAAGGAGGGCTAATAAAATATCCTTGTATCTCTTCACACTTAAATTTCCGTAGAGCTGCCATTTGCTGCTCTGACTCTACCCCTTCAGCAATAACCGTCATATTCAAATTATGAGCAAGTGTTATGATTGCCTCAGTCAATATTGTTTCTTCAGGTGATTCCCCTGTAATTTCGTCAATAAATGTTTTATCAATCTTTAATGCATGAATGGGGAAACGTCTTAAATAGCTAAGTGACGAATAACCTGTTCCAAAATCATCAATACTTACCTTTACTCCTGTATCATTTAATTGATGAAGCGTTTTGGATACTACCGTTTCGTTACCTAAGATGACTGATTCTGTAATTTCAATTTCAATCAAATCAGGTTTTACGTCATATTCTATTAAAATCCGGTTCATTTTTTCTACTAAGTCCTTTTGAAGAAAGTGCTGTGCAGAGAAATTAATCGCAATTCTTTTTGGTGTTAAGCCCATATCAATCCAAGTTCTTATTTGCTTGCAAACAGTTAAAAGAACCCATTCACCGAGTTCAATGATTTGCCCTGATTCTTCTGCCAGTGAAATAAATTCACCAGGAAGGATTTTTCCCCACCTTGGATGATCCCAACGTAACAAAGCCTCTGCACTCTTAATATTTCCTGTCTCCAATTCCATGCGTGGTTGATACACAAGTGATAGTTCATTTCGCTCAATCGCCTTACGTAAATCATTTTGCATGATAAATGTACGATATGACTGAAGATTCATTCCAGAGTGATACAGTTTATAGTTATTTTTCCCTTGTTCCTTTGCACGGAACATGGCAGTACCCGCGTTCTTAATGAGGGTAGCCGGGTCTTCTCCATCATAAGGAAAAATACTTAATCCAATGCTTGCAGTAAAGAACAATTCATAGTGATCAATATATAATGGTTCATTGAAAGCATGATGAATATTAATAGCAAGTTCTAGCGTTTCCTCACGATCTGTATTCGGTAAAATGATGGAGAATTCATCACCACCAAATCTCGCAATAAAGTCGCAATCCCTTACTGTCCTTGTTAAGCGTTTTGCGAGTTCTTGAAGCACCCGATCACCCGTATTAAAATCAAGTGAATCGTTAACATACTTAAAGTAATCGATATCTAAAACAATGACCCCTAAATCTTGATTCATTTTTTTGGCTTCTGCCACCAAAGTCGCTAATTCATCCTGTAACATTCTACGATTCGGTAAACCTGTTAAATAATCATGTAAGGCAACATATTCAATTTCACTATTTTTTTTAGATAATAATTCTGTTTGTTTTATTAGCTGTTTCTTTATTTCATAGATTTCTACGAAGCCATCTACCTTTGCTTTTAATATAATTGGGTCAACTGGTTTTAGGATATAATCAATAGCACCAACTGAATATCCTTTAAAAATATGATCCGAATCCATATTATTAGCAGTGATAAATAAAAGTGGAATATTTTTCGTTTTCTCACGTGCTTTGATTATTTTGGCAGTCTCAATTCCATCTATTCCTGGCATTTGAACATCCAATAAAATGACAGCAAATTCGTATTTTAATAGATACTTTAATGCTTCTTCTCCAGAATAGGCTTTTATGAGGTTGTAGTTATCTTTTTCAATAATTGCCTCCAAAGCTAATAGATTCTCAGGGCGATCATCCACTAAGAGAATATTTATTTTTTCCACCGATGTCATCCCTACCCCTCTGGTCATACATATTTTGACATATCTTTTAATAGAATAACACAATTATAGGACTGGTGGAATTTTATATAAGTGTAAATAAGACTATATTTTTCCATTCAAACAAAAAAGAGAGAGCACCCCCGCTTTCACTCTTCTTGGGTTGCTCTTTTTAAATAACAAATTTTCTCTTCTTTCACAAAATCACAGTTTGGAACAAATGGGTTATTCCTTAATTGAAGAGAAAAATGATTTAGAAACTTTACAAGATCATCTCTTTGGCTCTCCTCCATTTTAAACTTTATTCCATATTGGAATACTCCTTTTACCTCTTCTTTCCAAACAACATAACCATTTAAGGTAATCATTTCACCCATAATCTTTGTTTTGAATTGATACATAATATCCGGACGAACTGGTAAATGAATGGTTGACAGAAACCTTAACCCACCCGGTCCAATATCTTCAATTAAGACTTCTGTGCTTCCTAATTCAACCATATTCCCAAGTATTGTTGTTAGTGTCATCTTTGAACTAATCGGGAATAAAAGATTGATCCGGTAATAACGTCTTCTATTTAGGAATTTTGCGGTGTTGCTATTAAAGGTTGGCTTTAAAATCATTTTGCTTAGTAAGTTTTGAAACGTTTCCTCTGGAACTGGCTTGCTAAAGATATAGCCTTGAATTTCTTGGCACTCTTGCTGTCTCAAAAATGATAACTGCTCGATTGTTTCAACACCTTCTGCTACAACATTCATATTTAACCCTTTAGCCATAAAAATAAGTGATTTTATAATAGTTTCGACATTATTTGTTTTTGCAATATGTTTTGTAAAAGATTGATCAATCTTGATTGTATCAATTGGATAATCTTTTAAATACGTGATGGAGGAATACCCCGTTCCAAAATCATCTAGTGCAATTTTAACCCCGAGACTCTTTATAAATTGTAAAGCCGATTTTACTGTTTCTTCATGTTTGATCATTGTTGTTTCGGTAATTTCAAATTCTATTAATGATGGATTGATTTCACTTTTATCCAATGTATGGATTAATTTTGATTTCCAATCGCTTTTTAAGAATCTCTTTGCCGATATATTAACGGAAATTGGCACCACTTCATAGTTTTGTTGTTTCCATTTATTTAAACTTTGGCATACATTGGCGAAAACCCAATCTCCAATTTCATTAATAAAACCTGTTTCTTCTGCAAGCGGAATAAATTCAAGTGGGGATACGAGTCCCCATACAGGATGCTCCCAACGGACTAATGCCTCCGCACTCACTATTTTCCCTGTACTAGAATCTACTCTTGGCTGGAAATAGACAACTAATTGATTTTTTTCAATCGCTTTTCTTAAATCTCTTTCAAGATAAAACTGCTTGAAGGAGTTGATACTTAATGAGGACGAGTAAATATGATACGTATTTTTCCCTGTTGCTTTTGCCCGATACAAAGCGGCATCTGCATTTTTTATTATTTCCTCTATCGTTTTCCCATTTTCGGGAAAACTACTTATGCCAACACTCGTCGTAATTAGTAATTCAAAATCATCAATAAAAAACGGTAGGTCAAGACAATCAATGATTAACTTTGCAATAGTAATCGGGTCATCTGATTCTTCATAATCCCATATGATAACGCCAAATTCATCTCCGCCTAATCTTGCAAATAAAGAGTTTTTCTTTAACAACATATTCACTCTTTGACCAAATTCATAAAGTAATTTGTCTCCGATGTGGTGTCCAAGTGATTCATTAATATTACGGAAGCGATCTAAATCAATATATAAAATTGAAAAGTGTTTTTTGTCATTGTTTGATAACGTAATAAGTTCTTTCACTTTTTCTTCAAAAAGTATACGGTTAGGCAGTTTGGTTAAATAATCATGGAAAGCTAAATATTGAATTCTTTTTTCATATTCTTTTTGCTCAGTGATATTTGAAACGATCCCATCCAGCCTAACGATCTTATTATTTTCGTCAAAAACAGGCAATACCTGTTCATGAACCCATACTACTTCACCGTTTCGATGAATAATCCGGTATTGATGATTGAAATTCTGCCCTTTGTGTATATTTAAATGCCGTTCTTGGTAAGCCGGATAATCATCTGGATGGATGAGAGAATCCCAGGATAGACGATTCGAAAAATTAGAAGGTGAATACCCAGTAATAATTTCGGTCCCCTTAGATATCAACTCATATTGAGCTTTTTTCATATTGAAAGACCAGATGCCTACCTCTAAATTATCAAAAATATGTTCAATTAGATTTTCATTTTCTTTGAGCTTAAGTTCTGCCGTTTTTCTTTTCGTAATATCCTGAACGGTACCAATTAATCGAATAGGTTTCTGATTTTCGTCTAAGATTACATCTGCTTGGTTATATACATGAATAGTAGTCCCATCCTTACGAAGGATTGTGTATTCAAAACTTAAATTTCTTCTTTCATTAATTGCTGAAAGAACAGCTTGTTCAAATTTTTCCCGATCTTCCGGATGAGCGAGTTCCGTAATACTCTCAAATGTTGGAACAAATTGTTCTAATTCTTTAATTCCGTAAAGCACATACATTTGGTTTGACCAATAGGCCTCATCCTCGATAATATCATAGTCATAACTACCAATTGCGCCAACCTTTTGTGCTAATTCAAGGCTACCTTTTATTTTTTCCAATTCTTTTTCATGACGAACGTAGAGTGTAATATCCTTTGCAACCGCATAAATAAGAGTGGTCTCCCCTTCGTTATTTTGGATAGGTATTAAAGAAACATCAATATAAATTGTTTCTCCATTTGCATGTGATACGGATGTTTGATAGTTTTGTACTTTGCCCTGTAAAGCAAATTGGTGGCATTTTTTTCGTTTGTATTTATCAGTTCCGTTTAAATATTGTTGTAGTTTACCAGGTAATTCCTTTTCTTTGTATCCAAATGTTTTTAGTACTGCAGGGTTATAATGCAATATGTTCACATTTACATCAAATGCTAATACGGCTTGAGGATGATTATCAATCAAAGCTTTTAAAGTATATAATTCATTAGCCATCTCATAATTCGTTGTTTTAGGTCTAAATATATCCTCATTTGAAAATCTTGTTAACTGTTTAAAAAAAGATAGTCCTGCCATTTTTATATCCCCCTTGTTATCATGACACATCTTTCTAATATGAAAATGTATTTCCCCCTAAGGATTTGGATGTATAAAGATTCTCGTCCGCCTTTTTCAACAATTCTGCCATTTCTTTACCGTGAAATGGATAAAAGGAAATTCCAATGCTGGTTGTAAGATGTAGTACATGATCTTTTATTTCCATAGGTGCATGCACTGCTTCTAATATTCGGTTCGAAATATCAAAGACTTGCTGCTTGTCCATTATTTCTGGAATAACGACTGTAAATTCATCGCCACCAACTCTTGAAAGAGTATCTGTGTCACGAATCGTTCTGCGTACACGTTTGGAGAATTCTTTAATCACTTCGTCTCCGATATCATGACCGAAGCTATCATTTACTTGTTTAAAATTGTCACAGTCTAAGACAAGTAGTGCTGTTAATTTTCCTGTACGATCTGTTGTATACATGGACTGATTAAGGCGTTCTAGAAGTATTCGCCGATTAGGCAGGCCCGTCAAATAATCATAAAAGGCCATTTTCTCCAATTTTTTTACTTTTCTTTTGTATTCGGAGATATCCCCTGAGATAACTACGATTTTTTCTAATTCCCCTTCTGAATCTAATACAGGTATTAGGTCTGAATGTAACCAAACAAAATGACCATCAAGATGTTTACGTCTAACTTCTATATCAACATGTTCCTTTGTCTCAATTAAGTTTTTAAAAATATCTCTTATTTTTTCAAAATCGTCTGGATGTACTGTGTCAAAAAGGGATTCATTTACCCTTTTTTTCACAGGATAACCTAGAATATCCTCAACTGAAGGAGAAATATACGTAATTTTCCCCTCTGGATTGATAACCTTTATAATGTCAACGGAATTTTCAGCGATAATACGGAAAGTCTCTTCACTTTCCCTTCTTGCTTGTTCAGCCCTTTTATTTGAAGTAATGTCTTTTACAATCCCATATAATCCGGTCAAGGTTCCTTCGATTGTAATCGGAATATTCTTCACATCTACATATATCTCGTTGCCATTCTTGTGGTAAATTTTTGTTTCATACCTAAATGTCTCCCCTTGTGTTACTTGCTGTTCGATCATTTGAATTTTTTCATATTCCTTTTGCGTCATTAGTTTTGAAAAATGGGTACCGATAAGTTCACTAGGCTGATACCCTATAATCTTCTCTGCAGCTTGGTTTATCTCATGAAAGATTCCAGCAGTATCAAGCATTAGAACAGCATCGTCATTGTTGGTTATAAGGGAATCTAGCATTAGTTTATTCTCTTCCAATTTTCTTTTTGATTGCTGAAGTTCTTGTAGTCTTAAAGTCTTTTCAGTAACATCCCTAACAATAGCCACAATATATTGATGTTCTCCATCATCTATTGGCGTTAGTACTGTCTCATTGATTATAACTTGCCCGTTGGAAAGTGTTATTTCCTCTTCAAATGTTACAATCCGTTTAGAATGAGCCGCTTTTTCGTATAACGGTTTCAAAAAAAGTGCTCTTTCTTTTGGCAGGAACTCCTCCATCTGTTTTCCGAAAAGGGATTGATCCGTGTTAAGGACTGAAAGACCCGCTTGATTTGCATACATATATGTAAAATCGAATTGATCTACATGGATAATATATAGGATGTCTTTTAAACTATTAAAAGCTGAGGCTACGAGATTGATTACGTCACTAAAACCCTTTTGTTCAAACATTTTAATTAGATTCATCTTTAGTTCTCCATTATTCCTACTTGAAATATTACTGCTTTAGATTGAATTTTTTACTATTTATCCTGTCTCTTATTTTGCTGGAAATAGTATGAAAAAAGTATCACCTGTTGTTCTTATTCATATAGGAATCTATTCTCATTTTTTACTAGGAAGGGATTCCTATTCCATTAGGATTTCGAGTACCTACCTTTTTTAAAAACATCTATTTTAACTTTTCGCCACAGTAGTTCGTTTGGAAGATAGCCATGATTTAGCCATCTCATGCATACTTTTTTTCAATTTGTTACATAATAGTTGAAAATTGACATTTATAGGAAGTGACTGTAAATAATGCCTCATAAGCCGGTCAAAATGATTAAACTTACTTCTTCAGAAATAGCTTCCCTATGGACTACTTATATGCAAAATAGTATGTCGGTTCAAATTATGAAATACTTCTTAAACACAGTTGAAGATACAGAAGTAAAATCAATTATTGAAAAAGGGCATGGCATTGCAGACGAGGTAATTTTAAAAATATCTGAAGTTTTTCATGAGGAAAACATGCCTATTCCAAATGGTTTTTCTGAAAGCGATGTGAATATAAACGCCCCCCGCTTATATATGGATTCATTCATGCTTACCTATCTTAATCATATGTCTAAAGCCGGTATGTTAGGTATTAGTGGTTTCTTATCGATGAGTGCAAGAAGGGATATTCGAAAATTCTATAAGGATGTATTAAACAAAACTGCTGAGTTATATGATGAAAGTTCGGAGGTACTACTTGAAAAAGGATTATTTATTCGCTCACCATATATAGATTATCCACACCAAAAGGATTTTGTTGACAGTAAGACATATTTTAGCGGTTTAAATCCGTTAACTAATAAACGCCCATTAAATTCTGTAGAAATTTCTCACTTGAATATGAACATTCAAACGAATCAAATTGGAGCAATTTTATCAATTAGTTTTGCGCAATCTTCACCTAGAAAAGAAGTCCAAAAACTGTTGCTACGAGGAAAAGACATTTCTGAAAAACACGTTAAAGTATTCACAAAGACCTTAATTGATAATAATACACAAGCCCCCTCCTCTTCTGACGTAGCCATTACGAATTCTACAGCAGAAGTATTTTCGGACAAACTGGTGATGTTTCATATGGGAATGTTAACTGCGGCAGGAACCGGAAATTATGCGACTGCGGCCGCAGCAAGTCAAAGAAGTGATTTAATATTGAATTATGACAGACTATCTATTGAGATTGCACAATATGCAAAAGATATAGCCTATTTAATGATTCAGAATGAATGGTTTGAACAACCTCCTGGAACGGTCGATAAAGTAAAATTAGCAAAACAAAAAAAAGAAAATTAATATAACCATGCCGGTCACACGACAAAAAACACGCTGCGTAAAAAAAACAGCGTGTTTTGTATTTTTATTGATTTGCCACTTTATCAAGAGCGCTCGGCGTCTTATAAACAGCGAGTTTCTCAACTAATTTATTACTTTCTGTATTTAAGCCTTTAATGTTTACTTTTACACCATTTTGATGGTATTTAAACACAATTTTATCAATCGCACCTACCGCTGAGTCGTCCCAAAGATGGGCATTCGATAGGTCTAATTCAATTTCTTGCACGTCTTCTTTGTAATCAAAGCCATTTACAAAGTCAGTAACGGATGCAAAGAACAATTGTCCTGAAACATGGTACACCTTTTTAGTTGAATTCTTTGCAGTTAGACTTGTAACTGTTACTTTTGAAATTTTAGCAGCAAAGAAAATGGCACTTAGAATGATCCCAACTAAAACACCTTTTGAAAGGTCGTGAGTTTGTAAAACAGTGATGACTGTTACAATCATTACAATCGTGTCCGTAATAGGGACCTTATGCAGGGTGCGTAATGAATACCAGTCAAATGTTCCAATCGAAACCATGAACATGACCCCTACAAGGGCTGCCATTGGAATTTGGACTAAGAAGTCCTTTAACACTAAGATTAAGACCATCAAGAATGTACCGGCAACAAACGCAGAAAGTCTTCCACGGCCACCCGATTTTACGTTGATTACAGATTGACCGATCATCGCGCAACCAGCCATTCCTCCAAAGAAACCTGAGACAATATTCGCAATCCCTTGCCCACGTGCTTCTTTATTTTTATCACTTTCCGTATCTGTCATATCGTCAACAATTGAAGCTGTTAATAATGATTCAACTAATCCAACAATGGCGATGGAGAGAGAATATGGAAAAATGATTTTTAATGTTTCAACATTTAGTGGAATATCAGGCAATAGAAACATTGGTAATGTTGATGGGAGTTCACCCATATCCCCAATCGTACGTACTCCACTATTTGTCATGACCGCAACAATCGTCATAACTACGATCGCAACTAATGGTGACGGTACAGCTTTTGTTAAACGTGGGAAGATATAAATAATCGCTAATGCTCCAGCTACCATTGCATACATTTGCCATGATTCACCTGCAAAATGCGGCAATTGAGCAGCAAAAATAAGAATCGCAAGTGAGTTCACGAAACCTGTCATAACAGAGCGTGGAACAAATTTCATGAGTTTTCCCAGCTTTAACACACCCATGATAATTTGGATAATCCCCGTTAAAATCGTTGCAGCCAGTAAATATTGGAGGCCATGATCGGCAACTAATGTTACCATTAACAATGCAGTGGCGCCTGTTGCCGCAGAAATCATACCGGGTCTTCCCCCAACGAACGCAATTGTAACTGCAATACAGAACGACGCATATAACCCAATCATTGGGTCAACTCCTGCAATCAGTGAAAAGGCAATTGCTTCTGGGATGAGCGCAAGCGCAACAACGATCCCTGCAAGAATATCTCCTCGTATATTCCCAAACCATTCAGTTTTAAATGTTGATTTTTTCAAATCAGCACCTCTTTCTATTTTTTTATATTGACTTTCAAGTCTCATGAAAGTCGGGTCCGTCATGAACAAATCATAGTATAACTGATTAGTACCGCTCTGTGAAACCGCCATGTAAACGCGGACAATTAATATTATCTTCTCAATCCTCTTTGTTTCTCTCATTTTCACCCTAGCATTATAATAACCGTATATCCGTTATGGAAGTTTTTAGATTCCTGCTGCACAAAAAAAAGGCAGTTAGTCCTTTTCCTTGAAAAGACTAACTGCCTCAATGGCTAAAAATTATAGGGTTAGTTCTAAAATCTGATTATATGTACGTAGTGTAAGCTGAGGGTCTGGATCTTCATGTTGTCTTTTTGGAACATCAAAATTTGTGAGGACGAAATGATGCTTTGCTTCGATATCATGTCTTGCTAAAATATGCTTACAGCATGCGAGTGGACACCCATCAATTGCTATGATATCACGTCCTGATTTTGCCGTTTTAACAAGGGGTTTGACATCACCACCGACTCCTGCAATGCAGGACATTTCTGCAACATTGTCGCGGTCCATTTTTATCGCAATTGTGTTTGCGGTTTGTGCAGCTGATGAACAGCCAGAACATGAATATACTAATGGTACGTTTTTTCTATCCACTTTTATTCCCCTCCCGATTTTCATTCTATTGTAGTTCATTTTCCCTTTTAAATCTGTGAAGAAGGTCACCTTTTTCAGAACCTTTTAACATACACAAAAAAAGCCACCAAATGGCAGCTTCTTCAATCTTAGATATACTTCCTATGCACCGTCTTTCCATCATACGTAAACACAACGGTTTTATTCTCAAGTATGGTTTCCATGTGGACAGGTCTGCCCCACAGTTGGTAAATGTATGGCAGTACTTTTTCAAGATATTTCAAGTCTAACTCAATATCCTCATACCAGTGTTTTAAGTAGAGCTCTCCACTTTTTAGATAATCACCCTCATTGACGGTGATATATGGAAAACCTCCATTCACCCTCATATTTACAAGCTGATCGCGCACCTGCTCCCATTGCTTATCAATAATTTTATAATCACGGCCTTGTTTTTGGAACAGATACATATCTTCACGTAATACTAATTGCTTTGTTAAATAATTTCGAATGAATGAAATATCGGACTCTACTTCACGAACTTCAAAGATTTTTTCTCGGCCTGATCCAGGTTTTACACCGCGCTCTAACATCTCTTTTGTTGGATTATTATAGCGTTCTTCGATGTCTTCAAAGACTTTTAACCCTAAATAATAGGGATTAATGCTTGTTTTTGATGGCTGAACAACACCTGCATTAAGCTTCGCAAACTCAATTGCTTCATCAGAAGTTAGATCCATTTCTCTGAGAATACGCTGGTGCCAATACGAAGCCCAGCCTTCGTTCATGATCTTTGTTTCAAGTTGTGGCCAGAAGTAAAGCATTTCCTCACGCATCATCGTTAAGATATCGCGTTGCCAATCCTCAAGTTCCCGACTATACTGTTCAATGAATAAAAGAAGATCTTTTTCAGGCTGCGGTGGGAATTTCTTTTTCTTTCGAGTAATCTGCTTCTCATCTGTCGGCTTTTTATCCAAGTTCCATAAATCATCATAAGGAGACGACTTTCGTTTAACTTCCTCTTCTTCCTCATCCTCAAGACTCCATGCAAGCTTTGGTCTCATTAGAGATGGGTCAATATGCTCTTGTATCGCCAATATAGCATCTAAAAAATTCTCCACCTCACGTTTTCCGTATAAATGCTCATAATGTTTTACCCGCTCAGCTGTTGCCGCCATGCTTTCGACCATATCTCGTTTTGTATTGCTAAAACGAAAATTATTTTTAAAAAAATCACAGTGAGCAAGTACGTGAGCAACGATTAACTTGTTTTGAATGAGGGAATTGGAGTCAAGCAAAAACGCATAACATGGGTCAGAATTGATGACAAGCTCGTAAATTTTACTTAAACCTAAATCATACTGTAGCTTCATTCGATAAAATTGCTTTCCAAAACTCCAATGGGAAAAACGCGTTGGCATTCCGTAAGCCCCGAATGTATAAATGATATCCGCAGGACAAATTTCGTATCTCATTGGATAAAAATCAAGCCCAAATCCTTCTGCAATTTCTGTAATTTCATCAATTGCATATTCGAGTGCCTGACGGTCCGAATCTCTCACAGTTGATCTCCCCCTTTTCGTCCTTATCACAATTTATGAGGAATCTTCTAAAATGATGAATGGGGGATATTAATGTTATATGTTTTTAACGTTAAAAGGCCACAAAAAATGTGGCCGATTCTCCTACTTCACTTCTTCAATACTTAAGGATAAAAGAGATTCTGTCTGCGGATTAAACAAGATCATAACCTTCGCTGTAAACGTACGATCTTTTGTTTGGATTTTTAACTCAAACGTATCCTTCCATTGCTTATCCGTGATTTTTTCCCGTCCTTTATATTGATAGTCAATGATCCTGCCGTCTGGATAATTTAGTTTTGCCAATTCAACAGCAATCTTTCCCCACTTTTCGTAGTCAGATGGCATTGGTTGTTCCTGCTGTGGCGGTTTTTGAGGTGGCTTCTGTTGCGCACTTACGAAACTGCCGCCTGCTAAAAGAAACATACTACAGAGAGTTGAAATCCATACTTTTTTTATCACTGAGCTTGACCTCCTATGTAAAAATCAATTGTATTTTGCGCTTTTACGAGAGAATTTAGTCATTTTATTTTTTCCAATGGTAAAAAAATCTCTAAATTTATGTATTCATAATTGTTTTGGCTTCTTGTCCAAGATTTACACTGAGAAAAATTTAGTTTTCTCCACAAACTATAATCAACTCCTAAAGAGGAGGGAAAGCAGTGAATACCGTAGATTACGACAAAGCACTTTACTACACACATCGTTCTCAGTGGGACAACCTTCTTATATTAATGGTTCGAACAAAGGATGATTTCCTTTCGAAAAAAATCGAACACTTTTTACATGCTTATAATTTTGAAAAAGACTACTCCATCATCGAACGACAGTTATATTCTTTACTCCGCTATATTGACCATGCATCTTCAGAAAGCATGGAAGAATTAGCTGCTCATATGTAAGTGGGGGGAAAATCCCCCACTTATTACATAAAAAACAAGACCCCAAGGGCCTTGTTTTTATTTTAATGTATGATGAACTTGTTCCATGACATCAGAAGAAATATCATTTAACACTTTCTGGCTGTCTGTTAAAGAATTTCCTTTAACACCAAAGTAAAATTTCACTTTTGGCTCTGTTCCAGATGGACGTAAGCAGAACCATGAACCATCTTCAAGGAAGTATTTTAACACATTTGATTTAGGAAGCTTAATTTCCTCTTTTTGACCTTCCATCACATTTGTGCGAACACTTTCCTTATAGTCTTCAATGCGAATGACCTTTCGACCCGCAACAACTGTTGGTGGTTCACTTCGGAAGCTTGCAAGGAGACTGTTGATCTGCTCTGCACCTTCTTTTCCTTTTAATGTTAAGGATTCAAGGCCTTCACGATAATAGCCATATTTCTCAAAAATCTCGATTAAGCCTTCATACATCGTCATGCCTTTGTTTTTATAATATGCACAAACTTCAATCGCTAATAAAGCAGCTTGGACAGCATCCTTATCACGAACAAAATCTCCAATTAGATAGCCATAGCTTTCTTCATAACCAAATTGGAATTTATATTCTCCAGTATTTTCGTACTCTTTGATTTTTTCACCGATAAATTTGAATCCTGTAAGGGTATCTACTGTATCAAGACCAAATGATTTGGCAATTTCACGTCCAATTTCAGACGTTACGATTGTCTTTAGGACCACTCCATTTTCAGGGAGGATCGCTTGCTTTTTCTTTTCAGACAAAATGTAGTGAAGTAAAATAGCCCCTGTTTGGTTACCCGTTAAGACAACATATTCACCTTTATCATCTTTTACAGCAACCCCTAAACGGTCTGCATCAGGGTCCGTACCGATTAAAATGTCAGCACCGATCTTGTTCCCCTCTTTAATCGCTAGTTCGAATGCTGCATGTTCTTCCGGGTTAGGTGATTTCACAGTTGAGAAATTTGGATCTGGAAGCTCTTGTTCTTTTACGACTGTCACATTCTCGTAGCCAAAAGCTTTTAAACCGTTACGGACTGGTTTGTTCGCTGTTCCATGAAGTGGCGTAAACACAACTTTAACGCCAACCTGTGAAAGTTCAGGGTTAAGCGAGATTGTCTTTAGTTTTTCAGTATAGGCATTATCGATTTCAGTACCAATGATTTGAATAAGTCCAGAAGCCTTTAATTCTTCCTCGCTGCCTACCTTTAACTCAAGCTCATTTTCGATGGCATTTACTTTTTCAATGACCATATCAGCAGCTTCAGGTGGTAGTTGTCCACCATCAGAACCGTATACCTTATAGCCATTATATTCTGGTGGGTTGTGACTCGCTGTCACTACGATTCCAGAAAAAGCATTTAGATGACGAACTGCATAAGATAGTTCTGGTGTTGGTCGGAGCTCGTCAAAGACATACGTTTGAATTCCTTGTGAAGCAAGGGTTTTCGCTGCCTCCATTGCAAATTCAGGTGATTTATGACGAGAGTCAAATGCAATGGCAACCCCACGACGTTTTGCTTCTTCCCCGTAGGATTCGATAAAGGCTGCAAGCCCTGCTGAAGCCTTTCTTACTGTATATAGGTTCATCCGGTTTGTCCCTGGTCCGATTTCTCCACGCATTCCACCAGTTCCAAACTCGAGGTTTTTATAAAAGCAATCTTCAAGTTCTTTTTGATTGTCCTTCTTTTCAAGTAATGCATTTTTGATTTCTTGATCTAACCCTGGCATGTTTAACCATTGGTTATACTTTTCCATCCAGCTCATATACAATGAACCTCCCGTTTTCAGTTGTAATCTTAATGTTGGTTTTATCTTTTATTTATTCTATATAAAATCCTGTTCATTTCCAATTCATTTTATCACAGATTGTACAATTTCAAATAAAAATGAGGAAAAAGACTGTTTTTTACTGACAGATTTACATTTTGAAATAATCTATTGCGGTATATCGCCAAATGATTGATTTCTGATTCACTAGCCCCTTATAAAAAAAACAGACGGATTTCTCCGTCTGTTACATATCTTCTCCACTTGGCTCGGTTGCATCTTTAATATAAAACTCGACCTCAGCTTCGTAGCCTTGTTTTTCATCTTCAGTCCAGTTAAACCGCTCTGCCATGTATGCCACAATCTGTTTTTTCCAATGGTTGACCCACTCAATATTGAAGAACATGGCACCGGTTCGACGAACGAGGAAATCAATTGGTTTAGTAACCATTTCATACTGCAGTCCATATTCAAGGGATGCAAGGATTGGTTGTGGCAGGCCAATTTCATTTGCTTTATCCTTAGATTCCTTCATAATCTCTTTCACAGTATCAATATTTGAACCATATAATCGTGTTAGTTTTTCTGCTTCCTCATGAGTGAACTCGAACTCATTTACTAATTGCTTCACATTCTCTGCGACAAACCCTGGATAATTTTTAGACCCGCCAATATTTCCACCAGATATAGGAATATCCTTTGTTTGACAAGGGTTTAGACCATCTCTATAATCTTCCTCCGCTAAAAGCTTGCCTACTTTATCTACTACGGTTTCAGCCATTTTGCGGTAACCGGTTAATTTTCCACCTGCAATCGTGATTAAACCAGAATCGGAAACCCAGATTTCATCTTTACGTGAAATTTCAGAAGGATCCTTTCCTTCTTCATAAATCAGTGGACGTACTCCGGCCCAACTGGATTCTATATCACAATCCTTTACTTTTACAGTCGGGAACATGTAGTTAATGGTGTTAATTAAATACGTACGATCCCCAGTTGTAACTGTCGGGTGAGCCGCATCTTTGTCATAAAATGTATCCGTAGTTCCGACGTATGTCTTTCCGTCACGTGGGATTGCGAACACCATCCGTCCGTCTGGAGTATCGTAGTAAACGGCTTGCTTTAAAGGAAACTTGGATTGGTCAATGACGATATGGACACCTTTCGTGAGCCTTAAGACTTTGCCTTTTTTAGAATTGTCTGCTTCACGCATTTTATCAACCCAAGGTCCTGTTGCATTTACAATTTTCCTTGCAAAAATCTTATATTCTTTACCAGTCAATTGGTCAACCACGTTTACCCCTTTTACTTTTTCATTTTCATAAATAAAGGATTCTACTTTGGCATAATTGACTGCTTTTGCCCCTTTTTCAATAGCCTTTTTCATAACCTCAATGGTTAGACGTGCATCATCTGTTCGATACTCAACATAATAGCCGCCACCTTTTAGTCCTTCCTTCTTAATGAGCGGTTCCTTTGCTAGTGTTTCCTCTGCATTTAACATTGATCTTCTTTCTGACCTCTTTACTCCTGCCAAAAAATCGTAAACGCGAAGCCCAATGGAGGTTGAAAATTTTCCAAATGTACCTCCCTTATGGAGTGGCAACAGCATCCATTCAGGGGTTGTTACATGTGGACCATTCTCATACACGATTGCTCTTTCTTTCCCTACCTCTGCTACTAAACCGACTTCAAATTGTTTTAAATAGCGAAGCCCGCCATGCACAAGCTTTGTGGAACGGCTTGATGTTCCGGCTGCAAAGTCCTGCATTTCAACAAGACCCGTTCTAAGTCCGCGAGTTGAAGCGTCAAGTGCAATTCCAGCACCCGTGATTCCTCCACCAATAATGAATAAGTCCTGAACTTCTTTTTCCATCTCCGCTAAAATAGAGCTTCTATCTAAACCTGAGAACTTTGTCATAATCTCCACTCCTTAAAAGAGGTAGAAAAAAAGAGACCACAAAAGACATTGCACAAATCGTGACAATGCTTCTGCGGTCTCTCCCAATCTCCTACCGAATGATTAACTTATCTTTATTATAGCATATCTTTATTTAAATTCCATAGCTGCATGTACTGCTTTTTTCCAGCCATTATATAATTCTTCACGCTGATTTTCACTCATTTTTGGCTCGAAGGTTTGGTCAATCGCCCATTGACTTGAAATTTCAGATTGATCCTTCCAATAGCCGACTGCTAGACCTGCTAAGTAAGCCGACCCCAATGCAGTTGTTTCATTAATGACTGGACGTTCCACTGGTACGCCTAGAATGCCACATTGAAATTCCATGAGGAAATTGTTTTTAACTGCCCCACCATCAACACGTAATTTCTTCAAAGAAATGCCTGAATCGGCTTCCATCGCCGTTAAGACATCCTTTGTTTGGTACGCCAATGATTCTAAGGTTGCACGAATAAAATGCTCCTTCGAGGTCCCACGGGTGAGGCCAAACACAGCTCCGCGAACATCACTATCCCAGTAAGGCGCCCCAAGTCCTACAAATGCTGGAACAACATAGACTCCATCGGTTGATTCGACCTTCTCGGCATAGCGTTCACTATCTTTTGCATCTTTAAACATTCGGAGTCCATCACGAAGCCACTGAATCGCCGACCCTGCGACAAATATACTTCCTTCTAAAGCGTATTCAACTTTACCGTTAATTCCCCATGCGATCGTTGTCAGTAATCCATGTTTTGAAGGTACTGCCTTTTCACCCGTATTCATTAGCATGAAGCAGCCTGTACCATATGTGTTTTTGACCATTCCTGTTTCATAGCATGCTTGCCCGAAAAGAGCCGCCTGTTGGTCTCCCGCTGCACCCGCAATCGGCACCTCTTTGCCAAAGAAGTGGAATGGCGCTGTCGTAGCATAAATTTCCGATGATGGACGAACTTCTGGAAGCATCGACTTTGGAACAGTTAAATGCTTTAATAACTCATTGTCCCAATTTAACTCATAAATGTTATACATCAATGTTCTGGAGGCATTGGAATAATCCGTTACATGCGCTTTCCCGCCGGAGAGCTTCCAAATTAACCATGTGTCAATTGTCCCAAATAGAAGCTTACCCGCTTCAGCTTTTTCTCGAGCGCCTTCTACGTTATCCAAAATCCATTTTACCTTTGTACCAGAGAAGTAAGCATCGATTAAAAGGCCCGTTTTTTCACGGAATGTATCATTTAATCCTTTCGACTTTAACTCTTCACAAATATCTGCTGTTTGTCGGGATTGCCATACAATTGCATTGTAAACAGGCTGACCCGTTTCTTTATCCCACACAACCGTCGTTTCACGTTGGTTCGTAATCCCAATTCCTGCTATTTGCTCAGGCTTTACATTTGCTTCTGATAAAACAGAGGCTGTGACTGCTAAAATCGAGCCCCAAATTTCATTTGCATTATGTTCCACCCAGCCTGGCTTTGGAAAAATTTGTGTAAACTCTTTTTGTGCCACATGCACGCTTTCTCCTTTTTGATTAAACAAAATGGCCCGTGAACTTGTCGTACCTTGGTCTAATGAAAGTATGTATTGCTCCACCTGATTCGCCCTCCCTAAAACTTTTTCTAAGATAAAATTAACACGCTTACATGGTTTTGGCTAGCTCGGGAGGCAGGATTTTTTAGGTCTAAAAATAGTTTCCCAGAATAAATGTAGTAATGGTCGTTTGAAAATTACTCTTGTAAGGAGTGGAATGATTTGATTGAAAAAGAAGTTACCGTAACCATTAAGGAAGGACTACATGCGAAGCCAGCCGGAGAATTGGTACAGAAATTAAGTGAATTCACAAGTGATGTAGAATTTCTTTTAAAAAATAGATCCTATAACGCTAAAAGTCTGTTGGGTCTAATGGGAGCTGCTATCCGAGAAGGGCAGGTCATAACGGTTCGTGTTGACGGCCCGGATGAAGAGGAAGCATTTGAGTGGATTAAGACATTCATCTAATACTTAAAAAGAAAAACCACAATCGATATCTGTTATGGATATCGATTGTGGTTTTTAAAGTTTTACTTTATTTTTTCGATTAGTTCATGTAATTCAACCGCAGCCATCGACTCCAATCGATGATCAACTTCACAGAAATCCAAATCCTTCGTCACTTCGTTCGGGACAATTACACAATACATTCCGGCACGTTTCGCTGCTAGCGCACCATTTGCGGAGTCTTCAAAGACTAGACACTCCTCTGGTTTCACACCTAAGCATTTGGCTGCCTCTAAATATAGGGTCGGGTCTGGCTTTACCTTTTCAACGTCATCAGAGGTCCGAATACACTCAAAGTAATCGAACAAGCAAAGATTTTTTAAATGAGTAGAAACCCACTCATAGTCAGAACTTGATGCTAGACCAATTTTTAAGCCTGCTTTCTTGGCGGCTGATAGATACTCTTCAACACCAGGCAAAGGTCCTTCGTTTTTCATTCTCTCATTAAACCGGTCCCGTCTTAGCTTCGTTAATTCCTTATGGTCAATCTTCTTCCCAATTTGTTCTTCTAAATATGTAAGGGCATTGAATCCCGCTTGCGTTCCAATAACCTTCCCCCATACAGACATTGGTAGCTCTGAACCATGCTCTTGAAAGATTTCATTTAACACATTGTATTCATTTGTTTCTGTATCATATATAAGTCCGTCAAAATCAAAAATAACTGCTTTTATCAAAAAATCATCTCCTATCCTTCTAATCCACCTTCTATTATAAGGAAAGATAGAATAAAGTCCATTTTTCCTTAGTCAGCTTTGTCACATTTTGTTCACAATAACATCTTCACTTCAAGATTTTACATTTTACAATCACTAACTGTGATACTATAATTTTGAGTATACTTATGTGGAATGAGGGATTCGATGAACTCTAAAACAAACGAAAAGATGCTAGAGACGTATTTATTTATTGCTTTTGCCGCCGCATTAATATCCACACTTGGAAGTCTCTATTTTTCTGAAATCCAAAAATTCGTCCCATGTGAATTATGCTGGTACCAGCGAATTTTTATGTACCCTCTTGTCATCATTTTGGGTATTGCTATTGGAAAAAAGAACTACTCCATCGCACTCTATACATTTATTCTTTCTCTTATTGGTGGTTCCATCTCGATCTACCATTACCTAGTTCAAAAGGTCCCTGCTGTTGGTGAAAACTCACTTGCTTGTGGAGTTGTGCCTTGTACAGGCCAATATATAAACTGGTTTGGTTTTGTCACAATTCCTTTTTTAGCTTTGATAGGTTTTTCAATCATTGCAATTACTAGCTTTATCACATTAAAAACGTTGAAAGAAGGGAAATAGATTTGAAAAAAATTATCATTTTCACAGCCGTTATCGTTGTTCTATTTGGTGGACTTGCCTTTATAACAACAACTCAAAACAAACAAAAATCCGAAGGGAATCCTTACGGAAAAGAAAAACTTGATCCTGCAACAGTTAAACAGCTCGAGGATCCAAACTACCAAAATCAAATTCTGCCTGACGAGTTAGAAACAAAATTAGAAAATGGCGAATCGATGACTGTTTATTTTTACAGTCCAACATGTGTACACTGTCAAAATACCACTCCTGTAATCATGCCAATGGTAGATGAAATGGGACTTGATTTAAAGAAATTCAACCTCCTGGAGTTTGAAGAAGGCTGGAATAAATACGGAATTGAGTATACCCCAACTTTAATTCACTTTGAAAATGGTGAGGAAGTTTCACGTCTAGTCGGTTATCACGAAGATCATAATGAATTTAAAACGTGGTTTGAAAGCGCAATGGCAAGTTCAAAATAAAAGGAAATCCCTGCACATTTAAGCGAGCAGGGATTTTTTGTACGTTAAGGCTATGATGCCTTATGTATTAAGCCAAATATTGATTTGCTGGCTTTGAATATTTACTTAAACCTTCAGGATTGTTCACACTTTGAAATTCTTCAATCGTAAACGGAAATAAATAACCGTACTCATTTAAAATTTGCACATTCTTTGCAAATAGTTCCCCATAGTATTCTTGGTAGCCCTCTTCTTGAATCGTTTCTAGTACTGCAATCAGCGCTTGAAGACTTGATATGACTTTAAAAGCCTTATCCAATGTTCGGTTATAGTAGACGTCTTCCTCTTTCGGTTCTAACACATTCCATTTTTCAAACTTTCCAATATACTCATCTTCGAAATAGATTGGAAAGATGGAAGAATACATGTAATCGATTAGCTCCGTAATGTGATGTTCCTGCTCCGGAGTTGATGCTACTACAATTTTCAATGTAAAACCCACCCTTATATCTCCATAATAATCAAATGCGCCTTGGCGTATTTTTGCCCAGATTTTTTAGGCCCACATGATGTGGGTCACAAAGACGTTGCCACAGGATGTGGCGTCCTTAGTCTTTGATCTTTTGCTCGAAAAGTTTCCATTGAAAATCTGTGGCATCCGCCGGAGGCTTTAACTTTATTCAGTCGAAGTTAGAACTCCCACTAAAATAAAGACCTACCTTCATCCCCAACTTAAAGAAAAAGAGGTTAATGCTGAATAAAGTTAAATATAGAATAACACAGGATTCCCTGCTTTTGGTACGGTAAGTCTTTCCTCCATATCCACTTTCTCTTTCATTCATTTCGTAGATTGGATATACTTTTTAACATGAACATTTTATGAAAAGGATATCTTGCTCAGTTCTTGCTCAAATTGCTCTTCATACACGTTGTGAAGAGGACTTCGTGCACGATATTAATTCAGAATACCTTTCATTCACGCTATGAAGAGGGATACACATGAATTTCCCACCCCATTTCCCCTTCATTCATACTATGAAAAGGATTTCGTGCACGATTTTCGTTCAATTTCCTTTTCATTGAAACACCCGATACAATATCTCTAGTAAAAGGGGTTATCATATGTTAACAAAAAGAGTAGGCGAATGGTTTGAAGTCCAGGTTCCAAAAGACTGGGTAGGCATGACAATCGAGGATGTGTTAAAGAACGCTTGGTCGATGCCAAAGCAAATGCTGCATCAATTACGAATGGAAAAAGGCGTGAAGCATAAAGGTGAAACCAAGCCATGGAACACAACTCTCATACAAAATGACAAACTGCAGGTCCATCTTTTTATAGAAGAACAACTTGGCGTTGAACCGGAATATGTTCCAAACCTCCACATTCTATTTGAGGATGACCATCTTTTAATCGTCAATAAACCGCCTGGTATGGATACACACCCTAACGAAGAGGGACAGCTTGGTACCCTTGCTAATGCGGTTGCCTATCATTTTCAAATGAACGGTATTCAAACAAAAGTTCGGCATATTCATCGACTTGATCACGATACAACCGGGGCCGTCATATTCGCAAAGCATAAACTTGCTTCGGCCATATTAGACCGCCGTCTCGAAAAACGTGAAATCAAACGGACTTATCTCGCTTTGGTACACGGAATCATCAAACAAAAAAAGGGAACAATCGAGGCTGCCATTGGTCGGGACCGTCATCATCCAACACGCAGAAGAGTGTCACCAACAGGGCAAAAGGCGATTACGAAATTTCATGTCCTTCGAACAGTTTCGAATAAAGAAATCACCTTAGTAGAACTTGAATTGTTAACTGGTCGTACGCACCAAATTCGCGTACATATGAGCCATTTAGGTTACCCGCTTGTGGGAGATACTTTATATGGTGGACAACCAATTGTTCAAAGACAGGCACTCCATGCCGCACGGATACAATTGGTACATCCGTTAACTAATGAAAAAATCATGTGCGAGGCGCCTTTCTTAGATAGCCCGCCTATTTTCGAAAAGATAACAGACTAATTTTACAAATACTGGGTCTGTACACATGCGGAAAAAGTATTTTTCCTATATACTTAGCTAGATAGTAGAAGTGAATAAGGAAAGGAGTTTGCCATTGCAGGACTTACTTATTTACGTCATATTAGGTCTTTGTATTGGAGTAATGTCCGGTTTTTTTGGAATTGGCGGTGGCTTTATTCTGACCCCTACGCTAATCCTAATGGGATTTTCTCCAGTGATCGCAATTGCTACAAGCTTGTTGTATACCGTTGCTACCTCCCTTTCCGGTGTAGTAGCACATTTTCGACTCAAACATATTAAATGGGAGACTTCGATTATTATTGGAATAAGTGGAGTTATCGCCACCCAGTTTGCACACCCATTTGTTATATTCCTTAAAAAATATCAAATAGAAAACACTGTTATTCCATTGATGTATTTAGTGCTGATCTTATATTTTTCAATATCCATACTTGTTAGTAATTCCCCTAGCAAGGAGCAAGCAGCTGGAAAAACGAATTTTGCTTATGGAAAAATTGTCTTAATCGGCTTATTCGCTGGCTTTATTTCAACAGCATTAGGTGTGGGCGGAGGCTTTATTATCGTTCCTTTGTTAATGAGTGTATTAGCGTTCCAACCAAAATATGCAGTGGGTACAAGCCTGCTTAGTGTATTCATGATTGTTGTCGCTGGTTTTGCAACTTATGCGTCAACCGTTGAGCTGGATTATGGAGTAATTGTAAGCTTGATTATAGGTGCACTTATTGGTGGTCAGCTTGGCGCAATGGTTACGAATATATATGAAGATAAACAGGTACGTTATTTCCTCGCTGGTCTTTATATCGCAACCGGAGTAAGTCTCGTATTTAAACTGTTTCATTTAGACTTTGTTGGTTTGCTCTTTCTATTGATCTACTGCCTATATATGCTAATCCATTTTGTACTCCATACTTTTAAACTTCGTCTTAAGGAAAAAGAAGTTGGTTAACAACACCATCCCTACTATGTAAAGGATGGTGTTTTTGTATATAATTAGAATAATGAAAATCTGTATGAGGTGACATGATGAATTTTTATGATGAAGTATTGAAACGAAAAGATGATCTGCTTAGGGATTTAGAAGCAATTTTACGGATTGAAAGTGTAAAGGACCTTGAAAGCGCAACTAAAAAACGTCCTATGGGAGATAAAATTGGTGAGGCGTTGGAAACGATGCTCTCTATTACAGAGTTTGCTGGATTCAAAACAACCAATATTGAGGGAATGGTAGGATATTCCGAATATAGTCCTGCTCAAGCTGAAGATTACATTGGAATCCTATGTCACTTAGATGTTGTACCTGCAACAGGTGATTGGGTATCCCCACCATTTGAGCCTACGATTCGTGATGGAAAACTATATGCAAGAGGTGCCATTGATGATAAAGGGCCAACGATTGCTGCATATTATGGACTCAAAATTGTAAAAGAACTTGGGCTTCCTTTAAAACATAATATTCGCTTGATCTTTGGAACCGATGAAGAAAGTGGCATGAGCTGCATGAAAAAATATGTTGAAGTTGAAAAAGCACCATTAGCTGGCTTTGCACCTGATGCGGATTTTCCAATCATTCACGCTGAAAAAGGACAAATCAATGTTAAACTTGGGCTCCAGAATGTTTCATCTGGTGAAAAGGGAGATTTATCTCTCCTCTCCTTTGTTGCAGGTGAAAAAGGAAATATGGTGCCAGATGTAGCCGAAGCTAAAATGATTGGACAGAACGATACACTCGTTCCGAACTTTTTGAAATATTGTAAGGAAAAAGGAGTAGTATATTCCTATTCACAAGATGGAGACCAAACCATGCTTAAGTTGGTTGGGACTTCAGCACATGGGATGGAACCTCATAAAGGAGTAAATGCTGCTCTACTTTTAGCTTCATTCTTACAGCAGTATTCCTTTGAAGAAAGCGCAAATACGTACATACAGTTCATTTATGAAACGCTCTATAACCAATTCAAAGGTGAAGGGTTAGGGATTGATTTTTCAGATGAGATCACCGGCCCATTGACTGTGAATGCAGGAATTTTCACATTCAAGAAAGACGAAATGGCTGAGATCCACTTAAATATTCGATGCCCGGTAGAAACGAATTATGAAGACACAATCGATAAACTAACAAAAACTGTCGAATCTTATCATTTTAAAATTACATCCCTTGCTTCTAAGGAGCCCCATCATGTTCCGAAAGATTCACCATTGATTAAAGCTCTTCAAGAAGTTTATGAAGCAGAAACTGGTGACGAACCTACTCTTTTAACAACTGGTGGCGCTACATATGCACGTTTTATGAAAAATGGAGTTGCCTTTGGGGTTGTATTCCCAGGTAAACCAATGACCGCTCACCAAAAGAACGAATACATCGAAATCGATGACTTATTAAAAGCAACCGCTATTTACGCACACGCAATCTATCGTTTGGGAAATGTGTAATTCATAATAAAGAGGTTCTTCCCTATTTTATATGGGTTGAAACCTCTTTTTCGTTTTCTCCATGATTGTCCATTACAGATTTGCTACTCTCCCATATTATATAGTAACTCTGAAACAAGGAGGTGCTGAATATGAGCTATGGCGGAGGCGGTCATAACAATAACTTTGCTTTAATTGTAGTTCTATTTATCCTATTAATCATTGTAGGAGCATTTTACTGGAGCTACTAATCATTTGGGGTTTTGGACGTATCCACCACGTATCCCATAATATCTCCTCATTTAAGTGATTCATAGGCGAAAGTCTTTGAATCACCTTTTTTTATGTGCGTATTTAACCAATTGATCACATCTTTGTAAACTTCCTCTTTATTGATTTCTTTTAAAATTTCATGTCGGCTATTTTCATATAGTTGGACCGTTATATTATTCATTCCTACGTTTTTATACATAGCTGCAGCCTCGAGAACTCCTTTTGAAAAGTTTCCTACCGGATCCTTATCTCCAGCCATAAAGTACATCGGTAATTCTTTTGGAATATGTTGATTTGCATTATGGTTGTTTACTTTTGCTACACCACTAACAAGGTCATAGAAGAAGCCTGCCGTGAAAATGCCACCACAAAGCGGATCCGCGATATATTTGTCTACTTCTTGATCATCTCTTGAGAGCCAATCAAATTCTGTTCGATTCGGGCGAAAAGATTTGTTGTAGCTTCCAAACGTAAGCTTGTTCATAAGCGGACTCTTGGTTTTCTTTCCTTTTCGTTTCATTTCAAACTTGGCTAGTCCCATTCCAACTTTACCTATAAATCCGGGGTCTCCTCCTGTTCCTGAAAGAATAACACCTGCTAGCTTATCACCATGTATTTGTATGTATCTCCTTACTAAAAAGGAACCCATGCTATGTCCGAAGAGAAAAATGGGTGTATGTGGATGGTTCTTTTTAATTATTTCTGTTAGCTGAAGCATATCCTCAACCACACGATCAAACCCATTTTCCTCAGCAAAAAATCCCACTAGTTTAGCATTCGTCCCTGTTTTTCCGTGACCGCGATGGTCATTTCCATATACAATATAACCTTCATTAGTGAGTGACTTTGCAAATAAATCGTAGCGTTCAATATGCTCTGCCATCCCATGGGCAATTTGGACGATTCCTTTTGGAGTTGCTTCCGGGTTTTCCCACTTCTTACAATAAATCGTGACACTATCTTCAGCTAAAAATGTAAAGTCTGTAGACGTCATTGCCTTTTCCTCCTTTTATGTCTATTATATTCAGAAAACTAGATGATAGAAATAAGGTAGTTATTCTTTATTTTCAGATAAATCCCTTTCGTGTTTCCATTTTTTGTGCATATAATAGAAGAAGGTTACAGAAAAATAGAGGGGAATGAACCAAAATGAGTTCTTTTATAGTGAAAGGTATTTGGAATGGAGATCGCAATGGAAAGGGTACGATTACCACCGATGGACTTCAGACTGCCGTTTCTGCTCCAAAGCAACTGGATGGACCAGGAATTGGCGCAAATCCTGAGGAATTACTAATTGCTGCCGCTACAAATTGCTATATGCTTACCCTTGCTGCTATCCTGTCAAATCGTGATATTGAGTACACCCATCTTGAGGTTGAAACAGAAGGAACAGTTAGCAAGGACGGCAAACGCTTAGTCTTCGAAAAAATTGTTCATAAACTACTTATTTTCGTCAAACAAGCAGATGTTGAACTTCAAGAAAAATTAATTCAACTAGCGCATCGGGCTGAAAAGGCTTGCTTCATCTCGCAAACACTAAAAGGGAATGTCGAAGTTAGTGTTGAACCCGTTGTAAAAGTGGTTGGGTAAAAAGAGGTTTTGGCTGAAATTAGCTAGTGGCAGTATTTTTGAATTAGTGGTAGTATTTCTCAAATAGTGGCATTTTTACAGACTAATGATCCTTTTAAAAGATGAAAAGGCAGTGCATCTACACACTGCCTTCGTCCCACCTTATCCTCTTTGTCCTTCATATACCTTTAAGTTAGAATAAATGACCTCTAATAAAGGCGTTTCAATGCCCTTTTCCTGGGCAATTTTATATAAATAGCCCTGTAATTGATCAGCCTCAATATCCAAACCTTTTTCCATATCTCGCTGCATCGACGACTTCATTTCAAATGTCATTTGATTTGTTGTTTTTACGTGTTTTTCCTCAATATCATCATCGATTGGTGCACCGATCGCCCGCATAACAGAACCGATTTCTTTAAAGAGGTTTAAAATCAACTTTTGACCATTTTTCTCTTCACGAATCGGGCCAATTGGTGACCTCATTAACGTTGTTACACCTGAAAATCCAGTGATAAACATGTATTTATGCCACATTTCCCGAATAATGTTGTCACTTAATTCAATATTTGTTTTTGTTCCAGACATAGCTTCTGCTAATTTTAAAATACGCTCTGTTCGTTTCCCGGAAAATTCTCCAAATAACGCGCGATGGTTCGGGCTTGTCTGAACGATTTTTCCTTCCGCATCCAAGGTTGACTCGATAAAACATAATCCACCTATTACATTTTCTGAATTGAACGTAGACTTTAACACATCGACATGACTGTAGCCATTTAATAGTGGTAGAATCATCGTGTCTTCACCCACATATGGTTCAATACTATGTAATGCACCTTCAAGGTGATATTGTTTTGTTGATAAAATGATCACATCAAATGGACCCGCTTCTTCACCTGATTGGATTGTCTTCGGTTGAAGTGTCACATTTCCATGGATGCTCTCAATTTGTAGTCCATGATCTTGTAGTTGTTTTTGTCTTTTTTCACGGACTAAGAAGGTGACGTTTTCCCCTTTTTCATGTAGTCGCCCTCCAAAATAACCGCCAATTGCCCCTGCTCCTACAACTAGTATTCTCAAAAACATGCAACCCCTTTCAATATGAAACTATCAATATTATAACAGAAAAAAGGCCAGCAACGCTGACCTCCTTCCCTACTTTTTAGTTAGATACATAATTTGCTGCGGAGCGAACTTCAACTGTAATTGAACTAGCGTTTACCGTTGTTTTCAAAACAACTGGATATGGGCGATTATTGGAAAACTTAAAGTCCAAATAGGGGTAAGCAACTGTAGCATCCTGACCGAGTGGAACGTAGCCTACAGGTTTTGAATGGTGGTGAAGCTCAATGATTTCAAGACCGGCTTTTGCAACAGCATTATAAAGAGTACTTGACGTTTGGCATATGCCTCCCCCATACCCTGGAACAAATTCCTTATTGATAATAACGGTGGCTAGTGCATATCCGTTTTCCTTGGAGCCATTTCCGACCACATAGTTAAAAGAAAAACGATCGCCAGGTCCTAACACAACATCGTTCACTTCATCTGCAGACTTTTTAATATTAAAATTTCTTCCAGTTACAGTTGGATCGAAATAAGTGGTAAAGCTTCCAAGGACCACTTCATTTATGCCCTGTACCTGGTCCTGTGTGACATTTGGATTCGTTTCTTCAATCGGAAGTACGACTTGTTTATTAAAAATGGAATTATCTAGGATTCTAGTGACAAGCTCACTTTCTTTTAAAATCATTTGGCTCTGCCCACCTTGCAATTCCCCACCAGCACTCAGTTTAACTGGTTTCATTGGACGGTCAATCGTGGCAGCTAAATCACTTGCGAGTTGAACTGCTTTCACTTTTAATTCTTCTTCCGTTTGGAACTCATCTCTGTTTAGTACTTCAACGACACTATTATCACGTGGATCGATTATTGAAATTTCACGTGTGTCGATGACTTGCTTTGTTTCGATTGTTTCCACAGGTGAAACTTGATGCAGTACTACACTAACTGGTTCTTTTTTCTCGATGAGACTACATCCACTCAACAATAAAACACCTAATAATAATGGCAATGTTGTTTTCTTCAAATTACTCTCTCCCATGTTTTTTCTTTTTTGGACAATGTTACAACTGTCTCTTATACACATCT
>NZ_SLUB01000036.1 GCF_004799755.1 Bacillus timonensis | reverse complement strand
ACACGAGGCAATCCAAGGTGTCTGGAGTACCCTAACTCTCCTAGAAAAAGGAAACCCGAGGCAGTCCAAGGTGTCTGGAGCACCCCCACTCTCCTAAAAAAAGGAAACCCAAGGCAGTCCAAGAGGTCTGGAGTACCCCCACTCTCCTAAAAAAAGGAAACCCGAGGCAGTCCAAGGTGTCTGGAGTACCCTCACTTTCCTAAAAGATGGAAACCTGAGGCAGTCCAAGAGGTCTGGAGTACCCCCACTCTCCTAAAAAAAGGAAACTGAGACAGTCCAAGAGGTTTGGAGCACCCTCGCTCTACCAAAAAAATAGAAACTAGGGGTAACCTAGAAACGTAAGCATGCCAAATGAGTATTGTTAAACGTCAAACATTCATCCCACCGTAATTTGCTTTGACCTATATGGGTACCCTATACTATAATTATACTGTTATGGACTAAATTTGAGGTGAAGACTGTGTTCGATCGTTTAGAGGCTGTAGAAGCTCGTTATGAAAAATTAAATGAACTATTAAGTGATCCAGATATCGTGAGTGACACAAATAAACTACGTGAATATTCAAAAGAACAATCTGATATACAAGAAACCGTTGAGAAATATAGAGAGTACAAAGAGGTTAAGGAACAATTAACCGATGCGAAAGCGATGCTTGAAGACAAGCTCGATGCCGAAATGCGTGAAATGGTGAAGGAAGAAATTAATGAACTTGAGGACCAAATGGAGGAGCTCGAGGAGCGTCTTCACGTGCTGTTACTGCCGAAGGATCCAAACGATGACAAAAACGTTATCATGGAAATACGCGGTGCTGCAGGTGGAGATGAGGCTGCACTATTTGCCGGTGATCTTTACCGTATGTACAGCCGCTTTGCTGAGCACCAAGGTTGGAAAACTGAAGTCATGGATGCCAACACAACTGGTGTGGGTGGATATAAAGAAATCATTTTTATGATAACCGGAAAAGGTGCCTATTCGAAATTGAAATTTGAAAATGGGGCACATCGTGTGCAACGTGTTCCTGAAACGGAGTCAGGCGGACGTATCCACACATCAACAGCGACTGTTGCGGTATTACCTGAAGCAGAAGAGGTTGAAGTGGAAATTCATGAAAAAGATATTCGTGTTGATACATTTGCATCCAGTGGCCCAGGAGGACAAAGTGTTAACACCACGATGTCAGCGGTTCGTTTAACGCACTTGCCAACTGGAACTGTGGTTTCCTGTCAGGATGAGAAATCTCAAATTAAAAATAAGGAAAAAGCAATGAAAGTATTGCGCGCGCGTGTTTACGATAAATTCCAACAAGAAGCACAAGCGGAATACGACCAAAACCGTAAGCAAGCCGTAGGTACAGGAGACCGTTCAGAGCGTATCCGTACGTACAATTTCCCGCAAAACCGTGTGACCGACCACCGTATTGGCTTAACGATTCAAAAGCTTGATCAAATCCTAACTGGAAAGCTTGATGAAGTGATTGATGCCTTAATCATGGAAGACCAAGCTAGAAAAATGGAGCAAGCCGAATAATGGCGGAATTTCATAAAATATTTGAAGCCCTCAAATGGGCTTCTTCTTTTTTAAAGGAAAATGGTCGGGACGAGAATATTTCGGAAATGTTGTTGTGTCATTATCTGGGGATGAGTAGAGCAAAGCTACTTGGAGAACTTCGTGAGGAACTAGATCCTAAAGTGAAAGAAAAGTTTGTGGCGGCTGTTGATAAGGTTGTGAGTGGGATTCCTGTTCAACACATTATTGGTTACGAGGAGTTTTATGGGCGAAGATTTTTGGTGAATGGGGAAGTTTTAATCCCGAGACCTGAGACAGAAGAGTTGGTTCAAGGGTTGCTTGCGAGAATAGAGCGTTTATTTAATAAAACGGAAGTAATTAAGGTTGTGGATGTGGGGACAGGAAGTGGTGCAATCTCGATTACACTTGCTCTTGAAAATGAGTACCTTGATGTAATGACAGTTGATATTGCAAAAGCTTCTATAGATGTGGCGAAGGAAAATGCGATCCGATTAGGTGCGAAAGTATCGTTTTTTGAAGGAGATTTATTAGGACCGTTAATGGCTGAAGGAATAAAGGTTGATGTAGTTATTTCGAATCCACCTTATATTCCAGAAGATGATATTGCGACATTGTCGACAGTGGTAAAAGACCATGAGCCAATCCGTGCATTAGTTGGCGGTCAGGATGGCCTCGATTTTTATCGAAGGTTTATGAAGGAAATTCCAATTGCATTGAAAGAAAAAGGAATTGTGGCCTTTGAGGTCGGGATTGGTCAAGGCGAATCTGTTGCAGACATGTTACGAGATACATTTCCTAGAGCAACAGTAGAGGTCGTAAACGATATCAATGGCAAAGACCGAATGGTGTTTGCGGAAATAGGGTTTTAAAAAGGCTTGGGGACGCGTTCCCAAGCCTTTTTAAATGAATCGACAGCCGTTTAGTAGTTACGCTTCCAAGAAATAAAATAAACGATAATCTGAATCAACGGATATAGTAGTAGTAAGAGAATGGGATAGTATGGAACGGAATCTGAGATGAATGGATAGACAAAAAAGAGGGCTGTGATAATCGGAAACGTGTACCACATACTAATATAAGACGCCCGACATGCTTTTCCGGTGAGTTCTTTTTCGCGCTCATCTCCTTCTTCAAATTCAACTGGCAACAGAAATGCACTTTTCCATGATTTACGTTTCTTTTTCAGCTTTGGTAGTATAGTGGCAGTAAAAATAATGCCTACAAGGATTGTAATAAACGCGGGCAGCATATTAATTTCGACGGTCCAAGGTGGCTCTTGATTGGTTTTCACGATATTGGCAAAGTCTAAATGTGCATAATACATCGTTGAAAACGCCCAACCCATCAGTCCGATTGAAATAATCGAATACACCACATTACGAAAAATACTCATTTTTCCTCATCCTCCAAATAAAAAATTTCTTCAATTGGCAAGTGAAACGTTCGTGCGATATTCATTGCGAGTAAGAGTGAAGGGACATAGCTTCCTTTTTCCAGCGCGACAATGGTTTGCCGTGTGACATTGACCTTTTCAGCAAGTGCGCCTTGTGTCAAGCTGTGCTTTGCGCGGAGTTCTTTCACGCGATTTTTAATCTCCATTTACAATATCCTCCATTTGTTTCTACTCACATTGTAAAGTAAACCATACATTTTGTAAAGTCAACTTGACATTTTGTTTTTATACCCACACGAGGTGGCGTTCTTTCGTAGTCTTTAATCCTAGACTGACAAAAAACTGAAAAAATAGATTAATAGATTTTTCAAATTTGGTAGTTTAGGAATCTATATTTTTGGCGAGAATGGTTTTTGAAAGGATGGTGCTAGAAAATGAGTAAACAAATGACGATTGTATTATTTATATTTTTACTGTTAATTGGGGCGAATAGCCATTTATTGATAAAAGAAACAAGTGCACAGGAGCCACAGGTAATTCCGGATGAAGCCATTCGGCTACGAATTTTAGCGAACAGTGATTCCGATGAAGATCAGGCACTTAAGCGCAAGGTACGTGATGCGGTAAATGCAGAAATTACAGAGTGGGTTGCAGAGTTAACTTCAATTGAAGCGGCTAGAGAGTTGATTCAAGAAAGACTGCCTGAAATCGAAAAAATTGTTGCCGCCGTTTTAGAAGAAGAAAATAGCAATCAAGCATATACAGTTGATTATGGACGCAATGTTAAATTTCCAACAAAGCTTTATGGGCAATTCCTATATCCGGCAGGTGAGTATGAAGCCATCCTAATTTCATTAGGTGAAGCTGAAGGGGCTAATTGGTGGTGTGTGTTGTTCCCGCCATTATGTTTCTTAGATTTCTCGACAGGTGATGCTATTGAGGCATCTGATGAGGAAGGAAAAGATGTAGCGCTTGAGCAAGAGACTGATAAGAAAGATAAGAAGGACAAGGAAGATAAAGAAGAACAAGATGATAATGACGAGGAAGAAGTCGAAGTTAAATTTTTCTTAGTTGAGTTTTTCACATCTTTATTTAGCTAAAAATCTAGCATTTAGTTCTATTTTTCAAGATGCCTCATAGAGTAGTTACTAGGATAACGAAAAATGGGGTGGCGAAAAATGAAACAAATTAGAACGGCAAATGAGCAGGATATTGAAAAGGTATCTGCCTTTTTAGGACAAGCTGAAGTTAGTTCAGAAGGTGTTGCTTCGATTATTGATCACTTTATTTTATTGGAGGACGCTGAGCAAAAAATCCTTGCGACGTTAGGGATCGAGAGAATTGAGCAAGATGGATTGCTTCGATCGCTAGTGATTTCTCCTGGTGTGGATCAAACGAATTTATTAACTCTATTTAAAAGTGCCATTTCACTTGCAAAGCATAAGGAATTAAAGCGACTGTTTTTAGCGACAAATAAACAAGCGTCGATTCAATTTTTTGCCATGCTTGGCTTCGAGCAAGTAAAAATGGACGAGCTTCCGGGTCATATTGAAAGCTCGAATCATATCTCACAGCTCCTTAAAAAGGCTGATCCGATGTTCATGGTTTCGCAAATTGAAAAGTAATAGTATTTTTAAACTCCTAAATGTGGACGGAATGTGCGCAAGTGGGGGTTTTTATTTTTGATTTTGATGTCTGATTGTGGATAATGTGGATAAACATAGGTTGTTAAAATGCAAAAAAGTGTGATAATCTATGTGACATGATGAAAAATATGGGCTATGGATGAAATATTTCCTCTTTGTGCGGGTTGTGGCAAAACTGGTTATATCCACATAATTATCCACATTTTAGAGTTTGTTATCCACAAAATGTGGATAACACTTGTTTTCCACCACTTATAAACCTATACTTTTTTATATTACAATAATTAAAAAGTGACATTACTAAAGGATTTTTACATAGGAGTTGCGTTACATGGAAACAAAGCAATGGGTTGTGGATAAACACCAACAAAATATAGAATCTTATCCACAAATAATAGAAGCGGCAAGTCTTTTACAGAAAAATGAAGTAGTCGCATTTCCGACTGAAACGGTGTATGGGCTTGGAGCTAGTGCTTTATCAGATGAGGCTGTTGCGAAAATTTATGAGGCAAAGGGGCGTCCGAGCGATAATCCACTAATTGTCCACATCTCCACAATCGGGCAGCTACATAATATTGTCCAGGAGATTCCTGAGCAGGCGGAGCGGCTAATTGCGAAATTTTGGCCAGGACCCCTAACACTTGTTTTAAAAAGAAAAGAAGATGCCGTTTCAAAAAAGGTGACAGCAGGACTTGAAACGGTAGCGGTACGAATGCCAAGTCATCCGGTCGCATTGGCTTTGATTTCCGCATCGGGTTTACCACTTGCAGCGCCGAGTGCGAATACATCTGGTAAGCCAAGTCCGACACTTGCCAAGCATGTAGCAGATGATCTGACTGGTAAAATCGCAGGGATTCTTGATGGCGGAGCAACGGGTGTTGGATTAGAGTCAACTGTTCTGGATTGCACGAGTGAAGTGCCTGTCATTTTACGACCAGGTGGAGTGACAAAAGAACAGCTTGAGGCAGTATGTGGTGTTGTCGGGGTCGATAGGGCCATTTTAAGAGAAGGCGAAGCACCGAAATCACCTGGAATGAAATATAAACATTATGCGCCAACTGCACCACTTACGATTGTGAATGGCCAGGTAGAATTTATCCAGTCTCTCGTAAACGAAAAACAAAACGAAGGCTTAAAGGTTGGTGTCCTCACAACGACCGAGCGCGAAGATAAGTATAAAGCAGATAAAATTATTGCTTGTGGCTCGCGTGAGGATTTGGAGTCGGTTGCCAATAGACTTTATGATGTGTTGCGCTTATTTGATGAAAGTGGAGTCGATGTGATTTTTAGTGAGAGCTTTCCAAGTGAAGGCATCGGACAAGCGATTATGAATCGCTTAACCAAGGCAGCAGGACATAAAATTATAACGGAGTAATTGGGAATTCCATCTTCTATTTCTTTTTGTACATGCATATGTTGAAATAGGCACGTCCAAGGAGGTAGAAGATGGATATTACAGCATTTCTCGGAGAAATTATAACCTTATTTATTATGGCATTTGCTTTGGGAATGGACGCATTTTCCGTTGGGCTAGGAATGGGATTAATCCGGTTAAGGCTCAAACAAATTTTTTCAATCGGGATGACCATTGGTCTGTTTCATATGTGGATGCCATTGGCGGGCATGATGATTGGCCATTTTTTATCAGATACATTTGGAGCTATTGCAACCTATGTAGGCGGAGGATTGCTTTTATTTTTAGGCTTACAAATGATTATTTCTTCCTTCAAGGACGATGATCAACAGCGTATGATTACACCGGTTGGATTCGGCTTATTTATTTTTGCGTTAAGTGTGAGTTTAGATAGTTTTTCTGTCGGGCTTTCGCTAGGGATATACGGTGCAAAAACAGTTATGGTGATTCTCATGTTTGGAATCGTTAGTATGGTTCTTTCATGGATCGGACTTCTATTAGGTCGAAAGGTCCAAAACTGGCTTGGTACATACAGTGAGGTATTAGGTGGATGCATTCTTCTCGTCTTTGGTGTAAAATTACTATTTCCTTTGTAAAAGAGGAAACTATGACAAAATTGCGAGTGCGGGTGAAAATCCGTACTCTTTTTTAAAATATTGGCTATCTCTTTCATGTGAAACTCGATTATAATGGAATTATATCGAATTTTGTCTAAATATTCGGGTCGAAAGTAGCATGAGGGCAATGATGAAAAGGGTGATGAAATGAGACGCGTTTTATTTGTTTGTACAGGAAATACATGTAGAAGTCCGATGGCTGAAGCCATTTTGCGAAAGAAGGCTGGCGTAAGCATTGAGGTCAAATCGGCAGGGATTTTTGCTAGTGACGGAAGTCCTGCTTCAACGAATACTGCCTTCGTCTTACAGGAAAATGGAGTGAATTGTCAGCATTCGTCTTCCTTATTAACAAAAGACCTGGTAGAGTGGGCGACTTGTATTTTAACCATGACCAGTCATCACAAACGGGCAGTCCTTCACAGTTTCCCTGAGGCTCAGGACAAGGTGTATACCTTAAAGGAATATGCGGAAAGCAGTGGGGATGTTTCAGACCCTTTCGGAGGACCGGTTGAGATTTATAGAGAAACCTATGCGGAACTTGAGCCATTAATTGAAAAAGTACTTTCTAAACTAAAATAGATAGATTCAGGGGGGAAATCGGGTGGAAAAAAGGCGCTACAAATTTGGTCTAAGATTAAAATTAGTATTATTTACAACTATTTTAGCGGTTGTGACGTATTCAACATCGGCATTATTCATTTATTTTGTATATCCTTTCGTTGAAGAAATGGTGAGCCAACAAATCTTTGTGATAAGCACACTGGCATTAGGTATTATCTGGTCGGGAATTCTAGCTTATTTTGCGGCATTATTCATTACAAAGCCTCTTCAGAAGTTAGAACAGGTGGCTATTCATGCTGCAAACGGTGATATTCGCGAGGACGTACCGGTGTTAAAATCAGATGACGAGATACGTAGTCTAAGTCTTGCGTTTAATAAAATGCTACACAATCTTCGTGAGATGGTACATAATATCGAGGAAAACTTTGAAAATACAAATCATAAGGTAATTGAGATTACGAAGGCATCCAGTCTTGCGTCGGAGCAGGCGGAAAATATTAATCGCACCATTTCTGAGATTTCCAAGGGTGCTGACAGCTCTGCGGTATCGATTCAAGAAACGGCTGAATCCGTGGAGGATGTGATTCAAATTGCCGAAGAGGTTCAGCAAAATGCGAAAACGTCACAGAACTTATCTGTTGAAATGGTTGATACGTTAAATGATAGTAAAGATGTTGTGCATTCGCTCGTTTCCGGAATTAATAAGCTTGTTGAAAACAATCAAACCTCGCTTGAGGCGGTTAATCGTCTAGAGACAAATGCGAAGGAAGTGGAGCATATCATTTCACTTGTTGGTGATATTGCTGGTCAAACGAACTTGCTTGCGTTGAATGCTTCCATTGAAGCCGCACGCGCTGGTAAGCATGGAAAAGGCTTTGCGGTGGTTGCAGAAGAAGTGAGAAAGCTTGCGGATGAAAGCTCTAAGGCTGTTCAAGGCATTTCTGAATTGATTAAAAATATTCAGCAAGAGGTTCGAAATGTAGTTGTTCAGATATCGGAACAAGTGGCGGTTGCGAACGAAGAAGCGAAAAAAGGAACGATCACAAATGAGGCAATTGCTGAAATGACAACGTCTGTCCATGAGGTAGCCGATGCTGTAAAGCAAATTGCGGCATTAGTTGAAAAACAAATGGACCGTATTCAAGCGACATCCTTGCAATCACAAGAGGTTGCGGCGATTGCGGAAGAAACATCTGCCGGTGCACAGGAAGTAAGTGCAGCCACCCAGCATCAGACTAGTGTGATTTGTGATGTGGACGGTCTAGCTCAGGAGCTTGCTGGTCAAGCAAGTCAGTTAAAGCAAACTATTCAACGATTTACGTTATAAAACTCCTAAAAAAAGCTCCCGTTTTGGTTCGGGAGTTCTTTTTTCGGTATAATAAGGGTAAAGTATATGTCTTTGGTTGAAGACTTAGCCGAGGCACATTTTAATATAGGGGGATTTACAATGAAAGTAGCAATTGCATCAGACCACGGTGGTTTAAATTTACGTGAAGAAATCAAGCATTTATTAGATGAACTTGAGATTGAATATGATGATTTCGGTTGTGAATGTTCAACGTCTGTTGATTACCCGGACTATGCTCTGCCAGTAGCGAAAAAAGTAGCGGACGGTAAATATGATCGTGGTATTTTAATTTGCGGAACTGGAATTGGAATGAGCATAGCTGCGAACAAGGTTCATGGCATTCGTTGTGCACTTTGCCACGATGTTTTTAGTGCAAAGGCAACTCGTGAGCATAATAACAGCAACATTTTAGCAATGGGTGAGCGTGTGATTGGCCCAGGACTTGCGCGTGAAATTGCAAAAGCATGGCTTACAACTGAGTTTTTAGGTGGGCGCCATGAAAACAGAATTAATAAAATTTCTGTATACGAAAACAGCCCATCCGGGGAATAACATATGTGATTATAGCGCCTGAGGACTTGTTGTATCAGGCGTGTATTTTTTAAAATGAAAAAAACACGAGGGACAAGGAACCTGTCCCTCTGTCCCAAGGAGGTAAATGATAATGGTTGCGGATCTTGAGGTATGGAGAGGCCAGCTTCGGACGATTCTTTCAGAGTTTGCGGAAAGAGCCTCGTTGAAAAAAGGGGAGTTACTTGTTGTCGGTTGCAGTACGAGTGAGGTTATCGGCGAACGTATTGGAACGGCAGGTTCTGAGGAAGTGGCCGAAATGATTTTTAGTGAGCTAGATACTCTTCGTAAAAACGTCGGTGTTGAGCTAGCTTTTCAGTGCTGCGAACATTTAAACCGTGCATTGGTTGTTGAACGTGAAACGGCATTACATAAAAATTATGAACAAGTAACAGTCGTTCCTGTTCGAACAGCCGGTGGCGCAATGGCAACCTATGCATACGAACATTTTACCGATCCTGTCGTAGTTGAATTTATTAAAGCTGAAGCGGGCATTGATATCGGCGACACCTTCATCGGGATGCACCTAAAGCATGTGGCAGTACCCATTCGAAGCTCCATAAAGGAAATGGGTGGAGCCCACGTCACAATGGCCAAAGCCCGACCAAAACTCATCGGAGGAGAGCGCGCTGTCTATCCCGACAAAAAAGAAAACAAGAAATGCTAGAAGAGCTACGAGGAGCCAAGGGCCATGGGACCAAAGGGACGGTTCCTGTGGCTCTTTTTATTTTCAGTAAAATATTTTTGATTTTATGTGTAACATTTTAGAGGCTAGTTCGTTTTGTGGGTGAGATATGATGATGGTAACGAGAGAGGGGGCGCCGATGAGTAAAGAACGAAATGAAAAATTAGATGATATATATCGTCGTTATGCGGAGCCCCTCTTTTATTATTTGTTACGAATGTCTGGTTCCTCCACTATAGCAGAGGAACTGGTTCAGGAAACGTTCTTCCGTGCGACGGTTTCCCTGTCCTTTTACAAATACGAGGATGTTAAACCATGGCTATTTAAGGTGGCCCGTAATACCTACCTTGATGAATGGAGAAAGCGACAACGGTGGAAGTGGGTCCCTTTTTATGATAAAGGCGAGATGAAGAGTCCATACGGGTTACCTGAGGATGAGATGGTCAATAAAGAAAATCTAGATGAACTGACGGATTTGCTCGACCTACTGCCAGAAAACTATTGCACGATTATTTATTTGCGGGAATTTGCAGAATTCTCATATGAGGAAATTCAGGAAGCAATGGAGATGACGGAATCACAGGTGAAGGTGACATTGCATAGGGCGCGGAAAAGGCTTCAAACATTAGCGGCAAGAGAGTCAAAGGACTAAGGAGTGAGTGAACTATGACGGAATGGAGCAAAGACAAAGAAAAGCGGGTTTTATGGAAGTATCGTTTTTTGTTGACTGCGAGAATAATTAGAGTTGTCCTCCTTCTCTTATTTTTGTATGGGGTTTATATGATTCTACTCTCGATTGGATATGATTTTACGAAGCTCGATGATAAGAATGCCTATCATTTGAATTTAGCCATTGATTGGACACAGCCTGGCCTTCAAGGGGAATATGAGAGGCCGTTAAGTGGAGAAATCACCCCTTTTTTAAGTCAAACAATTACGATCCCAATTTCGCGGACGATTGGGAAAGAAGAGCAGATTGTCGGGGAATGGGATGTAACCAAACGTCTCGTGAATACATTTTCGTCCAAGGAGACTATTTATTTTCAACGTCCTAGTAACCAACAGTTCGGGTTCATCTTGCCCGAGGATCCCCGCACAGGTAAGAAATTAGCTGCTGTTACAAAAAGGGCTGATTTACAGGAGTGGCAGAAGCTTGAGATGGTGCATGAGGGAACAGTTGCGAATATAGCATTTTCAACTTCAAATTTTATAAGGCCAGAAGAGTTACTTGAAAGATTAGAAAAATATGATTTGGATGTTCAGTGGATGCCTTTGTATGCTGGTGAATTAAAAGCTTTTAAGCCAGCTTGGACTTCAACAGGTGGTGGGGAGAATATATCGGTTGATACTCTTGGATTAACCAGAGCTGTGGAAATGGATGAGGATTATATGAGTTGGTCGATGTTGATGTTGGATAGTAAGACCATTCAAGAAAACAAAAAAATTATGCTTGAAAATATGAAGGATCTTGTTGAAGATGAGAGTGAAACGTATCTCCAAAACGTGCTTGGTCTATGGCACCTGGAAGAACGCTATGACTATTTAAAGGAAAATGGATTCCTTGTATATGGCGCAGTCGTTACAGGCCCAGTCAAGGAACTTTTAAAATTAAAAGAAGAACCAGACTTTAGGAATATTCAGGTTGGCGAATTCGAATACTGGAATTGGACAACGGACTGAAGGAGAGATAGGGTGGAGAGCCTTGTCTCTTTTTTAATGGAACCAATAGAACCGTCCCTGTGGTTCCAAATAGGTGAACATTTTCGTTGAAAAACATTATAATGTTCGCGTTTTGCTGGTTGCGTGCGAATTAATTATTTTGCGGGAAAATCCAGTAGTGGCGCTGTATCAAAAGCCCTAAACCCCATCTTATTGGTATTTTAAATAAAAACTTAATCTTCCTACTACCGAATAAAAGTGTTACAATGGAAAGGTATTTTTCAAATTAGCGGAATAATTCATACATCGATTAAAGGAGGATTCCAAATGAAACATTTATCGGAGCAAGATCAACAAGTATTTAGTGCGATTCAAGATGAACTACAAAGACAACGTACAAAAATTGAACTCATTGCATCTGAAAACTTTGTAAGTGAAGCAGTTATGGAAGCCCAAGGTTCTGTATTAACAAACAAATATGCTGAAGGGTACCCTGGTCGTCGTTACTATGGTGGTTGTGAGCATGTGGATGTTGTTGAGAACATTGCGAGAGACCGTGCAAAGGAAATTTTCGGTGCTGAGCATGCGAATGTGCAGCCACACTCTGGAGCTCAAGCAAATATGGCTGTATACTTTACAATCCTAGAACAAGGTGACACTGTACTTGGGATGAATCTTTCCCATGGTGGACATTTAACACATGGTAGTCCGGTAAACTTCAGTGGAATTCAATATAATTTTGTGGAGTATGGAGTCGATCCTGAAACACATCAAATCAATTACGACGATGTTCGTGCGAAAGCGCTAGAACATAAACCGAAGCTGATCGTTGCAGGTGCGAGCGCATATCCACGTGCAATTGATTTTAAAAGGTTCAGAGAAATTGCGGACGAAGTGGGCGCGTACTTAATGGTGGATATGGCTCATATCGCGGGTTTGGTTGCTACTGGCCTTCATGAAAACCCAGTTCCATATGCGGATTTCGTTACCACAACAACTCACAAAACATTACGTGGGCCACGTGGTGGTATGATTCTTTGTAAAGAAGAATTCGCAAAGAAAATCGATAAGTCGATCTTCCCTGGAATCCAAGGTGGTCCATTAATGCACGTCATTGCAGCTAAAGCTGTTGCGTTCGGGGAAGCTTTAACAGACGAATTCAAACAATATGCAAAAAATATCGTGGCTAATGCAGCTAGATTAGCAGAGTCTTTACAGAAAGAAGGCTTAGACCTCGTATCTGGTGGAACCGACAATCACTTATTACTATTAGATGTTCGTTCATTAGGGCTAACAGGTAAAGTGGCAGAGAAGGTTCTAGACGATATTGGCATCACAGTGAACAAAAATACAATTCCATTCGATCCGGAAAGCCCATTTGTAACAAGCGGTATCCGTATCGGTACAGCTGCCGTTACAAGCAGAGGCTTCGGTTTAGAGGATATGGATGAAATTGCATCAATTATTGCATTTGCATTGAAAAACTCAGAAGACGAAGAAAAGTTAGCGGAAGCGAGTCAGCGTGTAGAAGATTTAACTAGTAAATTCGTACTTTATAGCGAGTATTAAGATAGTCGAAGGCAGGACTCCTTTTCTGGGGATCCTGCCTTTTTAGATAGGGCTCAATTATTTTGCGATCATAATCCTGAAAAGTTGGGAGCAATCCCTGAAAAGTCTGCCGCTCAAACAATTTTTGTCCGGTAAAATTGAAGTCATACACCAGCCAAAAACAAGCGCCTAGACCATGGTCCAAGCGCAATCTCAAATTATTGTTTATTTTTCGGAATTCTACCTGCTTTTTTAGCTGCTTCTCTTAAAAGAAACTCGATATGGCTGTTGACACTTCGAAAATCATCAGCAGCCCACTTTTGTAAAATTTCATAGAGGTCAGGATCTAGCCGCAATGGAAAGCTCTTTTTTTTAGACATGCTTGACCCTCATCAATAGAGAGTACCTGCGTTAATAACAGGCTGAGTTGATTTTTCAGAGACGATTGCGACTAGTAGGTTGTTCACCATTTGCACCTTACGTTCATCGTCAAGGTCAACGGTTTTATCCTGTTCGAGTTGTTTAATTGCCATTTGTGCCATACCGACCGCACCTTCGACAATTTTTTGGCGAGCTGCAATAATGGCGGTGGCTTGCTGACGTTGAAGCATCGCTTGGGCAATTTCGGTTGAGTAGGCAAGATGAGTAAGGCGCGCTTCAAGAACTTCGACACCTGCTACCTTTAAACGATCCTGTAGCTCCGCAGCCAACTCATTAGAGATTTCCTCAGAGTTTCCACGCAATGTGAGCTCTACATTTTCAAATGTGTCATACGGGTAGCGAGTTGCAACATGTCGAATTGCGGTTTCGCTTTGGATTTCGACGAATTCCTCGTAATGGTCTACATCGAATACAGCTTTCGCTGAATCAACGACCTTGTATACAATAACTGCCGCAATTTCAATTGGATTCCCCTCAACGTCGTTTACTTTAAGTTTTTTACTATTAAAGTTGTTTACACGTAAGGACACGCTTCTGCGAATGGAGAATGGAACAGTTAAAAACATGCCACTGTCGCGAATAGTTCCTAAATATTTTCCGAAGAAGATGACAACCCCTGCTTTGTTAGGTAGAATGATGGTAATACCAGAAGCCAAAATCACTGCAAGAGCAACAAATAATACTCCAAACACAACTTTTGTATTAATCAGCATTATGACGCCTAGTGCGATGAATACAGCAATGACTAGAACCCCTAAAAAACCGTTAAGCTTCCATACTTGTGTTTCTTTCATGGAATCGACCCCATTTCATTTCAATATTTAATTTATATTATTATGATATCACTTTTGTATAAAATTGTAAATGAATTAACCGAACATTTTAACATTTAATCATTCTGTGTATTTTTGAGTTTCGTCTTGAACATGCTTTGTTTTTTCTGTAAAATTTATTGAAGTGTAAAAAACGCAGTTCGTAGTGTTATTTTTTCATTTGAAGGAAATTCTAAAAGAAGCACACTTAAAAAGGAGAGATGAACGATGGGGAAAGTGTACGTTTTTGATCACCCACTTATTCAGCACAAGCTTACATACATACGTGATATAAATACGGGTACGAAGGAATTCCGTGAATTGGTAGACGAAGTGGCAAGCTTAATGGCATTTGAAATTACTCGTGATATGCCACTTGAGGAAGTGGAAGTTGAAACTCCAGTTCGTAAGGCGAAATCAAAGGTTTTATCTGGTAAAAAGATTGGTCTAGTACCGATCCTTCGTGCGGGTCTAGGTATGGTGGACGGAATTTTACGTTTGATTCCAGCAGCAAAGGTTGGACATATTGGACTTTATCGTGACCCTGAAACATTGCAACCCGTTGAATATTACTTTAAAATGCCTTCTGATATTAAAGAGCGCGAATTCATCGTTGTGGACCCAATGCTTGCAACAGGTGGTTCAGCTGTTGAAGCGATCAACGCATTAAAAAAGCGTGGCGCTACTAATATTAAATTTATGTGTTTAATTGCAGCACCCGAGGGTGTAGAAGCAATGAAAAATGCCCATCCTGATGTTGATATCTATATCGCAGCACTTGATGAGCAGTTGAACGACCATGGTTATATCGTTCCAGGTCTTGGAGACGCTGGCGACCGTCTGTTTGGAACAAAATAAGCCGAAAAGTGGAAGCGCCTTGCACAGAAACGAGAAAACTGGATACTCCGACAAAGAGGCGTACTTTGCCTCTGCGCAGAGGAGTTGAAGTTTCTCGAGTTTCTAGGCGCTGCAACTAGAACTCACATATTCAACCACCTTTTGAGAAATGCTATCTCAAAGAGGTGGTTTTTTTGTGAGAATGATTCTGACCATTTGTATGAGTATGACCCTCCTATTTTCACCAATACCTGTCGATGCGCACCGTTTTCCGGACAGACCCCCATTGCCTAAAGAGGATTTTGATGAAATGGTGCACGAAATCATCATCACGGATGAAAATCAATTTAATTCCATAATAGATAAAGTAAAAACAATCTATCCTTCCATAAAAATTAATCATATATACAAGCATGTGTTTTCGGGTTTTTCCGTAACGGGAAAACGACGGGATATCCAAAAATTAAAAACGGAGTCTGGCGTTCAACATAGTTCCCCGGTAACAACCTATCAGGTTTCAGTAGAAGAGAGTGTCCCTTTTATTGGAGGCGACGAGATTCGCAGTCACTTTGATCAAAAGGATCATCGCTTAACCGGAAAGGGCGTCAAGGTTGGTGTGATTGATACTGGCGTTGATTACACACACCCAGATCTAAGGAGAAATTATAAAGGGGGCTATGATCTTGTTGATGGTGATGACGACCCGATGGAGACCAAAGGAGTTGAGGGGCGAAACACCTCGCATGGAACCCACGTTGCAGGAATTATTGCGGCGAATGGGAAAATTAAAGGAGTTGCACCAGAGGCAGATATCATTGGTTACCGCGCACTTGGTCCAGGGGGGATGGGAACATCCGAACAAGTCATTGCCGCTATAGACAAAGCAATTGAAGATAAAGTCGATGTCATTAATCTATCGCTTGGCAATACCATCAATGGACCCGATTGGCCAACAAGTCTGGCGTTAGATAAAGCGACGGAAAAAGGGATTGTGGCGGTAACTTCAAGTGGAAATTCAGGACCAATGGTTTGGACAGTTGGTTCACCTGGGACATCATCAAGGGCGATTTCCGTTGGTGCATCCACACCGCCAATGAAAGTACCGTACCTCACAGTAGGGTTTGCTGATCGAAAAATTGAGCTCCAACCTCTCCAAGGTTCACTACCATGGAAACTCCAAAAGAAATATAAGATTGTGTATGCGGGAATGGGCACGGAAAAAACGTTCCCGAAGGTAAAGGACAAAATTGTGTTAATGGAAAGAGGGCAAATTACATTTACTGAAAAAGCAGTACGCGCTCTTAAAGCTGAAGCGAGTGCTGTTTTAATCTATAACAACACGGATGGGAATTTTTCGGGTTCATTAGACCAGGAACTCCCTATACCAGTTGCATCCCTTTCGAAGGCAGATGGGGAATGGCTTAAGAAGCAAATGAAGGCACAAAATGCAGTTGTCAAAACCTCGTTCCAAGAGGTGAAAGATACAATCGCTTCCTTTAGTTCCCGAGGTCCTGTCACTCATACCTGGGCGATTAAACCGGATGTGGTAGCACCAGGAGTTGCAATTGATAGCACGATTCCAAATGGATACCAGGAAATGCAAGGGACAAGTATGGCAGCACCGCATGTAGCTGGGGCAAGTGCCATTATAAAACAGGCACACCCTGGGTGGACACCGGAACAAATAAAAGCCGCACTCATGAATACGGCACGGCTTTTAGAAAAAGACGATGGAACCTTGTACAAGCCATATGAACAAGGAGCGGGCAGAATTCAGCTTCATGAGGCCATTCACTCAGAAACACTAATCTATCCTGGGTCATTTTCAGCAGGATTGCTACATCATCAAGATGAACGCACAGAAAAAACAATCAAAATAACGATAGATAATCAATCTGAAGAAGAAAAGAAATATTCGTTCGAGATTCCGAAAAACAAAAAAGGAATCCAATGGGACTTGCCCATTCCCTTTGCTGTACAACCGAAACAAAAAAGAGAGATTACAATCAGACTCGATATCACGCCAAGTACCATTGGTGCAGGGCTCCACTATGGGAATTTATTTTTAAAAGAAGGAAAAAATCGCTATCACATTCCATATATGTACGTGATTGAAGAACCCGACTATCCTCGAATCATGGGTTTTCAATTTGGTAAAGGAGATAAGGAAGATCTGTTTCGATATGAATTGTACTTACCAGGTGGAGCTGATGAGTATGGAATTGTGCTCTATAATCCAGACAGTTTACGGTTTGTGACATTTTTAGATTGGGATCGAAATGTTGCAAGGGGATTGGTAGAGAAAGAAGTAAACAGAAAGGATCGAAACTTAAGAGGAGTTTTTAAGGCGATTATATTTGTTAGAAAAGCTGGCAAAGAGGATATAATAGAAACAGAAATTTCATTTGAGGATACAATGATAGGCGGCCACTAATACTTTGGTCGCCTTCGTCTAATTATGAACTTTTTGTGAACGATAAGTGAATTTTTGGATTAATACTACGATGATAGGACTAACAAAAATCATGATTAAAACAGCTTTTGTAAGCACATGTGGAATGCGTTAAAATCGCTTGTGAGAAGGTGAACTTTTTCATTACAAACAATTGACATTAATAGGTGCCTATTGTATGCTTACAAAGGATATGAATGAGAAGGTTTTCATCGTAGTATTACTTGGAAAATTGAGTATTTTCTGACATGTTAAAAACCTGCCTCTAAAGACGTAAAGTGGGGGTTGTTGATGCCTAAAAATGATAAGCATCCTTTAAAAGCCTATGCGCTTATGTCTGGTATTCTATCTCAGTTAGTAGGATCAATTCTAATAGGCATTTTCCTCGGTAGATGGATTGATCAGAGGCTAGCCACTGAACCACTATTTTTAATTTTTGGCCTTCTAATAGGACTAGCAACAGGAGTCTACGCAACACTTCGTCTAGTCAAACACTTTTTTTCAGGAGATTAACTTGATATGCAGGATCTATCCATAGCGTTTACGAGGTATCGTAAATACATATTCTACTTACTTGCAATCTATGTACTTGGCTGGGGATTCACTGCATATAAATCGGTCTTCTTAGGATTAATACTAGGAACTCTGGGAAGTTTGTGGATTCTATTTACGTTAGCTCGTAAAAACAAGCAATTTACGAAGGCGTATGAAGAGGGCCGAACTGTCCGATCGCTTGGAACAATGTCGAGAATGGCGGTTGCGGGTTTAGCAGTATTGATTGTAATGGAGTATCCAGAAAACTTTCACTTAGGTAGTATGATTATTGGATTAATGACAGCCTACTTTGTCATTATGATAGATTTCTTTTTTCAAAAACTTCATAAATAGACTAAAGCGTAAAACCAAGGTTTGCGCTGGACAATATGGGAAGAGAGGTGAATACTGTTGGGTCACGAAGCTCCTACGATAGAATTATTTGGCCTTTATTTTAGTAAATCTAACATGCTGATGATCACAATTGCGAGTGTAATTGTATTCATTATCGCGGTTCTCGGAACTCGTACCCTTGCAATGAAGCCAACCGGTGCTCAGAACTTTATGGAATGGGTCATGGACTTTGTTCGAGGAATTATTAAAAGTTCAATGGACTGGCAAACAGGTGGACGATTTCAAATACTAGGAATTACGTTAATTATGTATATCCTTGTATCTAACTTTTTAGGGTTGCCGTTTGCAATCATTTGGGGCCATGAATTATGGTGGAAATCCCCAACTGCAGATCCAACGATTACGTTAACTCTAGCAGTTATGGTTGTTGGGCTATCGCACTACTATGGAATTAAGATGAAGGGTGCGAAAGAATACGGTAAAGATTTCTTTAAACCTATGTCATTTATGTTCCCGTTAAAAATTATCGAAGAATTTGCAAACACATTAACTCTCGGACTGCGTCTATTTGGTAACATCTATGCCGGTGAAATCCTACTTGGATTAATTGCTGGAATGGCAGTAAGTGGTTATGAAAGTGGCATTCTCGGAGGTATCTTAGGTACAATCGGAGCCTTTATTCCGATGATTGCATGGCAAGGATTTAGTATCTTTGTTGGTGCCATCCAGGCATACATTTTTACAATGTTAACAATGGTTTATATTTCACACAAAGTAAGTACAGACCATTAAAAATAAACCTTGTCCAAAATGAGACTTTTTGGGCAAACAAAATCAATTATTATAAAATTTTTTATACAATTAAAGGAGGACTTTTTCAATGGGTTTATTAGCAGCAGCAATTGCAATTGGTTTAGCGGCACTAGGTGCTGGTATTGGTAACGGTCTTATCGTATCTCGTACAGTTGAGGGGATTGCTCGTCAACCAGAAGCACAAGGTAAACTTCAAACTACTATGTTCATCGGGGTTGCGTTAGTTGAGGCGATTCCTATCATCGCTGTAGTTATCGCGTTCATGGTATTCGGCGCTAACGCTTAAGATGATTTCTTGAAGCTTTCCTTGAAGTTGCATCTAAGGGATTTCCTTATTTCGTAACCTTGAAAAGTGAAGGCTTAGGTAAAAATGGCGAAGATCATTCCAAGAGAACCTTCGCCATTCCTTTGTATTACCCAAAAAATTATGTAATCGTGCCTATTTGCACATGATGATGAAATTAAGGACTTCCATTCGACCTGGAACTCGCAAAAGGAGGGAATATAGGTGTTAGATCTTTTTGTCTTAGGCGCTGCCGCTGGTAAATTGCCTGTTAACCTTGGAGATATCATTTTCCAATTGGTTGTATTCATCATTTTATTAGCGTTACTTCGTAAATTTGCGTTCGGTCCAATCATGAATATCATGAAACAACGTGAAGAACATATCGCAAATGAAATTGATTCTGCAGAGCAAAATCACCAAGAAGCGAAAAAATTAGCAGAAGAACAGCGTGAACTTCTTAAAAAGTCACGTACAGAAGCTGCTGAGTTAATCGAAAATGCACGTAAATTAGGTGAAGAGCAGAAAGAAGGAATTATTCAAGCTGCTCGTGACGAAGCCAACCGTTTAAAAGAAGCGGCAAAGCAAGAAATCGTTCAAGAAAAAGAACAAGCTGTTGCTGCTTTACGTGAACAGGTTGCATCACTTTCAGTGTTAGTTGCTTCTAAGGTGATCGAAAAGGAACTTAGCCTTGAAGATCAGGAGAAGTTAATTAACGAATATATTCAAGAGGTAGGAGAAGGGCGATGAGCAAAGGAATCGTAGCAAAGCGATATGCAGTAGCTCTTTTTCAATTAGCAAGTGAACAAAATGCACTTGATCAGTATGAAGAAGAAATTCGTACAGTGAACCAAGTGTTTTCAAATAGCGATGATTTCCAATCTGTATTAAAAAATCCAAAGCTTACAGCTGATAAGAAAAAAGCGATTGTCACACAATCCTTCCAAGGTTTTTCACAGATGACATTAAATACGTTGTATTTATTAATTGACCGCCATCGTGAAGAAATTATCGCTGATGTGGCGGAAGAATTTATTGCACTTGCAAATGACAGACGCGGAATTGCGGATGCAACTGTTTATTCTGTACGTCCTTTAACGGATTCAGAGGAAGCAGGAATCTCAAGCGTATTTGCGCGTAAGGTTGGAAAAACGTCATTACGCATTCAAAACATTGTAGATCCAAGTCTGATTGGTGGCGTAAAGCTTCGAATCGGAAATCGTATATTTGATGGCAGTGTAAAAGGTAAGTTAGAGCGTTTAGAACGTCAACTTATTGCGAAAAGATAGGGGTGAAATTCATGAGCATCAAAGCTGAAGAAATTAGTGCGCTGATAAAAAAGCAAATTGAAAACTATCAGTCTGAAATACAAGTGAGCGAAGTTGGTACAGTTATCAGTGTCGGTGACGGTATCGCACGTGCTCATGGCCTCGACAATGTCATGGCTGGAGAACTCGTTGAATTTTCAAACGGTGTCATGGGTATGGCACAAAACCTTGAAGAAAACAACGTAGGTATTATCATCCTTGGTCCTTTCACAGATATTCGTGAAGGTGACGAAGTACGTCGTACAGGACGTATCATGGAGGTTCCAGTTGGTGAAGCATTGATCGGCCGTGTTGTTAACTCTCTAGGACAACCAGTTGATGGTCTTGGTCCAATCGAAACTACAAAAACTCGTCCAATCGAAAGTCCAGCTCCTGGAATCATGGACCGTAAATCTGTTCATGAACCACTACAAACTGGTATTAAAGCGATTGACGCATTAATTCCAATCGGTCGTGGTCAGCGTGAGTTGATCATCGGTGACCGTCAAACAGGTAAAACATCTGTTGCAATCGACACAATCCTAAACCAAAAGAACGAAAATATGATTTGTATTTACGTTGCGATTGGTCAAAAAGAATCAACAGTTCGTGGTGTTGTTGAAACATTACGTAAAAATGGTGCATTAGATTACACAATCGTTGTAACAGCTTCTGCATCTCAACCAGCTCCAATGTTATTCTTAGCTCCTTATGCGGGTGTAACAATGGGTGAAGAGTTCATGTACAATGGTAAGCACGTTTTAGTTATCTATGATGACTTAACAAAACAAGCTTCTGCATACCGTGAACTTTCATTATTACTACGTCGTCCTCCAGGTCGTGAAGCATATCCAGGGGATGTATTCTACCTACACTCTCGCCTTTTAGAGCGTGCTGCGAAGCTTTCTGACGCAAAAGGTGGCGGATCCATTACAGCTTTACCGTTCATTGAAACACAAGCTGGTGACGTATCTGCATACATTCCAACAAACGTTATCTCGATTACAGACGGACAAATTTTCTTACAATCTGACCTATTCTTCTCAGGTGTACGTCCTGCTGTTAACGCAGGTTTATCGGTATCACGTGTTGGTGGATCTGCGCAAATTAGTGCGATGAAGAAGGTATCAGGTACATTGCGTCTTGACCTTGCTTCTTACCGTGAGCTAGAAGCATTCGCACAGTTCGGTTCTGACCTTGATAAAGCAACTCAAGCAAAACTTAACCGTGGTGCACGTACAGTTGAAGTATTAAAACAAGGTTTAAATAAGCCACTAGCGGTAGAGAAGCAAGTTGCGATTCTATATGCATTAACTCGTGGATTCCTTGATGATATTCCAGTACAAGACATTTCTCGTTTCGAGGAAGAATACCACGTATGGTTAGAGCATAACCGTAAGGCAGAAATTCTTGATCACATCAAGTCAACTGGTAAACTTCCAGAAGACGAAGTATTTGCTTCAGCGATCAATGATTTCAAAAAGACTTTTGCAGTTTCTGAATAATGAACTTAATGCTTAAGCGACGTTCAACACGTGCGTCGCTTATCTGAATAATGCTTGTTGACTCGGTTCCAAAGCGTTTACGAATAATCGAGGAAAAGGTGGTGAGAACCTTTGGCATCCTTACGTGATATAAAAACAAGAATCACTTCAACAAAGAAAACAAGTCAAATTACTAAAGCGATGCAGATGGTTTCAGCGTCTAAATTTAGCCGTGCTGAAGCAAATGCAAAATCGTTTGTTCCATATATGGAGAAAATTCAAGAGGTCGTTGCGAATATCGCAGTGGGCAGTTCGGAAGCAAGTCATCCAATGCTTCTTCACAGACCTGTTAAAAAGACTGCTTATATCGTCATCACATCTGACCGTGGATTAGCTGGTGCCTATAACAGTAACGTAATTCGTGGTGCGTACCAGGCGATGCAAAAACGTCATAAAAGCACGGATGAATTTACAGTAATTGCAATCGGTCGTGTAGGCCGTGACTTCTTTGTAAAAAGAGGCATTTCCGTTAGCTTAGAAATCGCTGGTTTATCTGATCAACCTTCTTTTGCAGAAATTAAGGATATTGCAAATGCTACTGTGAATATGTTTGCGGACGGTACGTATGATGAGCTTTACATGTGGTATAACCACTTCGTAAGTGCAATTCAACACGATGTAACGGAGAAAAAACTACTTCCTTTAACGGATTTAGCAGCCAACAATAAAAAGACTTCTTATGAATTTGAACCTTCACAAGAAGAGATCTTAGAGGTATTGCTACCTCAGTATGCTGAAAGTCTCATCTACGGAGCACTTTTAGATGGAAAGGCAAGTGAACACTCCGCTCGTATGACTGCGATGAAAAATGCGACAGACAATGCGAAGGAGCTTATTGATTCACTTACTCTTTCTTACAACCGTGCTCGTCAAGCGGCAATTACGCAAGAAATTACGGAAATTGTCGGTGGAGCTGCAGCACTCGAATAAAACATATAACAACATTAAATAGATTAAAAGGCATTCAAGTGAACGATTAGATTTGAATGACCTCGAAAAGTAAGTTAGGAGGGAAAACGATGACAAAAGGACGCGTTACCCAAGTTATGGGTCCTGTTGTAGACGTACAGTTTGACAGCGGCCATCTTCCTGAGATATATAACGCCCTTACGATTAAACATAGTGCGCGTAACGAAAATGAAGTTGACATCAACTTAACACTTGAAGTTGCGCTTCACCTTGGTGATGATACTGTACGTACAGTTGCGATGTCATCTACTGACGGTGTGGTTCGTGGATTAGAGGTTACTGACACTGGTAAGCCAATTTCTGTACCAGTTGGTGATGTAACACTTGGACGTGTATTTAACGTTCTAGGTGAAAACATTGACCTTGATGCTCCGGTTCCTGCTGATGCACGTCGTGATGCAATTCACAGAGAAGCACCAACATTTGAACAACTTTCAACTGAGGTTGAAATTCTTGAAACAGGTATTAAGGTAGTAGACCTTCTAGCTCCATACATTAAAGGTGGAAAAATTGGTCTATTCGGTGGTGCGGGTGTTGGTAAAACAGTTCTTATCCAAGAACTTATCAATAACATCGCACAAGAACACGGTGGTATTTCCGTATTCGCTGGTGTAGGTGAGCGTACTCGTGAAGGAAACGACTTATACTACGAAATGAAAGACTCTGGAGTTATTTCAAAAACAGCGATGGTATTCGGACAAATGAACGAACCACCAGGTGCACGTATGCGTGTAGCCTTAACTGGTCTTACAATGGCGGAATACTTCCGTGATGAGCAAGGCCAAGACGTGTTATTCTTCATCGATAACATTTTCCGTTTCACTCAAGCGGGTTCTGAGGTATCAGCCCTACTTGGACGTATGCCATCTGCCGTTGGTTACCAGCCAACTCTAGCAACTGAGATGGGTAAATTACAAGAACGTATTACATCAACAAACGTTGGATCTGTAACGTCAATCCAAGCGATTTATGTTCCTGCCGATGACTATACAGACCCGGCTCCAGCTACAACGTTTGCTCACTTAGACGCAACAACAAACCTTGAGCGTAAGCTTTCTGAGATGGGTATTTACCCAGCGGTGGATCCATTAGCATCTACTTCTCGTGCTTTATCTCCTGAGATCGTTGGCGACGAGCATTACGAAGTTGCACGTCAAGTACAACAAACATTACAACGTTACCGTGAACTACAAGATATCATCGCAATCCTTGGTATGGATGAGTTAGGTGATGAGGATAAGTTAGTCGTACACCGTGCGCGTCGTGTCCAATTCTTCTTATCTCAAAACTTCCACGTTGCGGAGCAGTTCACTGGTCAACCAGGTTCATATGTTCCAGTTAAGGAAACTGTTCGTGGATTCAAGGAAATCCTAGAAGGTAAGTACGACTATCTTCCTGAAGATGCGTTCCGTCTAGTTGGTCGAATTGAAGAAGCAGTAGAAGCTGGAAAGCGCATGGGTGTTGAAGCATAATTAACGGGACCTAGGAGGGTATAAAATGAAGACAGTAAAAGTCAATGTCGTGACTCCTGATGGCCCAGTTTATGAAGCTGATGTGGAAATGGTAAGTGCCAAAGCTCAAAGCGGTGAGCTTGGTATTCTACCAGGACATATTCCTATGGTTGCTCCTCTTCAAGTAGGGGCAGTTAGACTTAAGAAGGAAGGCAACACTGAACTTGTGGCTGTAAGTGGAGGCTTTCTCGAGGTTCGTCCTGACCAAGTAACTATTCTTGCTCAAGCTGCTGAAACAGCAGAGCACATTGATGTTCACCGTGCACAACAAGCAAAGCACCGTGCTGAACAACGCTTGCAGGCGAAACAAGAACATGTCGATTTTAAACGAGCAGAGCTCGCTTTAAAACGTGCCATCAATCGATTAAACGTAACACAAAACAAATACTAATTTTAGTATTGATGTTGGGAACCCCCAGAGGCCTTTGGTCCTGGGGGTTTTTGTCGTATTTGGGTTGGGTTCGTTTCGAGCATAGATGGCTGACAGGCGATTGGGGGGATTTTGCTAAAGTTGATAGAAGGATGAACTTTAGTAAGTATTATAAGAATTCAAACCAGCTATTCCTAAAATTTGATCTCTTATATAATGGTTTTAACAGTAATAGGCCATTAAATAGGGGATTTTTTATTTTTATTGAAACCTTTTGCCTTTTTCTTGTATCTAAGGATTAGGTTGACTCGGAAAGGAGAGCATACTTTGGATATTGCAAAAGAGGTGAAAAAGGCGAGGCGTGGGAGTAAGTCTTCCTTTGAAAAACTGATTATCGCTCATAAGCTTTTGATGTATCGTGTGGCAAAAACAATCTTAACAAATGACGAAGATTGTGCGGATGCGATTCAGGAGGCAATCATTAATGCATACCAAAAGATTGATACGTTAAAAGAACCTGCTTATTTTAAAAGCTGGCTGTGCCGAATTGTATTAAATGAATGTTACCAGTTGTTAAGAAAGAAAAAGAATGTCATAAATATTGGGGACTTGTTTGAGCCTCAGATGACGGAACAAGGATATGAGGAAGTGGAGGTTGAACAAATGCTCAGTAAACTGCCGGAAGAGCAATCTCAATTATTGAAGCTTTTTCATATTGAAGGAATGTCGATTTTGGAGCTGGCACAAATATATGAGGTACCAGAAAATACGATCAAAACAAGACTGCGTCGTGCGCGTGAAAAAATGCGTGAGCTCTGGGATGTAAAAGAGGAGGGATCATCATGGATAAATGGGAAGAGAAAATAAAGATAAGGGCAAACCCACAGGTACCTGCAAGTGTGGAGAATCGCATGAACGAAACACTCCGTTCCCTTCCAAAAAAGAAGACATATCCACGCTTCTATTATCCAGTTGCCGCAGTGTTTTTGGTGGGCTTCCTTTTATTTGGGATATCTTTTATGTCTCCAACTTTAGCTGAGACGTTGAAGTCTGCACCAGTCATTGGGTCTATTTTTAAGATGGTAGGGGATATCGGTACCCAAAAGGGAGAAAAAGAGGGGCTAACCACTTTATTAGGTAAACAGGTCGAAATAGATGGGCAAGTGATTACTTTTACGGAGAGTCTTTATGATGGCTCACAGATTCATATTGGGTATCTGATTGAATCTTATACCCAAGAGAAAACAACCTATCCTACGGATTTTTTATCGAACTTACGGTTAACCATTGATGGGAAAGGTGTTAGTTATGGGATGGGAGAACGTGGTGAAGTATTAGAAAATGGAGATTATGCTGGGATATTGAGTATTCGAGTAGATGACGAATTACCAGATCAGTTTACTCTTGGCATACGTTCGCAAAAAGAAAAAGCATTACATGTAGAGTTACCAATCACGAAACAAGGAGACAACCGTGCTTTTCTTGTAAATGAAACAGTGGCGTCTGAGGATTTAACGATACATGTGGATAAAGTGACATTTTTCCCAACTAGTACGGAGATTGTGTTTCGTCAGATTATGGATGAAAAGGTATTTGAGAGTAAAAAGTATGATTGGTTAGATTATCAAATCGTGGATGACAAGGGGAATGTGCTGCAGCCGTTTAGTGGAGGGGGCGGTGGAGGACCGATGAAGAACGGTCAGTTACTACAAACCTACAGTTATTACTATGAACCTCTGGAGACTATGCCGAAGTCACTAACGTTTAAACCTTATTTAATCGTTGGAAATGAGAAGGTGGAAGAAGTAAAAGCAGATTGGACCGGTGAAAAACTGACGCTTTCACAAGGCGGAATAGGAGAAATTACTGTATTAGACATTAAGAGTGAAAATAATATAGTGACCCTCATAGTGGAAACAAAGGGTGAAGATGCATTTTGGCAAGCAAATAATATTTTGATTGAGAAGAAAAACGGGGAAGCCCTTCATCAGGAACAAACACCAAAACGCATCGAGAATGCTGTACATCAATATGAGGTACAGTTTGCTGCAGATGTGACTGAGGATGATATTCGTGTTGTAACCTATAAACAAAAGGCTCCGAAATTTTTGAAGGAACTAGAGGTGACGATTGAGGTAGGGGAGTGAGTGTGAGTTTGTGAGTTTGGACTACTTATATGTAGTCCTTTTTTCGTTTTTGGACCATAATTTTGAATTATGGCTGATAATTTTTGTTATTGGACAATAGGTTATTAGTGTAGATGATATTTGTAATTTTAGGCTGAGAGGTTATTGGGGGCGTGGATGTATTTTGTATTTAGTTAGTAGGTTTCTAGAGGTGTAATCTTGCCATCGAGGGGCTGAAGTCGAGCAGGTGAGGTATGAAAAAGGGTTAATCGTACCCTCGGGAGGTGGTAGTCGAAAGGGTGAGGGTACGAAAAAGGGCTAATCGTACCCTCGAGAGGTGGTAGTCGAAAGGGTGAGGGTACGAAAAAGGGCTAATCGTACCCTCGAGAGGTGGTAGTCGAAAGGGTGAGGGTACGAAAAAGGGCTAATCGTACCCTCGAGAGGTGGAAATCGATCGGGTGAGGGTATGAAAAAGGGTTAAATGTACCATCAGGGGAGATAAATCGAATGAGTGATGGTATGAATATAAAAAACTTATTGGTGGGCGTAACTTCGTTACGAATATTTTTATGTTGAAGAAATGGGGAGTACGCCAAAAAAACGCCTGCGGCCTTTTTGGCTAAAAGGGGGGACCAAGTGTCGACCATCTGGGTCTTAGTTCTTTGAAATGGGGAAATTACCATTTTGATGAAACTATGGTTTCATCATTTCAGCTATGGCTGAAACTGCAAATGAGGAAAAAATGGCTAGGGAAAGCGGGCTTTCCCAGCCTGTTTTTTCCCCATTTGTCAGAAATGGTAATTTCGTAGAATAAGTGGCAGGTTTGGTCGACACTTGGTTGGGAAAAGTGCTATAATGAATTCGGTTACATTTATAATATTTTGTTAATAAAATGTTGGGGATATCGGAGGGGGCTGCATGGAGGATCTTTTGAATCAGTATTTGAATAGTTACATGATTGTGTTTGTCTTCTTGTTGTTGGGTATTTTACTCCCGATTGTGGCGTTGTTTCTGGGGAAGTTGCTTCGTCCACATGCTCCTAGTGAGGAGAAGGCTACTACATATGAGAGCGGGATTGAGCCATTCCATGATTCTCGGGTACAGTTTAATGTACGTTATTATATTTTTGCGCTATTGTTTGTCATTTTTGATGTGGAGACTGTATTTTTATATCCATGGGCGGTTGCCTACGAAAAACTTGGAATTTTCGCAGTAGTTGAGATGTTTATTTTCGTTGTAATGCTCGTTATCGGCTTAGTATATGCTTGGAAGAAGGGCGTGTTAAAATGGATTTAAAAATGGATGGTATTTCAGATTTAGAGATGGAAGAGTTAAAGAGAAGTGTATTTTTGACGACGCTGGAGCAGGTGAAGGGTTGGGCACGAAGTAATTCGTTGTGGCCACTTACATTTGGTCTGGCTTGTTGTGCGATTGAAATGATGGGGACAGGTTCTTCTCACTATGATTTAGATCGTTTCGGTTCCTTTTTCCGTACGTCTCCTCGTCAGTCGGATTGTATGATTGTGTCGGGAACGGTGACGAAGAAAATGGCTCCAGTTTTAAAGAGATTGTATGATCAAATGCCTGAGCCAAAATGGGTAATTGCGATGGGGTCTTGTGCAACTGCAGGGGGGCCTTATGTGAAATCGTATGCGGTTGTTAAAGGAGTTGACCAAATTGTACCGGTTGATGTGTACATTCCTGGTTGTCCTCCAAATCCAGCTGCTCTCATTTACGGGATTAATAAATTAAGAGAGAAGATTCGCTATGAGGCTAAAACGGGGAAGAAGGTGATTTAGCGTGAGCGAAGAAAAAGACCTTGAACAACTTAAGCGTGAGGCTGCTGAGAAAGCAAAGGAAGCCGCACGAAAGCGACTAGCTGAAAAACAGGCGGTTGAAGCGAAGAGTGAAGATGAATCAAAGGAAGAAAATATAGATATTGCGAAGGCAAAAGCGGCAGCAGCCGCAAAGGCAAAGGCAGCGGCATTAGCGAAGCAAAAAGCAAAACAGCAGGCTGAAGAGGCAGCAGAGGCTGACAAAAATTCAGAATCGTCAGAAGAGGGCGATGTGGATATAGCCAAGCAAAAAGCCGCGGCAGCAGCTAAGGCGAAGGCCGCAGCGCTAGCAAAGCAAAAGGCTGCAGAAGCGTCATCGGGAGAAACGTCGGAGGCAGATGATAAAGCAACAGCGAAAGCGAAAGCCGCGGCAGCAGCCAAGGCGAAGGCCGCAGCGCTAGCAAAGCAAAAAGCAGCAGAAGCGTCATCGGGAGAAACGTCGGAGGCAGATGATAAAGCATCAGCTAAAGCAAAAGCCGCGGCAGCAGCTAAGGCGAAGGCCGCAGCACTAGCAAAGCAGAAGGCGGCAGAAAAGGCTGGAGCAGGGTCAGACGACGACTTGGCTACGGCAAAAGCTAAAGCCGTTGCAGCGGCGAAGGCAAAGGCCGCAGCACTAGCGAAGCAGAAGGCTGCAGAAAAGGCAGGGACCAGTTCGGACGATGACGAGTTGGCAAAAGCGAAAGCGAAGGCGGTAGCAGCCGCAAAGGCAAAGGCAGCGGCCGCGGCGAAAGCGAAAGCAGCAGCTGGTGCTGGCGGAGCAGACGATCTTGCCAAGGAAAAGGCAAAAGCCATCGCGGCGGCAAAAGCGAAGGCAGCTGCAGCAGCGAGAGCTAAGGCCGCTGCAGGCGGAGAGCCAGAAGAAGTCGAAGAGGCAACACCATCTCCAAACCAAAAATATTTAGATAAGTACGTGAAAGTAATCACGGAACACCTAGGGGAAGACGTTTTAGAAGATTCGTATATTAATTCACTCTCAAAAGACGTGCCCACACTTGTTGCAAAACCAGATACATATTTTAAGATTGCACAGTTTTTGAAGTTTAATGAACAGCTTGGGTTCGATTACCTTTCAGAACTGCATGGAACCGACTTCCAGACGCATATGGAAGTATATGTTCACTTATTCTCATATAAAAACCGTCAATCTGTTGCGTTAAAGGTTAAGCTTGACCGTGATGAGCCAACAACTGCATCCTTGCAGCCTTTATGGGAAGGGGCAAATTGGCCAGAGCGTGAAGCGTATGATTTGCTCGGCATCACTTTTACTGGACATCCAAACTTAACACGAATCCTATTACCGGATGACTGGGTGGGGTATCCACTTAGAAAAGATTATGAACCGTATGATGTGGAGGTGTAGCATATGATTCGTACAGAAGAAATGCTCCTAAATGTAGGGCCACAGCATCCAAGTACACACGGAGTATTCCGTCTTGTCGTAAAAATTGACGGAGAAATCCTCAAGGAGGCTACACCTGTAATTGGATATCTTCACCGTGGTACTGAAAAGCTTGCTGAGGATTTACAATACACGCAAATTATTCCGTACACAGACCGAATGGATTATTTATCGGCGATGACGAATAACTATGTACTTTGTCACGCGGTAGAAACAATGATGGACATTGAGGTTCCAGAGAGGGCGGAGTATTTGCGCATCCTGGCGATGGAATTGGGTCGGATTGCGAGCCACCTTGTGTGGTGGGGAACATATTTGCTTGATATTGGAGCAACAACGCCATTTCTCTATGCGTTTCGAGAAAGAGAAATGATTATCAATCTACTAAATGAACTATCTGGAGCTAGGCTTACGTTTAACTACATGCGTGTAGGTGGGGTTAAATGGGATGCGCCTGAGGGATGGATCGAAAAAGTAAAAGAATTTGTTCCTTATATGAGATCACAACTTCCTGGATACCACCAGCTCGTTACAGGAAATGAAATTTTCCGTGACCGTGTGATTGGGGTTGGAAAGTACACGAAGGAAGATGCGTTGAATTATTCCTTGAGTGGTACGAACCTTCGTTGTACAGGAGTGAAATGGGATCTCCGAAAAGATGAGCCATATTCCATCTATGACCGTTTTGACTTTGAAGTGCCAACAAGGGATGGAGGAGATGCATGGGCACGCTATCACTGCCGCATGGCAGAGATTGAGGAATCTCTAAAAATTGTGGAACAGGCGGTAGAACAATTCCCCGAAGAAGGACCAATTATGGCAAAGGTTCCGAAAATCATTAAAGCGCCTAAGGGTGAGGCATATGTACGCATTGAATCACCACGTGGGGAAATTGGCTGCTATATTTCGAGTGATGGAAAAAAAGAACCATATCGTTTGAAATTTAGACGACCGTCCTTTTACAATCTCCAAATCCTTCCGAAGCTTTTAAAGGGAGAAAATATGGCAAACTTGATTGCAATCTTAGGTGCGATAGACATCGTCCTTGGGGAGGTTGATGGTTAATGATTGAAAACCTACTAAATTCACCTCCGAGTTGGCTGAATTTTGGTATTTTCTTTTTACTTGCTACCGTCCTACTTTTTGTCATCTTAGGTTTCGTAACATATGGAATTCTTGCGGAACGGAAAGTCATGGGATTTATGCAAGCGCGTATGGGTCCAAATCAGGTTGGTGGACGTTGGGGACTTTTACAAACAGTAGCTGACGTCCTAAAGCTACTTATAAAAGAAGACGTGATTCCGAAGGTTGCGGACCGCCCATTATTTATTATCGCCCCTGTGATTGCATTTGCTCCAGCCTTCATGGTTGTCGCAGTCCTTCCGTTCACGGATAGTTATAAGTTTGCAGATATTGGTGTGGGCTTACTTTATTATATTGCTGTATCTGGTCTTACGACGATCGGAATTGCTGCAGGTGGTTGGGCATCGAATAACAAATATGCCCTTATGGGAGGAATGCGTGCAGCAGCACAGATGATTTCCTATGAGATTCCACTCGTAATGTCAGTAATCGGAGTTATTTTATTATCGGGTAGCTTAAACCTATCGGATATCGTTGAAGCCCAGGATAAGGTTTGGTTTATTTTTGCACAGCCGATTGCCTTTATTGTCTTTTTTATCGCATCTGTCGCGGAGCTCAATCGTGTACCGTTTGACTTACCTGAGGCAGAATCAGAGATTGTCGCTGGTTTCCATATTGAGTACTCAGGATTTAGATGGGCCTTCTTTATGCTGGCAGAATATGTGTATATGTTTGCGATGGCTGCGTTAACGACTGTCCTTTTCTTAGGGGGATGGAAGCCTGTTTTATTCCTAGATTTTATACCAGGTGCAGTTTGGTTCTCCTTGAAATTTAGCTTGGTGATCTTTGTCTTAATCTGGTTCCGTTCTACATTCCCGCGTCTACGTGCGGACAGATTGATGGAATTCGGCTGGAAGGTTCTACTTCCAATCGCGTTAGCCAACATTTTCTTATCGGCTTTAATTAAGGAATTATTTTTCTAGAGTAACTACCTAATAAAGGGGTGACAAACTATGTTTGGCTTACTAAAAGGGATGAAGTACACCCTTAATCAATTAACCTATAAAAAAGTCACATATGATTATCCGAATGAACCACTGCCACTGCCAGATCGCTTTCGTGGTATTCAAAAATTTTATCCGGAAAAATGTATTGTATGTAATCAATGCGCCAACATTTGTCCAACCGATTGTATCCAGTTAACCGGGAAAAAACACCCTGATCCAACCAAAAAAGGGAAAATCATTGATACGTATGACATCAACTTTGAAATCTGTATTCTATGTGATCTTTGCACAGAGGTTTGTCCGACAGAAGCCATTGTCATGACAAACAACTTTGAACTTGCAGAATATAGTCGTGATGATTTGTTTAAAAATCTTGAGTGGTTAGATGAAAACGATACGAACGTAAGGAAGGAGAATAAAGTGTGACCGGAGAATTTTTAGCATTCATAGTCCTTGCAATTAGTGCGATTGGCGGCGGTATATTGATGCTGAACCTCCAAAGGGTCATACATATGGTTATCGCACTTGTATTCACCTTTATTAGTATCGCAGGATTGTACGTGATGCTTCATGCGGAATTTGTTGCAGCTGTACAGGTCTTGATTTATTCAGGAGCCATTACCATTTTAATGCTCTTTGGAATCATGCTCACGAAGCACAATGACACAAGCGAGCCAAAGGCTAGTCGAGGTAGAACGCTGCTTGTTGTTTTTGGGATTCTTGCATTTGGTGTTTCCGTGTATCTCGGCATTTACGACTTGGATTTTGGCGGGCAAGCAACTGAACTTCATGTCAACAATACTGAAAAAATTGGAATCGAGCTTTTTGCAAAGTATGTCATTCCATTTGAATTAACCTCTGTTGTGTTGCTTGTCGCGTTAATAGGGGCAATCATCTTGGCGAAGAAAGACAATGAAGAGGAGGCGAATGAGGAATGAGTTCAATTCCATTAGCAGCCTACCTGGTCCTAGCGTTAATTTTATTTTGTATCGGCCTATATGGCGCATTCACAAAAAGAAATACTGTGATTGTCTTGATTTCTGTTGAGTTGATGTTGAATGCCGTGAATATTAATTTTGTAGCTTTTAGTAAATATGGAATGGCCCCAGGCATTACCGGGCAAATTTTTGCATTGTTTACAATCGCCATAGCGGCAGCTGAATTTGCTGTGGGTCTAGCGATCCTGATGGCACTATACCGCAATAAACGTACAGTAAACATCGATGAAATGAATACGATGAAACATTAAAACCGGTAAAGGCGGTGGGCTTGGGAGTTTCGCTTGCCTTTAACGTAAAGATCCAAGAAGGGGATTGTGATACGATGATGGAAAATGCATGGATCATACCGCTTTTCCCGCTTATCTCTTTTTTGTTCCTTCTTATATTCGGTAAACGAATGAAGGAGTCGAGTGCCTATATTGGCATTCTGCTAACGTTTGTCTCATTCGTCTACTCGGTGTTGGTTCTCGTGGCAAGACTCGGGAATCCAACATTCAAATATGAGAGCATGTGGTTATCAATTGGGGATGTTCACTTAACAGCGGGGTTTGAAGTCAATCAATTAAATGCACTTATGTTAGTGGTAGTATCACTTGTTAGCTTTTTAGTACATATGTATTCCAAAGGGTATATGCAAGGGGATGAACGCTTTCCTGTATTTTATGCGTACCTTGGATTATTTACCTTTGCAATGCTAGGCTTGGTGATCTCACCAAACCTACTGCAAACGTATATTTTCTGGGAGCTTGTTGGACTCGGTTCATTTCTATTAATTGGTTTCTACTTTTATAAGGAAGAAGCAAAGGCTGCCGCGAAAAAAGCGTTTATTATGACGCGAATCGGGGATGTTGGTCTATTAATCGGGATGATTCTATTATTCTGGCAAGTTGGTAGCTTTGAATATGATAAAATTTTTGAAGCCGTTGGCGCTGGGGAAATTTCATCAACCATGATTACCTTAACCGCCATTTTAATTTTTGTGGGAGCCGTTGGTAAATCAGGTCAATTTCCACTTCACACATGGTTGCCGGATGCGATGGAAGGTCCGACACCTGTATCAGCTTTAATTCACGCGGCTACGATGGTTGCAGCAGGAGTTTATTTGGTGGCAACAACGTTCCCGTTATTTGCAGCAAGCCATGCGGCGATGATGACAGTGGCTGTGATTGGTGGCATTACGGCTATTTTTGCAGCAACTATTGGCTTAGCCCAAAAGGATATCAAACGTGTTCTTGCCTACTCCACCGTGAGTCAGCTCGGCTACATGATGCTTGCGTTAGGATCTGCTGGCTATGTTGCAGGGGTATTCCACTTAATGACACATGCTTTCTTTAAAGCTTTGCTGTTTTTAGCAGCGGGTAGTGTAATTCATGCCGTCCATACTCAGAACATCGAAGAAATGGGCGGATTATGGAAAAAGCTTCGCATTACAGGTCCGTTGTTCTTAATTGGAACCTTAGCCATCAGTGGTGTTCCGCTTTTCTCAGGATTCTTCAGTAAGGATGAAATCTTACTTGCAACCTGGGTACAAGGGAATTACGTATTGTTCTGGTTAGCAGTACTTGCAGCGTTCTTTACCGCATTTTATATGTTCCGTTTGTTCTTTATGGTCTTCACTGGTGAGGTAAGAGGCAACCAAACAAATGTGAAAGAGTCACCAAGTTCAATGACGATTCCAATGATTGTTCTAGGTGTCCTTGCTGTTGTAGCGGGTTATGTGAATACACCTTGGTTTGGAACGTTTTTAGGGGACTGGTTAACAGAAGGGACGAATTTATACGGACCGGGCCATATAGAAGGACCAGGTTGGATTGTGGCAGTTGCAACTTTCGTATCTCTATTTGGTATCTTACTTGCCTATGCGATGTATCAAAGAAAATCAATTTCAAGAGACTTTTTCAGTTCTCGCGCACCCATCATGTATAGCATCGTTTACAACAAATATTTTATTGATGAGTTTTACAACATGACTGTTGTTTATGTGACAAAGGTATTTAGTTTATTCCTTCGCTATATCGATGAATTTTTAGTTGGTGGCATTGTAAAAGGTGTGGCCCAGGCTACACAGGGAATCGGAAAGCTTGGTGCTAAGCTTCAAAATGGCCAGGTACAAATGTACACATCCGTTGCCTTTGTGGGATTAGCCATTTTACTTCTCGTTGTAGCACTGACAGGGGGGTACTTAAGATGAGCTCATTTATTCTTACACTTTTAGTATTCTTCCCGATTTTAGGTATTGCGGTTCTTGCGTTTGTACCAAAAACTGAAGAAAAAACAATCAAGCTTGTTGGGGTCTTAGCAACGATTCCTTCACTTGTTCTTGCTCTATATGCATACGGGTTTTATACAGGTGGTGGAGATCTTGAAAAGCTAAAGGAAACGGTCTATTGGTTTGGCTTTTTACCGAAAGGAAATCCGTGGGAAGTCAATTACGAGATGGCACTTAACGGTCTAACCTTAGTGCTCGTCCTGTTAACGACCGTAATTTCGACGCTAGCGGCGATTGCCTCTGTTCATATTAAAAAGGAATGGAAAGGGTATTTCATGCTATTCCTTTTACTCGAACTTGGCATGCTTGGTGTGTTTACAGCAGGAAACTTGATTTTATTCTTTGTCTTCTTTGAAATGACGCTCATTTCGACGTTCTTCCTAATTGGGAAATGGGGTTATTTTGAAAAAGAAAAAGCAGCGTTTAGCTTCTTAATCTTTAACGGACTCGGGTCTGCCATTTTGCTGATTGTCATTATGATCATTTTTGCGAAGGCTGGAACAACGAATATCGCAGCATTAACAGCAATTTTTGCAAGCCCGGCAGATAGTTTACCAATTCCAGGTCAATTTTCAGAAGATTTACGTCTTGGATTATTGATTGCCGTCCTTATCGGATTTGGAATCAAATTACCGATTTTTCCGTTGCACACATGGATGTTGCGTGTACACGTACAAGCACCGCCATCGATTGTAATGATTCACTCGGGGATCCTTTTGAAAATTGGAGCGTACGGAATCATCCGCTTTGGAATGGGATTCTTCCCGGAAGAGTTTAGCAGATTAGCACCGATTGTTGCCGTTCTAGGGGTTATCAACCTATTATATGGTGCATTTTTAGCTTTTGTCCAAAAGGACTTTAAAATGGTTCTTGCCTACTCGAGTATTTCTCACATGGGGATTGTGTTGATTGGTCTCGGTGCGATGAATGAAGCGGGAGTGCAAGGGGCGGTATTCCAGGTTGTGTCACATGGTTTAATTTCAGCGTTATTGTTCTTCTTAATTGGGGTCATGTATGAGCGGACTGGAACATCGTATATTGACAAGCTTGGTGGACTTGCGAAGGTAATGCCGCTAACTGCTGGATTTTTATTAGCAGCGGCAATGGCTTCACTAGGACTACCGGGAATGTCCGGATTTGTTAGTGAATTTATGGCCTTCCTTGGATTGTTCAAGGAGATGCCAGTACTTGCTGCAATTGGGGCAATTGGTATCATTATGACAGCTGTGTATTTATTACGTGCGGTGTTAAATGTGACATATGGAAAAACAACTCAATCCTATGAGGGCACAGTTGATTTACGTCCGATTGAAATAGTGCCGGTTATTATGTTACTTGGGTTTATCGTATTAATTGGTGTTTATCCTAACGTGCTTACACAGCCACTTCAGGTCGCACTTGAAACAATCATGCTAGGGTTAGGAGGGTGAGCCGATGGATACAGAAACTTTGTTAAGCTTTGATTGGGGAGTTATGGCACCAGAATTTATCATCCTCGGTGTTGCAACCCTTCTATCGTTGGTAGATTTATTTATGGGGAAAGACAAGGACCGACGCTCACTTGGATGGATTGGAATTGTTGGAATCCTTGTTGCAATTGGGTTTACAGTCTCTTTAATTGGAAATGACGTTACGTCCATCTTGTACGATACATTTAGACTTGATTCATTTGCGATTGCATTTAAACTGATTTTATTAGTAGGAACAGGTCTTGTCATCTTGCTTGCTATGAGCTATGAGCCGAAAGATGGCATTGGCGGGTACCGCGGCGAGTTTTACTACCTACTTCTAGCCGCACTGTTGGGTACGATGATTATGACATCAAGTGCTGATTTGATTACATTATTTGTCGGATTAGAATTGCTCTCGATTTCATCTTATATTTTAGCTGGAATTCGAAAACGCAATAAGCTATCTAATGAATCCGCGATGAAATATGTAATTAACGGTACGGTTTCAACCGCAATCTTTTTATTCGGTGTTAGTTATGTTTACGGTCTAACTGGAACTTCAAACTTAAAAGAAATCATGATGGTGTTTGCAAGGCTTCAGGATCCACAGCATATTTACCTTATTGCCCTCGCACTGTTTATGATGGTGGTCGGTTTATCCTTTAAAATCGCAGCTGCTCCATTCCATATGTGGGCACCAGATGTTTATCAAGGAGCACCAACACCGGTTACAGCCTTTTTAAGTGTTGTTTCAAAAACAGCAGGCTTTGTTATCATTTTACGAATTGTGGTAACAGCCTTCATTCAAGCTCCATCTGGCAATGAAGAAACGCAGTTTTTATTGTACCACTTGCAGGATCTGTTAGCGATCATTGCGGGAGCAACAATGATTATTGGTAACACTGTTGCACTCAGACAACGAAATGTAAAGCGGATGATGGCCTATTCAAGTATTGCACACGCTGGATATTTATTAGTAGCATTTGTTGTTTTCTCCTATTTTATGATGGATGCGATTTGGTTCTATTTGGTGGCCTATCTGTTCATGAGTCTTGGATTCTTTTCGGTTCTTCAAGTCATTACGCAAAAAACGGACTCAGAGGACATTAGTCAATTTGCAGGACTGTATAAGCGCTCACCAGTTCTAGCTGTTGGACTCAGTGTATTCATTCTTTCGTTAGCGGGTATTCCGGGAACAGCAGGTTTTATCGGAAAACTTGAGATTTTCATCGGGGCATTTGTCACAAGTCCATCGCATTATGTGTTGGCATCGATTATGATTGCGACAACCGTTGTTTCGTATTTTTATTACTTTGGAATCCTTACCCAAATGTTCTTTAGACCAGCTGCAGATAATAGCAAAATCAAACTGCCTTTAGGTGTGTTGATTGTTGTGATTGTTGCGATAGTCGGAACAATTGGATTCGGGATTTTTCCAAGAGTCGCCTTCGAATTCATTCAACAGTTCGAAAGCTTCGGGGACTTTATCGGGTAAAGCTGAAGCTTTGAATATCTAGTCCTTTTCAAACAAGCAGGGGTGTATTTTACAGGGAGAGGTATGGGGATGCCTCTTCCTTTTTGCATGCTTGTTTTTAGGGGACTTTCGTAATAATAGATGGTAAAATGGAGTGGTGTGATTTCGGCTCATACGAGTTAGGGCACAAGGATGTTGCCACAAGACGTGTGCACATCGTCTTTGATTTTCGAAAGGAGAGGTTTTATGTTAGCTGGTTTTGGGTATCAAGCACTTATCAGTATTATTTCACATTTATTTTTTATAGCGATTACGTGGTGGGCCCTGCAAAGCATTCGGTATGAGCATTTGGTGAAACCAAATCATGTTTTCCAAGTGCGTGTTCTTCTGATCCTTGTGACAATTGCTATCGGATCAACGGTCAGCAATTTCTTCTTAGATTATCTCCTCTGGTCACAACAATTACCAACGATTCTCGACTAAACAGTCTTATACAGGAAGTTTTTGTAAAGATAATTCTAATTAAAGTGACGGCATACGTTCTCCACTACTTTCCACGTATTCGCCAGTGGGGCACTGGTAAAAATGTAAGTAAGGAGAGGAAATCAGAGATAACATTCTTGTTCAGGTAACCATGACTTTTATCAAAACATTTCTTAGTATGCTTAATGCATCGAAAAATTTCGGTGGATATTATTGGAATGACCCATTAGAAGGTAACGGTGATAATGCGAAGGAACCTCATGTTTAGAATTGATGATTTTCAAAGGCTTAAATATTTTCCACTACAGAATGTCATCAATTTCTATTTTAATATAACTTTAAATGGTCGAAAGAAGAAGACAAACCCTCAAAAAAAAGAAGTTCTTTTCGTATTATATGTACTATGTGAACTATGAGAAGTTTTCACTTAATAATATTCCTTCGAATATTCTAATATTTGTCGACAATTATTGCGAAATTCCCACAAATTTCACTTGTGCCAATGTAGCTCTGAGTGATATGATGTAAATTGGTTTTGTGTAAAAATTATACATGAAAAAGTTTGGAATTAGCCGTGTTAGCGGGCGATTATCCAATTTTTATGGAACGATGTACAAGTTGTACACACACCCAATATAGAGACATTTGCCCGGTGGGTTGCATATACTACATCAGTGCGAACGAATTTTTCCACTACAAGTAATGAATGGGCAAAGATTGGGTTCTATAAACAACAGTCAAGATGGAACACCAATTGTTAAGAATGAATATGAATATATAGAAAATGGGACGCGGAGGGGAATACCTTGGAAAAAATCATCGTCCGCGGCGGTCATAGGTTAAACGGCACAGTCAAAGTAGAAGGCGCAAAGAACGCTGTTTTGCCAGTTATCGCTGCATCCTTATTAGCTAGTAATGGTAAAAGTGTAATAAATGAAGTACCCACGCTCTCAGATGTGTATACGATTAATGAGGTATTGCGCCATTTAAACGCAGAGGTTACATTTGCAAACAATCAAATCGTTGTCGATGCATCAAGAGAGCTAAAAACAGAAGCACCTTTTGAATATGTTCGAAAAATGCGCGCATCTGTACTTGTTATGGGATCATTGCTTGCCCGCAATGGTCACGCGAGAGTTGCTCTTCCTGGCGGCTGTGCAATAGGTTCAAGACCCATTGACCAGCATTTAAAAGGATTTGAAGCAATGGGTGCAGTTGTGAAGGTTGGAAATGGATATATTGATGCCGAAGTCAATGGACGACTTCGCGGTGCAAAAGTATATATGGATTTTCCAAGCGTAGGAGCTACTGAAAACATTATGATGGCTGCTACACTTGCTGATGGAATTTCTATCATTGAAAACTGTGCAAAAGAACCAGAAATTGTTGACCTTGCTAACTTCCTTAATGCAATGGGAGCCAAGGTACGAGGTGCTGGCACTGGAACCATTCGAATTGAAGGTGTAAAAGAATTACAGGGAGCAGCACATAATATAATCCCTGATCGTATTGAAGCAGGTACATTTATGGTGGCTGCTGCTATAACAGGCGGTAATGTGCTTGTTCGAGGTGCAGTACCAGAACACCTTAGTTCGCTAATTGCAAAAATGGAAGAAATGGGCGTTACCATCATTGAAGAACAAGATGGTTTACGTGTAATTGGACCAGATCGATTAAAGGCCGTCGATATTAAAACGATGCCACATCCTGGTTTTCCAACGGATATGCAATCACAAATGATGGCATTATTACTTCGTGCACAGGGCACAAGTATGATTACAGAAACTGTATTTGAAAATCGCTTCATGCACGTCGAAGAATTTCGACGCATGAACGGTGATATTAAAATTGAAGGCCGTTCTGTTATTATCAACGGAGAATCACAGCTTCAAGGAGCTGAAGTAGCCGCAACTGATTTACGCGCTGCTGCTGCACTTATTTTATCCGGATTGGTTGCAGATGGCTACACTCGTGTAACAGAACTAAAGCACTTAGACCGTGGTTATGTGAACTTCCACCAAAAGCTTGCGGCATTAGGTGCTGACATTGAACGTATCAACGAAGAAACTGAAAGCCTCGTGGAAGAAGTTAAAGTGAACTTTTGACCTAACCGCAGAAAAGCTAGGGACATTACCCATACAAGGTAATATCTCTAGCTTTTTTATTTTTATTCATTTACATTTTTCTTTTTTAAAAGAGATATGATGTTTGCCTGCCATGCAAGACATGTTCGGCTTACCTCCGTTTTTTTTTTTTCGTCTCGTTTTTAAGGATGGCAAAAAATAGAATATAGCCTTTTTACTATTTTGAGTCATAAATGCTTGTCCACCTCCATAAATATTGATATATAGGTGCATGAACGAAATGCATTAATTTTTATGTGGAGGCTTGCATTCATGAAACAGATTAAACCCATCATTGTACTAGTTTCTGTTCTTTTTGTCTTGATTCTATTGATTCCATCGATGCTAGTCATTCCGTTCTCCGGTAAGGATGCGGTAAAACTTGCAGAAGAACGACAATCGAATCCAGAACCGCCTCAAATAGCTTCGGGGCCGACAGTAGAGGTGGCTGTGCACCGCGTCAGTGCTCAAAAAATTGAAAATGTTCCGCTTGAGGATTATGTCGTAGGTGTGCTCGCAAAGGAAATGCCTGCAAAATTTGAACTAGAGGCATTAAAGGCTCAGGCATTGGCTGCAAGAACCTATGTGGTGCGTCATATGCTAAGTGAAGAAAAAATCGGTGTTCCAGACGGTGCTGATGTGTCAGATACGACGAACCATCAAGTATATAAAAGTATCGAGGAATTAAAAGCGGAATGGAAAGGCGATTATGATTGGAAAATCAAGAAAATTACGCAAGCCGTGAAAGAAACACAGGGTCAAATTCTGACCTATGATGGAGCGCCAATTGATGCCCAATTTTTCTCAACAAGTAATGGATACACGGAAAATTCCCAGGATTACTATAGTAATGAATATCCCTATTTAAAAAGTGTCAAAAGTCCGTGGGATGTGAATACAGAGAAATTTTACGACCAAGTTCAAATGTCAGTTGCTGATTTTGAACAAAAGCTCGGGATTAAGATCGGCAGTGGAAATGAGATTGGAAAAGTGACAGCGAGAACTCAGTCCAATCGTGTGGCAACGGTTGAGATTGGCGGAAAGAGTTTTACAGGTAGGGAAGTTCGTGAAACATTAGGACTCCGCTCAACCGATTTTACGTTGGAACGTAAGGGCAACCAGGTTGTCATTAAGACGAAAGGATACGGACACGGGGTTGGCATGAGTCAGTACGGCGCAGACGGAATGGCGAAGGAAGGAAAGAACTACAAGGAAATCGTGGCGCATTACTATCAGGGCGTGGAAATTACATCCACAGAGAACTTTTTAAATAAATTAACGGTGAAGAAATAACGGCAGAGGGATTAATTCCCATCTGCCTTTTTGCCGTTTAGTCCTTCTATCCGTTGAAGTAGGTTTTTGAATCGTGGTAGTTTTTCACCAAAATAGCTTACCTTTACAATCGAAAATAAGACCAGCACACCAATTGTGTCTTTAACAAGGTCAATGACGGTTGCGGATCGGTAGGGAACAAAATATTGATGAAGCTCATCGGAGAACCCATAAGCGATGGAGAGAACCGCAGCCAGAATACTTGTTTTCGGCGTGAACTTTCCTTGCACGAGAAAAAACATAACCCACAGTCCGTAGAGAATCCCAAATTCGATTAGGTGGAGTGATTCTTTAAAAGCCTGATCCCAAGAAAACGGAGTGTTCACGATTGCGTCAGATGGAAGGCTGGATAAAATGAAAATAAAAATCATATATAGAAAAGGTGCGATTAATAGTAGAAGTCGTAAAAAAGCCTTCATGAATGAGTAAGTCTCCTTTTTAAAATGTACTTACATAGTATAGCATTCATTGGGAGTGTGGGGGAGATACTATTCATGATCCATCAAGATGTTGAGGACGGAGCGTCGTCGGAGTTGTAGACGAAAGGGGAACATGCAAGGAAATTAACGGTGGTTTTCTGCTTCGTCGGCTATGAAGAGGAAAATGGAAGGTGCGTTTGGTACGAATCCTTTTCATTGGGGTGATGAAGAGGAAAGCGGGAGGTGCGTTTGGTACGAATCCTTTTCATAGGGGTAATGAAGAGGAAAGCGGGAGGTGCGTTTGGTTCGAGTCCCTTTCATTGGGGTTATGAAGAGGAAAGTGGAAGGTGCGTTTGGTACGAATCCTTTTCATTGGGAGTATGAAGAGGAAATGTTGAAGGCGCGAGTGGTATTCATCGAGGTGATGAAGACCTGAATGCACGTTTGGCAGTTTGGGAATGGTCTTCATCGAGGTGATGAAGACCCGAATGAGTCAAGGGCACGCACTGAAAGGTCATCATTAGAGATATGAAGACCTGAATGCATGTTTGGCAACTTGGGAATGGTATTCATCGAGGTGATGAAGACCCGAATGAGTGAAGGGCACGCACTGAAAGGTCATCATTAGAGATATGAAGACCTGAATGCACGTTTGGCAGTTTGGGAATGGTCTTCATCGAGGTAATGAAGACCCGAATGAGTCAAGGGCACGCACTGAAAGGTATCATTAGAGATATGAAGACCTGAATGCATGTTTGGCAACTTGGGAATGGTCTTCATCAAGATTATGAAGACCTAAACACTAGCTCGGGTAAAGTGAAAAGTCCTTCATCAGAGTGTGAAGCAGCGAGTGCGCGTCTGCCTGCGGAAAAATCCTTGAGATGATGCCCCTAAAGCGCACCCGCCCCTCTGATAAACGCCTTCATCAACTCTGGATCCACAAGAACCGTCCCTGTGGCTCCCCACACAACTCCGGGGACCAACGGAACCGTCCGAGGTCACTGAAAAACGTTTCCAAATAACTGGAAAACCGTAGGTTTTCATAAAAAAATACAAAAAACCCCCGATTTTGGTAAAATAGAGTTGTCGAAAAACTATCACCAAAAAGGGGGATTTTTTATGCTTAAAAGCAGAAAA
>NZ_SLUB01000004.1 GCF_004799755.1 Bacillus timonensis | reverse complement strand
TAGTCCTTCATCAATCGTAAAAATTACGTGCCGATGATTAACCTGAAGAACATCTTCAGTAAGTAACCTACTCCATTCTTCACTTTCTCCAACAGAGCACGTGGTACAAAATCGACCTTTACATCGGTAAGGAACCTTTCGCACATCATGACAACCTTCACACACAAATAACTTAAATCCATTTTTGATATTCCCACAATCTCGAAATTTCTCAACCTCCTTAATTACGATAGGGCGGATTTTAGCACCGTGTTTTCTCTTGAAAGCTTCCCAATGTTGGTGTTTATCAAAAAATATTCTTCTCAATATATTGGTCTCCATAAAATGAAAATACCACAGCTTAAATAACTGTGGTAGACCCAAATTTTTATACTTTCTTATCTTTAAATAAAAAAGAGAGGAAAGTCCTCTCTCATTTTAAAAACACTGCGTAACCTATTGAACAAGCTTTACCATTACGTTGGCAATTGCTTGTTGCTCTTCCTCTGAAGCAACGGTCCAAAGGTCCCTTAATACTTTTTCTTGAGCATTTTTCGGCTCTACTTCACTTGCAAGATAATCACCAAGTTGATGAGCCATATCATTGATCACATTTTGATCCATTCCCTCAGATTTAGCATGCTGCAAGCGATCACCTAAAAAATTTTTCCAATCCTCAAAATTGTCTAGTACTGACATAAGTGACCCTCCTTATTAGGTTATTACAATGTTAGTTTGTCGTTTGTTGAGTTATTTATTCGTAAATAATGAAAGCTAAAATAAAGTTAACAATGCCAACCACCATTGACGGACAACACTTGCCCAGTAATATAAGAAGCTTTATTCGAAAGCAGAAAAGCAACCGCATTTGCGACCTCACTTGGCTCTCCAATTCTGCCCATCGGAATTTCTTCGCTAATGCCTTCGATATCATCTGGAGTAAATTCCTTAAGCATGTTTGTATCGATCGCGCCCGGTGCAACAGCATTCACTCTAATCCCACTAAGTGCAACTTCCTTTGCTAAAGCTTTTACAAAGGAAATTTGGCCGCCCTTTACCATTGAATAAAGCACTTCACAGGAGGCACCTGTTATTCCCCAAATCGAGGAAATGACAATGATATTTCCACTCTTTTTTGTAATCATGTTAGGAAGCAATGCTTTTGTTAACATATACGGTGTACTCACATGAAGCTGCACCATTTGTTCAACTGTCTTTTCGTCAAAATCAGTCATAAGTCCAAACACACTCTTACCGGAATTATGAATAATTGCATCAATTGGATGCTGAATTTGGTTCACTAAATGGTTCACACCGTTTGGCAAACTTAAATCTGCCTGAATCAGGAATGTTTCCACACCTTTTGAAACTAATTCCTCTGCCCCTTTTTTTATAGATCTTTCATTTTCATGGTAGTGGAGGTATAGCGAATAGCCCAGACCGGCAATTTCTTTAGCAATGGCACTTCCAATTCCCCCACTAGCCCCTGTCACTAATGCATATTTTTTCATTACTCATTTCCCCTTAAAAAAAGCATCCTTCACAAAAGGATGCTTTTTTGTGCTTAATTAATTTTAGGTACAACCTGGCACTCTGTCATTCGAATTTCATCAAAGAATTCGTTTACAGTGTTTGTTATATCATCGACTGTTAGACTTTCCATCATTGGAACGACATCGAATAAATTCATCTCATTAAATGCATACCTTGTAAATTGATTTGCAATATAATCAGGTGAATTTAAAGAGCGTAAAAATGCCCCAATCTTTTTCTTTTTGACACGTTCTAGTTCTTCTGATGTGATTCCTTTGGTTTTACTGGAAAGCATAATATTTCTAATTTTTGATGATAATTCATCAGGGTTAGGTGTATCACCACCAACAACCGCAAAACCAAACCCTTGTTCTTCCGTATAATCATACGTAAATGTGTCATCAATTAAGCCCTCATCATATAATTCCTGATAATGCTTAGAGCTTTTGCCAAACAGCCAATCCAGTATAATTGTTAAACATAATTCTTGTTTAAGTAGTTGATCGCTCTTACGTGACGGATTTAAAGCTTTTACACCCACCATACATTTGGAGGATTGAACATTCATTTGAAGTACTTTTTTCTTTTCATTAACTTCAATTGGTTCATCTTCAAAATGGCGCTTAATTTCTGGCTGATCTTTGTAATCCTTTTGTGCTTGGTTCGAACGAATTTGATCCATTATTTTTTCCGGATCAATCGCACCAACAACAAATAAAACCATATTGCTCGGGTGATAGAAGGTTTCATAACATTCATAAAGCATATCTTTTGTTATTTTGGCGATGGAATCAATTGTTCCTGCAATGTCGATTCGTACAGGATGATTTTTATACATATTTTCAATGACACCAAAATATAGTCTCCAATCAGGATTGTCATCGTACATTGTAATTTCTTGACCAATGATTCCCTTTTCTTTTTCTACCGTTTTTTCAGTAAAATAAGGACTTTGAACAAAGTCAATCAAAGTCTTAAGATTCAATTCCACATTGGATGTACTTGAAAAAAGATAAGCAGTTCTTGTAAACGAAGTAAACGCATTGGCCGATGCACCCTGTTTACTAAAATCCTGGAAAACATCGCCATCTTCTTTTTCAAAAAGCTTATGCTCTAAAAAATGAGCAATTCCATCAGGTACATGAACGAAGTCATCCTTGCCCAATGGTACAAATTGATTATCTACAGAACCGTAATTTGTAGTGAATGTAGCATAAGTCTTGTTAAATCCCTTTTTAGGAAGGATATAGACATTTAGCCCATTTTCAAGCTTCTCATGAAAAAGAACCTCTTGAAGTTGATCAAATGTGATTTTTTCCATTACCTGCCTCCCTCCAATCCTGTAAGGAAGTAGATGGTATCAAGTTCAATTTTTTTTGCCACATTTACTACTTCCTCCTTCGTTACAGTTTCAATTCCAGAAATCCAATCGTCGAGCTTTCTCGGTTTTGAAGAAACAACGTTATGATATAGGACCTCTGCAATTCCTCGAGACGTATCAATGGTTTCTAACAGTTGATTCCGGATAACGGCTTTTGTTTGAGTCATAATTTCATCTGTGAAATCACCATCGATCATCGCTTGCATTTGTTCCTTTATAATGGTTACAGCACGATCATAATTCGAAACATCGATTCCGGACATTACCATTAATAAACCTTTATGACTTTCAACTCTTGATGCAGCATAATAGGCCAAGCTTTCTTTTTCACGTACATTAATAAACAATTTTGAATGTGAAAATCCACCAAATATCCCATTGAATACTTGAAGAGCATCATAATCAGGATCACTATAAGTTGTATTTGTTCGATATCCAATATTCAGCTTACCCTGTTTAACATCTTGATTTTCAATGACTTCATTGACTTTTACGACCTGTTTTGCTTCCGTTTCTGTAAATGGACGCTTGTTTCGGTTACTAAATACAAACGCTGATGAAACAACTTCCTTTACCTTTTCAGGTTCAATATTACCAATGATATATAAGTCCATCTCATCCTCTTCGATTACTTTTCGATAATACTCGTATAAAGATTGTGCTGTTATATGATCAATATCTTCAATTCTTCCGTTTACGTGAAGATGGTAAGGTTCATCCTTACACATTTCCTCAACTAAGCGTAAGTTTGAATACCTCATTTTATCATCGTTAACGGCTTGAATACGTTGCTTAAGGCTACGTTTCTCTTTTTCAACGATTGCACTCTTAAAAGCTCCATTTTCAGTGATAGGAGAAAGTACGATCTCTTGTAACAATGCAATCGCTTTATCAAGAAGTGGTGTTTGATCTTTTAAGAATATTTCATTCGCAATTTCAACAAAAAATGTAATAATGTGATTTTCACCTTTTTTAGCTAAATCCACATACAGTACAGCTCCATATAATTCATCTAAATAAGAGCGTAAGCTAGTTGTTGAGGGATAGCTAGGTGTTTCACTTTGCAAGACATACGGGAGCAATGCCCTCTGGGTAACGTATTCCTCCTGAAGCGGGGCTTTCATTCTTAATACAATGGTATTCGTTTTAAATTTATCTGTTTTAATTGTGTGGAGTGTCAAACCATTTAATTTATGTTCAGATTCGTCCAATAAAAACATGTAAACATAGCCTCCTTTTTAAGTCATAACAAAACCATATATGGCTATTTTTCGACCAAAACCATTTAATTAGTCTTAAAATCACTATAACCTCAAATTAGCAATAATTTCAAGTTTTGCTCCATAAATTTCCTACCAAAAAAGGAATGGCTTTTCAGCCATTCCTTTTTAAAATTATATTTATCGTTTACCTGAATCAAATGGTTCTCCAGCAGCCTTAGGTGCTTGTGAAGATTTAGAAAATAGAACCAATGCAATTAAAGTAACCACATAAGGGAAAATCTTTAAGAGAATTGGTGGAACGACTGCAAGCTCTGGAATAACCTGTGAAACGTTGGCAACAGTACTTGCGAAACCAAAGAACAAGGTCGCACCTAAAATACCAAGTGGCTTCCATTGTCCGAAGATTAATGACGCAAGTGCCAAGAATCCTAAACCAGAAACGTTTCCAGTAAATTCACCCGCATATGTCACAATAATAAGTCCTCCACCTAAACCTGAGAATGCACCTGAAAGTATAACTCCAAGGTATCGAATACCTTTTACATTAACACCTGCAGCCTCTGCTGCTTGTGGAAATTCACCACAAGAACGTAATCGAAGGCCTATTTTTGTTTTAAATAATACAAATGCACTTATTAATAAAACTAGCAAGATAAACCAAGTTGTTGCATATGTTTTTGTGAAAAACAAATCCCCGATAACAGGAATAGAAGCCAAGCCAGGAACATCAAATGGGGCAAAGCCACTAGTAATACGAATATTTCCACTACCTGTAATATTTCTTGCTAAGAATACCGTTAATGCCCCGGCTATCATATTTATCGCAGTACCACTAATAATTTGGTCCGCATTTAAGTTAATACTTGCAAATGCATGTAATAGAGAGAAGATGATCCCTACAACCACTGCAGCGAGTAAGCCTATCCATAAAACTAAACTATGATTAGGTATTACTCCTTGAAGATAATAAATAGTTAGTGACCCAGCAAAAGCGCCAAAAATCATGAGACCGTCTAAACCGATGTTGACAACACCGCTTCGTTCACTAAATAATCCTCCAAGCGCTGTAATAAGAAGAGGGATTGTAAATACGATTGCATATGGAAAGATCTGTTCAATAATGGACCACATATTACGCTTCCTCCTTTTTTACAGCATTGCTTTTGGAATTATTTCGGCGCTTCATGAATTTATTCAATAAACGCTCAATTAAAATGCTAGTAGCTGCGAAATAAATAATGATCGCAATAATGGTGTTTGCAATTTCTGGTGGAATTTCTGTCATCGCATTCATAAAACCAGTTCCAGAATAAAGGATTCCAAAGAATACAGCAGCAAAGAATACACCAATCGGATTGTTAGCTCCTAATAAAGCTACAGCAATTCCATCAAAGCCTTGTGACGGTAAAATTCCTATTTGCATGCTCGTTGCATTTCCTGTGTACATCGCAACACCTGCAAGTCCTGCTAATCCACCTGAAATGAGCATGGATAATACAATATTGGAATTTACTCGCATTCCTGCAAATTCAGCAGCATGGCGGTTAAACCCTACCGCTTTTAATTCAAACCCTAAAGTTGTTTTATTAATGATAAAACCAACAATAATAACTGCAATAATACCTAAGAACAAACCAAGGTTAATATAGGAGCCTTGGAACATTTCAGTTAAAAATGGTACGCGTAATGTTGCTTCATCCCCTAATTTTCTAGATTCAGTTTCTAGAAATTCACCTTTAAAATATCCAGGTATAACATAATACACAGTCCAATAAGCAACCCAGTTCATCATGATTGTTGAAACGACCTCATGTACATTAAATCTTGCTTTAAGCAATCCGGGAATGAACGCCCAAAGAGCTCCACCAAGAAAACCGCATAAAATCATAACGAGTAGGAGAATTGGTCTTGACCAGTCAAATGTTAAACCAATAGCAGTCGCAACAAGACCGCCTATTAACATCTGGCCAGAAGCTCCAATATTAAATAGACCTGTACGGAATGCAAAAGCAACGGATAAGCCAGTAAAGATTAAGGGTGATGCTGTAGCTAGGGTATCACCTATTCTCGAGATGTTTTTTAAACCTCCCTGAAACAAATAACCATACCCTTCAAAGGGATTACTTCCAATGAAAAGCATTAAGATTCCGCCAGCGATTAAACCTAAGAGCACGGCAATCAATGAAACAATTGTGGTTCTCATACACTTCTCTCCTTACCTACACCAGCCATCATAAGGCCAACCTCATTTTCATTTGTTTCTGAGGCATTGACAACCCCAATGAGCTCCCCATTATTTATGATGGCAATGCGATCAGATAACTGCAATACTTCATCTAGTTCCAGTGAAATTAAAAGTACTGCTTTACCTTTGTCGCGGTGCTCAATCAACCGTTTATGAATATATTCAATTGAACCTACATCAAGGCCGCGGGTTGGTTGAACCGCAACAAGCAAGTCAGGATCTAATTCAAGTTCACGTCCAATTATTGCTTTTTGTTGGTTACCACCAGATAAGGTTCTTGCTATAGAAACTTCGCCTTCACCTGAACGCACATCAAAATTTTCTAAGATTTTCTTTGCATATTCCTTCATGGCAGAAAATTTTAATAGACCATGCTTTGAAAATGGCGGTTTATTATAAAGCTGTAGGACCATATTGGATTGGAGCGTGTAATCTAAAACAAGTCCACGTTTTTGTCGATCTTCAGGAATATGGGCAATCCCTTTATCAATTCTTTTACGAACCGATAGAGAAGTAATATCTTCTCCATTTAATAAAATTTTGCCTGATTCAGCCTTTCGAAGACCTGTAATCGCCTCAACTAGCTCCGATTGACCATTTCCTTCTACACCAGCAATTCCGACAATTTCTCCTTTTTGTACGGATAGAGAAAAGTTCTTTAATCCTAAAACTTTTCGATTATTTTTTACAGAAAGAGAATCTATTTCTAAAACCACTTCACCTGGTTTACTTTCTTCTTTATCTACATTAAAGGAAACGTGACGGCCTACCATCATTTCAGCCAAGCTTGCTTCACTTGTTTCAGCCACATTCACTGTTCCAATGTATTTTCCACGACGAATAACTGTACAGCGGTCTGCGACAGCTTTTATTTCCTTCAATTTATGTGTAATGATGATGATTGATTTTCCTTCTTTAATCAAATTACGCATGATTTTCATTAATTCATCTATTTCGTTTGGAGTTAATACAGCTGTAGGCTCATCAAATATCAGCACATCAGCTTCACGGAAAAGCATTTTCATAATCTCAACCCGCTGCTGCATCCCAACTGAAATGTCTTCTATTTTCGCATGAGGGTCTACATTTAGTCCGTAATATTTAGACAGTTCTTCAATCCGTTTTGCGGCACTATTAATATCAAGAACAACGCCATTTTTAATTGGTTCGCTTCCTAGGATGATATTTTCAGTAACCGTAAAATTATCAACTAGTTTAAAGTGTTGATGCACCATTCCAATACCGAGACGGTTTGCCACATTAGGGTTATTGATATGCACTTGTTCCCCATTTACTTTAATAATTCCTTGCTCAGGCTGATACATACCGAATAAAACACCCATAAGCGTGGACTTTCCTGCCCCGTTTTCACCAAGCAGAGCGTGTATCTCTCCCTTTTTTAAAGTGAGAGTGATATTATCATTTGCTACAATACCGGGAAATTCCTTCCTAATATTAAGCATTTCTACAACATATTCCATAGTAGCACTCACCTTTTTTCTAGACTCATATCCTTTTTATTAGGAGTCCCCTATCCACATCTGAAAAATGTAGAAAGATGTGTTTCGTTCACCTTGTAGGTTATATACAAAAGAGACGGATAAAAACCGTCTCTTTTTAAACTAAACTTACTCGATTAAATCGCCTTGTTCACCTGAGACTTTAATATCACCTGATTTAATCTTTTCAAAAATATCTTTAACTTGCTTAACTGTTTCCTCACTTAAGTTAGGGTTTTCATCTGGAATACCCACGCCATCATTTTTAGCATCGTAAGTTAATGTTTCTCCACCAGGGAATTCTCCATTTAACTCTTTTTCAATTAGTTCTTGAGTTGCGTGAGCAAGCTTCTTCATTGCAGAAGTTAAAGTAATTGATTTGTCGTCTTCATAGATTCCTTCAGAATATTGGTCTACGTCAACACCAACCATCCATACATCTTCGCCAGCTTTTGCACGGTTCTTAGCTTCAGTAAAAGCACCAACACCTACACCACCAGCAGCAGCAAAGATTACATTCACACCACGATCATACATTTGTGCAGCAATTTGTTGTCCAGCGGCTGAATTATCAAATGAACCTTGATAGACTACGTTGTCTGATTTGATTGTGAAATTTGTTCCTAAGTTTTCATTTGCATAAGCTAAACCTTGTTGGAATCCCCAGTTAAACTTTTGTACAGCTGGAATTTCCATACCACCGATAAATCCTGCTTCTCCTTCTTTTAACTCTAGTGCGGTAGCAACACCTGCTAGGAAACCGGATTCATGTTCAGCAAAAAATACAGCAACAGTGTTGTCTGCTACAGCAGGGTTAAAGTCACCACTATGTGGGTTACCATCTAGAATTACAAATTTAGCATCTTCATATTTAGATTGTGCTTGGAAAATAGCGGTTTCAAATTTGAACCCAGGTGCTACAATAAATTTATAGCCTGCATCGTAAAGATTACCCATTTCCTTTAAGTATTCTGCTTCAGTAGTACCTGCTGGCTTAAGATATTTTGTTTGAATGCCAAGCTCATCTTCCGCAGCCAAGATTCCTTCCCATGTACCTTGGTTAAAAGATTTATCATCAATTGTACCAGCATCCGTAACCATACCTACTTTTAGGTCAGCACCTTTGCCATTTCCTTTACTTGTACCTTCTTCATCTGCGCTTCCACATGCACCTAGTAATGTTCCAGCTGCAAGAAGAAATGCAAGACCAAAACCTGCTTTCTTTTTAAACATGATAAAACCCCCTATAAAATTTTTAATAAAAACAAATCCTTACTTTAGAATATTTGTTAGTAACGGACTACTTATTCACCTCCTTAAAAAGTGCATTTCTATCACCACTATAATACACGCTTTCTAACAACATGGAAGGAAAATTTGTCAGCTCTAAAATAATTTTGTGAAAATAATACAGGTTTATCATTTTCGTCGTAATGCATTTGTTTTAATAACAAGAGGGCAGTTTCCGGATCACAATTTAAAATAGGAGAAATGGTCTCATGGTACCCAATCGGTTCAATATGAGTCACAGCATATGTGATTTTTCTTCCTGCTTTTTTCTCTAATAAATCAAAGATGGATTCTTCATGTGAATAGCTAGACGGTAAATTTTTACTAAGTATTTTATCAATACAATACACAACAGGCTCGTTGTTTGCTGTACGTACCCGTTCAATCACAGTTATTTCTTCATTTTCCAAACAACTAAATCCCTTAATATCACCATCAGTCGGTCCCTTGACCGTTTTAGACAAAAAGATAGTACCAGGTGACATTCCAGCTTGAATAATCATATCTGTAATACTACTAATCTGCTCAATGCCAGAATTAAAGAGAGGCTTTGCATTAACAAAAGTTCCAACGCCATGCCTTCTAATAATGACATTCTCTTCTTCAAGAATTCGTAATGCTTCTCTTAATGTTGCTCTACTAACACCTAATTGTTTTGCTAGGAGAAACTCTGATGGTAGCTTTTCCTTTTCTTTGTAGACTCCGTTATCGATATCAAGTCTAATCTGATCTATCACTTGCAAATACAATGGTCGATTATCTAACTTGATAGTCATCTGCAGTTCCTCCATTTTATGTAAAGTCATCAGACCTCTGATGTTAGACCGATATTAATCCGAGATAACTATATCATTTTTTTTGAAAGAAATAAATAACAATTGCCAAATTTGTCGAAAAAAAAGAAGAGCAATTGCCCTTCTTTGTTGGATGTTCAATAGAATAAAGTTTTAACTTCCCACATCTTCATTTTTTGCTGTAACAAGAACTGTTCTTGGTTTGCTACCCTCATATGGACCTACAACACCTCTAAGTTCCATTGCATCGATCAGTCTAGCGGCTCTCGTATATCCAATTCGAAACCTTCTTTGAAGCATCGATACTGATGCTGTTTGCATTTCAATTACAAGTTGTACAGCATCGTCATATAATTCATCATCCACTTCTTCAGTCGTTTCAACTGTGTCCGTCGGAATCATCTCTTCTTGATACTGTGCCTTTTGTTGAGAAATAACAAAATCAACAACCTCTTCTACTTCATCATCTGATAAAAATGCACCTTGAACACGAACAGGCTTTGAAGCTCCAACAGGTAGAAATAGCATATCTCCTCTTCCTAATAGTTTTTCTGCTCCACCCATATCTAGAATTGTTCTAGAATCGGTTGAGGAAGAAACACTAAATGCAATTCGTGAAGGAATATTAGCTTTAATAACCCCTGTGATGACGTCAACTGAAGGTCGCTGAGTTGCGATAATTAAATGTATTCCAGCAGCACGAGCCATTTGTGCTAAACGTGTGATAGAATCCTCAACATCTGATGAAGCTACCATCATTAAATCTGCTAACTCATCTACAATCACGATAATGTAAGGAAGAGTTGGTTGTTTCGCTTCCTCTTCCATATTGTGACGTCGGACATATTCATTATAGCCCTCAATATTTCGCGTATGGGTATGCGCAAATAACTCATATCTGCGTTCCATTTCATTTACAACTTTTTTAAGAGCTTGTGAAGCCTTTTTGGGATCTGTCACAACTGGTGCTAGTAAATGTGGAATTCCGTTGTACACATTTAATTCGACCATTTTCGGATCAATCATCATCATTTTTACTTCATGTGGTTTAGCCCTCATTAGTACACTTGTTATAATGCCATTGATACATACACTCTTACCACTACCTGTTGCACCTGCAACTAATAAATGAGGCATTTTATTAAGTTCAGCAAATTTAGCCTCACCTGAGATGTCACGCCCCAGCCCAATTAACAACTTAGAATCTGAACGCTGAGGTTCAATATCCTCTAACACCTCACGAAGTGATACAACTGCAATTTCGGAATTAGGCACCTCAATTCCTACAGCTGATTTACCAGGGATTGGGGCTTCAATTCGAATGTCTTTGGCAGCTAATGCTAGTGCTAAGTCATCACTTAAATTAACAATTTTACTTACTTTTACCCCAACATCAGGGTATACTTCATATTTAGTTACGGCCGGGCCGAGGTGAACCTTTGTTACCTTTGCTTTTACACCAAAGCTATGAAATGTTTTTTCTAGTTTTCTAGCATTTTCATATATATTTTCATGCTCCGCACTTTGACTTGTTTGTTTTGGCGGATGCAGAAGTTCGATTGGTGGTAATTCATAATCTACATTCTCCAGTTCACCTTCAGTAAAGGTAATTGGCATTTTCTCATCATGGTCATCTTCGCTTGCATGATGTTTTTGCTCATGTTTTTCGTGATTAGTCTCGTGTTCTTTTGTATATGCCTTATCTGCAAAGTTCGAGATAATCGGCTCAATCGGAACCTCGACAGGGTCTTCTTCGACCTGCTCATCTTGTGCAGCATGAACATCTTGTTTTTGAGTCTCTTTTCTCTTCTTTCGTTTTTCTCTTTTTGGCTGATTTTTGCGTTGCTGTGACCAATTTTTGATATCCTCCACAAATGCAATCCATTGATTCTTAAAAAATGTAAAAACAGGACCAAACATTTTCGCGATAGTATCGTGGAGCGACTTACCGGTAACAAGCACACCACCAATCACAATCAAAAAGACGGAAATGATCTTCGTTCCCGCTTCATCAAATAGAAAATACGAGGCAGCAAATAGGATTGAGCCAATCATGCCTCCCCCTAAATCCGTTGTGCTCGTATTGCCATTTACAACCGCCCAAAACATACTCCATGTATTTTTGATAACACTAGGATCCGTGAATTTTCCTTCATTTGTTTGCAAATTAAATAATGGAATATGACTTAAAAGGAGCAATGCGCTAATGATTAAATAGACTCCAATCAATTGCCTAGTTATCATTCTCGGCCATGTGCGGTTCCAAATGATATAAAGTGAAACGAGCAAAAGTCCAATTAATCCAAGAATGTCCCAATTACCAAAGAAAAATCGAAATAAATAGACTAATCCTGTCCCCACTGTTCCAAGTCTAGCTAACCCAATACATGCTAGAGCTAGCAATAATAAGCCTAGCAATTCATATTTTAATGTTTTTTTCCACTCATCTTTTCGCTTCGACTGTCTACGTTTTCGTTTTGCCATACTTACTACACCTACTCTACCTATCAATAAAGGAAAGCAGCCATATCATGGCTGCCTATGTAATGAAATCTCCTTAAATTATAACACATTATACGAATTTGTCTCAAAGTCTTATTTTCTGCCCAGGTGAATATCTTCCATCTAGATAGTGCTGAGGGTTTGTGCTCATCACTCTTTCAATCGTATATTCCCCATTTTGAGATTGGCTTACGGCCAAAGAAACCCCATCTAGGTCGACATATTTTAATTGATTATCTTCCATATCGGTGTGAGGATAAATTAATTCCTGTGGCATCATCGTGTATAAAATCATTGGATCATCTGCCCACTTTCGTCAGAAAGATTTTTCTCTTCAATTAACTCATTTAATTTCTTTAAGGCCTGGCCAACTCCACCAATCGCATCAATGAGACCATATTCAACAGCATCGGATCCAATTACATTCGTCCCAATATCTCTTGTTAAGTTGCCTTTTGAAAACATCAATTCTTTGAATTTCTCTTCTTTAATGTTTGAATGACTTATTACAAAATTCACAACACGTTCTTGCATTTTATCGAGATATTCAAACGTCTGTGGCACTCCAATAACAAGACCTGTTAGTCTAACTGGATGAATCGTCATTGTTGCCGATTCGGCAACAAAAGAATAATCACAGGCCACAGCAATTGGCACACCAATCGAATGCCCTCCTCCTAAAACAATAGAAACAGTCGGCTTAGAGAGTGAGGCTAACATTTCAGAAATGGCAAGTCCTGCTTCTACATCTCCTCCAACCGTATTTAAAATAACAAGTAAACCTTCAATTTTCGGATTTTGTTCAATAGCAACAATTTGAGGGATAACATGTTCATATTTGGTTGTTTTATTTTGCGGTGGCAATTGAATATGACCTTCAATTTGACCGACAATTGTCAGGCAATGGATCTTACTGTCATTTGACAGTTGAGGTACATTCGTTTGTCCTAATTGCTGTATTTTATCTACTAGTGATGAACCCTTCGATTCATTCTTATCGTGATCCCCTTGTGGTTGTTCTTCATTTATGTATTGATTATTACTCATTGTAATCTCCTTTCAACCCATTTACCATTTAGTATAAACACATGACAGTATTTCATTCTGTAAATGGGTGAAAGAAAAAAGCCAACCATAAATAAGATTGGCCTTTTACATCTATTATGAATTTGAAAGTAAATTTGATAATTGAATTCGTTCTTGCTCATTTAATGGGACAAGCGGCAAGCGAACCGATCCAACATCTAATCCCTGTATCTGAAGAGCTGTTTTTACAGGTACAGGATTTGGAGCAGTAAATAACCCCTTCATGATTGGTAATAACTCCTGATGGTAGTTAGCAGCTTCCGTAACATTACCAGCTAAAAATGCATTCACCATTTGTTGCATTTCATTACCAATCACATGAGAAGCAACTGACACGACACCTTTAGCACCAACTGAAAGTGCTGGTAACGTAATACCATCATCACCACTATATACATCAAAATCAGCATCGGTTTTTGCGATAATTTCAGTCATAGCCTCTAAGCTTCCGCTCGCTTCTTTTACAGCTACGATATTTGGAATCTTAGATAATGTAATAATGGTTTCAACAGACATATTAATAACCGACCTACCTGGGATATTGTATAACATAACAGGTAAGTTAGTACTTTCCGCAATTGTTTTAAAGTGTTGATAAAGTCCTTCCTGATTAGGCTTGTTGTAATACGGTACAACTAGCATAATCGCATCAACACCAGCTTCTTGTGCTTTTTTAGTTAACTCCATTGATGCGTACGTATTATTACTGCCTGTTCCAGCAATGACCGGAACGCGACCGTCAACTACTTTTACAACATGACGGAAAAGTGCCACTTTTTCCTCTGACGATAATGTGGGAGATTCACCTGTCGTCCCTGCTACAACCAGTGATTCTGTGCCATTATTTATTAAATAATTAATCAGCTGAGTTGTTTTTCCAAAATCGATGTTACCTTTATTATCAAAAGGTGTCACCATCGCCGTTGAGATTCTACCAAAATCAATCATGCTTTTACACCTACTCCCATCAATTATGCCCACTGTTTCAAGACAGCTAGGCTTGATCAATATTTAAAACCTACGGTATTGAATAAGAAAGGGACACCCCACAATTGTAAGGCTCCCTACCTCTTCCATTTAATAGTCTATCACTTCTGCTCCAACTGGTCCATCTGATAAATGGAATGCCTTGTGTAGGGCATTAATCGCTTCCTTCATTTCTGATTCTTTTACAAGTACCCAAATTGTAGAGAGGCTGTCTGCAGATTGTAGAATTTGAATGCCTTTTTCAGAAAGGGCAGTTACGATTCTGGCTGTTACTCCAGGTACCCCGTTCATACCTGCTCCAACTGTAGCTACCTTTGCACACTTTTCGGTCACAAGAGGCTCATATCCCATTTCCTTTAGTTTATTAACTGCACGGGCTGTCATTTCCCCTGAAACAGTATAAACCACTCCGTTAGGCGTTATATTAAAGAAATCTACGCTAATTTTTTCATTTGCCATAGCCTTAAACACTTCTGTTTGAAGATTGTATTGGCCTTTTTTCGCTTGAACCTTTAATTGCGTAACATTGGTTACATGAGCAATACCCGTGATCAATCTTTCTTTCACTTCAACGCCTCTGCGTTTTTCTATTGTTGTTACAAGTGTACCTGGTGCATCACTGTAAGTTGAACGCACCCTAATTGGCACTTTTGCTTCCATCGCAATTTCAACTGCACGTGGGTGAATGACTTTTGCACCTTGGTATGCCATATTTACAATTTCATTGTAAGTGACAACAGATAAAGGTTTTGCATCCCCAACGATGCGTGGGTCTGCTGTCATGACACCTTCTACATCTGTAAAAATATCAATCCATTCTGCTTGCAGTGCAACACCAAGAGCAGCTGCAGAAGTATCACTTCCACCTCTACCTAAAGTCGTAATATCTCCTAATTTAGAGATGCCTTGAAAGCCTGTAACGACTACAACGTCATGTTCCTCAAGCGTTTGAAGTAATCTGTCACACTTCATTTCAGTAATTCGTGCATTTGTATGATCATTATTTGTACGGAAGCCAGCCTGACCTCCGTTTAAGGCAGCTGCAGAGATTCCGGATTGATTTAACATATTGGTAAAAACCACACTTGAAATAATCTCACCGCAGGACACTAGCATATCCATTTCCCTACTGCTGATACTGGAGTTTTGATCCCCCACTAAGCTTAACAGTGTATCAGTAGCATATGGGTCACCCATGCGCCCCATAGCAGATACAACGACAACTACTTTATATCCATCAGAAACAGCACTTGCGATATGATTTCTTGCCCTTTCACGAGATTCCTCATCTCGAACTGAGGTTCCGCCAAATTTCTGTACAACAATATTCATGAAACCACCTCATGTTTGGTTGAACGGATTATTTTGCAACTAAACCTAGCTTTAATAGACTGCCAGCAATCTGAACTGAGTTCCATGCAGCACCTTTTAATAGGTTGTCAGATACTACCCACATGTGGAATCCATTATCTTGGTCTAAGTCTTTTCTAATTCTTCCTACGAATACATCTTTTTTACCAACTGCGTGAATCGGCATTGGATATACTTGCTCAGCAGGATTGTCCTCTAATACAACACCTGGTGCAGATGCTAATAAATCCTTAACTTCCTGTGCAGAAACTCCATTTTGAGTTGTTTCAAAATAAACAGATTCAGAATGCCCAGTTTCAACTGGTAATCGAACGCAAGTAGCAGCAACAGGTAGTTCTGGTAAATGCATGATCTTCTTTGTTTCATTAATCATTTTCATTTCTTCAAAAGTAAAGCCATTATCCTCGAATTTATCAATTTGTGGAATGGCATTAAAGGCGATTTGATAATGCTTTTTGTCTCCTTTTACCGGTAAAACCTGTGGAGTAAATTCATTTCCTTCAATGATGTCCTTTGTCTGCTCTTTCATTTCTGATATGGCAGCTACACCAGAACCTGAAACTGCTTGATATGTTGAAACAATAACCTTTGATAATCCAAAGGTTTTACGAATTGGCTCTAAGGCGACAACCATTTGAATGGTTGAACAGTTTGGATTTGCGATAATACCATTGTGATGAAGAAGGTCATTTTCGTTTACTTCTGGAACAACAAGTGGTACATTTTCATCCATTCTAAATGCACTTGTGTTATCTACAACAATCGCACCACGTTTTACAGCCTCTGGAGCTAGCTCTTTCGAAACGCCACCACCTGCACTAAATAAGGCAATATCAACACCTTCAAATTTTTCTGGTGTTGCAACCTCCACGACCACTTCTTTACCTTTATACGTAATCTTTTTACCAGCAGAGCGCTCTGATGATAATAAAGTTAGTTTTGTTAATGGAAAATTTGTTTCTTCAAGTGTTTTGATCATTTGCATTCCTACTGCACCTGTAGCTCCTACAACCGCAACATGCAATTCTTTTTCTACTGTCATTTGATCCATTCCCCTTCCCAGAATTACTAGAACGTCTAATTTACGTTTAATGCTTTTTATTTTACCACATACAAGTACTAAAGGAGAGAAGAATTTTCATTCTTTCCCCTTTATTACGAAAATTTTATTATTTTTCGTCGTCACGGTATCTTTCAACTAGTACCGGCTGTAACTGTTTTCCCTCAATTGCGGCCGCAACAGTATCCCTAAGCATGGTCATTCGAGCAACCATCGAATTAGGTTTCTTTACTGGATCATCCTGCCCATATGGGATAAAATAAATATTTTTTGTTGCCATTAATCTCATAAGGTTAACACCATTTAAGCCTAAAGCATCATTTGTTGAAATCCCTAACACAACCGGATTTTGATTACGTAATGTAGCCTTCGCAGCCATTAAGACAGGAGAATCCGTTAAAGCATTGGCGAATTTACTCATTGAATTCCCTGTGAGCGGTGCAATGACCATGCAATCCAGTGGTATTTTAGGACCTAATGGTTCTGCTTTCACAATCGAATCAATGACCTGATTACCTGTTGCTTTTTCAATTCTTTGAATCCACTCTGCGCCTTCCCCAAATCGAGTATTTGTGGACTGTACAGTCCATGATACGACAGGAATTACATCAGCACCCTCATCGACAAGTTTTATAATTTCAGGCATTACAGCATCATACGTACAATGGGATCCCGTAACACCAAATCCGATTCTTTTACCTTTTAATGAAGTCATATTATTCGTTCTCCTCTCTTTGTTGTAATAACTCAAGAAGTAGTTGAGATAATACATTCGCAACGATCTGCCCAGCGGTCTTTGGAGCAACAATACCTGGTAACCCTGGCGCTAATAATGCTTTAATTCCTCTCTTTTCTGCATATCTAAAATCAGTTCCCCCTGGCTTCGATGCTAAATCAACAATCAACGTGTGGGCTGGCATTTTTGAAATAACATTTGCGGTAACAATTAATTTAGGAACGGTATTAATACAAACATCGATATCCTTAACCTCTTCAGCTAGATTAGCAAGCTGAAAAGGAGTTAATCCCATTTCTGTAATTCTCGCAATATGCTCTGTTTTTCTTGCACCTACCTTTACATGTGCCCCTAGTGCAGCAAAACTTCTCGCCACACTCATTCCAACCCTGCCTAGTCCGAGTACCGCAACGTTCGAATCATGAATCGTAATATCCGTATGCTGGATAACCATCATAATGGTACCTTCAACCGTAGGAATCGAATTATAAATCGCAACATCATCTCTTTCGAATAAACGTACTAATTTTCGATTTGTTGCATTTGTGATTCCATCTAAATACGTGTTGCTTATTCCCGAAAAAACAACACAGTGTTCAGGTGTTTGTGATAGGATTTCTTCTGTTAAGACGACTGTTTCATTTGAAAAAATCGTTTCAACCTCACCTTCACTGTTTGTGCCAAATACTGGCAAAATGATTGCATCTATATCTGTAAAGTCGATTTCGTCTAATCGTTCTTTTGAAGCCCCTGTAAATCCATGATCTAATTGATCAAATCCAATTAAAGATAGCCTTGCATCTAATTCAATTAGTTTACGAATCACTTCTAACTGTCGTGCATCTCCACCAATGATTGCTACATGCATATCGGTTAACATACGCTTTATCACCTTCTTTTTCCTAAAATGAAATCGAATGAAAGTGGGAATTGTTGAATGCCTCACACCAGGAAACTTCGACTTCTTGTTCCTATATTTTTGAAGGATAACCCCCAAAGGCTTTTGATAAAATCACCATAACTTTATCTACTCCACCATACTATGAGCCATCGTAAAAATAGGTGAATGAACAAGATTAAATTTGCTCACCATAACATTTTTTCGAAGAATAGAAAAAACCCACGGAATACCGTGGGCTTCACTTTTCTTTATTCATTTTCCTCTGATCCATTTTCTTCTGGCATATCAATGATAATCATATCCGTTCCAATTTTACGAATATGTTGCCACGACACACGAACTTCATTTCCTTGCTTTTTGAAACCGAACCATTTTAAAGAGGGAATAATAAGCGCCTTGATTTGACCTGTTCTTTCATCAATTTCTAAATCGGTTTGACCTAAAACACCCAGTCTTTCAGCACGTTTGACATCAACAATTTCTTTCCCACTTAATTCACTCAACCTCAAAAGAGACCACCCCTTCAATGTTCTTTGTACATTCTATGGAGTAGTCCACTTTTTTAGAAGTAAATTCAGTTTGAAAGCTTAATTGGTAAATCATCAGTTGGACTAATTAACGCTAGCGAAAAATCATCGGTGAATATTTGTTTTCCCATTGCATTCACACTATTTTCATTAACTGCATTAATTTCGTCTATAATTTGGTCAAGACTCTTATGTGCTTTTAATAATAATTCATTTTTTCCGTTTCGGCTCATCCGGCTATTTGTACTTTCAAGGCTAAGCATCAGACTACCTTTCATTTGTTCCTTGCTATTCTTTAATTCTTTTTCAGTAATACCCTCTGCTTTTAGCTTTGCTAACGTTTCCTGGATCGTCTCGAATAAAAGATTTAATTGTTTGCTGCCGGTTCCCCCGTAGATTGTCACCATTCCTGTATCCTTATAAGAAGAATGATAGGAGAAAACAGAATAAGCAAGACCTCTTTGCTCACGAACTTCTTGGAATAGTCGACTACTCATGCTTCCACCAAGAATATTATTTAATACAATTAAGTCATATACATCTTTATCCCCAATTTGTAATCCATTAAAGCCTAAGCAGAGATGGGCTTGTTCAGTTTCTTTTTTACGTGTGATTTTATTTGTATGGAATGTAGGCTTCTGGAGCTCCTGTTTTGTTTGATTACCAGAATAACTGCCAAAATACGTTTCAACTTCAGAAATAAAGTTTTCTTCAATATTCCCTGCAATTGATACAACCACTTTATCCGGTGTATACATTTCATCCATATATTGACGTAGCTTATCTCCGTTAAAGCTTTCCAACGTTTCTTCGGTGCCGAGTATCGGATAACCTAAAGGATGATTCTCATAACTCGCTTTACTTAATATGTCATGGACGATATCATCAGGCGTATCTTCGTACATTTTGATTTCTTCCAAGACGACATTTTTTTCTTTTTTCAATTCTTCTTCATCAAAGGTTGAATGAAAAAACATATCAGCTAGGACATCTAATGCAAATTTTGCATGTTCATCTAACACCTTTGCATAGTAACAAGTATATTCCTTAGATGTGAAAGCATTTACTTGTCCACCTATGCTATCAAAAGACTCTGCGATTTCTCTTGCAGTTCTTGTTTTTGTTCCTTTAAAAAACATGTGCTCTAGAAAATGTGAAATCCCGTTGTTTTCCGGGTTTTCATTTCGTGACCCTGTCCCAATCCAGACACCTATTGCAACTGATCGAACAGTTGGGATGTTTTCTAATACGATTCTTACACCATTTTGACAAGTATATTTTTTGATCAAGGCTGTATTCCTCCTGTTCTAAAAACAACGGATTACTTTTTCTTTAGTATGATTCGTTCTTCGTTTAATAATGTAGAAACATTGTCGATTGCAAGATCTTTTTGTTTAATTGATAGAATTAATCTTTCAAGGCTTTGAGCAGTTGGTGATGTCGGATGCATTAAAACCATGGCTCCAGGGTGGATTTTACCCATTACTCTTTGAACCAAAACATGTGGTTGTGGCCGCTGCCAGTCAATTGTATCAACACTCCACATAATTGTTTTCATACCAAGCTCATCCGCTATTTTAACAACTTCGTCACGGTAACTTCCACTTGGAGGGGCAAAAAGGGTCGGCTTTATACCTGTTGCTGCCTCAATGACTTGATTTGTTTTGATTAATTGTTCCCTTACAAGCTCTGATGACAATTTTTTCATATCGGGATGTGTATAAGAATGATTGCCAACCTCATGGCCGGCATCTACAATCATTTTTGCTAAATCCGGATTTTCCTTAACCCATCGACCTTCTAAGAAAAAAGTTGCTTTTATATTATGTTTTTTTAGGGTTTCAAGCATATCTGGAATATATTCATTCCCCCATGCTACATTGATTAAAAATGAAACTATCGGTTTGTTCGGATTCCCACGATAAATTGCGGATGTAGGTAAATCCTCTAAATGAACCTTTGGTGAAATCTGTTTAAACACAAGCTTGTTCTCATCAAAAGCACCATTTTTTTTCATCTTTTCATATGAAGCTTGAATATCCACTTCAAGGCCATTTAAGCCAGGAGTTGCTTTCCAAACAGGGTCTATTTTAGCATCTTCAGCTGGAATACTATATTCAATCGCTCTTTTTTCAATTTCATTTAAAAGATGATCACCTTTACTAACAGGGATTGCGTCAGCACTTTCTTTTAATCCCTTCACGTAATCATTTGTAAATGGATTATGTAATGAACCAATTGAAATTAATAAAATACAAATAAAAACAAAAAATTGTATGTACTGTTTTTTCATAGCTATCCCCCTCTTTACTAGAAAATATGTAAAAGAGGGACAAGGTAGAACTCAAAACGAAAATTTAACGGAACTGTTTAAAAACTTAAAAAGCCCGGTTTACCAGGCTTTCAAAATTGTTTATTATTGTTGTTCTTTTTCCTTTTGTTCACGTAAAACGGCTTTTCTAGATAAGTTTACACGGCCTTGTTTATCAATTTCTGTTACTTTGACAAGGATTTCATCCCCGATTGCGACAACATCCTCAACTTTTCCAACTCGTTCTTCAGCAAGTTCAGAAATATGAACAAGTCCATCCTTACCACTGAAAATTTCAACAAAAGCGCCGAATTTTTCAATACGTTTTACTTTACCAAGGTACATTTGACCAACTTCGACCTCACGAACGATATCTTCAATGATTTTCTTGGCTTTTTGATTCATAGCTTCTTCAACAGAAGAGATGAAGATTGTACCATCTTGTTCAATATCAATTTTGACACCAGTTTCATCAATGATCTTATTGATTTGTTTACCACTTGGTCCAATAACATCTCGTATCTTATCCGGATTAATCGCCATTGTTAAAATCTTAGGAGCATATTTAGAAAGCTCAGATCTAGGATTTGTTAATGTCGCTAACATCGAATCAAGTATCTGCATACGACCTTTTTTCGCTTGTTGTAAGGCTTCTTCAAGAATTTCACGAGAGAGACCTTCGATTTTAATATCCATTTGTAAGGCTGTAACACCTTTTGATGTACCAGCTACCTTAAAGTCCATATCTCCTAAATGGTCTTCCATTCCTTGAATATCTGTTAGGACAGTATAATGCTCACCTGATTTAACAAGTCCCATTGCGATACCAGCTACAGGAGCTTTAATCGGTACACCCGCGTCCATCATGGCAAGTGTACTTGCACAAATACTTGCTTGAGAAGTAGAACCATTTGATTCTAAAACTTCAGAAACGAGACGGATTGTATACGGAAAATCCTTTTCAGATGGAACAACAGGCTCTAAAGCACGCTCTCCTAAAGCACCATGTCCAATTTCACGACGACCTGGACCTCTCATTGGACCCGTTTCACCTACACTAAATTGTGGGAAATTATAGTGATGCATAAATCGTTTTGTCTCTTCAATACCTAATCCATCAAGGATCTGCACATCCCCTAATGCACCAAGTGTACAAATACTTAATGCTTGGGTTTGTCCACGTGTAAATAATCCTGAACCATGGGTACGAGAGAGGATCCCTACTTCTGATGAAAGCGGACGAATTTCATCGATTTGTCTTCCATCCGGACGGACCTTTTCAACTGTGATTAAGCGTCGAACTTCTTCTTTTACAAGCTTGTTAAGAATTTCTTTTACTTGCTTAATCGTAGCTTCTTCTACTTCCTGTTGTTCGTATTCTGCAACAATTGCTGTTTTTACTTCATTAATTGCAGCTTCTCTAGCATGCTTTTCGGCAACTTGTACTGCTTTATTAATGTCCTCTTCTGCTTTTGCTCGAATTTGTGCTTCTAGCTCCGCATCAAGCTCATATAGAGGAATTTCCATTTTTTCTTTACCGATTTCAGCCACGATCTTTTCTTGGAATGCGATTAAACGCTTGATTTCCTCATGTCCGAACATAATTGCTTCAAGCATCACTTCTTCAGGAACCTCATCAGCACCCGCTTCAACCATGTTAATTGCATCTTTTGTACCAGCAACAACTAAATGGATATCGCTTTTTTCTTGGTCTGCCACTGAAGGGTTAATAATAAATTGATTGCCAACTCTACCAACTGTTACACCTGCAATTGGGCCTTCAAATGGAATATCTGAAACAGATAGTGCTAATGATGAACCAAACATTGCAGCCATTTCAGAAGAACAGTCCTGATCTACACTCATGACGATGCTTATTACTTGTACTTCATTCCTGAATCCATCAGCAAATAAAGGTCGAATTGGACGGTCTATTAAACGACTTGCTAGAATTGCCTTTTCACTTGGTCTACCTTCACGTTTAATAAATCCTCCAGGGATTTTTCCAACTGCATATAATCGTTCTTCATAGTTTACAGTAAGTGGAAAGAAATCTAATGGTTTTGGCTCTTTTGATGCGGTTGCTGTACTTAAGACAGCCGTTTCTCCATAGCGAACTAATGCAGCTCCGTTAGCTTGTTTCGCTAATTGACCAATTTCTACGGTCAGTTGCCTACCAGCCCAGTCCATGGAGAAAACTTGCTTTCCTTGTTCCATATAACAGTACCCCTCTCTAAATCACATTCAAATGTATATTATGTATTGATAGTATGAACTAATTTATTCGAACATATCAATACTCGTTCAATATGTAAAGTGAATTTTGTTGAAATTTGCTAGAAACGAAAGGAAAAAATTCCCTCCATTTTTAACCTAATAAAAAAGCGGGAATGCTCCCGCTTTTTCGTAGATTATCGACGTAGTCCAAGCTTGTTGATTAATTCACGGTAACGAGTTACGTCTTTATTACGAAGATATGTTAATAAATTACGACGTTTACCAACCATCTTTAATAGACCACGACGTGAATGATGATCTTTCTTGTGTGTACGTAAATGATCATTTAACTTATTGATTTGCTCAGTTAGGACAGCGATTTGAACTTCTGGTGAACCAGTGTCATTTTCGTGAGTTTTGAACTCGCTGATGATTTCATTCTTACGCTCTTGTGTGATAGCCATCCTATTCACCTCCTATAATAGTATCCCCGATTACCTAGCAGACGTTGGTGATTCGGACTGCCACGCAATGGTTCTTTTTCATACTTAAATAGAATACATCTTTTTATGATAAAAAGCAAGTATGTTCATTTATTTTCTCAAAATATTGCTTTGCTTGTTCCTTATCGCGTCCAATTTGTTTAATTAATTCATCAATGGACGAAAACTTCTTTTCGGAGCGAATTCTTTTATGCCATTCAACAATAACTTCTTCTTTATAAATGTCATCATTAAAATCAAACAGATGGACTTCTATCGAAGGCACAGTCTCGTTTTCATGAAAGGTAGGTTTAACACCAAGGTTGCAAACACCATTATGCCATGTTGAACCGACTTTTAAACGAACTGCATAGACTCCCATTTTAGGAATAATATAGTCCGCACTCGTTTTTACATTAGCTGTCGGAAAGCCAATCGTTCTTCCACGTTTTTCCCCATCTACTACGATTCCTTTTACCGTATAGAATCTACCTAAAAGTGGTGCAAGTTGATCAACTTCTCCTCTTTGGATCAAATCTCGGATAACTGTTGAACTGACTTTTTCATTCTTGAACGTGAATTTCTCAACCGTTGTTTGAGTGAATCGTCCGCCGGCAAGTTCAGGAAGAGTTTCCATCGTTCCTTTTCCAAAACGACCAAATGTAAAATCAAACCCTGCAACAATATGTTTCACATTCAGACCAATAATGTATTGATCCACAAATTGTTGGGGTGATAAACTTGCAAACTCAGATGAGAAATTCACAATGTATAAATAATCAAGATCCATTTCTTCAAATAAAGCTTGTTTATGATGTAATGGCGTAATATATTCAACATTTGTAACATCCTTTTTAAGGACAATTGATGGATGGGGATCGAAGGTCATGACGGAGCACGCGATTCCTTGTATCTCTGCTTCCTTCTTTGCAGTTTCAACTACCTTTTGATGACCAAGATGAACACCATCAAAATATCCCAAAGCTAAAACAGTTGGTGGTAAATCTGTTTGATTAAAAGAATGTGGGTGTGTGATATGAATTGTTTTCACTTCTATTTCACCTTTTCTTATCGAATCACCTATTTTAATTCTTGGTTATTAACTAATACCTTAATAGGTTTTATCAATTCTGGTTTTTCTGGATGTCTTTGATATATTGCTAGGATTTCTCCATTATGTAGGATAGCAATAGGCTCCCCGACCGAAATCTCATTTAGTTCATTTGGTACCGGAAAAACAGACCCATTTTTTACTTTCTCTGCTACTTTATCATTAATTAAAATTTTGCGCAAATGGGAAAGGGCGTCTTCAATCGTTAGAAGATGTTCCCCAATTGTTCCATTCTGAACATGTTGTCCTACTTCTTCTAATGTCATGCATTGATTAAGGGTAAATTCACCTGAAGAAGTTCTTTTTAAGTCGGACATATGTGCTGGATAACCTAGTTTCTCTCCCATTTGAACAGCTAACGTTCGTACATAGGTACCCTTACTGCACGTTACACGGAAACGAAAAGAGACAGTTCCTTCCTTTTGAACGATATCACTGAGTAGTTCTAGTTGATGAATGGTTATTTTACGAGATGGTCTTTCTATTACCAACCCTTGTCTAGCATACTCATAAAGGCGCTTTCCATTTACTTTAACCGCAGAATACATTGGTGGTGTTTGAATAATTTCACCGGTTAATGAATCAAGCACATCTAGGACATCAGCTTTTGTAATTTGACGGTCTACTCTCTTTTCTTCGACTCTTTCACCAGATGCATCTTCTGTAGTCGTTGAAATCCCTATGGTCGCTTCTCCTTCATAGGTTTTATTTGCGGCTGTTACGTATTCAACGATTTTCGTTGCTCTACCTAGACAAATAGGTAATACCCCTGAGACATCTGGGTCTAGCGTACCAGTATGGCCCACTTTTTTCATCTTTACTAACTTACGAACTTTAAAAACACAATCATGGGAAGTCATCCCTTTTGGTTTATTGAGAAGTAGAATTCCATCCACTTAGAGCCACTCCCGTTTCCTTTTTTCACTATACTTTTGTTCATTATTTTTTAAATCAACTGAAAAAAAGGGATAGACTTTATTAAAAGTCTATCCACTCCCTTATTCTCGGTTTGATTCTTGATTTGATTGCTTATTTATTTCATGAAGGATCGATTCAATTCGATTCCCATAATCAATTGATTCATCAAATTCAAATAGAATCTCAGGCGTTTTTCGTAAACGAATACGCTGACCGATTTCTGATCGGATAAAGCCTTTCGCTTTCGCAAGACCTTTTAACGTATTCTGTCTTTGTTCTTCATCACCTAAAACCGAAATAAAAACTTTAGCTTGCTGCAGGTCTCCAGTAACTTGGACGTCGGTTACAGTTACAAATCCAATCCGAGGATCCTTGATCTTCCGTCCAATGATGTCACTTAGTTCCTTTTTCATTTGTTCTCCAACACGATTAGGTCGTAAACTCATCTAGCTTTCACCTCTTATAACCACTCAAAGTCGGTTATTGTTCGATCTAATTCTGGGAAAGAATCAATAAACTTTAGCGCATTGTTTAATTCGAGTTCAGAATGCTTTCGGCTCGATGATACAGTAACAATTGCTAGCTTGGTGCGTTGCCATGTGTCTTGATAGTCTACCTCTGCAACTGAAACATTAAACTTTTGTTTGAGTCGAGTCATGACACTTTGCAATACGGCTCGTTTTGCTTTTAAAGAGTTTGCATCATAAATGACACATTCGCACTCCACATAGCCAATCAATGACGATCCACTTCTTGCATCACGAATGCTTCAATGATATCTCCTTCTTTAATATCGTTGAATTTCGCAATTGTTATACCACACTCATAGTTTTGCGCAACTTCCTTTACATCATCCTTGAATCGTTTTAATGTATCAATTTCTCCTTCAAAGATAACGACTCCATCACGAATTAGGCGAACACCGCTGTCACGAGTGATTTTACCATCAGTTACGTAAGAACCAGCAATTGTACCAATTTTTGATACTTTGAAGGTCGTACGAACTTCTGCTTGCCCAATTACTTTCTCTTCGAATTCAGGGTCAAGCATACCCTTCATTGCAGATTCAATTTCTTCGATTGCCTTATAGATAATTCGGTGAAGTCGGATATCAACTTCCTCTGCTTCAGCAGTTCGCTTTGCATTCACGTCAGGTCGTACATTAAAGCCGATTACAATCGCATTTGATGCTGATGCAAGTGTAATATCTGATTCATTAATTGCACCGACTCCAGTATGAATAATCTTAACTTTAACACCTTCAACATCTATTTTTTGAAGAGATGCCGCTAAAGCTTCAACAGAACCTTGAACATCGGCTTTAACAATAAGATTAATTTCCTTCATTTCACCTTGTTTAATATGTTCAAATAAATCTTCAAGGCTAACTTTTACTTTATCGCCACGTTGTTCAACTAATTGCTTTTGTGCTCTAGCTTCCCCAACTTGACGTGCTTTCTTTTCATCCTCAAAGACAACAAACTGATCCCCAGCTTGTGGTACATCATTTAATCCTGTAATTTCAACTGGAGTTGATGGGCCTGCTTCCTTAACCCGGCGACCTACATCATTCACCATTGCACGGACACGACCAAATGTGTTTCCAACTACAATTGGATCACCGATGCGTAATGTTCCATTTTGAACTAATAATGTCGCAACTGAACCTCTTCCTTTGTCAAGCTTGGCTTCAATTACTGTACCTGTAGCTCTTCTCTTTGGATTGGCCTTATATTCTTCGACCTCACTAACGAGAAGAATCATTTCAAGCAGATTGTCGATGCCTTCTCCTGTTAACGCAGAAATTGGAACAAAGATAGTATCTCCACCCCAAGCTTCAGGAATTAAACCATGCTCTGTTAATTCCTGCATAACGCGGTCTGGATTCGCAGTTGGCTTATCCATTTTATTCACAGCTACGATAATTGGTACCTCAGCAGCTTTTGCATGGTTAATTGCTTCAACTGTTTGAGGCATTACACCGTCATCTGCCGCAACAACTAATACTGTGATATCTGTAACTTTAGCACCTCTAGCACGCATAGTTGTAAACGCAGCATGTCCCGGAGTGTCCAAGAAAGTGATTTTCTTACCATTTACAACAACTTGATATGCACCAATATGCTGCGTAATACCACCAGCTTCGCCAGCTGTTACTTTAGTATTTCGGATTGAATCAAGGGTAGTCGTTTTACCATGGTCGACATGTCCCATAATTGTTACAATTGAAGGTCTCTCGATAAGATCTTCATTGTTATCTTCTTCGACATACTGTTCGAATTCTGTAACATCGAATACGATTTCTTCTTCTACAGCTACACCATAATCAGATGCAATTAGTTCGATTGAATCTTTATCAAGTTCTTGGTTAATTGTAGCCATAACACCTAGCATGAAAAGCTTCTTAATAATTTCTGAAGGTTCTTTACCAAGTTTTTTAGCTAATTCCCCAACCGTTAATGAACCGACAAACGTAATTTTTTCAGGTAATTTCTTTTCTGGCTTTGGTTGAATTGGTTGATGATTGTTGTTTGAACGATGATTACCTTTTTGTTTGTTCTTATTTCTCCTATTATCCCTTGGTTGAAATGCCTTTTTCTGACCTTGGTTATCAGGCTTTTTACCATCACGATTTTTAGAAGGTACAGGCTTTTTCTTTGTTTCTTTTTTGTCAACCACTACTTCATCGTCATTAGCAGGTGGTACTGGTTTATTATTTTTCGTTTGTTCCTTTGCAGGCTTAACCTGTTCTGACTTCTTTTCAAATGATTGATCTAGTTTTTTCAAAATATCTCCCTCAATTGTTGCCATATGATTTTTAACCTCAATGTCCATCTCTTTAAGCTTCGTAATAACTTCCTTGCTTGAGATATTTTGTTTTTTTGCATATTCGTATACACGCATTCTACTCATATGTTCACCCCCAAATATGTTAATCGAGCAAGTGACTCATCTTTTTTGCAAACCCACTTTCTGTTATTGCGACAACTACTCTGGCATCTTTGCCAATCGCATGACCCAATGTATAGCGGTCGCTTACAGTACGAAGTTGAACCTGATAATACGTGCTTTTATCCGTAATTTTCTTTGTAGTGTTTGCTGACGCATCTTCAGATAAAAGAACTAACTTTGCGTTTCCATTGCGAATTTCCTTTACAACCAGTTCTTCACCTGAAATAACTTTTCTCGCTCGATTGGCAAGACCCAATAATGACATCCATTCCTTGTTTTCCATCGATAAAGGCTACTCCTTATCTACCAACTGAAGTAATTCTTCATAAATCGAATCATCAATTGTTGCTTTCAGTTGATTTGAAAGAATGTTCTTTTTCTTTGCAAGTAAAATACATTCTTTATCTTTACTGAGGTACGCACCACGTCCCGACTTTTTTCCAGTCAAGTCAATTGACACTTCGCCATCTTTGGATCGTACAATTCTTACAAGTTCCTTTTTTGGCTTCATTTCACCACTAGCTATGCATTTACGTAATGGTATTTTCTTATTACCTACCAATTTCCTTCACCTCACTCGATTTCTTCAGATTGCAAATCGAATGCTTCAACCTCTAGCTCTTCTTCATCATTATCGTCAAATAATCCAAAGCCGTCTCTAGGGAATATACCCGCTTGCTCAGCTTCTGTTTGACTCTTAATGTCAATTTTCCATCCTGTTAATTTTGCTGCTAAACGTGCATTTTGCCCGCGTTTTCCGATTGCTAATGATAATTGATAGTCAGGAACAACAACAGTTGTTGCTTTTTCTTCCTCATGAACAATGACATCAAGTACTTTTGATGGGCTTAACGCGTTTGCCACAAAAACAACTGGATCATCAGACCATTTGACAATGTCAATTTTTTCACCTTTTAGTTCATTCACGATAGCTTGAACACGTTGCCCCTTAGGACCAACACATGAGCCAACTGGGTCTACCTCAGAATTATCAGAGTGAACAGAAATCTTTGAACGATCTCCTGCTTCTCTCGCAACTGACTTAATTTCAACTGTTCCATCATAGATTTCCGGAACTTCGATTTCAAAAAGGCGTTTTAATAATCCAGGATGTGTTCTAGAAACAAAGATTTGTGGTCCTTTTGTCGTTCTTTCAACCTTTGTTATGTAGACTTTAATTCGGTCATGTGGCTTATAATGTTCATTTGGCATCTGTTCATTTACAGGTAACAACGCTTCGATTTTTCCTAAGCTAACATAGATAAACTTGGAATCTAAACGTTGAACAATTCCTGTCATGATATCTTCTTCACGGTCAATAAACTCGGAATAGATAACGCCTCTTTCAGCTTCACGTACACGTTGAGTGACAACCTGCTTGGCAGTTTGAGCAGCAATTCTGCCAAAGTCTTTTGGAGTTACTTCAATTTCCACAACGTCTTCTACTTGGTAATTTGGATTAATGGTTCTAGCTTCTTCTATGGAAATCTCGAGTCTAGGGTCAAACACTTCATCTACTACATCTTTTCTAGCAAACACACGCATTGAACCGTTTGCTAAGTTTAAATCAACTCTTACATTTTGAGCCTGGTTAAAATTCCGCTTATATGCAGAAATCAGTGCTGCCTCAATTGCTTCAATAATTACATCTTTACTAATGCCTTTTTCTTTCTCGAGCAATGTTAAGGCATCTAATAATTCACTACTCATTTGTCTTCTAATCCCCCTTATGAATTCTAACTATTAATGAAAAGTAACAGCAAGTCTTGCATTTGCAATTTTTTCATACGGAATTTCTACAGATTTTTTGCGTGTTTTGACCATTATGTTGATAGTAATTATACTTCCATCAAAGGATGCAAGCTCTCCTTCAAAAATCTTTTCACCATCTATTGGTTCATATGTCTTCACATATACCTGTTTTCCAATAGCCTTTTCGAAGTCGTTCATTTTTTTCAACGGACGTTCAGCACCGGGACTTGAAACCTCGAGAAAATAGTTATAAGGAATTGGATCAATTTCATCAAGCTTTTCGCTTAATTTTTCACTAACTGTTCCACAATCTTCTATATCAACGCCTTTTTGAGAGTCGATGAAGACTCGAAGAAACCAGTCTTTTCCTTCCTTTACATACTCAACATCTACAAGTTCCATCTGTAATTCAGTTAATATAGGTATCACTAATTCTTCCACTATTTGTGTTACCTTTTTACTCATGTTTTTCCTCCTAAGCTGAAAAGGAATTTTCGTTTTTGTTCTTTAGTATTTCCTAAGTAGTGTAAAAACACCCTGCTATAGTAGCAGGGAGGCAGTTGGAAAATATAGAGAAGTTCCATCTTAAAAAAAAGTTATTACACAATTTAGCCTCAGCCAAAGAATAAAGAGTGGGAAGCCCCACTCTTTCATCAGTAATTATACATAGCATTTCCATAAAAACTATAACATAATCGCTGTTTATATGCAAATAAAAGTCTTGATTAGAACAAGGATAATTGATTTTGTTCTGGCATATCCTCAAGGCAGCCAAGGTTTTCAAGATATTCCATGATTGTCTTTGATACTTTCCCGCGCTTTTGTAAATCTTCTTTTGATAAAAATTCACCTTGTTCTCTCGCTTTTACAATATTAATAGCGGCGTTAGTACCAAGTCCAGGAATCGAATTGAACGGAGGAATGAGGGCATCTCCGTCAATGATAAATTCAGTTGCACTTGAGCGGTATAAATCTACCTTATTAAAGGAAAATCCACGCTCACACATTTCAAGTGCTAACTCAAGAACGGTTAGTAGGTTCTTTTCTTTAGGTGAAGCATCAAGCCCTTTAGCATTGATTTCTTCCATACGAGCACGAATTGTACTGGAACCACGAACTAATGCCTCTACATCGAAATCGTCTGCGCGAACAGTGAAGTATGCTGCATAATAGAGTAATGGCAAATGAACCTTAAAGTAAGCAATCCTTACAGCCATTAGAACATAAGCTGCAGCATGGGCTTTCGGGAACATATATTTTATTTTCAAGCATGAATCGATATACCAATCAGGAACATCATTTTTCTTCATTTCTTCGATAAATTCATCGGTCAGTCCTTTACCTTTTCGGACTGATTCCATGATTTTAAATGCCAATGACGGATCTAATCCTTTATAGATAAGATAAACCATTATATCGTCACGACAACCAATAACTTCGCTAAGCGTACAAATATTATTATGGATGAGCTCCTGTGCATTTCCAAGCCAAACATCTGTACCATGCGATAATCCAGAAATCTGAACTAATTCAGAGAAAGTAGTCGGCTTTGTATCCTCAAGCATTTGACGTACAAATCTTGTACCGAATTCCGGAATCCCGAGGGTACCTGTTTTACACATAATCTGCTCTTCAGTTACACCAAGTGATTCTGTTCCACTGAAAATTTTCATAACCTCAGGGTCATCAGTTGGGATTGTTTTTGGATCAATCCCACTTAAATCTTGGAGCATCCGGATAACTGTTGGATCATCGTGTCCAAGAATATCTAGCTTTAACACATTGTCATGAATAGAATGGAAATCGAAATGGGTTGTTCGCCATTCAGAGTTTATATCATCTGCAGGAAATTGAATAGGTGAAAAATCATAAATATCCATGTAGTCTGGTACAACGATAATACCACCAGGGTGCTGTCCAGTTGTTCGTTTAACACCGGTACAACCTGCTACTAATCGATCTGTTTCGGCACCGCGCATGGTTAAGTTATGATCATTCGCATACCCTTTTACATACCCATAGGCAGTTTTTTCAGCAACGGTACCAATGGTTCCTGCACGATATACATACTCCTCACCAAATAACACCTTTGTATAGTTATGAGCACGCGGCTGGTATTCACCAGAGAAGTTTAAGTCGATATCCGGTACTTTGTCACCTTTAAATCCTAAAAATGTTTCGAAAGGAATATCATGTCCGTCCTTTTTATAATAAGCGCCGCAATTTGGGCATTGCTTATCTGGGAGGTCAAATCCAGAACCGACAGAACCATCGTTAAAGAACTCAGAATGTTTGCAGTCCGGACATACATAATGTGGTGGTAATGGGTTAACCTCTGTAATTTCCGTCATCGTAGCGACTAACGATGAACCAACTGAACCACGAGAACCTACTAGATACCCATCATCAAGTGATTTTTTAACAAGTTTATGGGAAATCAAGTAAATAACTGCGAATCCATGACCAATGATACTTTTAAGTTCTTTTTCCAAACGCTTTTCTACGATTTCGGGTAATTCTTCGCCATAGATGCTTCTTGCCATGCTATAGCTCATATCCCTAATTTCATCTTCCGCACCTTCGATTTTAGGGGTATACAGATCATCTTTAATCGGCTTCACTTCATCAATCATGTCTGCCACTTTTTGTGTATTTGTAACGACAATTTCCTTCGCTTTAGCTTTATCAAGGAAAGAGAAACAATCTAACATTTCGTTTGTTGTTCGGAAATGGACCTCTGGAAGTGAGTGTCGATTTAACGGATTCGCTCCACCCTGAGACCTTACTAAAATTTTTCGGTATATATGATCCTCTGGGTTAAGATAATGTACATTTCCAGTTGCAACTACCGGTATATTCAGCTTTTCACCAAGGCCGACAATATTCTTTAAGATATCCCTAAGTTCCCGCTCATTTTGAATCAAATCTAATTCTAATAAATGTTTATAGTTTGATGGTGGCTGAACCTCTAGATAGTCGTAAAACTGAGCAATAGACTCTACTTCCTCAGGCGACTTCTGCATCATACCTTCAAATACTTCCCCTTTATCACAAGCAGAGCCTACTAAAATACCTTCTCGATATTTTTGGAGTTGTGACCTTGGAATACGAGGCACACGGTAATAATAATGAATATGTGCTAACGAAATTAATTTAAATAAGTTCTTAAGACCCACATCATTTTGGGCAAGTAATGTCGCATGATATGGTCGAGAACGTTGGTATGATTTACCTTGCCCCATGTAATCATTTAATTGATCATGGTAGTTAATTTCTTTTTCAGCTGCATCTTTTAACAATTTAACTGCTAAAAATCCGGTTGCCTCTGCATCATATATCGCACGGTGATGCTGGGTTAATTCAATATCAAACTTTTTACACAATGTATTTAAACGGTGGTTTTTTAAATCCGGATATAAAAATCTAGCAAGTTCTAATGTATCAATGACAGGATTGGTCGCTGGCTCAAGTCCGCACTTTTTATAACCTACATTCAGGAAACCCATATCAAAGCTTGCGTTATGCGCTACTAATATGGCATCCCCAGCCCATTCCTTAAATTTCACTAAAACTTCACTAACTTCTGGCGCTGAACTCACCATGTCATCTGTGATTCCAGTTAGATCGATTGTCGTTGCACTTAAGCGATGATGCGGGTTAGCAAATGATTCAAATCGATCAATGATTTCACCGTTTTTCACTTTAACAGCAGCCAACTCTATAATCGTGTTATAGACCGCAGATAAACCTGTTGTTTCAACGTCAAACACGACATACGTATCCTCTTCTAAATTACGATGCTGTGAATTATATGCAATTGGGACACCATCATCGACCAAATTAGCTTCCACACCATAGATCATCTTTATCCCATTTTTCTTAGCAGCTGAATATGCTTCTGGGAATGATTGAGCACCAGCATGGTCTGTTAAAGCAATAGCTGTGTGGCCCCATTTTTTAGCTTGTCCAACTAATTGGCTAATTGAAGTGACAGCATCCATCTGACTCATCGGTGTATGCAAGTGAAGCTCAACACGTTTTTCTCCCTCAGGAGCTGTGTCTTTTCTTTCATTCAAAGGCTGGATTTCATTAATATCATTCGCAATCATTACTAAGTCTCTAACAAAGGTATCATTCTGGATACTTCCACGTACTCGTACCCACATACCTTTTTTAATCGACTGTAAAAGATGAACATCTTCTTTATCACGTGAGAATACTTTTACTAGAATTGAATCCGTATAATCGGTAACCTTGAAAGTTAGAAGTGTTCTGCCACTACGTAACTCCCTCGTCTCCGCAAAGAAGATATAGCCTTGAATCGCAATTCTCCGCTCTTCGTCAAGGATTGAACTAATCTCTTTAAAGTCTTCATCTTCCTTAATTGTATAGCCAATTGTAATCGGTCCAGAAACGGAGTTTGCTTGTTCTTTATCCTTTTCCTTCTTCTGCATGTCAGCAACGGCTAACAATGCTTTCTCCTGATCTTCTTGTTGTTTTTTCTCTAGAAACTGTTCGTACTCCTTATTTGAAACCTCTACTTCTGTTTCAAGGGTGAACATTGGAAAACCATAGGATTGATACACATTTCCTATCAATTGACCGTATTTTTTCTTAATCGCAATAGATTCAGTATCATTTCTTGTTTTTATGTGCAGTTTAAGACCCTGCTGGGTCGGAAGTTGATCATGCAATAACGATAGAATTGGTGGTGCAATTCCATCTAATTCTTGTAAACATAACGGCCAATATGCTTGGACCATTTCTTCAGTCACTTGCTGAGACCCAACATGTAAAGAGAAGGTTACAGATGCAATATGGGCGAATTTTGTTCGCATTTGGGTCGAAAAAATCCTCATGACATCAGCAGGAATTACATGTTCAAAAGAAAATAAAAAATGCCATGCTTTGTTTTCTTTGTCAATCATCAGTTTTACAATACCTGCATTATCAAAGTGTGCAACCAGTGCATCGTCAGTTAATTCAAGTTGTTGGAGCAATACTTTAAAACGTTCTTTTTGCTGTGGCGATAATTCCATCCTCGTTCCCCCTCTTCAGACAGAATAATGAAGGTACCTCAAATGATCGAGGTACCCTCTTCTTTTCTATTATTTATTTTACTACATATTTCTTAATTGTCTCGATAAGATTTTCAATATTTATTTCCAATGTTTCCCCTGTCTTACGAATCTTCACTTCAACAATGCCTTCACTAGTACGTTTTCCAACAGTGACTCGTAGTGGCAGTCCAATTAAATCGGAATCTGCAAATTTTACCCCTGGGCGTTCAATACGATCATCAAATAAAACGTCATAGCCGCTTTCCTGTAGGGCGACATATAAAGATTCAGATAGTGCTTTTTGTTCTTCGTTCTTAATATTTACAGGGATAAGGTGAAGATCATATGGCGCTAAATTCTCAGGCCAAATCAGACCATTTTCATCATTCGATTGCTCTGCAACAGCGGAAAGAGTTCTAGAGACGCCAATACCATAGCATCCCATAATCATTGGCTGTGATCTTCCATTTTCATCGAGGAAGGTTGCGCCCATCGCTTCACTATACCGTGTACCGAGCTTAAAGATATGGCCGACTTCGATACCTTCTGCAAACACAATTTTACCTTGTCCATCAGGTGATGGATCCCCTTCTTGAATGAAGCGAAGGTCTGCAAATTGTATTCCTGCAAAATCACGATCCGGGTTTACATTGATAAAATGATAATTCTCTTCGTTTGCACCACAGACTCCATTAACAACTGATGCTACGGCATGGTCAGCTATTACAGTGATTTCCTTCGTTACATTAATTGGACCTAATGAACCAACTGTACAGCCCATAATCCGCTCAGTATCTTCAGTACTTGCTAATTCTACAGTTGTAGCTTCTAGCAGATTTTTCACTTTTATATCATTTATTTCATGGTCACCACGAGCTAACACAAGAACAAATTCCTCGTCCACCTCAAAAAGAAGTGATTTTATACATTTATCCTTTGAAACATCAAGGAAAGCAGCCACATCTTCAATTGTCTTCTTTCCGATTGTTTCTACTTTTTCTAGCTCTTTTGCTGGCTCATCACTTTTTGGATATTCCATGACAACTGGTGCCATTTCAATATTTGCCGCAAATGAAGAAGTGTCAGAATAGGCAATCGTGTCCTCTCCGACTTTCGATAGAACCATGAATTCGTGGGTATCTTTACCACCCATTGCACCAGAGTCAGCAATAACGGCACGGAAGTTAAGTCCGCAACGTGCAAATACATTTGAATAGGCGGTATACATTTTTTCATATACCTCATGAAGGCTATCTTGATCAGCATGAAATGAATAGGCATCTTTCATGATGAATTCTCGACCACGCAGGAGGCCGAAACGAGGTCTTTTTTCATCACGGAATTTTGTTTGAATTTGATAAAGTGTAATCGGTAGTCTTTTATATGATTTAATTTCATCACGGACAAGACTCGTAATTACTTCTTCATGGGTTGGTCCTAATACGAAATCACGCTGATGACGATCATGCAGACGCATTAGTTCTGGACCATACGAATACCAACGCCCAGATTCCTGCCAGAGCTCAGCAGCTGTTAAAGCTGGCATAAGGAGTTCTGCTGCACCAGCCCGCTCCATTTCCTCACGGACAATGGTTTCGATTTTTTGTAAAACTCGTCTTGCTAATGGAAGATAACTATAAACACCACTTGCATTTTGTCTAATAAAACCTGCACGAATTAAAAGTTGGTGACTTTTGATTTCTGCATCAGCAGGTACTTCTCTTAGTGTAGGGATAAGTGTCATACTTTGTTTCATATCTTGCACCTCGTTTAATTGAACTTCAATTTATAAAAAGAATCGTTGAATATCATTCCATGTTACAACCAACATTAGCAGCATTAGTAAGGCAAATCCAATAAAATGAACCATACCTTCCTTTTGCTTGTCAATCGGTTTTCCTCGTACAGCTTCCAACGCAAAGAACACTAATCGTCCACCATCAAGAGCTGGCAGTGGCAACAGGTTCACAATTCCTAGGTTAATGCTAAGAATAGCAGCCCATTTCATCACATAAAAGATTCCAGATTGAACAACTGTATCAGTTGATACATATATTCCAACAGGTCCTGAAAGCATGTCAATTGAGAATTGACCTGTAATAAGCTTTCCTAGACCGAGTAATATTTCCTTAGTCCACATAAAGGTTTCCAAAACCCCATATTTCAATGAAGGTAAAACTGATTTCTCTACTGGACCATAAACACCTATGACCCCAATTGTTTCATCCTCAAGCTGTTGAGCTTTAGGGGTTACCGAAATTTCATGAAGGTTACCATTACGCTCGACCACAAATCCGATTTCTTCCTCGGGATTTGCGCGAATAATATTTACAATATCATTCCAAGTCGAAACTTGTTCATTATCGATTTCACGAACAATATCACCTTCATGGAGTCCAGCTTGAAGTGCTGCTCCATCTTCCGTTAATTTTCCAAGGATCGGTTTATCAACCGGAGTCCCTTGTAATAAGCCGATTACAATTAAAATAATAAAAGCTAGTACAAAATTCATTGCCGGACCAGCTGCAATTGCCAATGTACGCTGCATTAATGTTTTAGAGGCGAATTGGCGATTATAAGGGGCGATTTGCGTTTCTTGTCCATCCATCACAAAAAAAGCAGTCTCACTAACCTCATATCTTTTTAGAACCTCATCTTCTCCATCTTCATAGCCAGTAATAAATAAGCCGTGCTCTAAGTCAGCATCCTCAACCTCGACTACCTTTAAATCTGGATATTTGTCCTTATTATTTAAAACGATTTTATCGACTTTCCCATCTTTATTGAATAACAACCCGATGTTATGACCTGGTTTAATTTCAACCATTTCCGGGTCTTCGCCAGCCATTCTAACATATCCGCCAATCGGAAGGAGACGAATTGTGTAAAGTGTTTCATTTTTTCTAAAGGTAAATACCTTTGGTCCCATCCCAATTGCAAATTCACGACAGAGAATTCCGGCTCGCTTAGCTAAAACGAGATGCCCCCACTCATGAAAAAATACAAGTGCACCAAATATTATGATAAAGGCTATCACAGTCTCCACATATTTAACCACCTTTTGTTAGATTAAGCCAAAAGCATTAAGCACGCCCAGTTATGGGCGACGAACACAAGACGAGAGCTGACGGAAGGCACTTTTTGCCTTCAGAAACTATTGACTTGTGACCTCGAGCCGATGGCACTTGAAGCTAGACGTAAAGAACTATTTCTTATCTACCAAGTCACGAACAAAAACTCGAGTTTGCTGATCCACTTGTTGGATGATATCCAAACTTGGTTTTTGGATGGTATCATGTTTTTCCAATGCTTCTTCTATGATTTCCTCAATCTCTAAGAATGAGATTTTACTATTTAAAAATCCTGACACCGCCTCTTCATTTGCAGCATTTAATACAGTTGGAAGAGTCCCACCTGTTTTACCCGCATGAAAAGCAAATCCAAGGCATCTAAATCTGTCAAAATCCGGCTTTGCAAAATGTAGTTTTCCGATTTCCCAAAGGCGTAATCTCTCCTTAGATGCAGGCATTGGAAAACGATCTGGATAAGAAAAGGCGTATTGAATAGGAACCCTCATATCTGGTGTTCCAAGCTGGGCAATGACACTGCTATCATGAAACTCAACCATGGAATGAATAATGCTTTCTTTATGTAGAAGAACATCGATTTGTTCATATGGAAGATTAAACAACCAATGAGCTTCAATCACTTCTAACCCTTTGTTCATCATCGTTGCTGAATCAATGGTTATTTTAGCACCCATTGACCAGTTCGGATGATTAAGTGCATCTTCAATCGTAACATCCTTAAGCTCATCACGAGTGCGATCACGGAAACTTCCGCCTGAAGCAGTTAAAATGAGTTTCTCCACATTCTTTTCATCTTCACCCTGTAGGCATTGAAAGATAGCAGAGTGCTCACTATCTACTGGTAATATGTCAACGCCATGTCTCTTTGCGGCATCCATAACAAGGTGCCCTGCAGTAACTAAAGTTTCCTTGTTAGCAAGCGCAATTGTTTTTTTTGATTCAATTGCTTTTAAAGTTGGTAATAAGCCTACACTCCCAACTACAGCATTAAGAACGATTGTTGCTTCATCATAAGTAGCAACCTCAATTAAACCTTCATCACCATATACAAACTGAATATCGGTAGAAAACTCACTTTTCAATACTTCACATGTTTCTTTTGTTTTTACAGAAACAAGTTTTGGTGAAAACTTATGTATAATTTCACGCCCTAAGGTCACATTCTCCCCTAAAGACATAGCAACAAGCTTTACCTTTTCTGGATGCTGCTTGATCACATCCAATGTTTGTTGCCCGATGGAGCCCGTTGCCCCTAATAAACTAATTTTCTTCACAAACTCACTCCCAATACAAAACCACTACTGAATAATAGCACTTAAAAAATATAGAATCGGCAGGATAAATATCATGCTATCAAAACGGTCTAAGATTCCGCCATGACCTGGTAGCAATGTCCCCGAATCTTTCACATTATAATGTCTCTTTAACGCGGATTCTACCAAATCCCCTATTTGTCCAAAAACAGACACAAACAATGTCACGATAATAAGGGATAAGAAGGAATCAAATAAATCCGTGATTAAGTTAAATACAAACGCAAATATGATAGCTGTAACAATTCCACCTAAGAAACCCTCAATTGTTTTATTCGGACTAATTTCCGGCCAAAGTTTTTTGTTACCTAGTTTTCTCCCAACAAAATAAGCCCCCGAATCAGTAGTCCAAATAACAACGAATGCATAAAATATATATGCTAATCCCAGCGCTCTTATTTCAATCATATAATAAAAACCAAAACCAATATAGAGTGCTGCAAGGATAACTAGTCCAGCATCGTCAAAATTGAAGCTATTTTTAGAAACAACCGTATACGTTAAGATTAATAAAACAATCAGTAGGACGATTTCAATTTTCGTAAATTGAAGGGTAGTAAATAAATCATTGTATTGACTTGGAATTAAAATAATCCATAACAATATGATAGAAATTACGCCCGGGATTGATGCAATTTTAATTTGCTTCATCCGTAGAAGCTCAAAAATAGCTATAGCACCCATTACAAAAACTAAAATAGTAAACGGGATGCCACCAATAATTACAATCGGTAGAAAAATTGCTGCTGCAATTATTGCTGTAATAATTCTTTGTTTCATCTTATCATTCCTTTTTCAAAAACGATTGGGTCTTATACGCCCCCAAATCGCCGACCTCTCTTTTGATATGCGTGGATGGCCTCTAATAAATGTTTCTCTTTAAAATCAGGCCATAATACATCTGTAAACCAAAATTCGGTATATGCAAGCTGCCAGAGCATAAAATTACTTAATCGTATTTCCCCGCTTGTACGGATTAACAAATCCGGGTCTTGTAATCCAGCACTCATTAAATATTGGTCAAATACATCCTCGTCTATTTTTTTATGTAGGTTTCCCTCTTGATAGTCCAAAAGAATGTGATTTACAGCATCTAAAATTTCTGCTCGACCTCCATAATTAAGTGCGAAGTTTAATACTAAGCCGGTATTATGCTTTGTATCATGTACAGCTTTATCTACCGCTTTTTGAGTATGCGCAGGAATTGCTTCTTTATTCCCCATGATACGAACCCGAACGTTTTCCTCAATCAACTCAGGTAGAAATGTTCCCAAAAATTCTTGGGGAAGTCTTAATAAATAATTAACCTCATCCTCTGGACGCTTCCAGTTTTCTGTTGAAAACGCGTAGACTGTTAAAGTCTTTACACCAAGTCTACTGGCAAGCTTGGTCACTCTTTTAACTACCTTCATTCCTTCATGGTGACCAGCAGTTCTGGGCAATGAACGTTTTTTTGCCCATCTCCCATTTCCATCCATTATAATCGCTATGTGATTAGGAATTGACCCTTTTACTATTTCTTCTTCTGAAATAGAAACTGGCTTTTTATTCGTTTTTTTAAATTTTTCAAACATTCACAAGTCCTCCAACACCTGAATCAAATGCGCCTTGGTGTTTTTGCACCAGACCAGTTTCATTTTACCATTTTTATATCGGTCAAGGTAACTAATTAGTAGTCAGTATTAACAAAAAAACCCCCTGTAAACGTTAGAGGGTCTTTTTACAATATATTGTACATTGAAATGGATTAGACTTCCATGATTTCTTTTTCTTTTTCTTTTGCAACGGAATCAATCTTATTAATAGATTCATCCGTGATCTTTTGAACATCATCCGTTAAGCTGCGCAATTCGTCTTCAGTGATTTCACCATTTTTCTCAAGCTTTTTCAATTCATCATTTCCATCACGACGAACATTACGAATCGCAACTTTAGATTCTTCCGCATATTTCTTTACTAACTTCACTAACTCACGACGTCTTTCCTCTGTTAGTGGTGGGATTGAAATACGAATAATGGACCCATCATTAGTTGGATTTAAGCCTAAATCAGCCTTCTGAATCGCTTTTTCCATATCTCCTAGAACGGATTTGTCATATGGTTGGATAACAAGCATTCTAGCTTCAGGTACATTAATAGATGCAAGCTGATTTAAAGGCGTTGGTGCGCCATAGTAATCAACTGATACCTTATCGAGGATTGCTGGGTTCGCTCTACCAGCCCTAACAGTTGCTAGTTCACGAGACAATGCTTGGATTGCTTTAGACATTTTATCTTTTACTTGATTTAAGGTATTATTTGCCATAAAGTTATTTCCCCCTTACAATTGTTCCGATATTTTCTCCTAGAACGGCACGTTTAATATTGCCTTCTTCCATAATTGAAAAAACAATTAACGGAATATCATTGTCCATGCAAAGTGAAGATGCAGTGGAATCCATAACAGCAAGTCCTTCTTTTATAACATCGAGATAGGATAACGTGTCATATTTCACAGCTGTTTTATCTATTGATGGATCCGCATTATAGACACCATCAACATTGTTTTTAGCCATTAAGATAACCTCTGCCTCGATTTCAGCAGCACGTAGGGCTGCAGTTGTATCTGTTGAGAAGTAAGGATTTCCTGTACCTGCTGCAAATATGACAACTCGTTTCTTTTCAAGATGACGAATTGCCTTTCTTCTTATGTATGGTTCAGCGACTTGACGCATTTCAATAGAGGTTTGGACACGAGTTTGAATTCCTTGATTTTCTAAGCTATCTTGTAAAGCTAAGGAATTCATTACCGTTGCAAGCATTCCCATATAGTCAGCATTAGCACGGTCCATCCCCATTTCACTGCCAATCTTACCTCTCCAAATATTTCCACCACCGACAACTACTGCAACTTCTACTCCTAGTTCAGCAACTTCCTTCACTTGTTTTGCTACAGACTGGATTACAGATGGATTTATGCCAAATCCCTGTTCACCCGCTAATGCTTCACCACTTAATTTTAACACTACACGCTTATATTTGGCACCACTCATCGAATAAAAAACCTCCATCTTTTAAGAAAAGTACAATGCGCCCGCCTATCGGCGCCAAGCATAAGACGAGCGCTGACAGAAGGTGCATTTTACCTTCAGAAGCGATTGGCTTAGACCTGAGAGCCGATGGCGCCTTGTGCTAGACACAAAAAAAGTACTAGCACCTTTTTTAATGGCGCAATACTAAACATTTCAAAAAGAGGGAACACATAACGTGTTCCCTGTTTTCTTTTTACTTCTTCACTTGGCTCATTACTTCTTCAGCGAAGTTATCTTGACGTTTCTCGATACCTTCACCAACTTCGTAACGAACGAAGCTCTTCACTGTAGCACCTTTAGATTCAACAAACTTACGAACTTTTTGGTCTGGGTCTTTAACGAAGCTTTGGTCAAGAAGACAGATATCTTCGAAGAACTTACCAAGGCGTCCTTCAACCATTTTCGCAACGATATTTTCTGGTTTACCTTCATTTAATGCTTGTTGTGTTAAAACTTCACGCTCATGTTCAACTTCTTCAGAAGAAACTTGATCACGTGATACATATTTAGGATTTACCGCTGCTACGTGCATTGCTACATCCTTTGCTACATCAGCGTCTGTTGTACCACCTAAAACAGACAGAACGCCAATACGTCCACCCATGTGAAGGTAAGCACCAAATACATCACCGTCTTCTTTTGTAGCAATCTCGAAACGACGAAGGGAAAGCTTTTCTCCAATTTTTGCAATTGCACCATTAATATATTCAGAAACAGTTGAACCGTTGTCCATCTTTTGTTCTAATGCTTCTTCAACATTAGCTGGCTTTTTCGCTAAAAGATGAGCACCTAATTCTTTTACTAACGTTTGGAAGCCTTCGTTCTTTGCAACGAAATCTGTTTCAGAGTTTACTTCTAAAATAACTGCTTCATTACCTGAAACTTCAATAGAAGTTAAACCTTCAGCAGCGATACGGTCACCTTTTTTCGCAGCTTTCGCAATACCTTTTTCACGAAGGTAGTCGATCGCTTTGTCCATATCACCATCAGTTTCTGTAAGAGCCTTTTTACAGTCCATCATTCCTGCTCCAGTTTTTTCACGGAGCTCTTTTACCATTTGTGCAGTAACTGCCATTATGTTTTCCTCCTTATTTGCCACTATGTACTTGAACGAATATTAATTCTTTAAACATTCTGTTTGTATTATGACTTAAAAACGGTAAAAATATATAGTTCTTAAAAAAGGTGATAAAAGGCATAACCCTCTTATCACCTTTCGCTCATTAAGCAGATGTTTCTTCACCTTGTTTAGCTTCTAGGATAGCGTCTGCCATTTTTCCTGTTAAAAGCTTAACCGCGCGAATTGCATCATCGTTTGCAGGGATTACATAATCAATTTCATCTGGATCACAGTTAGTATCAACGATACCTACGATCGGGATGTTTAATTTATGTGCTTCTGCAACGGCAATGCGCTCTTTACGAGGGTCGATGATGAATAAAGCATCTGGTAATTGCTTCATATCTTTAATTCCGCCTAAGAACTTTTCAAGACGTTCTAACTCTTTCTTAAGCTGAACAACTTCTTTCTTAGGTAAAACATCAAAAGTACCGTCTTCTTGCATTTTTTCAATGTCTTTCAGACGCTTGATACGCTTTTGAATGGTTTCAAAGTTTGTTAATGTACCACCTAACCAACGTTGGTTAACAAAGTACATTCCAGAACGCTCAGCTTCTTCTTTAACAGAATCTTGAGCTTGCTTTTTTGTACCAACAAAAAGCATTGTTCCACCGTTACCTGCTAATTCCTTAACGAAATTATAAGCTTCTTCAACCTTCTTAACTGTTTTTTGAAGGTCAATGATATAGATTCCGTTACGCTCTGTAAAGATGTAACGCTTCATTTTTGGGTTCCAACGGCGAGTTTGATGACCGAAGTGAACACCAGCTTCAAGCAATTGCTTCATAGAAATTACTGACATGGATGAATCCTCCTAATGGTTTTTTGTCCTCCGTTCATATCATCTTTAAGCAAAACTGTATGAACAGCACCAATGCTTAAATCTATGAACGTGTGTGATAACACCAAAAATTAATATACCACAATCGAAATCAGTGGGTCAAGAAAAATTAGTGGTTTTGACGAAATTTGTGTAAAAGTTCGATTTCAGTTTTTCCCTTATTTAGTTTTTTTGCAATCTCTTCATAAGAAAGGCCCAGTTTTAGAAGATGTTCGATGTCTCTAACAATAGTATCTTTACTATTTTCATTATTTCCATGGGTTTCTTGTTTTATTTCATTTTCTACTAGATTAACCTTCCCAGCTTCCTCCCTATCTGAATAAGACGGGAGAAGGTCTTGTAGATCATCAGTAGTTAACTCCGGCTCTCTAATGTGAATGGATTCCTTCTGGCTTTCTTCTTTTTGTTCATGGTTCATATCTTTAATTCTATTTAAAAACACTTCATTTTCTTCCTTGATTTCCATCACATATGAAGTGATCACATTTTCAAATTCTTTTAGTAAACGTTCTTGTTTCATTTCAACATCTTTTAGTTGCGTTATTTTAAGATATAAAAGAATGATTAAAAAAAAGGCAACAGCAAGTAACGCAAAACTAAGTATAAATAATATGGTTGTCATTCAATTCCCTCTATCCCACAATATCAATAAAATTGCCCTTGTATGGATGTTGCTCTTTCTCTTCTTGTTCAGCATGTTTAGTTTTATTTGAAGGCTGTTTTGAAAAAGAGTTTGATGATGCATCCTTATGTATTTGTGCGTTTTCAGATTTGTTGTTTTCGTTGACTTTTGCTCGGTTTCTTTTCTCCAATTTCTCATTTTCTGCTGTGATTTTGTCTTGCATATGCTGTCCACGGTTAATTACTTGTTCCTGGACCTTTCCTGCATCCTGAGTTCTTGGAATCGCAACTTGTAACTCGACTAATTTTAGACTCAATGATTATCACTTCTTCCAATTTATTTTTCAGAATAGATGTCTATTGAAATCTCTTTATTAACTAGTTGCGCTTTTACATGGTGAAAGAGTTGGTTGGTGATTCTTTTATATTTACCAAATTGGATATTGACATTCGGATATAGATTTCCGGTAGCTATTATAAATGCAGTCACTTCCTTCTGTTTTGAAGAAAGTTCAAGTAATTCTGATTCAAGTAACTCTAGCTTTTTTGTTAGCTCCGTTTGTGTGAGTTTGTCTCTTTTGAGAAGTAGCACTTCATCCTCTGTTAGAATGGATGTCCGCTTGTATTTTTCTGCTAATTTCTGCAGTATTAGTAAAACTTTTTGAAGATGGGCTTTTGTTGTATCTATTTCCGAACGAATTCGTTTTTCTTCTTCACTATTATGTTCAGTTGTTCCAATCTGGATCTCTGTTTTTGTATGTGATGCATTGCCGATGTCCTTTGCCGTTACATGGTTCCCTGCCGATATTAGTCCTCCAATGAGACTCCCAGTTATGGCATGAACATTTTCTTTGGCAAAACAGACACTATGTAAAATCGAACCTGTTATTTCGATATTTTTTCCTGCATATACCTGACATTGATTCAAATAGGATGCAATAATATCCCCTTCGGCACGAATCAATGCTTTTGTAAACCCAACAATCCCTCCATATATAAAAATGGAACCTCCCGCCACTATTTGTGCGCCTTCAACAATGCCATATATTGAGATATCACCACCTGCTTTGACAACATAATCGCTAGGTACATTCCCTCTAATGGTTACATTCCCAACAAAGTCAATATTTCCGGTTTTTAAATTTAAATCTCCATCTACTTCAAAAAATGGGAGAACGTTAATCTTTTTATCTGATAAGGTGATTTGTCCGTCAATTGAGGCGTAAAGCTTCCCATTTGTCTCCACAACGTTTTTACCCACCATAGATGGATTTGGATTCCCATCTGCAGCTGCAATTGGATGTCCGAATACGTTTCTTCCTGGAATCCCAAGCTTACTCGGATAAATGGTTGCAACAAGCTGACCTGCTCTTACGGACGGTATTTGCCTTACATTTCGAAAATTTAATACCTCGTTAGAATGAATCTCGTGTTTCTGTTCAACAGTTTCTAGCTTTATAAAACCATCTTCGCCTTTTTGTGAAGCCTCGCCCTCTGCAAGTAATACGGGGAAAAGCATGCTATTCACATCCGAAACCATTTTAGAAATGACATCTCGTTTTATTCCAAACGAAATTCCATGTTTAGACAGTAAAGAATAGACGTCAGACTCTTCAATTTGAAGAGGTATAGAATCTCTCATGACATTGATATGTACAGTTAATTTATCCTTGGATATTAATAATTCTAATTCTGACACAATCCTCCCGCCTTTTTGATGCCTTTTTTTAATGGATGTGTTTTTGTAAGATATCCCTTAATTTAAAGAGGGCCTTCGAGTGAATTTGGGATATTCTCGATGTCGATAACCCCATAACCTGTCCAATTTCAGTTAATGTAAGCTCATCTTTATAAAATAAACTTATAATCAACTGCTCTTTTTCGTTTAATTGTTGGATGACATTCATTAATTGGTGAAGTACTTCTTTTTTAACAACATGTTCTTCTGGTGTTAAGGTCGCATAATCCTTTATGGTAAAAGCTGATTTATCAAGGCCCTCGTCATCATGTTGATGATCGTCCATGGAAAGTACATTTGCAAAGAAGCCTTCATTCATGGTTTGATAAACATCCTCTTCACTCATCTCGACTTCAGCGGCGATTTCCGAAATTGTTACATTGCGCATCAGCTTTTGTTCTAGCTTTTCGATGGCAGACTCCACTTTTTTTGTTTTTTCTCTTGAACTTCTAGGTAACCAATCTTCCTTTCTGAGCCCGTCTAATATGGCTCCTCGTATTCGAAAGGAAGCATATGTATCAAATTTTAAGTCACGAGAAGGATCGAATTTTTCCAGAGCATCATATAACCCAACCATCGCAAGACTTTTTAAATCATCTTTATTCACACTTTTCGGTAGTGTGACTGAGATTCTCTGTACATGGTATGATACGAGAGGCAAGTATTTTCTTACAAGCGCATCCCCTGCATCTGGGTCTCTTGAGTCGGTCCATTTCTGCCAATGCTCCTCTTGATCAGTTGATGATAATCTGGACATTCTACTCCTCCTTTTCGTTAATTTTAAGAAACATTATTTTAACCTACTTAAATTTCCTTAGTCCCTTTGTTGACTGTGCGGATTTTTAATATGGTTGTCTCCGGATTAAATTCAATCGTTCGACCATTGCTCCCACCAACATCTGAAGCAACAAGAGTGATTTTTAAGCGTTTTAACTCTGCCTCCACCGCTTCAATGTTGCGCGGGCCAATTCTCATAATATCACTGCCTGATTGAAATTGAAACATTTGGGCCCCACCAGCAATTTTGGCTTTTAGGCTCTTTTCCCGACCACCGATTCCAGTAATTTTATATATGAGCTCCTCTATTGCAGTATCTGCATATTTAGCAATATTGATGTTTCCTGCTTTTGTCGAGGCCGAACTTGGTAACATGATATGGGCTAGTCCTGCTACCTTTTTTGCTTGATCATAAATGACCACCCCCACACAGGAACCTAATCCAGAGGTTCGGATTAAGTCAGGTGCAGTAATAACATTCATATCAGCGATCCCCACTTTTATGACTTGAGAAGAGTCAATCATGAATTTGAACTCCTAATGCAGTGAAGATTTTTTCGAATGAATCAGGATCCGGCAACAGCAAAAAATGCCCATTTATATTGTTGTTTTCTGGATTTTCATTTTCTTTAATTTCGGTTTCGATGACAATCGCAAAATCACTTACCTGTGATAATTCCAGTAAGCCATAGCCGATAATAGCACCTACCATATCGATTGAAAAACCGGGAACGGATGGATACAAATTCAACCCAGTAAAATCTGATAATGATGTAAGATAGGAGCCAGATAGTATATTTCCAACTTCTTGAAACGCTGATATCCCCATTTCATTTTGAGAGTCACTTTCAAAAGAGAAACTTTTATCACCGACGACATCCTGGATTAATGTTGTAGCTTGTGGAAGCTGCAAAATAAAAAACATATTCCCGGTTAAATCCCCTTCAATACGGAGGAAAATACCCGCAACAATATTTTCAGCACCACCTGCAAACTCCATCATTTCATCAAACGAAACGATTCTCACATTTGGCACCTGCATATCAATTTTTCGCTGTAATAGCTTCGACAAAGCGGTAGCAGAGTGCCCAACCCCAATATTTCCAATCTCTTTTAAAATATCTAAATGTGTAGAATTAATACGTTTGAAAAATGACATATCGATTATCCTTCCATCTTTTCCTTTACTAATTTTGGATTAAGAACCTTTTCTAGATTTAATAAAATAAGCAGCCTTTTCTCCAGCTTTGCTACTCCTTCTAGGTATTCTACTTCAACACTACCTACAATCTCGGGTGGAGGCTCAATTGAGTCAACTTGAATATCCATTACGTCATTTGCGGTATCTACAATTAATCCGACTTCAGCATCATCCGTCGCAACAATAATAATCCTTGTGCTGTCCGTATACTCAGTATCAACCATACCAAAACGTGTTCTTAAATCAATAATTGGAGTAACAACTCCTCTTAGATTAATAACACCCTTTACAAATGGTGCTGTTCTAGGTACACGAGTAATGTGCTGTACTTTTTCAATAGAACGTACCTGAGAAACTGGTATCCCGTATTCCTCATTTTGGAGTGAAAATACAATTACTTTTAACACAGCTGCTTGTTCAGTCATGTTTCCTCCCCCTATTACCTACAAAAAATTTATTTGATTAATGCATTACAATCAACGATTAAAGCTACTTGACCATCACCTAAGATGGTTGCTCCAGAAATGGCGAACACATTTGATAAATAGTTTCCTAACGACTTCAACACAATCTCTTGTTGACCAATGAACGAATCAACAATGAGTCCTGCGGATTTATCTGCTTTTTTCACAATGACAACGGAAAGGTATTCATCCTCAACTGTGTCAGCAGGTATTTCAAAAATATCTTTTAAGTCTACTAGCGGAACAACTTTGCCTCTAAAATCGATTACTTTTTGATTGTGGGCATGAAGGATCTCCCTTTTTTTGATGATAGCCGTTTCAATAATTGAAGAAAGTGGTATTGCAAACTTTTCATTTTGAACTTCAACAAGCATGACCGATATGATAGATAACGTTAATGGTAGCTGGATGGAAAAAACAGATCCTTTTCCCATCGCAGATTGAATCGTAATCGAGCCACCTAGTGATTCAATTGTATTCTTTACAACGTCTAGCCCAACCCCACGGCCAGAAACATCCGATATCTTTTCAGCAGTTGAAAAACCGGATGAGAAAATGAAATCAAATACTTGGCTATCAGTTAAGGTCTCGGCTGATTTCACTGTAATCAACCCTTTGTTAATCGCTTTTTGAATGATTTTATCACGACTAATACCAGCACCATCATCTTCAATTTCAATAAAGACATGATTCCCACTGTGATAGGCACGTAAAATAACAGTACCTTCTTCTTGTTTTCCATTTTGCACTCGGATTTCAGGTGTTTCAATCCCATGGTCCAGTGCATTGCGCAAAAGATGTACAAGTGGGTCACCGATTTCATCGATAACAGTCCGATCTAATTCCGTTTCCGCTCCTATGATTTGAAGGTCAATTTTTTTATGCAAATCCTTGGCTAATTGGCGTACCATACGTGGGAAACGATTAAAAACGGTTTCAACAGGAACCATTCTCATTGTGAGGATGATATTTTGTAAATCTCCTGAAACTCTTGACATTCTTTCTACCGTTTCATTTAACTCAGAATGGTTTAGGTCACGAGAAATTTGCTCTAAACGTCCTCTATCAATGACCAGTTCTTCAAATAAATTCATCAGAATATCAAGTCGTTCAATATTGACCCTAATCGTCTTGTGATTTCCTCCATGCTTAGTACCTGATCTAGCAGGATGCTGGTCTTCTTTTTCAGATTTCAGTTGTTCATCCCCAACAGCAAGTGTAGGAGCAACTTCTGCTTGTGCCTGAAGATGTTCTTGAGTTACAGCATTCAATGAATCAAGTTGGACATCTAGAACTGTTACTCTATCTATTTCAGATACTTTCATAATACGTTTTTCGATATTTTCGGCTAATTCAGTTGATACAAGGGTTACAGTAAACTCACTTTGAAATTGCTCTTCCTCTAACTGATCAACTGAAGGAATGGATTTAATAATTTCACCAATCTGTTCGAGAACCTCAAATACCATAAATACACGAGCAGCCTTTAATAAACAATCCTCTCTAAGAACAATTGAAATTTCATAACAATTAAAACCTTGTTCTTTTGATTGTTGGATGACTGTTAATTCAAAATCATCATAATTAGACTTTATAGCCGCATCTTCCGTTTTTGGATTTACAATGACAGGTGTATCTTCATCATCCTTGATTACGTCTCCACTTTCAATTTTTTTCAATAAAAACACGACATCTGAAACATCTTTTTTTCCGTCGCCCCCGTCAGCAATTGAAAAAATCATTTCTTCCAAATAATCTACTGCTTTGAAAACAATATCTAATAGGGAAGGTGTAACATTAATTTTCATATTTCGAATGCCATCAAGGACATTTTCCATTTGGTGTGTGAGGCTAGCTAAATCGTCATACCCCATTGTCGCTGACATTCCCTTTAATGTATGGGCTGAGCGGAAAATTTCATTGACGATTGAAATATTTTCAGGTTCTTTTTCCAATTCTAATAGATGCTCATTACAAGACTGGAGATGCTCTTTACTCTCTTCAATAAAGACTTCTAAATATTGATCCATTTCCATCAAACAACACCCCTTTTCTTATGTAAGGTTAATTATGGTATCAGCTATTTCCTCTAATTTTTCAACACGATCAACTAAATGTGTCTCAATTGCCGATTTCGGCATTCCAAAAACGATTGAAGTTTCTTGTGATTCCGCAATGGCAACAGCTTGTCCGGTTTCTTTTAATTTCTTCAGACCATAGGATCCATCCGTACCCATTCCAGTCATAATAACCGATATTTTTTGAATACCTTTAATGTCACTTATCGATTCAAAAAGGACATCAACGGAGGGTCTATGTCCATTTCTAATTTCACTCTCATCAACATTCACGGCTAGTGAAGTGCCGATCTTTTTTATTTTCATGTGATGACCACCAGGTGCAATATAAGCTATTCCAGCCTTCAAAACTTCACCATTCTCAGCTTCTTTAACGGTAATTTCACATAAACTATTAAGTCTAGTAGCCAACGATTTCGTAAAACCTGCCGGCATATGTTGAACAATAACAATTGGCGCAGGATATTTTTTGGGAAATCTAGGAAGAACTTGTTGTAATGCTCTTGGTCCCCCAGTAGAGGTACCTATACAAACAATTTTTTTAATATTCCTATTTGGTTCTAGTTCTATTTTACTATAATCTATGTTTCTACTTGTATTATTTTCTTGTATTTTCAATGGCTTTTTTAATAAAGCTATATTCACTCTACCTGCTTGTAGTACTTTTGTCACAAGTTCGTTCTTAATTAGATGAAGGTCAATGGATATTGAACCTGATGGTTTTTGAATAAAGTCGACCGCACCATTTTGAATCGCGAGTAATGTATTCTCTGCTCCTTCTTTCGTTGTGCTTGAGAGCATCACCACTGGTCGTGGACTTTCATTCATAATTCGCTGTAAGGCTTCAATGCCATTCATTTCAGGCATCTCAATATCTAAAGTGACAACATCAGGATTGAGTTTTTTAATTTTGTCCAAAGCATCCATTCCGTTTCTTGCAGTTCCAACAACATGAATCCTTGAATCTTCCTGAAGAAAGTTAGCAATGAGTTTCCTCATGAATGCCGAATCGTCTACAATGAGAACATTGATTTTATCCATTTTAAAGCTCCTATCTACCACGTACGAAAAAACGCTGTAACTTTGATATGAAGGACGTATCTTGATTCTTTTCTTGACTTTGTTCATTATTTTCATCAAGATATTTTTTGCAAATATCAAGCAAATTTTTGCTTATTAAAGCTTTTGGTGCATATAGCAAAAATGGTTCCTGGTGACTTACAGCCTTTTGAACCGCTTTATCATCTGGTAAAACTCCTAATAAGTTGACTTCTTTTACTAAAAACTGTAACACGACTTGCTTGACTCTTTTAAGGGTTTGCATCCCTTCCGCCTCATTTTCTGCACGATTAACAACAAGGTACAATGGAATAGATTGGTCAAACAAACAGATATATTTCATCGCTGAATAAGCATCCGTAATTGCGGTTGGCTCTGATGTTGTAATGACAAAGATTTCATCCATGGCCAAAAGGAATTTTACATTTTCCTCTGTCATTCCTGCACCCATATCAAAAATAACGTAATCATATTCATTAAGGATGAATTGCAATTGTTCCATTAAATATTCTGATTTCTTTTCATCAAGCTTAAATAGATTCGGCAACCCATTTCCACCTGCGATATAATCAATGCCTTCAGGTCCCTTGATCAGCAATTCTTTTATGGTAAGATTCTTTTCAAATAAATCAACAATTGTATGATGGGCGGTTATTCCCATCAATATATCAATATTTCCCATTCCGATATCCATATCAAATAGCAAAACCTTCTTACCAAATCTAGAAAGGGCAATGGAAAAGTTTAGGGATACATTCGATTTTCCAACTCCACCTTTTCCACTGATAACGGCAATTGCCTTCGTTTGATCTCGTTTGTTATTCATCATAGCTAGTTTTCTACGAAGAGCTGCAGCTTGGTCTATCATGATTCATCGACTCCAAGGATAGTATTAGCGATTAAAGAAGGTGAAGCAATGGCAATATCATCGGGCACATCTTGTCCATTTGTTAAATAGGCTACACCAATGCCAGAATTGACTATTAAATTGACTATTGCTCCATAGTTTGCCGTTTCATCCACTTTTGTAAATATAAATTTTGATATCTTAATTTTGGAAAATTGTTGATATATCATGTTCATATCAGTCATTTTTGATGTTAAAGAGAGTACTAAAAACGTCTCCATATCATTTGAAAAATGAATTAATTCATTTAAATCATTAATGTATTTTTCATTGCGGAAGTTTCTCCCCGCGGTATCAATGAAAACAACATCGTACTCTTTATAGGCTTCCTTTGCTTTTTTAAAATCCTCAAAGGAATAACAAACTTCAACAGGTGCACCTAGAATTTTTGCGTAAGTTTTCAACTGTTCAATCGCCGCAATCCGAAATGTATCGGTAGTAATAAAAGCAATTTTCTTTTTATCCTTTAACATACAATCAGCAGCAATTTTTGCAATGGTTGTCGTTTTCCCAACCCCAGTTGGACCGACTACATTAATATATTTTTTTTGATAGGTTAAGCCACCGTAATCAACGTTAGATATTTTTGAAATAATACTTTTTCTCGTCCAATTTTGAACTTCTGCAAATGAAGCCTTTTCAGACGATAGGTACCATTTTTCAAGCAGACTAGACATGATTTCTTTTCGAATTGATGGGTCTATTTCTTGATTCATTAACATTTGATTCATTTCCTGCAGATATCCAGAATACAGGCTAATATCAGAGGATAAATCTTTCATTGCTGCTTTTATATCTTTAATTTCTTTAAGTAATTCTGGTGCAGCGCTATGAGTTTCCGGTGTGTCGTACTTTTTAGACGATTCATGAACAACCGGTTGTTGTGGTTCAGTTTGTTTGGTGATTACCGGTACTTTTCGTTCCTTTTCTTTAGGTTGAACCTTTTGTGTTCTTGTAGCTACTGGGTCTACAGCAGCTATTACCTCAAAATTCTTTTTCCGAAAAAAGCCGAAAACTCCTTGTGTTTGAACAATCTTTGAGTTTAAAATAACCGCTTCACTACCTAATTCTGCACGTATCATTTTCATTGCTTCCGGCATAGAAGGCGCAATATATTTTTTTACCTTCAATCTATATTCACCACCCCAACACTTTGAACTTCTACATTAGCCTCAAGCTCATTATAGGAAAGAACAGGGACCTGTGGAAAGTATCGTTCTATTAATTGCCTTACATACATTCTGACAGCAGGAGAACATAATAAAATCGGTGACTGCTCTTGGATACTAACAGTTTCGATTTGCTTTGCAATCGATTCAATAATTGATTGTGACACACTTGGGTCGATAGATAAATAATTTCCATGCTCTGTTTGCTGAACACCATCCGCAACGAACTTTTCGACTCTGCCAGAAAGAGTCACAACCTTCATTGTCTCTCCTTGTACGATGTATTGGTTTGTAATCTGTCTAGCCAAGGCTTGTCTTACATACTCTGTTAATAAATCAGTATCAGTTGTCATCCGACCAAAATCAGCTAATGTTTCGAATACAATCGGTAAGTTTCGGATTGAAACACTTTCTTTTAATAGTTTTGCCAGTACCTTTTGAACATCTCCAACGGATAGTGGATTTGGTGTTACTTCATCCACTAAAATTGGGTATGATTCCTTTAAATGATCAATTAACTGTTTCGTTTCTTGTCTACCGAGTAATTCATGAGCATTTCTTCGAATGACCTCTGTAATATGTGTAGATACAACAGATGGTGGGTCAACCACTGTATACCCGAGCATTTCAGCCTGCTCCTTCATATTCTCGGCAATCCATTTTGCTGGAAGACCAAACGATGGCTCAACCGTATCAATCCCTTCAATCGAATCATCTTCATAGCCTGGACTCATCGCCAAGTAATGGTCAAGCAATAGTTCTCCTCGAGCCATTTCACTTCCCTTTATTTTCAAGCGATACTCATTGGGTTGCAATTGAATATTATCCCTAATTCTAACGACCGGTACGACTAAACCTAACTCAATCGCTAATTGCCTACGGATCATAACGATTCGATCTAAGATATCCCCACCTTGGTTAGTATCAGCTAAAGGTATCAAGCCATAGCCAAACTCAAACTCAATTGGATCTACATTTAACAAATTCACAACACTTTCAGGACTTTTTAAGTCCTCAACTTGTACTTCTTCTTCAGTATCTGGTTCTAACTGAATTTCCTGATCCTTACTCTTAGAAATCATAAAGCCACCAATCGCTAAAAAGCTTGAAATGGATATGGTTAACAAATCGTGAATCGGTGTGAACAACCCTAACAGGAAAATAGTACCGGCTGTTACATACAACATTTTCGGATAGGCAAATAATTGCTTTGTAATATCTGTTCCTAAATTTCCTTCTGAAGCAGCACGCGTTACGACGATCCCTGTTGCAGTAGAAATTAATAAAGCTGGAATCTGACTAACGAGTCCATCCCCTATTGTTAAAAGTGTAAACTTAGAAAGGGATTCTTGAAAGCCTAGCCCATGCTGAGTCATTCCAATTATAAAACCAAATAGTAAGTTAATAAGGACAATAATGATCCCCGCAATCGCATCCCCTTTTACGAATTTACTTGCACCGTCCATTGCCCCGTAAAAATCAGCTTCTCTACTTACCTTATCACGACGTTCGCGGGCCTCTGTATCCGAAATCATCCCTGCATTTAAATCAGCATCAATACTCATTTGCTTTCCTGGCATTGCATCTAATGTAAATCGAGCAGCCACTTCTGATACACGTTCTGAACCTTTTGTAATTACAATAAATTGAATAACAACGAGGATTAAAAAAACGACGAATCCAACGACAATATTTCCCCCAACAACGAAGGTACCAAAGGTGTGAACAACTCCACCAGCATCCCCTGTTGAAAGAATTGATCTTGTTGTTGAAACATTTAACCCTAATCGAAATAGAGTTAGAAGGAGTAATAATGATGGGAAAATTGAAAATTGAAGTGGTTCTTGCATATTCATTGAAGTTAAGAGGACCAAGAGTGCAAGAGAAATATTTATGATAATTAAGATGCTCAGCATCCAAGATGGGAATGGAATAATAAGCATCGCAACTATTAAGATTACACTTAGTAAAACGGATAAATCTCTTGCTTGCATTGTTTTTCTCTCCTTTAGTCAAAAAAGCACAATTGGTGATGAGAAGGTTTGATAGCATTTAAATTAAACCTTCTCTTTTAAGCGGTACACATAGGCAAGAATTTCAGCTACCGCTTTGAAATAATCTTCAGGAATCGCATCCCCGATATCTGTCCCTGCGTAAAGAGCTCTTGCAAGTGGTCTGTTTTCAATCGTTGTAATTTCATGTTCTTTGGCAATTTCCTTAATTCGCTGAGCGACAAAGTCTACACCTTTAGCAACAACAAACGGTGCATCCATTTTTGCCTCGTCATATTTTAATGCGACAGCATAATGAGTTGGGTTCGTAATGATCACATCTGCCTTTGGCACTTCCTGCATCATCCGACTCATTGCCATTTCACGTTGTTTTTGCTTGATTTTTGATTTAATTAGTGGATCCCCTTCAGTCTTCTTATATTCATCTTTAATATCTTGCTTTGACATTCTTATGTTTTTTTCATAATCAAAGCGTTGGTAAAGATAATCTAAGAAGGATAAGAATAAAAGTGCGCCTCCAGCAAATAGCCCCATCTGAACAGTCAGTTTTGCCAGAACAATTAGTGCTGATCCGACTGTTTTTTGTGATAAGGACAAGATATCCTCCAGTCGGAACCAAAGAATGGCAAAGGTCACGCCACCAACAATGACTATTTTTAAGATAGATTTAATCATCTCTACAAGCGCACGAATCGAATAAATACGTTTGAATCCTTGAATAGGATCAAGCTTATTTAGCTTCATTTGAATCGCTTCAGGTGAAAATAAAAACCCAACCTGCATAAGGTTTGCTGCTATTCCAGCAATCAGAGCTACGACCATGATGGGTGCTAAAATAATCGCAGCTTCTAAAGATAACTCGATAAAAATTTCTTGAACGCTTTGCTCGGTTGGTGTAATTGATAAATAATGATTGAATGAATGTTTTAAAAACGTCATCATCCGATCAAAAATAAAACCACCAAAAACAAGGAGTGTAAAAAAGATGGAAAGCAACAAAATAGCTGTATTTACATCCGCACTTTTTGCTACTTGCCCTTTTTTTCTTGTTTCTTGACGTTTTTTAGGAGTTGCTTTTTCTGTTTTTTCACCTGCAAAGTATTGTAGGTTTAGACGAACAAAATACATCTAGCTTCCTCCTAAAAGTTCCATTAATCCTCGCATCGTATATAACATATTGTCTACTAGTTTTCCGACAAGCATAAAGATCATCGACATTGCGATTAACATGACAACAAAACTAACCCCGATCTTTAATGGTAATCCGACAACAAACACATTTAACTGCGGAACAGTTCTTGCCACAATTCCTAAGGCAATATCCACTAAAAACAAAGCACCCACAACGGGCATGGACATTTGAAATGCAATGATAAACATGGTGCTAAAAGCCTTTAAAACAAACTCCACTACATGTTCATTTCCAAATGGAAGGGTCGCTTGTTCCATTGGAATGAATTCATAGCTATAAAAAATTCCGTCTAATAAAAGATGGTGACCATTAATAGCTAGTAAAAAGAGAAGGGAGAATGTATATAAATATTGACCCATTAACGGGCTTTGTGCTCCAGTTTGGGGATCGATTACATTGGCAATGGCAAACCCCATTTGAAAATCAATAAAGCCACCTGCAATTTGGATAGCAGCAAAAATCATATAAGCAACTAAACCAATTAAAAGCCCTACCATGACCTCTTTAAAAATCAGCATGATAAAGTAGCCATCAATTTGAAATATCGGCTTTTCCATGGATAGGAACATAATCCAAGAGATAAAAAATGCAATGCCGATCCGATGGGAAGCAGGAAGTGTTCGATAGGAAAACAACGGCATTGTTACAAAAAAGCTGGTTACTCGAACTAAGACCAGCAAAAAAGCAGGAAAATAGGTATATACCTCTGTCATTTTTTCAACCTACAAATCTCGTCAAATTACTAAAAATATCATGGGTATATGCAAGCATCTTAGAAAGCATCCAAGGTCCAAAGAAGACCAAGCCAACAAGGACAGCAATGATTTTAGGAATAAAAGCCAAAGTTTGTTCCTGGATTTGTGTTGTTGCCTGAAACACACTCACAATTAGCCCGACTACGAGTGCAACCAATAATAGCGGACCACAAATCATTAATGTCGTATATACACCTTTTTCTGCCAACGATATAACTACTTCAGGATTCAACACGGTTCACCTACTTTATCAAATGCGCCTTGGCGTATTTGCGCCCGATTTTTTTAGGCCCACACGAGGTGGGTCACAAAGAAGTTGCCACATGAAGTGGCGTAATTAGTCTTTGATCTTATGCTCGAAAAATTTCCTTTAAAAAATCGTGGCATCCGCCGGAGGCTTTAACTTTATTTAGCAGAAGTGAGATCTTTTGCTAAATAAAGTTAGAAGGTTTGTAACAGGGATTTAACGATCAAATACCATCCATCCACAAGAACAAATAACAGTATTTTGAATGGCAAGGAAATCATGACAGGTGGAAGCATCATCATTCCCATTGACATTAGGATACTTGCGACAACCATATCAATAACAAGAAATGGAATAAAAATCATAAATCCAATTTGAAATGCTGTTTTTAGTTCGCTTATTGCAAAAGCTGGTACTAATGCGGTTAAAGGGATATCTTGAATCGTTTCGGGTCTGTCTGCTCCAGAGTAATTTAAAAACAATTCCAAGTCCTTTTGTCGAGTATGTACACTCATAAATTCCTTAAACGGTATGGCAGCCCGCGTATACGCCTCCTCTAAATTTATTTCTTCATTAAATAACGGGGTTAAAGCTTGTTCATTCACTTCACTAAATGTTGGTGCCATCACAAAAAAAGTTAAAAATAATGCGAGTCCAATTAAAACCTGATTGGGTGGCATTTGCTGTGTCCCCAAAGATGTCCTAACAAAAGAAAGAACAACAATAATTCTTGTAAAGCTCGTCATTAACATTAAAATACCAGGTCCGATTGAAAGAACAGTTAGAAGGAGAAGGAGCTTAACTGATGTCGAGACATTTTCAGGGGCGCTAGTATTAAAAAATTCCATAAATTCGTTCATTCTTTGCTAGACTCCTTATTTTCAAGTTGCTCGACAATTTTCTTTCTCCCATGTTTTAACTCCGTCAATTGTTTTTGCAGAATTGAGGAAAAAAGAGCTTGATCTTTCTCCTTTGCTGCTTTTCTTTTTTCAAGAAAACGATTAATGATATCTTTTGGTTGAATCATTGATTCTAATGAAGAATTGTGTTGTTCAAGTATTTCATTTATTTCATCTGTGTCTTCGATTTCCTTAAGTAACTGAATGGAATCTCCGACTCCCACAACTAAGATACGCTCTCCAACCTTTACAATTTGAATCGAACGGTTTGTACCTAGACTTGTTCCACCAAGGTTTTCAATAAACCTATGCTGGTTAAACATGCGATTTCTTTTATTCAAGAACTTTAATAAAAAATAAATAAGTGCAATTACAAATAAAGTTGTAAAAATCATTTTAAAAAAATCGCCGGATGTTAGTTCATTGGCTGGCGGTGCAAGTTCTGTAACATCATTCTCTTGCGCAGGCTCTGTTTGGTTTTCTGGATTATAGTTGTTGTAAACATTTTTATCAATTTGGCCATCTTCTGCTTGAACAGGAAAAGTGACAAGCAATGTATGAAAGAAAATGATGGCTATAAAAGCTTTTTTTATATGTTTCACTTCGTTGCCACTCTCCTGGGATTATTAGCTTAAAGTTTTACTGATTGCTTCAATTACTCGGTCTGCTTGGAATGGCTTTACAATAAAATCCTTTGCACCCGCTTGGATTGCATCAATGACCATCGCCTGTTGACCCATAGCTGAACACATAATGACCTTTGCATTTGGGTTCATTTTTTTAATTTCTTTCAGTGCTGATATCCCATCCATTTCAGGCATTGTAATGTCCATTGTTACAAGGTCCGGTTGGTGTTCTTTATATTTTTCAACAGCCTGTGCTCCATCAGCTGCCTCAGCAACAACCTCGTAACCATTTTTAGTTAGGATGTCCTTTATCATCATTCTCATAAATGCTGCATCATCAACAATAAGAATTTTATGTGCCATTTGTATTGCCCCCTACATTAATTCAATTTTTTAATTCGATCACTTTGGCTGATGATATCAGTAATTCTGACACCAAAGTTTTCTTCAATTACTACTACCTCACCTTGTGCGATTAGCTTTCCATTTACTAAAACATCTACCGGCTCACCAGCAAGCTTGTCTAATTCAATAATTGAGCCAGTGGATAATTCAAGAATTTCTTTAATAGAGCGTTTTGTCCTTCCTAATTCAACCGTTACTTGAAGTGGAATATCTAATAACATATTTAGGTTCCTTGATTCAGCTTCTTGTAAATGAACAGATTCAAACTCTGAAAATACAGCTGGTTGAATTTCAGGATGTTTCGCGTGAGTACCACCCAGATGCTGTGGAGCACTATTTGTCATCGGTTGAATAAAATTAGGTTGATGAAATTGCTGTGTAGATTGATATGGTGTCTCCATTTGTTGTTCAGATTCAGCATTAGGCAACGCATAATTCTTTTGCTGGACTGGCATTTCAACATCCACATGTTGAGTTGTACTTTCCGGTGCTGAACCAGTATTTTCCGACTGTGGAGATAAAAGTTCTCCAACAAGTTCTTTCGCAAATCCAACTGGAACCAATTGCATGATGGTTGAATCAATTAATTCACCTATCGTTAAACGAAACGATATTTTCACTAGAATATCATCAGCTGGAAGGTTTTCAGCTCCTTCACCTTGTTTTATGTCGAGAATGTCAATATTCGGTGGAGAGATATCAATTTTCTTACTAAAAACAGTTGACATAGACGTTGCGGCAGACCCCATCATTTGATTCATGGCTTCCTGCACAGCACTTAATTGCAAATCGCCTAAGTTTTCCGGTGCTGCAAGACCATTTCCACCGAGCATTAAATCGGCAATGATCGCTGCATCACTTTGTTTTATGACTAATAGATTTGTCCCTGTAAAACCAGCTGTATAATTAACATAGATTGCAACATATGGGTGTGGAAACTCATCAGCTAACTCAGAGCTTAAAACAAGCGAGACATTTGGTGTCGTAATTTCAACCTTTTGATTGAGTAATGTGGAAAGCGCAGTTGCTGAACTTCCAAAAGAGATATTTCCAATCTCCCCAAGCGCATCTTGTTCCATTAAAGATAAAAAATCTTCTACAAGGGGTTTATTCACATTCGCTACCGGTTCTTCGTTGTCTAAGTCTGCGGTACCTTTTAATAGTGCATCAATTTCGTCTTGTGATAGCATATTTCCATTATTCATTTTCACGGTCCCCCCCTTTAATTTCCTCTAAGATTTGTACGGCTTGTTTTTTATTCACCTTACCAACCTGTGCATAGAATTTAGGTACTCCCTCAACTTTCAACTCGATTGGTTGTTCAATCATTTTATCAAGTTGAATAGTATCCCCAATATCCAATAACAGGAATTCCTGGATAGCAATATTTGTAGTTCCTAACTCTGCAACAATTGGTAACTTTGTATCCTTAAGATTGTTTTGGATATAAGTAATTTCATCTATATTTCGTTCTTTTTTAGGTGTTGATTGCATCCAATAATGGGCTGATAATTTCGGAATAATCGGTTCAAGGAACACATGAGGAATACAAATATTGATCATTCCACTTGTTTCTCCGATTTGGGTATTAAGTGAGATGACTACCACCGTTTCATTGGGTGAAAACATTTGAAGGAACTGTGGATTCACCTCAAATTCGGTTAATATTGGATCTACCTCAACCAAATTAGCCCATGCATCCCGAGCTTGTTCAAAAGCTTTTTCAAACATATTGCTCATAATTTTTGTTTCAATTTCAGTTAAATTTTCGATTTTGTTAAGACCTGTTCCTCTTCCCCCAAGCATTCGATCAAGCATGGCGTAAGCAATATTCGGATTTACCTCCAAAATAATACGCCCATCTAAAGGAGGCATTTCAAATACATTTAAAATCGTCATATTTGGAATGGAACGTATAAATTCCTCATATGGCACTTGGTCGGCTGTACCTACTGTAATTTGCACATAGGTTCGAAGTTGGGCCGAAAAATAGGTTGTTAATAATCGTGCAAAGTTTTCATGGATCCGAGTGATACTCCGAATTTGATCCTTTGAAAAACGAAGTGCCCTTTTAAAATCGTATACTTTTACACGGCGTTCACTTTCTTCTCTCTTTAGTTCTTCTGGATTCATTTCACCAGTCGAAAGAGCTGAAAGTAATGCATCTATTTCACTTTGGGATAATATTTCTCCAGGCAAGGTTCCACCTCCGCTCATTACATACTTCTTTCATCATATTATTGGTTATTGCGGAAGAAAGGATGTCGCATAAACTTTGATAATAGTTCCATCTTGCATTAATTCATTAATTCGATCTTTCAATCTATTTTCAAGATTGACGATTCCTTCTTCACCTTTAAATTCTTCAGATGTCATGTTGGAAAGCTCTTTTATAATGAGATTGCTTACCTGGAATTGTCGTTTTTCTAATTCTTCTTTTCCCTTTTTACCATCTGTCTGAATGTTAAAGGATATACGAATATAATCATCACTAAGTAATTTAGTTGTGATTTCTGGAATTTCGACGGTCGCCTTAAGAACTTGGTCGATTGACGGTTCCTTTTGACTTTCACTAGCAGTCACTTTAGTTAAAATGACAAAAGCGGTGGTACCGACTAAAGTAATCGTACTTAAAATGATGACCATTATGACAAGCAGCTTATTTTTCATAGTACCTTTTCCCCCCAAGCTTTAACGAAGGCCAAGCAAATTTATTTTTTGATAAAATTCAAGAACCTTCACTTGTACATCCTCTTCTGTTTCCTTTACAACAAATTTTTTACCATTTGTTAATGTGATTGTTGTATCAGGAAAAGATTCAACCTGCTCAATATATATTGCATTTAATGTAAATTCTTTGTTATTTAATTTCGTCAAAGTAATCAAGATTTATCGGGGTTTTAGGAAATGACTAAAACCCCTGCCCCCTTAACGTTTTAAGTTTACGAGTTCTTGCAGGATTTCATCAGATGTTGTGATGATACGAGTATTCGCTTGGAATCCACGCTGCGCAACGATCATTTCTGTAAATTCCTCAGAAAGGTCAACGTTTGACATTTCAAGTGCACCCGATTCGATTGATCCGAGTCCGGATTCACCAGCAAAATTGACGACTGGAATACCTGAGTTTGATGATTGTTGGAAGAGATTCCCTCCCACTTTTTCTAAACCACCTGTATTTGGGAATTTCGCTAACACAAGCTGACCTGCCCAACGTAATGTACCAGCTGCATCTACATAAGTAACTGAACCATCTTTACCGATGCTCATGCTTTTCGCATCTGTTGGGATTTGGATAGGTTTATAATTTATCACTGGTTCTCCATCAATATTAGTTGGATTATATTCAGGTGGAGATACATTAAAATCGAATAACCCTGAATTTACATCAGTTGGTTCAATAACTGCATTTGGTGAAAAACCTTGAACATACATACCAGCACTTGTTACCAAGTAGCCTTCCTGATCCATATAGAAGTTACCAGCTCTTGTGTATACTGCGTCTTGTGAAAATCCAGTAGTTGGTGTATCTGTTGGTGATACCTGGAAAAATCCATCGCCAGCAATTGCTAAGTCTAAGATTCTAGCAGTCGTTTGCGTGCTTCCACTATTGTGGATTGTATCAATTGCTGCTAAAGATGAACCTAGTCCAACTTGTTTAGGGTTAACACCACCGAGCGATTGTCCAGGTGCAGTTGCACCATTGATTGTTTGACTCATGATGTCATTAAAGATGGTTCTACCTTTCTTAAAGCCGTACGTATTTACGTTTGCAATATTATTACCAATCACATCTAGTTTGGTTTGAAAGTTTTTCATTCCACTGATTCCTGAGTACATTGAACGTAACATTTCATTTTCCCCTTTCGAATGTAGGTGGCTTCTGTCGATCCGCACACCTTGGCTTCCTGTTAAGGTCCAGCCTAATTAATCTAAAATAATGGTTCCATTTATGTTCGTAAATATCTGTGAGTTTGCCTCATCTCGATTCATTGCAGTAATGACCGTGTTATTTGGGACATTTACAATTAATGCAGCATTATTCGTAACAACCAATGAATCTCGGATTCCTTTTGTTTTAGCTTCCGTTATTTTCATTTGGATTTCTTTCCATTTTGAATCTTGAATATTTATATTCCTCTCGTCTAACCTTTTTTGTGCGTGCTTACTTATAACCAAGTTTGTCTCTTTTTCGAATGTTTCTTTAAATGATATTTTAGGAGGCTCGGTATGCTGCACCTTTTTACGAGTTTGTAATGATAATGGATGATTTTGTATTTGAAAAATTCGATGATCCATGTTTTCACCTCCTATTCTTCTTCGTTAGAAGGTTGTTTCACTTTCAAAATTTCATCACTATAAATTTTCGTTCCATCCTTTAACTCTAGCTCGATATAACCAGATTTTTGTGAAACGGATGTGACAATCCCTGTTCCATTTTTAATGAATTCTTTGCCATCTTCATCTTCCGTTTTAAAGCTGTATTCAACTTCTTTTCCAATCATATTGCTGTATTTTAAAAGTTGCTCACCCTGATTGCCATTCACAAATTTCTCTAAAGTACTATTCATATTAGTCATTTGCTCTAACGAAGTAAAGGTCGCCATTTGAGCGATAAAATCTTTATCCTCCATTGGATTCATCGGGTCTTGATTTTGAAGCTGAGTCATTAAGATTTTCAAGAAATCATCTTTGCCTAATATGTCATTACTTGTTTTTCTTTCGGGTTTTAAATTTGTCAGATAAAGATTTGGATCAATTTTAGTCGCCACTTCATTCACCACCTATACTTTAAAATTGACAAGTTCATCAAGTAAGACAGACGTAAAAGAGTGATCCTCATTGGTTTCTTGTTGGTTATTCTCCTTTGGTTGTCTTCCTGATTGTTGTCCTTGCTGTTGTTCACTTTCTCTTTGTAAACTTCTTTCAGTTTGATACTGAAGTTGAGATGAGACTTCAATTTTATCCACTGAAATGTTTTGTGCTAAGAAAGTATGCTTTAGATTCGTTAGCTGTGATTCAACTAATTCCTTTGCTTGAGTCGTAGAAGCCATAATTCTAGCAATCATTCCTGATTCACTTTGAAGTAGTTCAATTCGTAATGAACCAAGATGCTCTGGATATAAGTTAATTAATAGTTTTTGCTGCCCACCACTATTAAAAAAGTTGCTTCGCGCTAGGATGTTTTGAAATTGCTTAATAAATTGTTGCTGATTAGGAAGCTGCTTTCCATTTTGTTCAACAAATAATGAAAATTGTTGGACTTTAGATAGTTGATTTGAACCAACATCACCTAATGGTGCGCCCTCTGGCGTTGTTGTTACAGCCTGGTTCGTATTGCTTGTCCTTTGCAAGAGTTTTTCCGTTATTATCGTTTGTGGTGTTTCCAACCCTTTTGGTGTGGAGAAATACCTTGCATGGACTACCTGCAAATATTGTTGTCTATTCTGTGATTCTGTTAAAGGCTTATCTGGAAGCTTGTTTTCAAGTGTGTGCATCATTTCCTGTACAATCTTGTTAAACCTTAAATCTGTCGGTTCTTTTTCAACAAGCCCACTTGATGATGTTTGTAATGTCTCGTTAAAGACCATTTTCAATTGTTTTAGCAGATTGATAAGCCCTTCCTTATTTGTATTTGAGGGTTTCTCTGCATATTGTGCTATAACCATAAGTAGTCCTATGAGCTCTGCCTTACCAAACCCCTGCTCTGCTTCCAACTTTTTATCGCCATTTTGAATATCCGTAATAAATGCTTTTATTTGTTCTACCAAATCAGGCGGCAGCATTATAAATACATCTTCATAATCTGCTAGGTCGATAGACTCCTTTGTAACCGTTTCGATGTCAATTAATAAATTCTTGATTGATTCATCTTCTCCAATTTCTTCTGCTAGGCTATGTGAACCATTTGTAATAGTCTTTTCGTTCGGTTGCTGTTCTTTTACTAATGCCTCTAAACTTTCCCGAAAAGACATTTGTGATGAACTATTTCCTAGTAGATTTCTATTACCCACTGACCCGGTTTCAACGGCATTTCGAATGGAAGCCATTGAGGGATCGAAGCTTGCAACCATGTTCATGTCATTTCACCTCCTTTCAAGCGTTTAGAATGCTTTATTGGGTAATCAATTGCGTAAATCTCGCAGCATCTTCAGGTGACATTTTTTCAAAGATAGCAGCAAGTTTTTCAGTATTAATACTTGAAAGTATCTCTCTTGCTTCATTATCTTTTAGATTTGGAATAATTTTTGCCGCATTTTTGGGACTCATTTGCTCATACATTTTGGTTAAATCTTCCAATGATTTATTTTTCGCTAAACGCTCTTCCTGAAGTTTGACTATTTCATCAGAAAGATTTTCGATTTCAAGCTCTAATGACTGGATTTCGCTGTCTTTTGTTTCTAATTCACTTTCAAGTTGTGTGATTTTTGATTCCTTTGCCTGAATTTCTACCTCTAATTCTGAAACCGATACATCATCCTCTATTTGTACCTTTGAATCTTCTTTATCATTAAAAAGGGAAGAAATACCTGGAACCTTGGATGCATAATCCTTAACAGTTCCAATTGGATTAAATCCAGCCACAGATAATAGAACAAAAATGACAACCAATGTAAAGAAGGATGGAATGAGTACGACAAACAGAAACCATTGGAATTTGCTATATTCTTTATCGTTGGGCTCCATTTGATCACCTATCTTCCTTTTGACATAAATTGTTGAATTGAAATTTCATCCATCATCTGGCTTTCCTGCATTTTTATTTGTCCTTCATAAACTGCAAAGTCCTTTTCATGCATGACCTCATATTTTTTAACTTCAATATTTTTTTCAGTTAATATTGCTTGCAACTGCTGCATTTTATTTCTTGCTTTAATGACAAGCTGTTGGTAATACATAATTGTTTTTTCTAAGCCAGTAATGAAAGACTGCTGATGCCGAATGCTCTGGATAGATAAGCCACTTTGTAATTGCTGTCTTTGATCTTCTTCTAATGTTTCCTTCTTCTTTAGCGATTCATATAAGCTTTTAGCTGCTTCTTCAAATTCCTTAACAGAAGATTTATAATCTGCCAAAACTTGATTTTTCTCATTTTCTTTTATCGACATCACTTTTTGAAATTTGAACTTGTAGCTCATTCGATTCATTCACCTTTTTCAGCTAATTGTGCCAATAAGTGTAAACTTTCTTCAAACGTAAATTTCTCATCCGTTTGCTGTTTGATAAACGATATAATCTTTGGATAATACCTAATGGCCTCATCAACTTCAATGGAGGAGCCCCTTTTATAGGCGCCAATATTAATTAAGTCCTCTGAATTAAGATAGGTTGCCATAATCCCTCTAAGTTTTTCAGCATATGCCTTATGTTCCCTTGTTGTAATTTGGCTCATAACACGACTGATGGATTTTAAAACATTAATGGCTGGGTATTGCCCTTTATTGGCAAGACTTCGATCAAGTACGAAATGTCCATCAAGGATCCCTCGGACCGTATCTGCTATCGGCTCATTCATGTCGTCTCCATCCACTAGAACTGTGTAAAAAGCAGTTATCGAACCTAAATGATTCGTCCCGGTTCTCTCCAACAGTCTTGGAAGTGTTGTAAAAACGCTTGGTGTATATCCTTTGGTTGTCGGTGGCTCACCAATAGCTAGGCCAATTTCGCGACTTGCCATCGCAACACGCGTAACCGAATCCATCATTAACATGACATCTTGCCCATTGTCTCTGAAATATTCAGCTATTGCTGTTGCAGTCATTGCTGCTTTGATACGAAGTAGTGCTGGCTGATCGGAAGTTGCCACAACTAAAATGGATCTTTTAAGACCTTCCTTGCCTAAATCTTTTTCTATAAATTCTCGCACCTCGCGTCCACGTTCTCCAACAAGGGCAATCACATTTATATCCGCGGTCGTATTACGAGCAATCATACCCAAAAGTGTACTTTTCCCGACACCACTACCTGCAAAAATTCCGACACGTTGGCCTTTACCAACAGTTAACAAGGTGTCTATCATTTTCACACCAACTTCAATTGGCTCATCAATAGGAGGACGAGATAATGGATTTGGAGGATCTTGTTCAGTAGGAACAGAAGATAACCCCCTAGGTAGCCCACTTCCATCCAACGGATGGCCAAGTGGATCTAATACTTTTCCTATTAATCCAGCGCCAACCTTTATATCAAGCGGTTTGCCAGTAGCTTCCACAATGCTTCCTGGTGAAATATCCTTGACATTAGAAAATGGCATAAGGATGACATGCTCTTCACGAAAACCCACAACTTCAGCTTGAATACATCTTTTATGATTAAAACCAACATATATAAAGCACAGATCTCCAATCGAACATTCTGGTCCGCGCGATTCAATCATTAAGCCAACGACTCTTGTTACCTTACCGTACCTTTTATAAGAATCGATTGCATGTATTTCATTAAGAAGCTCGATTGCTTTCACAGACTATTCCTCCAATAGCAAAGAAAGTAATTTTTCTTTAATCTCAGAAAGCTGGGTATCAACACTTGCATTAATCTTTCCAAAGGACGATTCAATTACACAATCTGTTTCTCCTAGGTCATCATTCGGATAAACAAAAAGATTGGTTTCCCGGTTAAGAATAGCGGTTAAATCCTCTTTTTGCTCAATCACAAATGGATAAAAACGTGGGTGTATTTGAATCGTTATATCAGAATGTTCCTTTACTTCTTTAATCGCCTTTTTTACAAGGTGTGTAAAGTTTTCTGGTTGCTGTGAAAGATGAATCCCAATGACCTTTTCTGCAACTGTCATTGCTAGCTTTAAAATAACCTCTTCTGAAGAATCCAGATATTGATTGTAATCTTGCTTTGATGCATCAATAATTTGACGAGCTTCAGTTAGTAAGTCAGAATACTCTTGATATCCCTTTTCTCTTCCTTCATTCAACCCGGCTTGAAAGCCCTCTTCTGTAGTTTTACGGTAAAGTTCCTGTTGCTCTTCTTCCCAATTACGTTTTTCGACTAATACTTGCTGTCTGCTTGAATTGGAGTATGCAATGGCATCTTTGACAATCTGATCAGCCTGTTCCTTTGCATCATCTAGCATTTTTTTGGAAACAACCTGTAAATCTTCTTGTTCCACCTCAACTTGATTGTTTTCTTTTGTTTGTAACACTTTTAGCCCGATGACTCTTTTTTGAGTATCCTTAGACGGAGTCGAATTTGACTTTATAACGTTAGACAATAATATCATCTCCTCCGCCACGAGCGATGACGATTTCCCCAGCTTCCTCAAGTCTTCTTATAACCGCTACAATACGTGATTGAGCTTCCTCCACATCACGTAAGCGAACCGGTCCCATATATTCCATTTCCTCTTTAAATGTTTCAACCATTCGTTTGGACATGTTTTTAAAGACAATTTCCTTCACTTCTTCACTTGCAACACGAAGTGATAACATGAGGTCCTCATTTTCCACATCACGAATGACACGCTGAATAGCGCGGTTATCAAGAGTAACAATGTCCTCAAATACAAACATTCTCTTTTTGATTTCCTCTGCTAGCTCAGGATCTTGAATCTCAAGTGCATCTAAAATCGTTCTTTCTGTTGAACGATCGACTCCATTTAATACTTCCACAACAGCCTCAATTCCACCGGTTTGCGTATAATCATGTGTTACGGTAGCTGAAAGCTTGCGTTCGAGGATTTGTTCGACCTCATTGATAATTTCAGGTGAAGTTCTATCCATAATTGCAATTCTTCTTGCAATATCTGCTTGAACTTCTTGTGGCAACTCCGATAAAATTTGTGCCGCTTGTCTTGAATCTAAATAAGATAGTATTAATGCAATTGTCTGAGGATGCTCATTTTGAATAAAGTTCAAGATTTGTCCAGGATCCGCCTTCCTAGCAAAATCAAACGGTTTAACCTGAAGAGATGACGTTAATCGATTAATGATGACTCCTGCTTGCTCTTCCCCAAGTGCTTTTTCAAGTACTGTCTTTGCATATCCAATACCACCTTGAGTGATATAATCCTGGGCAATGGCAATTTGATGGAACTCTTCCATAATTTGTTCTTTAGTATTAGCTTCTACTTTTCGAACTCCAGAAATCTCTAATGTTAACTTTTCAATTTCTTCCTCTGATAGATGCTTATACACTGAAGCGGAAACATCTGGACCTAGTGAAATGAGAAGAATGGCTGCTTTTTGTTTGCCAGTAAGACCACTATTACTATCTCGTTTTGCCACTTCGCCACCCCCTACTCATCTGCTAACCATGAACGTAATAATTTTGCAAAATCCTCTGGTTTATCCTTCGCAAGCTTCTCCAATTGCTTTCTTCGAACCGTTGCTTCTGATTCTTTTTCTTCATTAACATCAGGGATATGATCAAAGAAAACCGGTTCTGTTTCAGGAACTTCCTCTTCGATAATTGGTTCTTTCTTTTTGCGTAAAAATAAGAATAATAGAATGATAAGTCCAAGTACTAAAAGACCACCCAAAATATAAACCCATAAAGGAATTGCTGAAATTACAGGCGTTTCACTAACTGTAGTTGATTTTCCATTAAATTCTTGAACAGATACAACAATCTTATCTTGAATTTCTTGTTGTGTTAATTGATTATTAACATCTTGATTTATGCTAGTACTCACGATCGTACTTAGAATTCTTTCAATATCATCGACACGTTCTTGTGGCATCGATGCAGGATCCTTAGGGTCTGGCGCTTCGACCATAACCTGAATTCCTAAATCTCTTATTTTATAAGGAGCTTCTACAATATCCTTTGTGATCCGATTCACATCTTTATTAACACGTTCCTCAATACGTTCGTAATCGCCACTACCAGCTTGTCCACCGGTATTGTAAGCCGGAACTTCGTTTTCTCCAGTTCCGCTTAACCCACCAACTTGGGCACCATCACCAGAAAAGGTCTCAGTTATTCTTTCAACACTGATATCAATACCTTCCATATTTTCAGGATCAACTGGTGTTACAAGATTCTCCTGACGGTTTTCTTGTGTAAAGTCAATATCCGTTGTAACCGACACGACAATTTTATCTGGTCCCATCATTGTTCCAAGCATTTTCTGGACTTGTCTTTGTAGATCTCTTTCAATTTCACGTTTTAATTCAAGCTGTGACGCAACATTTCCAACTACCGCTAAATTTTCTTCATTTTCCAAATCAAAATACTCAAAGTTTTGGTTGGTTATGACGATATTATCAGTAGGTAGATTAGGAATACTTTTTGAAACCAAATGATACAAAGATTTTATTTGCTCTTGTTCAAATCTATATCCAGGTTTCGTGTTTAGAACGATAGAAGCGGACGCCTCTGCCTGGCTGTCCTTAACAAAAATCCCGTCGTTCGGCATGCTAATCATAACCTTCGCATCGTTTATCCCATCGATGCCTTTGATTAGGTTAGCTAACTCAGTTTGAGTGGATTCGAGTTTAAGCATATTAAATTCATTATCGGTCATCCCAAAACCCGCATTTTGACCAAAAAATGAATAATCGATATTGCCACTATCCGGTATTCCTTCTGCCGCAAGTTCAACCATTAAGGTTTCGACCACTTCTTCTGGTACCTTAATGGTTGATCCATTATCCGCTATTTCTGATTGAATTCCCCTGGAATCTAAAGTTGCTTTTATTTGCCCTGTCTCCTGTGGTGTAAGGTTACTATACAAAGGAACAAGGGTTGATTTTGTTGTAAAAAACACGGTAAGCGAAATCACGAAAATTAAAAGTAATGGCAATCCAATTATTGTGGTCTTTTGAAGACCGGATTGTTTCTTCCAATATTCACTTATCTTCGTTTTATATAAAAGAAGTTTCTCTTTCATTTACATACCCCTATCAAGCTGTATTATTTCAGATTAGACCTGCATCCTCATGATTTCTTGGTATGCCTCTACTACTTTATTTCGAATTTGAAGTGTCGCTTGTAAGGAAACACTCGCTTTTTGAGAAGCAATCATTACTTGGTGCAAATCAACGTTTTCGCCTTTAATCAGCTTTTCGGTCATGATATCCGATGTCTTTTGTGAATCATTCACATTATTGATTGCGTCTTTTAAAAAATGGCTAAATTCCTTTTGAACAGTGCTTGCTGTCTTTGGTTGTATCCCAGGCTTTGTAAAAACCTGCGGTGTAGCAATATTTATTTTTTCAATCACGATTCATCACCTATTTTCCAATTTCTAAAGCCTTCATTAACATTCCTTTTGAGGCATTAAGGACTGTCACGTTCGCTTCATACGATCTTGTGGCGCTTATCAAATCGACCATTTCCTTTAGAGGGTCTACATTCGGAAGTGCTACATAGCCTTCTTCATTCGCATCAGGATGATCTGGGTTATATACCAGCTGGAATGGAGTATTATCCTCAACGATTCCTGTCACCTTTACCCCATTGCCAACTTTCGATTGATTCATCGCTTTTGATAGATGTGAGGAAAAACTATTACCTAGGGGTTGCTGAACAACCATTTTTCTTCTATAAGGCTGCCACTGGCCATCAACAAGTTTCCCCCTTGTTGTATCCACATTTGCCATATTCGAAGAAATAACGTCCATTCTGAGTCGTCCAGCTGTTAATGCTGAAGCACTAGTATTGAGGCTATGAAAAATCGACACTCTTAGTTCCCTCCTTTAATCACTGTTTTTAATGTATTGAATTTCCCACTAATTCTTTCTGTTACGGCATTGTAGTAAATTTGGTTCTCCGCCAATAGCGCCATTTCTTTATCTATGTCTACGTTATTACCGTTATGGTTATATGCTGTATCATTTTTGGTAACAACTTGGCTGTTTAGGCGTTTGCTACTAGTAAATTCGAAATGCTTTTCATTCGTACGATTTGCTCTCAATGGACTATTCATTTCATTTGAAAGAAGGTTCTTAAAGCTAACGTCCTGTGCTTTGTAATTTGGTGTATCTACATTTGCAATATTATTTGAAATTACCTTCTGTCGAAGAGCTGAATTATCTAATGCTTTCTCTAGTGAATGAATGGTATTAGAAAAAAGTTTCATCTTATCCCCTCACAAAAAAAATTGTTTCTTCGAATAAATATAACGTATTGTGTTAACTCTTTATTATTGTAATGAAATTAAATCTATCTGTCTATGAAGCTTACGATAAAAAGTGATGTTTTTCGACAATATAGGTCTTTTTCCCTACAGATTCTATTCTTAATTATAGGATTTAAGTCGTTGGTTTTCATCTGTTTTTTACAAAAAAAGACAAGAACTTATTTCCACTATAAAAAATCGACATATTATGATAGAAATCTATTTCAGACATTTGTTCTTTTATTGAATGATAAAAAAAGCGAAGATGGATTAAAACCATCTTCGCTCTTTTTATACTTAATGTGATTTTAGCTTTTCTAATTCCAATAAGAACTTATCATTTAGGACCTTAATGTAAGTTCCCTTCATTCCTAATGAACGTGATTCAATTACGCCCGCACTTTCAAGCTTTCTTAATGCGTTAACGATAACTGATCGTGTGATTCCAACGCGGTCTGCAATTTTACTTGCAACTAATAACCCTTCGTTGCCATTTAATTCTTCAAAAATATGTTCAATAGCTTCAAACTCACTATATGATAATGAACTAATGGCCATTTGAACAACCGCTTTACTTCTAGCTTCTTCCTCAATTTCCTCTGCTTTTTCACGTAGGATTTCCATACCAACTACTGTTGCACCATACTCAGCTAAAATTAAATCATCATCTTCAAAACTTTGATCAAGTCTTGAAAGAATAAGTGTACCTAATCGTTCACCACCACCGATAATTGGTACGATTGTTGTTAAACCGCTTTTGAACAAATCTTTGTTTTCAATTGGGAAAGCAGTATAAGCACTTTCAATATCAAGGTTTGATGAAGTTTCTTGAATATTGAATAGGCTTTGCGTGTACTCCTCTGGGAAATGACGATCTTCAATCATTTTCTTCATTCTTTCATTTTCAATCTGTTGATTGATCGCATATCCAAGAAGTTTTCCACGGCGACTTAATAAGAAAATATTTGCTCCAATCACATCGCGTAGTGTTTCAGACATTTCCTTGAAGTTAACTGGTTTACCAGCTGCATTTTGCAGCATAGCATTAATTTTTCGTGTTCTTTGTAATAATGGCATTTTACTTGTTCCTCCTGATATTCTTACAAAATAAACTGACTCAAATCTTTGTTTTTCACGATTGTACTTAATTTATCATCCACATATTGTGGGGTAATCGTGATTTTTTCCATCGTAATATCTGGTGCTTCAAAAGATAAATCCTCTAAAAGTCTCTCCAAAATTGTATGTAGGCGACGAGCTCCGATATTATCTGTGTCCTGATTCACTTGGAAGGCAACTTCAGCTATCTTACGAATAGCATCGTCAGAAAATTCAAGTTGTATACCTTCTGTTTCTAATAATGCTGAATATTGTTTCAATAGCGCATTATCTGGCTCAACAAGGATTCGATAAAAATCATCTACTGTTAGTTTAGTGAGCTCTACACGAATCGGAAAACGACCTTGTAATTCAGGAATTAGATCCGAAGGCTTTGACATATGGAATGCACCAGCTGCAATAAATAACATATGATCTGTTTTAACGGAGCCATATTTCGTTACAACGGTTGAACCTTCCACTATCGGTAAAATATCTCTTTGAACTCCTTCTCTGGAAACATCTGCCGAAGAAGAATTATGACTTTTACCTGCTACTTTGTCAATCTCATCTATAAAAATAATTCCTGATTGTTCAGCACGATTTACAGCTTCTTGAGTAACCTCATCCATATCAATTAGCTTCGCTGCTTCCTCATTTGTCAAGACTTTCCTTGCTTCTTTAACCGTTAATTTACGCTTTTTACGTTTTTTCGGCATTAAATTACTTAGCGCATCCTGCATATTCATTCCCATGTTCTCCATACCGGAGCCTTGAAAAAGATCAAACATAGATGGCTGCTGTTCTTCTACTTCTACTGTAACATAATAATCTTCAAGTTCTCCAAGTGCAAGCTTGTGAGCCATTCGCTTTCTTCTTTCACTTACACTGTCTTCTTCTGTAGACTTTTCTGCCTCTGGTTCATTAGTATTCCCACCAAATAGCATTTCAAGTGGGTTCTTATAAGTTGGTTGCTTTTTTGAACCTGGGACTAGCAATTCGACAATACGCTTATTGGCATTTTCAACAGCTCGTTCAGAAACTTCCGCCATTTTTTCCTCTTTCACAAGGCGAACAGCTGTCTCGATTAAATCACGGACCATTGATTCTACATCACGACCAACATAACCTACTTCGGTAAACTTAGTAGCCTCTACCTTAACAAACGGAGCACCTACTAGCTTTGCTAATCGTCTAGCAATTTCGGTCTTTCCAACACCCGTTGGCCCAATCATCAGTATATTCTTTGGTACGATTTCATCCTTCAGCTTTTCGTTAAGTAGACTTCGGCGGTATCGATTTCTTAATGCCACTGACACGGCTCGTTTAGCATCGTTTTGGCCAATAATGTATTGATCTAATTTTTCAACAATCTGTCTTGGGGTTAAATTCGTTTTCAAAGTAATCCCCTCCTTATAGTTCTTCAACTATAATATTTTCATTAGTATACACACAAATCTCACTTGCAATTTCTAATGAAGCTTTTGCTATCTCCCTGGCCGTTAAATGATCACCTGAGTATTTTTTTAATGCACGGCCAGCAGAAAGAGCGTAGTTTCCGCCAGAACCAATGGCAAGAATTCCATCATCCGGTTCAATCACTTCACCTGTTCCCGAAATGAGAAGCAAATCCTTCTCATCCATCACAATGAGCATAGCCTCTAATTTACGAAGAACTTTATCACTTCTCCATTCCTTTGCAAGCTCAACCGCTGCCCTTTGTAAATTCCCATTAAACTCCTCAAGGCGTCCTTCAAACATTTCAAAAAGGGTAAATGCATCTGCAACAGAACCCGCAAATCCTGCAATTACTCTCCCTTGAAACAACTTTCGTACCTTTCTTGCTGTATGCTTCATAACAACGGCATTACCAAAGGTTACTTGGCCATCTCCTGCCATTGCTGATTGACCTTTATGTTTGACAGCAAATATTGTTGTAGCATGAAAATTTGACATTTTTTAGAACAACCTCCTTATGCACGTGGATGTGAGGATAAATAAATATTCCGCAAATGATCCTTTGTAACATGCGTATAAACTTGTGTTGACGACAGATTTTCGTGCCCGAGCAGTTCTTGTACAGACCTCATATCAGCGCCCTCGTTTAAAAGGTGTGTAGCAAATGTATGTCTCAATACGTGTGGACTAATATGTATCGTGGATGAAGTCTTTTTAATCATGTTATTTAGGATTAACCGGACTCCCCTCGTTGTTAAAGGTCCACCACGAAAATTAAGGAAAAGACTGTTTGTATGTACTGATGCTTTTTTGAGCAATTCCTTACGACTTTTTTGTATATAGTTTGTAAGTGCTTGTTCAGCATAGCTTCCAAAAGGAACATAGCGTTGTTTATTTCCTTTTCCGTGAACAAACACAGTTCCTACTGAGAAATCGAGATCCTGAAGTGTAAGTTTGCAGCATTCACTTACACGGATTCCGGTCGCATAAAGCAATTCAAGTAAAGCTTGATCCCGCTGCCCTAAACTTGTAGAAACATCCGATACTTTGAAAAGTTTTTCCAATTCTTCTTCATATAAAAAGTGTGGTAGCTTTTGTTCCCTTTTTGGCAATGAAACCAATGAGAATGGATTCTGGGAAATAAGCTTTTCCCGAAGAAGAAAATTAAAAAAACTGCGCAATGTTGAGATTTTCTTTGCAACAGTACGTCTTGCATATTGTTTCTTGTAAAGCTCCGTCAGATACAGTCGTACATCCGAATATGTCACATCCGACAAATTGGAGATGGATTCTTGATTCAGAAATAAGAAAAAATGTTCGATTGATTGCTCATAATGGACAATTGTATATTCTGAATAATTTTTCTCGATTTGTAAATATTCTTTGAACAACTGTAACGATTTGTTCACATTTTCCATTATTTTCACCTCACAAGGGCTACTAAATATTATCACAATTTAGTAGCCCTTGCAAATAAAAACTCTGATTTTTTTACAAAATTCTGAATTGCGCAAGAAATCACATCTATTTCCAAATACGTTAACATGGAAAGTGGTGAGTTATAAGATAACCCACCACACAAGTTATTTTTGAGGTTCCTCTTTGTAATCACACTCAATACACTGTACTTGAATTCCTTTTTTGAGTTTTTTCTCAACAAGTAAGTTCTCGCACTTCGGACATTTCCTTGGTAGAGGTTTATCCCAAGAAAGAAAATCACATTCAGGGTATTGATCGCAACCATAAAAAATTCGCTTCTTCTTGCTTTTGCGTTCAACAATATTTCCTTTTTCACATTTCGGACAAGGGACCCCAATTTCTTTAACAATTGGTTTAGTATTGCGGCAATCAGGGAAATTGGAGCAAGCCATGAATTTTCCATAACGTCCCATCTTATAAACCATTGGATGACCGCAATTTTCACAATCCACACCTGCAGGTTCATCTTTTATTTCAACTTCCTGCATTTCTGCTTCTGCAATTTCTAATCTCTTTTCAAAATCTTTATAGAAATCATCTATGATCTTAATCCATTCTGTCTTTCCATCTTCGATTTCATCAAGGTCATGCTCCATTTTCGCAGTAAACTCAACATCTAATATTCTTGGGAAAAACTCGAGCATCAATTCATCTACAATTTCTCCAAGTTCCGTTGGTACGAAACGTTTGTTATCTAATGACACATACCCTCGTTTTTGAATGGTATCTAACGTTGGCGCATAAGTTGAAGGTCTGCCTATTCCTAATTCCTCAAGGGTCTTAACAAGTCGTGCTTCCGTATAGCGTGGAGGTGGCTGGGTAAAATGTTGCTTGGGATCAATATCTTTTGAAAATACTTGGTCTCCTTCTTCTAGCACAGGGAGCATATTTTCTTTTTCTTCAACATTATCATCATTACCCTCAACATACACCTTCATAAACCCTGGAAATTTAACTTTAGAGCCAGTTGCTCGAAATACAACATCCCCATTATTTAAATCAACACTCATTGTATCCATAATCGCAGAAGCCATTTGACTTGCAACAAAACGCTCCCAAATAAGTTTATACAATCTTAATTGGTCTCTGCCTAAATATTGTTTCACACTATTTGGCTCTCTAAAAACAGATGTTGGTCGAATCCCTTCATGAGCATCTTGGGTATTCATTCCTTTTTTCTCTTTTCTTTTTGTATCTGTTAAAAATTGTTTGCCAAACGTTTTCTCAATATATTGTGAACCTTCTGCAATTGCCGTATCTGATATTCGTGTAGAATCTGTACGCATATATGTGATTAGACCGACTGTTCCTTCTTTGCCTAGGTCAATACCTTCATATAATTGTTGTGCTAGCATCATGGTTTTCTTAGCACGAAAATTCAATTTACGTGCTGCTTCTTGTTGTAAAGAAGAAGTAATAAAAGGTGGTGCCGGGTTTCTTTTTCGTTCCTTTTTTGTGACAGAAGCAATCGTAAATGAGTTACCTTCAATTTTTGAAAGAATATCTTTTACCTCTGCTTCATTTGTTAATTCCAGTTTTTTTCCTTTTACACCATAAAATTGGCCTTCAAATTGCGCATTCCCTTTTAAAAAGTCAGCTTTAATTGTCCAGTATTCTTCAGGCTCAAAATTTTGAATTTCTTTTTCCCTATCAATGATTAATCTGACAGCAACAGATTGTACACGTCCGGCACTTAAGCCTTTTTTTACTTTCTTCCAAAGCAGAGGACTAATGTTATAGCCTACTAATCTGTCAAGAACCCGCCTTGCTTGCTGTGCATCTACTAAATCCTGATTAATCGGGCGCGGATGCTTAAAAGACTCTTTGATAGCATCTTTCGTAATCTCGTTAAAAACAACTCGACAGTCTGAATGAATATCTAGATCTAATGAATGGGCAAGATGCCATGCAATTGCCTCCCCTTCACGATCGGGGTCAGCTGCGAGATATACTTTTTTAGCTTTTTTTGCGGCAGTTTTCAAATCCTTCAATACGGGTCCCTTACCGCGGATTGTTATATATTTCACTTCGAAATGATTTTTTGGATCAACACCCATTTGGCTTCTTGGGAGGTCTCTAATATGACCCATTGAGGCCTTCACCTTATATTTTTTTCCCAAATATCTTTCAATTGTTTTTGCTTTTGCTGGTGATTCAACTATGACTAAATAGTCCGACATGTATCGCTTCCTCCTTAGAGGTTAAATTCTAAATTAAAATAAATCCTCCATATTATTAAATATTTATGGACAGTTTGTCAAACTGTTATGATAATTTTTATACATTTTTTATGAAAAAGTGTGAATTTCCGATAAAATATCCTCGCTGGTAAGCACCAGTTTTGCACCTGATTGAATTAATTTATTCGTTCCAACACATGAAGGTTCAAGAATAGACCCTGGAATGGCAAAAACCTCTCTACCCTGATGTAGTGCTTGATCTGCAGTTATCAATGAACCACTTCTTTCCTTCGCTTCTACAACTAATGTACCTTGTGTCAAACCGCTAATTATTCGATTTCGCATCGGAAACTGCCATTTTTCTGGCCTTGTAAAAGGGGGATATTCAGATATAAGTATATGATTTTGAGTGATAGTAGTTGCCAACTCTTTGTTTTCAAGGGGATAAATATGTTGAAGGCCACCAGCAATGACCGCAATGGTTTTCCCATTATGAGCGATTGCTAGTCTATGAGCCATTGTATCTATTCCACGCGCCAAACCACTAACCAATACCCAATTTTGCTTGAGTAAAGGCACCAACACCTTCGTCATACTTTGCAAGCACGATGCGGTAGGTGTACGAGAGCCTACTACACTTAATAATTTATCACGGTTTAATAATGCCCTGTCTCCAGCAGTGTATAACACCCACGGCGGATCATAAATTTGTTTCAGAAGACGAGGATATTCTTCATCAAATATGGTAATAATGCCCACACTTTTATTGCTATATTGTTTTAGCATACTTTGGATTGATAAAGAATGCAAATCTTTTAAAAAAATATTGAGTTGGATTTTTGTTAATGGAAGGATTTTTTCATAAAACGATGAGGGGTAATTATAAATAGAAGAAAGTGTTGGGTCATGCTGTAGAATTCGAAAAATAGATTTCCAACCTATTCCCCGACAATGGTGAAGATGTATTAAATTTACTCGAAATTTTTCCATATTGTCTCCTTTTTTCATTAGAAAGAGACAGTTCCTCAGGACAGAACTGTCTCATTTCGATATTTTGTTTAGTGTGTTTTACATTTTTCGTATAAACCTTTTTCTTTTAGAACAGAAATTAACGTTTCACCCATTACAGATGGTGTTTCAGCAACCTTAATTCCACATTCATTCATTGTTTTGATCTTTTCAGCTGCCGTACCCTTACCACCAGAAATAATTGCGCCAGCATGTCCCATACGCTTTCCTGGAGGTGCAGTTTGCCCACCGATAAATCCTACAACTGGTTTTGTCATGTTTGCTTTAACCCACTCTGCAGCTTCTTCTTCAGCTGTTCCACCAATTTCACCAATCATGATAACCGCATATGTTTCCTCATCTTCGTTAAAAGCCTTTAACACATCGATGAAGTTTGTTCCGTTAACAGGGTCTCCACCAATACCTACTGCTGTTGTTTGACCAATACCAGCTTGTGTTAGTTGGTGTACAGCCTCATATGTTAACGTACCAGAACGTGATACAACACCTACATGACCTTTTTTATGAATATATCCAGGCATGATACCAATTTTACATTCGTCAGCTGTGATAACACCAGGGCAGTTAGGACCGACTAGACGAGTCTTCTTACCTTCCATATAGCGTTTCACTTTAACCATGTCTAATACTGGAATATGCTCGGTAATACAGATTGCTAGGTCAAGTTCTGCGTCAACTGCTTCCATAATTGCATCCGCCGCAAATGGAGCAGGTACATAAATGACAGAAGCTGTTGCTCCTGTTTGATCTACAGCTTCTTTTACAGTATTGAATACAGGAACACCTTCGACCTCAGTTCCACCTTTACCAGGTGAAGTACCACCAACAATTTTAGTACCGTATTCAAGCATTTGTTTTGTATGGAAAAGCGCCGTAGCACCTGTTATCCCTTGAACAATTACTTTTGTATCTTTATTAACAAAAACACCCATGTTTGTCCCCTGCCTTTCTTACCCTACTAGTGATACGATTTTTTGTGCACCGTCTGCCATTGATCCAGCAGCCGTAATGTTTAGACCAGATTCTTGTAAAATCTTTTTACCTAAATCTACATTTGTTCCTTCAAGGCGTACTACTAGAGGAATTTCCAAGCCTACTTCTTTCGTTGCAGCTACAACACCTTCTGCAATAACATCACATTTCATTATGCCACCAAAAATGTTTACAAAAATACCTTTTACATTTTCATCAGAAAGAATAATTTTGAATGCTTCAGTTACTTTCTCAGCTGTAGCGCCACCCCCAACATCAAGGAAGTTCGCAGGATCTCCACCGTAGTGTTTGATGATATCCATTGTTGACATCGCAAGTCCTGCACCATTCACCATACAGCCAATGTTTCCATCAAGTGAAATATAGCTTAAATCATATTTGGATGCTTCAATTTCCTTTACATCTTCTTCGTCTAAGTCCCGATACTCTAATACGTCTTTTTGACGGAATAATGCGTTAGAATCAAAGTTTAATTTCGCATCAAGAGCCATTACTTTGCCATCGCCAGTTACAACTAGAGGGTTGATTTCAGCAATAGAGCAATCTTTTTCAACGAATGCAGTGTATAAAGCTGTCATGAATTTAACGGCTTGATTCACTAACTCTTTTGGAATGTTGATATTAAATGCAATTCGACGTGCTTGGAATGGCAATAATCCAACAACTGGATCGATTTCTTCTTTGAAAATCTTTTCAGGAGTTTTTTCAGCAACCTCTTCGATTTCTGTTCCACCTTCTTCAGAAGCCATTAAAACAACGCGAGAAGTTGCACGATCAAGTACAAGTCCAACATAGTACTCTTTTTTAATATCGCAGCCTTCTTCAATAAGTAGACGCTTTACTTCTTTACCTTCTGGACCTGTTTGGTGTGTAACAAGAGTTTTACCTAGAATTTCATTAGCATATGTACGAACCTCATCTAGGTTTTTTGCTACTTTAACTCCACCAGCTTTACCACGACCCCCTGCATGAATTTGTGCTTTAACAACACAAACTTGGGTTCCAAGTTCTTTTGCAGCTTCAACAGCCTCATCAACTGTGAATGCAACCTTACCATTAGGAACAGCTACCCCATATTTTCTGAGGATCTCTTTTCCTTGATACTCATGGATATTCATTTCCCATCCTCCATTCTTATGTAAAAAAAGCAAAGAATTTTTTGTCAGTCCAAATGTTATTATACATTTTCTTTTTAAATCTTTCTATGACAATTATAATTTTTCAGAAAAATCACATACGCATAGAAAAGGACATCATTTAAATGACCGGGAATTAACCCAAATCATAATGACGCAAACTAGACAAAAATTAGACTGCGCTTTCATTTTATAACTGAAAATACTGCTTGTCTACCATTTCGCATGAATTTGTTCTTTTTTACTGCTAATTACAAAAAATACTATATCAAAAAACTATTCATCTCGTTTTTCGATACTTTTATCCATTTTATAAATAAAAGCAAAGATTTCCGCGATTACCTGGTACAATTCCTCAGGAATCCCCTCATTTAATTTTAGTTCACCTAATATCTCCACTAATGCACTATCCTCCTGGATGGGGATACTATGAGCCTCAGCCATCTCAACGATATTTTGAGCAATGAGCCCCTTACCTTTTGCAACAATTTTTGGTTCAGCATCTAGCTTTTCATCGTATGACAAAGCAACCGCCTTCAGTCCATTTTCTTCCGGTGACTTTTTCATATTTTCACATCCACTTTTTCATGAACTTCTTCAAATCCGGTTTTCTCATATTGATTGTCTCTTGCAATTGGGTTCACAATTTTAATCGATGAAAGCAAATATCCTTGCTTTTCCAAATTGGTATGAAGAGTGGGCTTCAGTTCTTCGACTAGCAACTCGATTCCTTCTCTGTCATTAAAGATGGATATGGATAAGATACGGTTTTGAACTTTTACATCAATGACCACCTCTTTTAACTCATGTAGCTCTAAAGAAAAGAGGAGGTGACAAAAAGCAGGATCGATTTTCCCGTTTTTCTTCCTACCATCCATTCGTATCGATATAGTTTGATTAGCTGAGTTCTGAAAAGTAAATTGTTGCTGGAGAAATTGGGTTGAGTCACTAGATGTTAATTCAACAGTGTCTGTTTGAAGCATCCGACTATGATTGACTATATTGTCTGCAATTTCTTCTCCTCCTACTGGTAATAGATTAGGAAGATGACCGGTAGCATTTTGTGTCTTTTGTTCAGTTGGATTTGCATTTGATAAAGAGTGAAGCTTTTGAAAGGCTTCACTCTTCATTAAGATTTGAAGTAAATGAATTGGTATCATTTGTTTACCTCGATTAACTCTCGTACTGGAGCAAATGAACGACGATGTTCACTTGTAACACCATATTTTTTAAGTGCTTCCAGATGGTATGCCGTTCCATATCCCATGTGCTTTTCAAATCCGTATTGTGGAAATTCGTGGCTTAAGCGTACCATAAGACGATCTCTCGTTACTTTTGCAATGATGGAGCTTGCAGCGATCGACACGCTTTTTGCATCCCCTTTTATGATGGATGTTTGTGGAATATCAATTGGAATTTCCATGGCATCCACTAAAAGATAATCCGGCTTAACTGACAAACCTAATAAGGCCTTTTTCATCGCCTGCTTTGTTGCTTGATATATATTTACATCATCAATAACATCAGCAGGGATGATCCCAATCCCAACAGAGATGGCACAGTCTGTGATTAGTTGAAATAATTCTTCTCTTTTTTGTTCAGATAGTTTCTTTGAGTCATTCAAGCCTGGTAAATAGGCATCCTGAGGCAAAATTACCGCTGCAGCAACAACAGGTCCTGCCAATGGGCCACGCCCCACTTCATCCACACCTGCAATATATGTAAAACTTTTTTTATAAAGAGCTTGTTCATATTGGGTCATTTCTTTATATTGTTGCTCTAACGCCTTTTCATCTGCCTTTTTCTTTTTCCAACGCTGCAACAGAACTTGAACGCCTTTCCGGCTATCTTGTTCGCAGTCTTTTAGAAAAGAATCCTGTTCATCATAAATCGTCGCTAACTTCTTTTCGATATCTTTGATTGTTAATTGTGACATGCCTTCACCTTCTATTTCTCGAGCTCTATGTATGTAATATCGTCATTTGCACAAAAAAATGAAGGCCCGCATTATGCGAACCTTTACGGTCTTTCAAATGTGAGCCTACCTAGTTTTTCAGTTCGGATTTCTCGAATGATTAATTCAGCTGTTTTGTCGTAATCGGTAACTCCACCAGACATTCTAGTCCCACGACGTTTTGCAATTTCGTCAAAAAGCAATACAATATCATCCGGAATTTCTTCAAGAGAAAAACGTTCCTTTAGATTTTCTGGATAATTCGCCTCTAAAAATCTAAGTGCATATACTGCGATATCTTGTAAGTTTAAAATTGTATCTTTAATCGCACCCGTTGTTGCGAGTTTCAAACCTACTTCTTGGTCCTCAAATTTGGGCCATAAAATACCGGGTGTATCAAGGAGTTCTAGTTCTTTGCCTACCTTGATCCACTGCTGCGCTTTTGTTATACCAGGGCGATCCCCTGTTTGCGCGATATTTTTCTTGGCTAAGCGATTAATTAAAGTCGATTTTCCGACATTAGGGATACCAACGATTAACGCACGAATGGCACGTGGGCGAATTCCCTTGGCCGCCATTTTGTCGAATTTTTCTTTTAAAATTTCCCTTGCTTCACTCACGATTTGTTTCATGCCATTTCCTGCTTGTGAATTTATAGCTAGGGCATGTATATCATTTTCTTTAAAGTATTCAATCCATTCTTTTGTTACCTTTGGATCAGCCATGTCAGCTTTGTTTAAAAGGAGTAGTCTCGGCTTATTTTTAATGATTTCATCGATCATTGGATTTCTTGATGATGCTGGGATTCTAGCATCCACAAGTTCGAATACGATGTCGATGAGTGAGAGTTTTTCTGTTACTTGTCTCCTTGCTTTTGCCATGTGGCCTGGAAACCATTGAATTGTCAAAATGCTTCACCAACTTATATGGTTAAATTTATGATTATTTTTGCTTTGGACTTATCTTACAATACCAAAGTCAGATAGCGGCCAGTAGATTAGGCTTGTTTCTCCTAGTACTTCGCTTATAGGGACTGGACCTATATGGCGTGAGTCTTTACTATAGCGACGATTGTCCCCCATCACAAACAGATGCCCTTCTGGAACTTCTTCAAATACAAACGGGTCTGTAAGTGGACCATCAATTAGATTTTTCTTATAATCCTCTAGATACGGTTCATCATACGGTTTACCATTGATGTAGAGAATATCGTCTTTGTATTCAATTCGATCACCAGGTAATCCAATTATGCGCTTGATGTAATCTTTTTCTACTGTTGCATGGAATACAACAATGTCAAAGCGTTCAGGTTTACCGACCTTATAGCCAATTTTATTGACGATCATACGGTCTTGGTGATGAAGAGTTGGCATCATTGATAGCCCATCTACTACAATCGGTGCAAAGAAAAAATAACGGATAACAGCTGCCAAAATAACAGCTATCGCTAACGCTTTAATCCATTCCCAAAGTTCATTTTTTTGTTTGGCCATCATTGCTCCTCCACCTGTTCTTTTCTCAACTACCAATTAGAATTTATCTAAATCATTATGTATTATTCTCTTATTATAATAATTACCCAAGCAAATGTAAAAGGAGCTTGTTATTTTTATACAAGCTCCTTTCTTTTTTATTATCGAATTTCTTTAATACGTGCTTTTTTACCACGAAGTTCGCGTAAGTAGTATAATTTCGCACGACGTACTTTACCACGGCGTACTACTTCAAGCTTCGCAATTTTTGGTGTATGCACAGGGAATGTACGTTCAACACCAACTCCGTAAGATACCTTACGAACAGTGAATGTTTCGCTGATTCCTCCACCACGACGCTTAATCACAACACCTTCGTATACCTGAATACGTTCACGAGTACCCTCGATAACTTTCACGTGTACACGTACTGTATCTCCAGGACGGAATTCAGGAAGGTCAGTTCTTAATTGTTCTTTTGTGATTTCTTCAATAATGTTTTGCATCGTCTTTTCAACTCCTTCCAACAGATGCTCTTACCAATATCCATTCATTGCAGCGGAACATCTTAATAAGACAACGGACAAATAGTCCTAAGTCACAAAGAGTATATTACCATAATCCTTGCATTGTTGCAATAGCTACTCTTCATCTATTTTAAATTCTTCTAGCCACTTTTCTTGCTTAGGTGATAACTGATAGTTTTCGAGTAAATCTGGCCGTCTTTTAATGGTACGCCGGAATGATTCTTTTTCTCGCCATTCTTCAATATGCCTATGATTTCCGGACAATAACACTTCCGGCACGCTCATGCCTCTAAAATTTGCTGGTCTAGTATAGTGGGGATGCTCCAATAATCCAGTACTGTGGGAATCTTGTACTGGTGAATCCTCATTTCCCAGCACACCTGGCAAAAGTCTTACGACACTATCAGAGATCACCATTGCAGCAAGTTCGCCACCAGTTAAGACAAAATCCCCAATTGAAATTTCTTCTGTACTTAAATGTTCACGAATTCTCTCATCATAGCCCTCATAATGGCCACAGATAAAAATAAGGTGCTCTTCTTTTGCTAGTTCTTCCGCTTTTTGCTGGTTAAATCTTTTACCCTGAGGGCAAAGTAGAATCACTTTCGGCTTAGATTCGGTTTGTTTCGTTAAATCCTCAACGGCATCAAAAATCGGCTGTGGCATTAATACCATTCCAGCCCCGCCCCCATATGGATAATCGTCAACTTTTTGATGTTTGTTGTCCGCGTATTCACGGAAATTAACAACTCGGAACGAAACTTTTTCTTTTTCTTGAGCCCTTTTTAAAATAGATTCACCTAGTACACCATTAAACATGTTAGGGAACAAAGTTAAGATATCAATTTTCATATTAAATTAATCCTTCCATGAGGTGAATGGTAATTCTTTTATCCTCCACATCAATTTCCTTCACAATCTCATCAATGTACGGAATTAAAATATCTTTACCTTTTGCTCCTTTAACAACCCAAACATCGTTTGCACCTGGTGTTAAGATTTCTTTTATCGCCCCTAATTCTTCGCCTTCCTCTGTCACAACCAAGCAGCCGATAATTTCATGAAAGTAGTATTCTCCGTCATCTAATTCCCCTAACTGACTTTCATGAACCTTGACTAGTGCACCTTTAAAACGTTCTACCTCATTTACGTTCTCATAGCCCTCAAAGGTAACTAAATCAAAATTTTTATGAGTTCGATATGATTGGACTTTAACCTCAATCGGTTCATTATCTTCCATAAAGATATATAATGTATTTCCTATCTTGTATCGTTCCTCAGGAAAATCCGTTCTTGAGATAATGCGGACCTCACCTTTGATTCCATGTGTATTCACAATTTTTCCGACGTTATACCATTTATCCATTTCTGTTCACCCCTAACGAATTTCTTCAACTATGCCTTCTTTGATTACGATTGTTCGTGCAGATGTTACTTCGTCCCAGTTGTCTCCTACATTTATGTCAATAAGGGATTGGACTTCCTTTTCTTTTATTTCACTGCCTAATGGTAGCATATGTATTTGTTCAATTTGAAACTCGAGTTGTTTGATTTTTTCCTGTCTGAGTTCAATTTCATTGGTAAAATATAGTTTGATTTTAGCCGAATCGAATTTCTTCTGTTTTTCCATCTTTTTATGTTCAAATATAAGCTGGTCACACTCTTTGAGAAGCTGGTGCTTGTTTGTTTGAAAAGAACCAAGGAGCTTTGCTTTACTATTTTGCGTTAAAATTTGTTTCACTTCAACTGTTTGGATGATTTTCACACACCACACAACCCTTACGATAGAATTCAAAGGACTTTGTAAAAAGTGTTGATCATTTATACAGAAAAAAGGGGGAGGTTACCCTCTCCCTTTTCCCTCATAATCATTCGTTAATTTCTAGATGAATTCGTTTATTATGGCCTGTTCCTGCTGCATAGACAACAGTTCTAATCGCCTTAATGACACGGCCTTGTTTCCCGATTACTTTACCCATATCGTCTTTATTTACACTTAGCAAAAAGGTGATATTACGGTTGTCAGAAGTCTCAGTGACTTCGACGTCTTCAGGATGATCAACAAGTGGCTGTACAATTGTTTTAATTAACTCTTTCATCTGTAAGTTACCCATTACTTACCGTTTTTTACGTTATGGAATTTTTCCATAATACCTTGTTTTGAGAACAAGTTACGAACAGTATCAGATGGTTTTGCACCATTTTGTAACCATTTTAATGCTAACTCTTCATCAATTTTAACCTCTGCAGGTTGAACAACTGGATTATAAGTTCCAAGTGTTTCGATTTGACGTCCATCACGTGGTGAACGAGAATCAGCTACAACGATACGATAGAAAGGAGATTTTTTTGCTCCCATACGTTTTAAACGAATTTTTACTGCCATTTTAAATAGCACCTCCGAAAATATTTCAACAAGATATAATATTAACTGTTCCACATCTGTTTGTAAAGTGTTTTTTCTTTACATCTGTGAAATGGTTATTATTACTACATTTAGTCAAGTAAAAGCATGGCTTTCCTTGAGTTTTTAATTTACATAAAAGGAAACTTAAATCCTTTTTTCTTACCTTTTGACATGTTTGTCATTTGCTTCATCATCTTTTTCATATCTTCAAATTGCTTTAATAGACGATTTACTTCTTGAACAGTTCGCCCGCTACCTTTTGCAATTCGCTTTTTACGACTAGAATTGATGATTTCAGGTTGTTCTCTCTCGACTTTTGTCATGGATCGAATGATCGCTTCAACATGGCCAATTTGTTTATCATCAACCTGAACATTCTTCAATCCCTTCATTTTGTTAGCGCCTGGTAGCATACCTAGGATCTCATCAAGAGGGCCCATTTTACGCACCTGTGCTAACTGCTCAAGGAAATCATCGAATGTGAAAGACATGGACTTAAATTTCTTTTCGAGCTCTTTTGCTTTATCCTCATCAACTGAAGCTTGAGCTTTTTCGATGAGTGATAGAACATCCCCCATCCCTAAAATACGTGAAGCCATACGTTCTGGATGGAATGCTTCTAGCGCATCCAGCTTTTCACCAAGACCCACAAACTTAATTGGTGTATTTGTAACAGCCTTAACAGATAACGCTGCACCACCACGGGTATCTCCATCAAGCTTTGTTAAAACAACGCCAGTTAAACCTAATAAATCATTAAAGCTTTGTGCCACATTGACTGCATCTTGTCCTGTCATTGCATCTACAACAAGGAAAATTTCATCAGGCCGAGCAACTTCTTTGACTTGCTTGAGCTCGTCCATCAATTCTTCATCGATGTGTAAACGGCCGGCTGTATCGATTAATACGTAGTCATGATGCTCTTCTTTCGCTTTTTCAATGGCCTGCTTTGCAATTTCAACAGGACTCACTTGGTCTCCAAGAGAAAAGACCGGCATATTCAGTTGTTTTCCTAAAGTTTGCAATTGATCAATCGCAGCTGGTCGATAGATGTCCGCAGCCACAAGAAGCGGTTTACGATTATGTTTTTTTCGTAATAGATTTGCAAGCTTACCAGTAGTGGTTGTTTTACCTGCACCTTGTAAACCAACCATCATAATAACAGTTGGTGGTCTTTTGGCAACCGCAATTTTACTTTGCTCGCCACCCATTAATGCAGTAAGTTCCTCCTGAACGACTTTAATAACTTGCTGTCCCGGAGTTAAGCTTTTCATCACTTCTTGTCCAACGGCTCTTTCACTTACACGCTTTACAAAATCCTTAACAACTTTGAAGTTAACGTCTGCTTCAAGTAAGGCAAGACGAACCTCTCGCATCATTTCCTTTACATCGGATTCTGATACTTTTCCTTTACCGCGAATTTTCTGTAGTGTTCCTTGCAGTCGGTCGGCTAATCCTTCAAATGCCATTCTTGCCGCCTCCTATTCTAATTTCTCAAGCAACTGTATCACATTTTGAAGCTCTAGGCTATCATCATATTTATGTGAAAGTCGTGTTAGCTCAGCAAACAGTTTTCTGCGCTCTTGAAATTTCTGAAATAGTAACAGTTTTTCCTCATACTCTTCAAGCATTGTCTCTGTACGCTTGATGTTGTCATAGACTGCTTGACGACTAATCTTATATTCCTCTGCTATTTCACCAAGGGAAAAGTCATCTAAATAATATAAAGACATATAGTTTCGCTGCTTTGGTGTTAACAACGATTGATAGAAATCGAAGAGATAGTTCATTCTCATTGTTTTTTCAATCATAGTATCTCCCCCTTGTTAAGTGAAATACCTTTACAATTCAATAGTTTACCTACTTTACAAAGCGTTGTCAAGTTAATTTACTTTACTTAAAAGAGAGCCTTGGGGAAGGCTCTCTTTTAAACGTTTTATTCTTCTGTTTTTTCGACTAAATCTGCGAATAGACCATAGACGTAGTTTTGTGCATCGAATTCTTGGAGGTCGTCAACTTTTTCTCCTAATCCAACCAGTTTTACAGGGATATTTAGTTCATTACGAATCGCAAGGACAATACCGCCCTTAGCAGTTCCGTCTAATTTTGTTAATACAATACCTGTAACATTTGTAGCCGCAGAGAATGTTTTCGCCTGTGTTAAAGCGTTTTGTCCAGTGGTGGCATCAAGAACAAGCAACACTTCATGCGGAGCACCTGGTAATTCACGTTCGATTACTCGTTTTACCTTTTCAAGCTCTTTCATTAGGTTCACTTTGTTTTGAAGACGTCCCGCTGTATCACATATTAACACATCGACATTACGAGATTTTGCTGCTTGAACGGCATCATACATAACCGCTGCAGGATCTGAACCTTCCGATTGTTTAATCACCTCTACACCCACACGGTCGCCCCACACTTCAAGCTGCTGAATTGCACCGGCACGGAATGTATCGCCTGCTGCTAACAGGACTGATTTTCCTTCATTTTTCAAGCGATTTGCAATTTTTCCAATGGATGTCGTTTTGCCAACACCATTAACACCGACTACTAAAATGACTGTGAGTCCTTCATCTTGAATATTAAGCTTTGGTGATTTTTCTTCACCGCCTTGGTAAATTTCGACGAGTTTTTCTGAAATGACACCTTGAACCTCTTTTGTGTCCTGAATGTTCCTTTTCTTGACTTCCATCTTTAATTCATCAATTAGTTCCATAACGGTTGAAACACCGACGTCTGCTGCAATTAAAATTTCTTCAAGTTCCTCAAAAAAGTCCTCATCAACCTTACGATAGCGAGCAACTAAATCATTCACTCGTTCGGAAAAGGAATTACGTGTTTTAGATAAACCATCCCTAAATTTCTCAGTAACCGCATCCGTCTGATTTGTAATCTTTTCTTTTAATTTCTTAAAAAAGCTCATGTAAATCCCCTTTCAATCTAGTTTTGGGTCACCAATTCTTTCGTTTCTTCAAGACGAACTGAAACAAGTTTAGAAACGCCTGATTCCTGCATGGTCACACCATATAATACATCTGCTTCTTCCATCGTACCTTTTCGGTGAGTGATTACAATAAATTGAGTTTCTTTACTATATTTCTTTAAATATTGTGCAAATCGGAATACATTCGCTTCATCAAGCGCTGCTTCAACTTCATCCAAGACGCAGAATGGAACCGGTCGAACTTTCAGGATTGAAAATAACAGCGCTATTGCTGTCAATGCCCTTTCTCCACCAGATAAAAGTCCTAAGTTTTGCAATTTTTTTCCTGGCGGTTGTGCGACAATTTCAACACCTGTATTTAAAAGATCATTTGGGTCAGTAAGGCGAAGGTCTGCTCGTCCACCACCAAAAAGCGCTTGAAAAACAGTTTCAAAATGGGAGCGAATACTTGTAAAAGTTGTTTCAAACCTCTTTTTCATTTCGTCATCCATTTCGTCTATGACCTGGAACAAAGTATCCTTCGCTTCCTGCAAGTCATTTTGCTGTTCAGTTAGAAACGTATAACGCTCCGATACTCTGTCATACTCATCAATTGCGCCAAGGTTCACTGTTCCAAGCTCTTCAATTGCAAGCTTTACTAGTTTTACCTTCTTTCTAGCTTCGGAAACTTCAATTTGAAGTGGGAATTGTTCTTTTGCAGCTTCATAGGTTAATAAATATTCCTCACGAAGATGTGTTAAACAATTTTCCAATTCAACATCCAAGCGATTCACTTTGACTTCTTCATCCTTTAAAATATCTACAAGTTGCTTATGCTGACGTCTTGATTCTTTTAATTCACGTTCAAGATCTTCAAGTGTCGTTTGTAGTTTCAGGCGATGCTCTCTTTTATTGCTGATCATTTGAATCGTATTATTTTTATCATTAAATTTTTGTTTTGCTGCTTCTTCGAGTTCCATTTCTCCAGAATTACTTGAGGTCATTTCATTATCCAGAAGCGATAAATCTTCTTTCAATTCAGTTAGCTTAGCAAGCCCTTCAGTCACTTCTTCTTCTAACCGATTCATTTTCTCTTGTTGATGTTCAAGCGCTTGTTTTTTTCTTGCTAAAATAACCTTTTGATCTGTAATTTCTGTTTGTACCGTTTCTCGTGAAGTCTGTTGGTCAGATTTTTTGGAATTAAGCTGATTGATGGTCTCATCCAACGTGTTGAGCTCTTCTTCAAGAGTGGATAGTTCAGATTTTAACTCTTCTAGTCGACCCGTCATTCTTTCCTTATCAACTTGGTACTGTTGCTTTTCATCATCATACAATTCCAAATGCTCATTCACATTTTGCTCTTTTAAAGCTACTTCACGGTATTCACCTTTAACGGTTTGTTCTTTTAAACGTAATGATTCACCAGCTTGACGCAAGCTTTCAAGCATACCTTCTTGTTCTGAGATTTGCTTTTTCTTATCCTTGACTGTTTTTTCAAGTTCAGCAGTTTTCGCTTCCATTTCAGAAAGCTTTTCTGTAATGGTCTCAAGCTCCCTACCACGGCTTAGTAAAGAATTTGATTTCTGTTTGACAGCTCCACCAGTCATTGAACCACCAGGATTGACAACATCACCGTCAAGGGTAACCACTCGATATCTGTGTCCTACAAGGGAAGCCAGTTCATTCGCACCTTTTAAATCTGTCGTAATTAAAATGGTACCCAACAGATTTGCGATAATCGAGTGATATCTTTCTTCATAGGTAACTAATTCAGAAGCTACACCAATAAATGCTGGATGCCCTTTGATCGAAACAAGTTGTGTTGCGGAAATGGAACGTTCCTTAATCACATTCATTGGTAAAAATGTCGCGCGTCCAAAAGAATTTTTCTTTAAATACTGGATCGCTGTTCTTGCATTTTTTTCATGATCCACAACAATATGCTGTGTTGCTGCACCTAATGCAATTTCAATCGCGGTTTCATATTCCTTTGGCACATGAATGAGTTCGGCAATTGCCCCTTCAATACCTTCAAGTTGGTCGTTTCTTGCTTTTAAAACTTCCTTAACACCCTGAAAGAATCCAGAATAATCATCCTGCATTTCTTCTAGCATTTCTTTTCTTGATTTCGTTTGTTGTAGGTATTGATAAGCCTGGTAGAGCATACTCTCTTGCTTCTGATAGTTTTTCTTGTTATTTTCTAGCTTTGTTTGTAAGTCTCTATATGAAACAATCTGATGGTTAATTTCTTGCTCAATAACAGAAAGTTTCGTTTGGAGTCGTACTTTTTCATCAAGTATTTCCTTGCGCTCCGTAAGATATTTTTGATTTGATTCACTTAAACGATTTACTTTCGCATCTTGCTGTGCAAGTTGTTCCTTAATATAGCCCATTTCATTACGATATGAGGCTTGCTTATTTAACAACTCAAAATAATCGCTTTTTAAATTCTCAATTTTTTCTTCAATGTTTTGATCATACGATGCCAGTAATAATTGTTTCTCTTTCAGCTGTTGTTCAAGCTCTCTTACTTCTTCACTAAGTTTTGATAGTTCATGTTGCTCTGTTTGTTTTTTCTCGCTCAGGCTCTCTACCCTTTGTGACAACTCAAGAATGGAGTTTTCAAGTTGATCTTTATTTTGCGTCGCATTTTTTTTGCGTTCTTTTAAGACTTCTTTTCGACCTTCTAATTTTTCTAGTTCCTCACTTGTACGCAAAAGAAGCTGTTGGAGCTCATGAATCGATAAATCTGTCGCCTCGATTCCACTTCTCAGCTCCTCAATTTTCGCTTCCTTGCTTTGCAGTTTTGTGTTTAAAGCAAGTTCTTGTTCTTTATGCTCTTCAACAAGCTTAGATAGCTTCTCCCATTTATCATGAAGATCTTCAATTTCAAATACTGTTAAGCCGACTTCAATTTTTTCCAGTTCTTCTTTTTTCTCCAAATAGTCTTTTGCAATCGAAGACTGGATTTGCAATGGTTCAATTTGAGATGCAAGCTCATGAATAATGTCGTTCACTCGATTTAAATTTTCCTGTGTTTCAGCAAGCTTATATTCTGCTTTCTTTTTACGGGTTTTATATTTTAAAACACCGGCAGCTTCTTCAAAGATGCTTCTGCGCTCTTCAGCTTTACTGCTTAGTATTTCTTCTACTTTCCCTTGACTGATGATTGAAAAAGCTTCACGGCCAAGTCCGGAATCCATAAATAAATCAACGATATCCTTTAGTCGACATGCTTGTTTATTAATATAAAATTCACTTTCTCCAGACCGATAGACGCGACGCGTTACGCTCACTTCATGATAATCGATTGGTAAAAAGTGGTCCTCATTATCCAATGTTAATGTTACTTCAGCCACATTCAATGCTTTCCGGCTGTCACTTCCCGCGAAAATGATGTCTTCCATTTTCGAACCACGCAGAGATTTTGCCGACTGTTCTCCAAGAACCCAACGAATCCCGTCGGTTATATTACTTTTCCCACTACCATTTGGTCCAACGACAGCCGTTACACCAGGTACAAAATCTACCGCAATTCTTTCAGCAAACGATTTAAATCCTACTATATCTAAACGTTTGAGGAACATAAGCTTCCCCCTCAATTCGAAATTCAAGTCCTACATATTTTAACACAAACTACTGTTTTATTGGATTACTTTTTACAGCCTTCCTTTTATGGCAAAAATATAACCCCACGAATTCGTGGGGTACACTAGCTTATTATTGTTTGCTTTTTAACTTTTTCAAAGCAATTTCAGCTGCATGCTGTTCAGCTTCTTTTTTTGATCTACCTGTACCTGTCCCTAGTTCCTCACCATTTAGGGATACCCTCGAAATGAATTCACGACTATGGGCAGGTCCTTTTTCTTGAAGCACCTTATATTCGATAATTCCAGTCCCATCTCGTTGCACGAGCTCTTGTAACTGACTCTTATAATCCATCACATGAGAAAAAGCACCCGCATTAATTTTAGGAATTACTGTTTCATCTAAAAACTGGTTAACTACCTCTAAGCCTTTATCAAGGTATAACGCCCCGATAAATGCTTCAAACACATCTGCAAGCAGGGCTGGTCGTTCTCTTCCACCAGTCATTTCCTCACCTTTTCCGAGTAAGACAAGTTCTCCAAAATTTAGCTCATTTGCAAATGTAACTAGAGACGGTTCACATACAATAGCGGCCCGCATCTTTGTTAATTCGCCTTCGCTCATAATTGGAAACTTTTTAAATAAAAACTGGGATATGGTTAGCTCTAAAACAGCATCTCCTAAAAATTCAAGCCGTTCATTATCTTCATGCGGCTTTTTTCGATGCTCATTCACATAAGATGAATGTGTAAATGCTTGAATAAGTAGACTTTCATTATGAAAATGAACCCCTAGTCGCTCCTGAAAAGCTTTAAATTTCGGAGTAAACTTATTGCCTCTATCTTTATTTATCCGCTTCACCTTACGTAACCTCCCAAGGAGAAAGCCCCGTTTATATAACGGGACTTTTGCATTTTAAGAATTATAGCTGGCTTTTTATGTAATTAACAGCGTCACCAACTGTAGAAATTTTTTCAGCCTCATCGTCTGAAATTTCCATGTCAAACTCGTCTTCAAGTTCCATAACTAGTTCAACAACGTCTAGTGAATCCGCTCCAAGATCATCTTTAAAAGAAGCCTCTAATTTAACTGCTGATTCTTCAACACCTAAGCGGTCAACCACGATTTTTGTAATTCTCTCAAAAACATCTGCCATTTCCATTCACCTCCCCTCAAGGTATTATATTTGGTTTTACTAGAAAAGCGCAAGCACGTTTAGCCAAAAGGATATCAATTTTGCGCTTTTTTCTTTTTTTTACATAACCATTCCGCCGTCAATATGAAGGGTTTGACCTGTCATATAATCGCTTTGGTCTGATGCTAGAAATAAAACAACACCAGAAATATCAGTTGTTTCACCGAATCTTGCAAGAGGAATTAATTTTAGCATTTCATTTTTTACATCTTCAGGAAGTTTATCCGTCATATCTGTCGTAATAAACCCTGGTGCAACAGCGTTAACGTTAATATTGCGACTCGCTAATTCTTTAGCAGCAGTCTTGGTGAAGCCGATCACACCTGCTTTTGCTGCAACATAGTTAGCTTGTCCAGGATTACCACTAACTCCTACGATAGAGGCGATATTGATAATTTTACCAGAACGCTGCTTCATCATTTGTCTTGTAACAGCTTTTGTACAGAGAAATACCCCTTTTAGGTTGATATTAATAACATCATCCCATTCTTCTTCTTTCATTCTCATCAATAAATTGTCTCGTGTAATTCCTGCATTATTAACTAGGATATCAAGACTACCAAAGTTAGAGATAACCTCTTTCACCATAGAAACAACTGAATCTGCATCTGATACATTTGCTTGAATCGCGAACGCTTCTTGTCCTAAGGCTTTGATTTCATCGACTACTTCATTTGCTTTTTGCTCACTTCCGGAATAGTTTACGGCAACCTTCGCACCTGCTTTTGCAAGTTCAATTGCAATCGTACGTCCGATGCCACGTGAAGCGCCGGTCACCAATGCTACCTTTCCATTTAACATTCTATTGTCCCTCCTTTAACGCTTGAATGGTTGCTTCAAGTGTTCCTAAATCGCTGATTGCATATGTAGCAACTCTACGATTTACTTTCTTTATTAATCCAGAGAGTACCTTACCAGGTCCAATTTCGATAAACGTGTCTACTCCTTGGTCAAGCATGTATTGAACTGAATTTTCCCATAGTACAGGAGAGTATAATTGCTTTACTAGATTTTCTTTAATTTGGTCAGCATATGTCATTTCCGTAGCATTCACATTTGCTACAACAGGAATAGATGCATCACTGATTTCAATTTGATCAAGTTCCGAACGTAACTTTTCAGCTGCAGGTTCCATTAATGATGAATGGAATGGTCCGCTAACCTCGAGTGGAATCGCACGTTTCGCACCCTTTTCCTTAGCCAACTCACAAGCATGCTTAACACCTTCGGCAGCACCTGAAATTACAATTTGACCTGGACAATTGATATTCGCAAGCTGAACAGGATGTCCTGCTGCAGAAATTTCATTTGTTACTGCTTGTAAATCATCGCTACCCATTCCAAGGATTGCTGCCATTGTTCCTTGGCCAGCAGGAACGGCTTCCTCCATAAACTCACCGCGTTTACGTACCGTACGTACAGCATCTTCAAAGCTAAGTGCACCAGCAGCGACTAATGCCGTGTACTCACCAAGACTATGACCAGCAACATATTGAGGTGTTATACCAGCTTCTTTAAATTTTTCTAGAATCGCAATACTTGTTGTTAAAAGAGACGGTTGTGCGTTCACCGTTAATGTAAGCGTGTCCTGTGGTCCGTTAAAAATCAAAGAGGAAAGCTCCTCTTCTAATGCTTTGTCAGCTCTTGTAAAAATCTCATGAACTACCTCTGAAGAATCCGCTAATTCCTTTCCCATTCCTACAACTTGAGATCCTTGTCCTGGAAAAACGAATGCAATCTTACTCATTCTACATTCCCCCTATTCATCAACTTTTGGATTGATATCCTCTAGTGTTTTACGTATTGTTCCTGAAACATCTTTCTCAACCATCTCATAGGTTTGTCTTACTGCACTAAATATTCCATTGGCATCTGAAGAACCATGTGCTTTAATAACAGGTGCGTTTAAGCCAAATAATCCGGCGCCACCATATTCTGAGTAATCCAGCGTCTTTTTTAAGACCTTTAATTCTGGCATTAAAAGACCTGCCGCTATTTTACTTTTTAGATTGCTTGTAAAGGCTGTTTTAAGCATTTTAAACATCGAAAGAGCCGTACCCTCGATTGTTTTTAAGGCTACATTTCCTGTAAATCCATCTGTAACAACAACATCTGCCACTCCGTCTAGTAAATCTCTTGCCTCTACATTCCCAACAAAATTGAGATTTGTAGCTTTGATTAATTCAAAAGCATGCTTAGTAAGATCATTTCCTTTTTTATCTTCTGTACCGACATTTAATAAACCGACTCTAGGATTTACCACTCCTCGAACCTTTTCTGAGTATATTGAACCCATGATGGCATATTGAAGCAAATGCTCAGGCTTCGCATCGACATTTGCGCCTACATCTAACATAAGAAAACCCTTTTTATCTAAAGTAGGGAGAGTAGGTGCTAATGCTGGCCGGTCAATTCCTTCAATTCTACCAACGATAAAAAGCCCTGCCGTCATGAGAGCTCCCGTATTTCCAGCTGAAATACATGCATCTGCCCGCCCTTCACTAACTTCTTTCGCCATCAAGACCATGGATGCATTTTTTTTTCGTCTAACAGCCCGAACAGGTTCATCTGTTCCTTCAATTACTTCGGTTGTATGTATAATCGTAATTCTATCTTCTTCCGTTATGTATTGACGAATTTTTGCTTCATCACCAATAAGAGTTACTTCAAGGTCTTTATAATGTTTTAAAGCAGTCACTGCACCTTTCACAATTTCCTCTGGGGCGTGATCCCCACCCATTGCATCTATTGCAAGTTTCATTTTGTATCATTCCTTTGTTTGCTATTAGGTAGTTATCTACACGTATTGTTCTATTATCAATCAGTTTTTACTTGTTTATTAGAACGATACATTGTAAATTCACCAGAAAATACGAGTTCGTTACCAACATAGCTATTTACATCTACGATTGTTCTATCTTTTTCCTGGGATCCCTTCACTTTTGCTTTTGCGACAACCCGTTCCCCTACTTTTACCTGTCTCGTAAATCGAATATTAGCTTTAGCAGTAAGCGCAAGTTCATCATTAATCACAGCAACCGCTAGTGAGTTTGCTTGAGCAAAAAGATGGTGCCCACGAGCAATTTGGTTTCGTTTAAATACATGCTCATTTGTTACATCAAAGATTGAAATAGCACTTTGATCTAGTTCAATATCTATAATCTCACCAATGACTTCTTCTATTGGCAAAGCTTTTACTTCATCATCTAGTTTTTTCTCAGCTACATTTTTGATTCGTTCACGAAGTTCAGGAATCGATAACTCCAGTCGGTCCAAACGAATCGTTTGAACACTGACCTTAAATTTTTCAGCTAACTCTTCATCTGTAATAAATGGATTCATTTCGATTGTTTCCTGAAGCAATCGTTGCCGTTCTTTTTTATTTCTTCTCATTAAAAATACACCGTCCGCACTCTTATGACTAGGTACTAATAGTAAGTATATAATTAAAAAAAGCAGATTGCAAGAAAAAATATCCTTACAATCCACCTCTACATACAAATGGTTTAATCCAATTTTTCTCCATCTAAAATACCGGATTGTAACAAATCGTCCCGTAGGTGTTTGTAGGAGGAATCCTCCCAAAACGCCTTTGAATTAATTAATTTCGCAGCATCATTTCGTGCTACCTCTAAGGTACGATAATCATGAACCATATCTGCTACCTTAAATTCGGGAACACCACTTTGTTTACGACCAAAGAAGTCCCCAGGTCCACGAAGCTCCAAATCTTTTTCCGAAAGAACAAAGCCATCATTTGTCTCTGTCATGATCAGCATTCTTTCTTTCCCCACCTCAGACTTTGGATCAGCAAGAAGAATACAATAGGACTGTTCACTACCTCTTCCGACACGTCCTCGTAATTGATGTAGCTGCGAAAGACCAAAACGTTCTGCATCATAAATCACCATCATAGTCGCATTTGGAACGTTCACACCTACTTCAACAACCGTTGTAGATACAAGAATTTGAACTTCATTTTCACTAAATTGTCTCATTACATCTTCTTTTTCATCTGCTGATAAACGACCATGCATTAAGCCAACTTTCGCTTTGTTTTGAAAATGAAAAGAGAGCATGGTATGAACATCAATTGCATTTTGAACATCCAACTTATCGGATTCCTCAATCAAAGGGCAAATGACATAGGCTTGTCTCCCTTTAGCAAGTTCTTTTTCAATAAATGCCAAAATCCGCTCAAGCATCTCATGCTTTACCCAATACGTTTCAATTTTCTTACGTCCTGCTGGCATTTCGTCGATTACCGAAACATCCATCTCACCAAAAACCGTAATGGCAAGTGTTCTTGGGATTGGGGTTGCGGTCATAAAAAGAACATCAGGGCTTTCACCTTTTTCTCGTAAAATCCTCCGCTGTTCAACACCAAAGCGGTGCTGCTCATCCGTTATGACGAGCCCAAGCTTATGGAAATTGACTTCATCCTGGATAAGCGCATGTGTACCTACTAATATATGAATATCCCCTGCTTCAAGCTGTTCAAGTATTTCTCTTCTTCGTTTACCCTTTACCGAACTTGTTAACAATTGAATATTTAACCCATAATCCGAGAAAAGCTCAACAAGTGACTGAGCATGCTGTTCAGCTAAAATTTCTGTAGGCACCATTAATGCTCCCTGATAACCCGAAAGAATGGCAGCATACAAAGAAATAGCTGCTACAACAGTTTTCCCTGACCCAACATCACCTTGAAGTAATCGATTCATTCGATACGGAGAACGTATGTCATTCATAATCTCAGTAACAACTCGATTTTGGGCATTTGTCAACGGAAATGGCAGTCTATTCATAAATTCTTCTAATTTATCCATCTGAAACTCCATCGCTGCACCAGCAGATTGTTCTCGCTCAAACTTTCTTAATGCTTGCATTTTTAATTGAAAAAGCAGAAACTCTTCGTACACAAAACGCCGTCTCGCTTGTTTTAAATCCTGATGATTAGTTGGATGATGCATAATTTTAATTGCATCCTGCTTAGGTAAAAGTCGATATGTCGCTAATAATTGTTCAGGAAGGTTGTCCTCAATCTGGTCGCCAAATTGTTCAAGGGCAAGCGCAATAAAACGCTTCATTCCCTTTATCGTGATTTTTCCTTTAATTGAATAGACTGGTTCGATTCGGTTGTCTTTGATCATCGGTCCAAAAACAATCTCACTAACAGTTATCGTTTGCCGATGCTGATCCCATTTTCCTGTAATTGTTACAGTATCGTTTAACGTGATTTTATTTTTATAATACGGGCGATTGAAACAGGTCGCTGTTATTAAATAGCGACCTACTAAGACCCTGAAGGTTAAGCGAGATCGTTTCCGATTATAATAGGTTAACAGTGGTTCACTATGAACCTTGCCTTCAATCGTAATTTTCTCCTCATGCTTGACCTCCGCAAGGTCTCGCAAACTATAATCTTCAAATCGATATGGAAAGTATAAAAGTAGGTCAGAAATAGTGAAAATGTGCATCTCGTTAAGCTGTAGACCTGTCTCTTCACCGATTCCTTTAATTTCAGTGACAGGCTGCTGTAAATGACTATTCACCTTGTTTAGCGCTAATCCCAAAGATCTTTGCCTCAAGAGCACGACCTGTTGGAGTTGCCGCTAGCCCTCCCTGCGCTGTTTCTTTTAACGCCGTCGGCATCGTTTGACCTATTCTATACATTGCATCGATTACTTCATCACACGGGATTCGACTGGTGACACCTGCTAATGCCATGTCTGCAGCCACCATCGCATTTGCCGCTCCCATAGCATTACGCTTTACACACGGTACCTCAACAAGCCCAGCAACTGGATCACAAACGAGTCCAAGCATGTTTTTTAATGTGATCGCCATGGCTTCAGCCGATTGCTGTGGAGATCCTCCTGCCATTTCAACAATTGCCGCTGCAGCCATTCCAGCAGCAGAACCAACTTCCGCTTGGCAGCCACCTGCAGCACCCGAAATCGAGGCATTGTTTGCAACAACAAATCCAAAAGCACCTGCAGTAAATAAAAACTGAACCATTTGCTCTGTTGACGGATTTAATTTCTCCTTAACCGCAAATAAAGTCCCTGGCACAACACCAGCAGAACCAGCAGTAGGTGTTGCACAAATCGTTCCCATTGCAGCATTTACTTCGTTTGTCGCAACAGCCTTACTAACAGCATCTAAAACGGTTTTACCAGTTAAGAAGTTTCCTTTTTTTATATAATCTTGTAAGAGAACCGCATCTCCACCTGTTAAACCAGAGTGAGATGAAACACCGGCTAACCCTCTTTCAACAGCTTTTTCCATTACTTCTAAATTACGTTCCATTTGAGCAATGATTTCTTCACGGGTTTTTCCTGTTACTTCAACCTCTTGTTCAATCATCACATCTGCTATTTTCATATTTTTTGTTGTAGCAAGTTCTACTAACTCAGCAACATTACGAAACATATAAAAACCTCCTGTCAGAAAAGTGCAAGGTGCCCGATTATCGGCGACAAGCATAAGACGAGCGCTGACAGAAGGTGCATTTTACCTTCCGAAGCGATTGGCTTAGACCCGTGAGCCGATGGCGCCTGGAGCTAGACATTGATAACGTGTAAACGGTTTATAAATGATGCCTATTCGACAATTTTAGTTACCTTTAAGATATTGGGTAAGGTAGCAAGTTCTTCTAAAACATGCTCGTCGATGTTTTGATCCACTTCAATTGTCATAAGAGCCTGCATTCCTTTTTCCTTCCGCGCCACTTCCATATGTCCAATATTGATGGCATATTTCGCAAGCACATTCGCAACACCAGCAATCGCACCATAGCGGTCATTGTGAACGACAAGTATGGCCGGATGATTTCCAGATAAACGAAGCTGAAACCCATTCAATTCAGTAATTTCAATTTTTCCGCCACCTATAGAAATACCAACAAGCTCCAATTCCCCTTCATCATCACCGATTGAAACTCGTGCAGTATTAGGATGTTCTGGTATAGCTTCCTCTTCAACAAACTTTATCTTAATACCTGCATCATTAGCAATTTCTAATGAAGTTTTTATTCTTTCATCAAATGTGTCAAAATCAAGCAAACCACCAATGATCGCAACATCTGTACCGTGACCTCTATACGTCTCAGCAAAAGATCCATAAAATGAGATGTTTGCCCATTTAGGTTCACGCCCAAACAAACTTCTAGCCACCCTTCCGATACGAGCGGCACCTGCTGTATGCGAGCTTGAAGGACCAATCATAACCGGACCAATAATATCAAAAACACTTCTAAACTTCATCTACTCTCCCCCTTACATACTTAATCAAATACACCTCGGCGTATTTGCGCCCAGATTTTTAGACCCACAGGAAGTGGGTCATAAAGACGTTGCCACAGGAAGTGGCGCACTTAGTCTTTGAACTTACTGCTCGAAAAACTTCCTTTAAAAAATCTGTGGCATCCGCCGGAGGTTTAACAATATACAGTCAGATTTTTATCTGACTGTATATTGTTATATGGAGTAAGGTCAAACGATGTTCCTACATATTACTCTATTTGTCTCTAACTATTTTATCTACAGGAAATTGTCCCCAGACATTGAAATAGAAGGGATAAATCCCTTCTACTATTTTGTACCTTTATTCAACTGAGAAAATAAATGCGTAAAGGGGTTGCTCACCATTATGTGTTTCAACCTCTATGTCCTCATACTCTTCTTCAAGATATTGGACAATTGCATTTACCTCGTCCTCTGAAGCGTCCTGACCATAAATAATCGTTATAATTTCATCGTCATCAGCCGAAATAATTTTTGCTAAAAGATCTTTTGCCGCTTTTAACTTATCCTTATCGGTAACGACAATTTTTCCATCTGCTATTCCCATGAAATCATCTTTGGCAATGTCGATTCCATCTATATTCGTATCACGTACTGCATATGTGATTTGACCAGTCTTTACGTTGCTTAATGCACCTGTCATCGTTGCTTTATTTGCATCTAATTCACCGGATGGGTTAAATGCAAGTAATGCAGACATCCCTTGAGGCACGGTGCGTGAAGGAACAACGATCACATTTCCATCAACGACAGAAGCTGCCTGCTCAGCTGCCATTATGATATTTTTGTTATTAGGCAAAAGAATAAAGTTTTCCGCATGTACTGATTCAATTGCTTTTACAAAATCCTCAGTACTTGGATTCATCGTTTGGCCACCCTCAATCACAACATGTGCACCGATACTCTTAAATAACTCAGTAATTCCCGCACCCATAGCAACAGTGATGATCGCAAATTTCTCTTTTTCTTTGTGACGTTTCTCCTGTACTGGAGCATGTGCTTCATCTTCATTTAGAATAGCCGTATGCTGCTCACGCATATTTTCTATCTTCATTTTGATTAAGCTTCCATAACGTTGGCCATAGGATAAAACCTCACCAGGCTGCTCCGAATGGATATGTACTTTTGCAATATCATCGTCAGAGATCACTAATAAAGAATCACCAAAACGACTTAAATCATTTCGGAACTGTTCTTCAGAAAATGGATGTTTGCTCGTTTTTTCCGGTTCAAACTTCACCATAAATTCTGTACAGTAACCAAATACGATATCCTCAGTATTCATATGACTTTGAACACTTTTATGATGTTCTGCATTAACAAGTTCATTCATTGATGGTGCTGCAATTGACATGTTCTCAATTGTTTCACCCTTTAATTCTGAAAGGAATCCTTCGTAAACAAGTACTAATCCTTGTCCGCCACTATCAACAACCCCAACTTCCTTCAATACAGGTAATAGATCAGGAGTACGATTTAATGACGCCTTCGCTTCTTTTAAAAGTTCGTCCATCACAACAATGATATCAGACTCGTTACTTGCAACAGCAACCGCACGTTTAGCAGCATCTTTTGCAACTGTTAGTATCGTTCCTTCAACAGGTTTCATAACAGCCTTATATGCTGTTTCCACACCCATTTCAAAAGCATGGGCAAATTCAGCAGCATTCAACGTTTCCTTTTGTTCAATAGCCTTGGAAAAGCCTCTAAAAAGCTGAGATAGAATAACCCCAGAGTTACCACGGGCACCCATTAATAATCCTCGTGCTAATGATGCTCCGACTTTACCAATATGTGGGGTAACATTATTTTTTACTTCCTTTGCACCAGATGTCATGGAAAGATTCATATTCGTTCCGGTATCACCATCTGGAACAGGGAAAACGTTAAGGGCATCTACCATTTTTGCGTTATTAGATAAATGAGTAGCTCCTAATAACACCATTTTTGCAAAACGTTTTCCATCTAATGTAGTAATTGACACGCAATTTTCCTCCTCTTTATGGGTTCGTTACACGAACTCCTTGCACGTAAATATTAACCGAGCTTACAGCAAGTCCTACTGTTTGGTCTAATGTATATTTCACCTTAGATTGAACATTGTGGGCAACCTCAGAAATTTTCGTGCCATAACTTACAATTATGTACATGTCGATATGCACTTCATCATTTTCTTGACGAACAACAATACCACGGGCAAAATTTTCTTTTCGTAAAAGCTCAGAAATACCATCTTTTATTTGCTTTCGTGACGCCATTCCGACGATCCCGTAACAATCGATAGCAGCTCCACCAGCAACTGTTGCAATTACATCGTTTGATATATCAATTTGTCCGTACTTTGTTTTTAATTCGATGGACATGAGAGACTCCCCCTTTATAATTGTTCACCTTGGCTACAGTCATTTTACTATAATATCGCATTTTTTAAAAGTAATTCGTCAGCTTCTATTATGGATTCATTATGATTTAGTATATAACTTTTAAAAATTTCTATGTCATGACAAGTATTTTTCCTTTAAACGCAGGTTTTGAAGTATTGCAATATCCCATCAGTTATGATAAATTATATAAGTATTTCTATGAAGAAAGCGATATGTTTGATTGTTGCTATGTAAGTTAGGAGGGAAATAGAATGGCACGTAAATGTGTAATCACAGGTAGAAAAACTACTACTGGTAACGCTCGTTCCCATGCAATGAACGCATCAAAACGTAAATGGGGAGCTAACCTACAAAAAGTTCGTATTTTAGTTGATGGTAAACCAAAACGCGTATACGTTTCTGCAAGAGCATTAAAATCTGGTAAAGTAGAACGCGTGTAATAAAGAAGCGCATTAGCTCTTACAAATTGTAAGAGCTAAAAATTTGCACAAAAAAAGCACCTATGGACGGTGCTTTTTTTATCCTTTTTTAAATGATCCTAACATCGCACGGACGATACCGCCTAAGAACTTTGGTAACTTAATTGTATAAAATTTCATACTTTCCCTCCTCAATGCAATATCCACGTACTTTCTTTGAATTCACACGGTCTACCTTATTATTAATATTCAAATGAAAAAAAATAGTACCATAGTACATATAAATAAAAGCAATTTCATGGAAACCTCTTAAAACATTCTTATGCCTTATCGATGAAAAAAAGTACAATTCAATTGAAGATTATTCCTAAAACATCGTTCTCACTTAGAATCAATATACAAGTTAAGAAAAGTGCAAGGCGCCCGCCTATCGGCGACAAGCATAAGACGAGCGCTGACAGAAGGCGCTTCTTGCCTTCCGAAGCGATTGGCTTATGACCTCGAGCCGATGGCGCCTGGAGCTAGACATCGAAAACTACGTAAAAATTTTATACTTTCTTATCTTACAAGAAAAAAAAGAGCAGGAAGATCTGCTCTTTCTACAAACTACGTATTTTCTCCATTGCCGCCTTCCGATCCTCTTGACCATAAATCGCTGATCCAGCAACAAGAACATTTGCACCTGCCTGGACACAAAGTTTTGCTGTTTCTTGATTGACTCCTCCGTCAACTTCGATCTCTACATTCAAATTCTTTTCTTTGACCATCTGTGCAACTTCCTCAATTTTAGGAAGGACAGAATGGATGAATTTTTGCCCACCAAATCCAGGGTTTACTGTCATTAATAACACTAAATCAATATCCTCAATCACATGCTTTATCGAATCAACCGGTGTAGCTGGGTTTAAAACAACACCAGCCTTTACGCCATGAGATTTAATTAACTGAATGGTACGATGAAGATGTGGACATGCCTCTACATGAACTGTTAAAAAGTCCGCCCCTGCTTTTGCAAAAGCAGGAATATATTGGTCAGGATTTTCAATCATCAAATGAACATCTAATGGTAATTTAGTAATAGGTCTAATCGCTTCTACGATGAGTGGACCGATTGTAATATTTGGAACAAAGTGACCATCCATGACATCTACATGGATATAGTCTGCTCCCCCATTTTCAACATCCTTGATCTCTTCTCCAAGTTTTGCAAAATCTGCTGAAAGAATGGATGGTGCAATTTTAATCATGATTAATACCTCGGCTTTCTTTCCTTTATTTCTTCATAAAAACTTACATAGTGGTTATACCGAAATTGTTCAATACTTCCATCCTCTATGCTTTGTCTGACAGCACACTTCGGCTCAGAAATATGGGTGCAACCACGAAATTTACAATTTGCACCCGCTTCATATATTTCCGGAAAGCAATATGCTAGTTCTTCTGCTTCGATTGTAAGAAATTCCAACGAACTAAATCCTGGCGTATCTGCAACAAGCCCATTGCCGATTTCAATTAATTCCACATGTCTAGTCGTATGCTTTCCTCTGCCTAGTGACATTGAAATTTCATTTGTTTCTAGTTCTAAATCTGGTCGAAGCGAATTTAACAGGGATGATTTCCCTACACCGGATTGACCAGCAAATACTGAAATTCGCTTTTCTAATAAAGGTAGCAGCTGGTCTATCCCATCTTTTTCCTTCGTCGACGTTAATAGGACGTGATAGCCAATTTTTCGATAGTTTCTTGCATATTCCTCTATTTCTTGAACCCCATCTTCCGAAATTAAATCCGTTTTACTTATACAAATAATAGGCTCTATATCGTTGGATTCAACTAAAACCAGAAAGCGATCTAACAACAATGGACTGAAATCGGGTTTAATCGCTGAAAAAACTAAAATAGCTTGATCAACATTTGCAATTGGTGGACGAACCAGTTCATTTTTACGTTCCATTACTTCTAAAATATAGCCATCTGTATTATTTTCTGCCTGAAATAGAACATTGTCACCTACCAATGGGGTGACTTTATTTTTTCGAAAGACCCCTCTACCACGACATTGAATCAGTTCTCCATTTTCGTCTTGAACATAATAAAAACCGCTTAATGCTTTAATAATTTTGCCTTCTGGCATAGTTTCACTCCTTGTTTTCATTTCATTCGTCTCGACATATCGGGTAGCTACATGTAAGCTACCCCTTTTCAACCTATTCTTCTGGATACTGAATTTCCTCTTTCATAGAAGGTTCATTGTCAATATAGACCAGATATTCGGCCGTTTCGCCAGGATTAATTACAAAATCAATATCAATTTTTTGTGTTTCCTTGAGTTCAATCTGTTTATATACGTCCGTGATCTTATGTTCTGCATCCTCAATAAAGATTTTCACTAATTGTGGATTTCCTTCTTCATCAGGTGTATATTCAAGTGTTAATGTACGTTTAACCGTTACCGGCTTTTTAGGTTCAGGCCCTTTTGACATAATTACTTTGACCTGAGCACCCTTCGTTAACTCTTTCCCTTGTTCTGGTGATTGAGAAATCGCTTGGCCTGCTGGAATATCATTTGAAAATTGTTCTTCTGTATAGTCGATCGAGAGCCCCGTTGTTCTTGCATATTCATCAAGTGCATTTGTTGGATAATATGTTAAATCAGCAAGTTTAATAGTTTCGAGTCCTTTACTTACCGTAAAGGTAACCTCCGTTTCTTCTGGAACAACCTCTTCTCCTGCTTCAATGGATTGCTTAAGGATGGTTCCAGGAGCACTATCATTAAATTCTTCTTCCTTTTTCACATAAAAGTAATTTTCTTTATCTAGTTTGGCCTTAACTTCCTCGAAATCTTTACCTATATAATCCTTAAATGCCACTTTCTTTTTGCCGGTACTTTCATATAAATCAATCGTGGCGCCTTCCTTTACCGAATCTCCTGCTTCAGGGTCTGTCCGAACGATATATCCTTCTTGGATTTCTTGGTCACTGATTTCAATAGTGTCACCAATCGTAAATCCAGCTTCCTTCAATTTGGTCACTGCTCGATCATAATCCATATTTGAAACGTTAGGTACTTCAACATCCTTCGGCAAAAATAAAGCTGGAAAAACCGTAACTGCTGCTACACCAGCGCCAATGATAAAGAAAAAGATGATGGCAAGTGTTACTAAAAGCCTATTTTTCTTCTTTTTCTTTGGTTTTGGATCGTCCTTCTCAGTCTGATTACTGTTCTTCTGAGAGTCTCTGACCAGTGTTTCAGGTGATAATGGGGCATTTTCCTTAATAATTGGAATCGCTTTTGTCACTTCATCATCCATATCGGGTATGACAAATTTTTCTTCATTTAAACGATTAGGGAAAAGTGCTGTCTGCAAATCCTCTTCCATTTCTTCAGCTGTATCGTAGCGATGAAATGGGTCTTTTGCAGTCGCTTTTAAAATAATATTTTCAACACTCTGCGGGATTGTAGCATTCCATCTTTTTGGTGAAGGAGTATCTGTTTGCAAATGCTTGAGTGCAATTGATACTGCAGATTCACCTTCAAAAGGAACACGACCTGTTAATAGTTCAAACATCACAATACCTAGAGAATAGATGTCAGACTTTCGTGTTGACATGCCGCCTCTTGCTTGTTCGGGTGATAAATAATGAACTGAACCTAGCACAGAGTTTGTTTGCGTTATCGTTGTTGAGCTAAGTGCAACTGCAATCCCAAAATCAGTTACCTTTACTGTTCCGTCGTGATCAATTAGGATATTTTGAGGTTTAATATCACGGTGAACAATCTGATTTTGATGTGCATGTGTGATTGCAGATGTAAGCTGCAACATGATGTTAATTGCTTCTTTTGGATGAAGCGGTGCATTTCGTTGTATGTATTGTTTTAAGGTTTGGCCAGGAACATATTCCATTACGATATAATAAATATCCTCTTCTTCACCCACATCGTAAATACTCACAATATTTGGGTGAGCCAAACTTGTAGCCGCATGGGCTTCTCGTCTAAAGCGCTTGATAAATTCTTCATCATTTGAAAAATCTAACCGTAGAACTTTAATGGCGACATCTCGTTCGAGAATTACGTCACGTGCAAGATACACATTCGCCATTCCGCCCCCACCAATGACTTCAAGAATTTTATAACGACCACTTAATCGTCTACCAATAAGCATAGGATTATTCTCCCTCACTTTCAGACGTGTAATCGACGATTACGAGTGTTATATTATCTTCTCCGCCATTGTCATTGGCCAATTGAACAAGTTTTTCGCACTTTTTTTCGATTGAATCGTCACTTTCGAGAATACCTTTTAATTCCACTTCCGAGACTTTATTAGACAAACCGTCTGAGCAGATTAAAAGCATATCGCCTTCTTCTAATATTAATGTTTTTAAATCCATTTGGACATTTGCTTCCGTACCTAATGCACGTAAAACAACATTTTTCCGTGGATGATGCTCTGCATCTTCTTTAGAAATATGACCTGAACGAACAAGTTCATTCACAAGTGAATGATCTTCTGTAATTTGTTGGAACCCATGACTATTCAGACAATAGCAACGACTATCACCAATATGAGCTACAGTGGTAAATAGGTCCGTACATATTGCAGCAACAACAGTCGTTCCCATACCTTTACATTCCTTATTTTCTTGAGAATGTTTGAATAGATTTGAGTTGATTTTAAAGATATGCTCTTCTAGCCAGCTTTCAGCTGAATCAGATGTAGAGAGCTTTTCACTTGCCTCCCAGTAGGACTTGAGCTGTGATGTTGTCATATGACTTGCAACATCACCAGCTAAATGCCCGCCCATTCCATCTGCGACGACCGCTAATATTTGTCCATCCTTATTATGATAAACACCACAGCTATCTTCATTGATTTGCCTTACTTTTCCCCGGTTTGTCAAAAAGAACGACTTCATAAGTTTCACCTCGTCTCCTCTTTACGCTCCTTTGCTCGTAATTGACCACAGGCAGCATCGATATCATGACCTTGTTCGCGTCGAATTGTTACATTCACACCATGTTTCTTTAACGTCTTTTCAAATTCAAAGATCTGTTCTCTTGGTGTTCTCACATAATCGCGTTCAGGAACATAATTGACTGGAATTAAATTAACATGGCACTTAATTCCCTTTAATAGCTCAGCAAGTTCTTCAGCATGTTCAACTTGATCGTTGACACCACCAAACAACCCGTATTCAAAGCTAATTCTTCTCCCTGTTTTTTCAATATAATAGCGTACTGCTTCCATTAGATCTGGCAGTTTATATGCACGATTAATGGGCATCAATCTGCTTCTAATTTCTGTATTAGGTGCATGTAAAGAGATTGCAAAATTTATTTGTAATTTTTCATCTGCAAACTTATAGATTTTTGGAATGATTCCACTTGTTGAAACGGTAATATGACGTGCCCCAATATTTAGTCCTTTATCATGATTAATAATTTTTAGGAATGAAAGCATTTGGTCGTAATTATCAAATGGTTCACCAATTCCCATAATGACTAAATGACTGACTCGTTCACCAAGTTCATCCAATGCTTTTTGAACCTTTACCACTTGGGCAACAATTTCGCCAGCCTCAAGATTTCGCTTTAGGCCACCTAATGTTGACGCACAGAAGGTACAACCGATCCGGCAGCCAACCTGTGTTGTCACACAAATGGAGTTCCCATAGCTATGTCTCATAAGAACTGTTTCAATTGAATACCCATCATGTAGTTCAAATAAAAACTTCATCGTTCCATCAGCTGATGTTTGCTGGATGATTGTTTTAAGTGTTGTTATTGTAAATTGTTCAGCAAGCTTTTGTCGTAGTGCATTTGATAAGTTGGTCATTTCATCAAATGATGTTACCCGCTTCGTGTAGAGCCACTCAAAAATCTGATTTCCTCGAAATTTCTTCTCACCGTTTTCAATGAGCCAGTTTTCGATTTCTTCTAATTGAAGAGAATAAATGGATGGTTTTGAATTTGGTAAGTTTTGTTTTTTTCTTCTAGTTGTTTGTACTTCTTCCAATACTTTACACCCGCTTTCTTAATCTTGCAATATAAAATCCATCCGTTCCAAAATAATGTGGATAAAGCTGAAGTTGTCCATTTTTAAGATATGGCTTCACTATTTCAGGCAGGTAATTTTCTATTGTATCGTCTAACTCAAAATCTTCATTTTGTTCAAGGAAGGCTTTAATGACACCTTCATTTTCTTCGTACTCTATTGTACATGTGCTATACACGAGTATACCATCTTTTTTTAATAAAGTTGAAACCTCATTTAAAATGGCTAATTGTATTTTTGCAAGGTTTCCATTGTCTAATTCTGATTTTGCATATTTTATGTCTGGCTTTCTTCTAATAACCCCAAAACCTGAACAAGGGGCATCAACGAGAATCTTATCAAAGCTTTGTGCTTTGAAAATTTCGCTTGCTTTTCTACTATCAAGGGCTTTTGTCTCCACATTTTCAAGCCCCAATCGGTTTACGGCTTCATTTATTAATTTAACTTTATGCTTATGGAGATCTATCGAAAAAACCTTACCTGTATTGTCCAGTAATTCAGCAATATGTGTTGTTTTACCACCAGGTGCAGCGCAGCTATCAAGAATTTGATCGTTTTTCTTAACACCGAGCGCACGGGCCACAAGCATGGAACTTTCATCCTGAATGGTGATATAGCCTTCCTTAAAGGCATTTGCATGGACTAGATTGCCACGAGTAGCTTTAATAGCATCAACAGAAACGGACCCTGCTTCCGCTTCGATTCCATCCTCTTTTAGCATTTGAATAAGCTCGTCTCGCGTTGTCAATACACGATTGACACGTGCAGTTTGTTCTGGAGGCGTACAATTGACCTCACACATTTTGCGAGTTTCTTCCATTCCAATTTGCCGGATCCATCGCTTAACAAGCCATAGTGGGTGACTCGTTTCAATTGCAAGTCGTTCCACTTCATCTTTAAGTTGATCAAGTGACGGCAAACCCTCGCGTTGGATGGAACGTAACACTCCATTTACAAGCGAAGCCGTTCCTTTATGTCCTCTTTTTTTGGCAATTTCGACCGCTTCAAAAAAGATTGCCCGTTCTGGTACTCTGTCTAAAAAAACCATTTGGTAGAGGGAAAGCCTTAATAGAATTCTTACCCATTGATCAAGCTTTTTACTCTTTTTTAAAAATGGAGCTAAATAAAAATCGAGTGTATCGCGACGTTGGATCGTACCATAGACAATCTCGGTGAGAAGTCCTACATCTTTCCCTTTAACCTCATGTTTTTTAATCATTTGGTTCAACAGTATATTGCTATATGCTTGATTTTTTTCAATTTGTAATAATATTTCAAGTGCTACATTTCGAACATTAGTCTTCGTCATCGTTGTCTCCTAACCGAGTCCCTACCTGTAAATCTGCCCCCATTAAGAATTGCGCTGCAGTCATCTTTTTCTTTCCGGCAGGCTGGAGTTGAGTGATTTTTATAAAAGTAGTATTCCCAGTCGAAACAATAAAGCCATCTTTTTCAATTGAAACAACAGTACCGCAGGGTTTTGATGTAGAGGAAGGTATCTTTTCACCCCACCAGATTTTCATAACCTCTCCATTTAATGTGGTATATGCAACAGGCCAAGGGTGGAGCCCACGGATATGGTTATAAATATCCTCTCCATCTTTTGTCCAATCTATCTTTTCCTGTTCGCGTTTAATGTTTGATGCAAAGGTTGCCCTGGAATCATCCTGCTTTATCGGTGTTATTTTATTAGCTAAAAGTAAAGGCAGGGTTTCCGATAAAAGCTTGGAACCAGCCACACTTAATTTGTCATGTAATGAACCAACATGGTCTGTTTCTAAAATCGGGATTTCTACTTGTGTTAAAATATCCCCTGCATCAAGCTTTTCAACCATATACATAATGGTAACACCTGTTTTTTTCTTGCCTTGAAGGAGTGAATAATGAATCGGCGCTCCCCCTCTTAGCTCAGGTAGTAAAGATGCATGTACATTTATACATCCATACTGAGGAGCTTCCAGCAGTTCTTTTGGAAGGATTTGCCCAAATGCCGCAGTTATGATTAAATCAGGCTTATAGCTTAACACTTGTTCGATTTCTTGTTGTTCTCTTATTTTATTTGGTTGTAAGACTGGGATATTATGTGCTAACGCCTCAACTTTAACAGGTGGTGGTGTTAACACTCTTTTTCTTCCTACTGGTCTATCCGGTTGTGTCACAACAGCTACAACCTCGTAGCCATCCTCTATTATTTGACGTAAAACAGGTACCGAAAAATCAGGGGTACCCATAAATACAATGCGTTCCATATTATTACCTACCCTTCAATTTCTCCTTCTTCATAAAAACGGTTCACCTTTGAGGTAAATAAAATACCATGAAGGTGATCGATTTCATGCTGAATGGCTCTAGCCAAGAAATCTCTTGCCTCAAATACGTATATTTTTCCTCTTCGGTTTTGCGCTCTCACCTTAATGTAATCATAACGGGTTACTTCACCAAAAAGGTCCGGAAAACTTAGACAGCCTTCTGGACCTACCTGTTCCCCTTTTTGCTCAAGGATCACGGGATTTATCAATTCAATGAGTCCACTCTCGTCTCCTATATCAACGATCGCGATTTGTTTTGCAATTCCAACTTGAGGAGCTGCTAAGCCAACACCGTCCGCCTCAAGCATTGTATCATACATATCTTTAATTAATTTCGATAATTTCCGATCAAAGGTTGTCACCTTTTCACATTCTACTTCGAGTATTTCATTTGGATATTTAACAATTGGTAATAAAGACAAGCGAGTTCCTCCAACATTCTACTTTTTTATATGTCTAGCTCAAGAAGCCATCGGCTCTCTGGTCATAAGCCAATTGCTTCGGAAGGTAAAATGCACCTTCTGTCAGCGCTCGTCTTATGCTTAGACTTGCACAGGACAAGGAAGGCGTCGGCAGCATTATCATCGCACGAAGGAAATGCATGGCATTTTCGAGGAAGTGCTGACATCGACGTTCGCCACAGGACGTGGCGGTAGTTAGTCGATGTTCCGCTACCAAGGCGCCTTGCACTTTTCTATTAGTCTCTCTCTTTTTTCTCAACTTTAAACTACATCATAATATATGGGTTTAAGTCAATTGACAATGTAAGTGAGTTTTGTGCAATTTCTCTTTGGTAACGATCCAAAATCCCTTTTAAAAGCTTATTCAGATTTGGCTCATTTTTGTATTTTATCATGCATTGATATCGATATCTATTATTAATTCGGGCAATCGGTGAGGTCACCGGACCTAAGATGATGGATTGATTGGATAATGACTTACGTAAATAGATTGCAATTTTCTCAGCCACATCTACCGTTTTTGTAAGCTCGGGATGAGTTATTGTGACTAATGCCAAATAGTAAAAAGGCGGATAGGAATGAGCCTTCCTTATTCGCATTTCATTTTGATAGAATCCATCATAATTATGATGACTTGCAAACTCAATGCTATAATGCTCCGGTGTGTAGCTTTGAATCACAACCTCACCAGATAACTCATGACGTCCGGCCCTTCCACTAACCTGTGTGAGAAGCTGGAATGTCTTTTCTGACGAACGAAAATCCGGTAGATTGAGCATCGTATCTGCAGTGAGAACGCCGACTAATGTGACATTCGGAAAATCTAATCCCTTTGCAATCATTTGTGTTCCTAATAAGATATCGGCTCTTCCTTCTCCGAATTCCTTCAATAATTTCTCATGGGACCCTTTTCGACTCGTTGTATCGACGTCCATTCGGATTACCCTTGCTTCAGGTAACACTTTTGCAAGTTCTTCTTCGACCTTCTGCGTACCCGTTCCAAAAAATCGGATATGTTCACTGCCGCACTCATTACATGCAGTAGGCATGAATGTTTCATAGCCACAATAATGACATTTCAAGCGGTGATGTGGTCGATGATAGGTTAATGAAATATCACAATGCGGACAATTTGCAACATAGCCACAATCTCTACACATAACAAAAGAAGAGTGTCCGCGTTTATTTAAAAATAAAACCGACTGTTCGTTTCGTTCAAGTCGTGCAGTTAATTTATCAAAAAGGGCACCTGAGAACATCGAACGATTTCCATTACGTAACTCCTCGCGCATATCAACAATATCAACAGTCGGTAACGGTCTATGATTGACTCGCTCCTTTAATGTAAGAAGTTCATAGACATTTTTTGAAGCACGTGCAAAGGATTCAAGAGTTGGTGTTGCGCTTCCTAAAATGACAGGCGCATTATGCAGCTGTCCACGAAAAATCGCGACGTCTCTGGCATGGTATCTTGGATTATCTTCCTGCTTATAGCTAGACTCATGTTCTTCATCAATGATAATTATCCCAATATTTTCAAACGGAGCAAATATCGCAGATCTTGCTCCAACTACAACACTTACTTCCTTACGATAAATTTTTCGCCATTCATCATATTTCTCGCCAATCCCAAGTCCACTATGCATCACAGCCACTTGGGAACCAAAGCGCCCCTTGAATCGATTTACCATCTGTGGTGTCAGGGAGATTTCAGGAACAAGGACAATCGCTTCTTTTCCCTTATTTAGGACAGCGTCAATCGCCTGCATATAAACCTCGGTCTTTCCACTTCCGGTAACGCCATACATTAAAAATACCTTATGCAAGACATCTTCAATTGAAGCTAAAACCGGAGAGATCGCCTTTTGCTGTTCACTTGTCAATGGCATTGGTGTCGTTTGCTCAAAATGCTTGTCCGCGTAAGGATCTCGGTAAACTTCAACATTTTGTTCGGAAATATACCCTTTCTTCACCATTGTTCGAATTGTACTGTCCGTTACACCAACCTCTTGCAAAAGTTCCTTTAAAAAGATTGGCTGATTATTTGTCAGAAAAAATTCAAGTACTTGTTTTTGTTTTTTTGCTGTCGCCGGTAGCTCCTGGACCACATTTTCAGTTTCTTCTCTCGAGAGTGATAGCTGCACCTGTTTCATCGTTTTCTTGTTGCTGCGATTTTTCACCTTGTAGACAACTTCGAGAAGTCCTTTTTTAATATCCTTTTGGTAAATATGCAATAAATCACTTTTTTCAGCATCTTCCCAATGAACCTCATCATGCTTTTCAAAAGAAGCCTGAATTGCCGGATTCAAATCATGTCTTTTCGATGAGTCAAGCAGTCTAATTTCCTTTTCATATTTCGCCCGCATCGCGGACGGAAGCATTGCTTGTAGAGCAGATATCGTAAAGCATAGTGTTTTTTCCGTTAACCATTTGCCAATATGAAGAAGTTCTTCATTCAAAGCAGGTGTGAGGTCAAGCACAGAGTGAATTTCCTTCAGCTTATTAACTTCGGCCTCGTTTGATAGACTCATAACAAACCCCTGTACTTTACGAGGACCAAATGGCACGACGACCCTCATTCCGGGTACAATCATGTCACTCCATTTGTCAGGAACGAGGTAATCATATGGCTTATCTGTTTGCATGGCAGGAACATCGACAATAATGCTAGCAATTTTCATTCTATTTCGCCATCCATCATCAGCTTCACTTCACGAAGTAATGCTTTAGAAACATCAAGCTTTGTCATCATCGGAAGTTCTTTGAAGGTTCCATCCTTTTTGTAGATGGTTACAAGATTTGTATCCGTACCAAATCCCGCTCCCTGTGTAGTTACATTGTTTGCAACAATCATATCAAGATTTTTCGATAAAAGTTTCCGTTTTGCATATTCACCAATATTGTCCGTCTCCGCTGCAAAACCAACTAAAAATTGGTGTTCCTTTTGTTCACCTAATGTTTTTAATATATCAGTTGTTCTTTCAAGCTCTAAGACGAGATCCCCAGATTTCTTTTTCATTTTCCCATCATAGACTTGCTTTGGACGATAATCTGCAACAGCTGCTGATTTAATGACAATATCACTTTGTTTATAAAAGGCCATGACTTGTGTAAACATCTCTTCTGCAGATTCAACGCGAATGACCTTGACATTAGGAGGAGTCTGAAGAGTAGTCGGACCAGAAATTAAGGTTACTTCTGCACCCATTTTATTTGCCGCTTCAGCTATGGCATAACCCATTTTTCCAGTTGAACGATTTGTAAAGAAACGAACAGGGTCTAGCCTTTCCCGAGTCGGTCCTGCCGTAATTAAGATCTTTTTTCCTTTTAGTAACGGTGGCTCCGAAAAATGAGCAGTTATGAGTTCGACTATTTTTTCTGGCTCTTCAAGTCGACCTTTTCCAACATATCCACAGGCTAAATAACCTTCAGACGGTTCAATAAATTGATATCCATCCTTAGCTAAAATATCGATATTACGTTTTACTGCAGGGTGGTCATACATATGGACATTCATCGCTGGAGCAATCCAGACAGGTGCTGTGGTTGCAAGCAATGTGGTCGTAATCATATTATCTGCGATTCCATTTGCAAGCTTACCGATTGAATTGGCTGTTGCAGGTGCAACAACGACAAGATCAGCCCAATCAGCAAGGTCAATATGAGCAATAACTGCAGGATTTTTTTCATCGAAGGTATCAAAGTACACATTACTTCTTGATAGTGCTTGGAATGTGAGCGGATTGACAAATTTCATTGCAGAATCACTCATAATTACTTTTACATTAGCCCCAGCCTGAGTTAGCTTGCTTGTTAATGCTGCAGCTTTATATACAGCAATCCCACCACTGACACAGAGCAGTATATTTTTATTGAGCATTTGAATCCCCCTTAACAAAAAAGCATACTTTGTAAAAAAATAACAACCTACAAGAGAGGTTGTTATTTTCGGTTATTCATTAATTGTTGGTGTTGTATCAACATCAGTCTTCTTATCAGTTGAATAATAAAGAAGACCTGCATCGATTTCTTCTAGTGCTTTACCAACTGACTTAAAGGATACAGGATTTTGTACCATTCCATCATTTTTTTCTTGCATGACTCTTGCCCGTTTAGCAGCAACAGTCACAAGCGTATATTTGGAATTTAATTTATTTAATAATGAATCAATAGATGGGTCTAACATTAAAAATCAACCTCCAGCATTTGTTTATAGCGTCTTGCCACACGGTCTCGTCGACAATGCTCAGCAGTAACGATTGCATTAATCCGATCGCAGGCAAGCTCAACTTGATCATTTTCAACCACATAATCATAGGCGTCCATCATTTCAATTTCTTCTTTTGCAACCTTCATTCTGTTAAGAATTAAATCATCAGTTTCAGTACCCCTCGTAACGATTCTGTTCTTTAATTCTTTCAGACTTGGTGGAGCTAAGAAAATGAATAAACCTTCTGGGAACGCTTTTCTTACTTGAAGTGCACCTTGAACTTCAATTTCTAAAAATACATCCTTCCCTTCTTGTAACGTTGATTCGACATAATCTATTGGAGTTCCATAATAGTTCCCCACATACTCTGCCCATTCAAGAAGTTTGTCATTTTGAATTAATTCTTCAAACTCCTCTTTCGATTTAAAGAAGTAATCGACACCATCGACTTCGCCTTCTCGAGGTTTTCTCGTCGTCATTGAAATGGAGTATTGAAATTTTGTATCAGGCTGTGAAAAAATGGCTTTTCGAACAGTTCCTTTTCCCACACCAGATGGCCCTGATAGAACAATTAGTAAACCTCTTTCTTTCATTCGTCCTTAACCCTACCCTTCGTCTGTTAGCTCTTCTTCTTTTGATAGTCTTTGTGCAACCGTCTCTGGCTGGACTGCAGATAGTATAATGTGGTCACTATCCATAATCATGACAGCACGTGTCCTTCTTCCATATGTAGCGTCAATAAGCATTCCTCGGTCCCTAGCATCTTGAATAATTCGTTTAATCGGAGCAGATTCAGGACTAACAATAGAAATAATTCTGTTGGCCGAGACAATATTCCCAAATCCGATATTTATTAATTTGATTTGCACTTAATCTCCCCCATTATGTACCCCTCTATTTTTGCCGCGAATATGGTTTACTAATCAAGCTTATTCTATATTTTGAACTTGCTCTTTTATTTTCTCTAATAAGCTTTTCATTTCCACCACATGCTTAGCAATTAAAGAATCATTTGCTTTTGAACCAATTGTATTGATTTCCCTGTTCATTTCTTGAACAATAAAATCAAGCTTTCTACCAATAGGTTCATTTGTTTGGACGGTCTCCCTGAACTGATTCATATGACTTTCAAGTCGTGTTAATTCTTCACTGATATCCGCTTTTTCCGCAAATAAAGCAACTTCTGTGAGAATCCGATTTTCATCAAATTCATTTCCAATATATTCCTTAATTCTTTTTTCAATACGGTCACGATAATGAGAAACTACTCTTGGTGCATATTCTTTGATCGTATGTATGTTCTCTTCGATTTGTCCAAGAAATAAAAAAATATCTTCGATTAACGCCTTACCTTCAACTTCTCTCATTTGTCTCAACTGCAGTGCTGCGCGTTCAATAACCTCTAGAACGACGGTTTCCAGTTCTTGGTTTTCTGTTTCTTTTTCTTCAATGGAGAGAATATCTTCATTTGAAAGCAGCTGCCCGGTTGTGATTTGATCAGTAAGCTGGTATTTATCTTGGATTTGCTTTGTTGATGTTACTAAGGCTTCTAATAAATCCCAATCAATAGAGACTGTTTTCGTAACAAGTCCTTCACCTTCAATTGTAAGAAATACCTCGACACGCCCTCTTTTTACATACTCGCCTATTGCTTTTTTTATTTTATCTTCAAGGAACAGTAGTTGTCTAGGTAATCTTACATTGATTTCAAAGAATCGATGGTTTACAGATTTTAACTCTGCATGAACGAAAAATGTATTGGATTCTTTTTTGGCACGTCCATAACCTGTCATACTTGCAATCATCATATCACATCCATTCCTTCAAAACAGGTATTTCTTTATATGTACACGTTCACCATAACAATTTATATTTTACCACTGTTTTTTAAAAGCGAATAGTTTTAAACCAATGAAAAAAGGTAATAGAGTATGATCTCCATTACCTCATGAATTATAACACAGTTTTATGTCTAAATTCCAAGTATTGCTCGATTTTATGCACGTGCTTCGGATTTTTTGCTTGTTAATAACGATCCTGCAAGTAGGAATGTTGGTAATGCTGACATTCCAATTACTAGGAGCCAATCTCTTGGTTCGATCGCATACGTCTTGAAAACAGGTTGTAGCGGCGGATAGTAAATAACAATTAACATCAAAAGAATAGATGAGATTACCGCCCATACTAAGTACATATTTTGGAATGGATTTCGATGAAAAATAGAACGCTCACTCCGACAATCAAATACATGGATTAACTGAGCCATGACAAGTGTTGCAAACGCGATTGTTTGCGCATACCCTAGATTGTTAGGGTCTCGATGATATACCACCATAAAGGCAGCTAATGTCGCAATACCGATTAAGAAACCGCGACTTATGATTTTCCAACCTAGGCCTCTTGCAAATACTCCTTCTTTTGGATGTCGGGGTCCATGTTTCATCAAATTACCCTCTGGTTGGTCAAGCCCAAGTGCCATCGCTGGTAATCCGTCTGTCACAAGGTTGACCCAAAGAATTTGAATTGGTACGAGTGGCAGTGGAAGAGCCATTAGCATCGCAAACAACATCACTAGAATTTCCCCAACATTGGAAGCTAATAAATATCGGATGAACTTTCTAATATTTTCATAGATATTTCTACCTTCCTTAATCGCTGCACGAATGGTTGCAAAGTTATCATCAAGCAATACAAGTGATGAAGCTTCTTTCGCAACATCTGTTCCTGTAATCCCCATCGCTATTCCAATATCAGATGCTTTAATTGCTGGAGCATCGTTTACCCCGTCACCCGTCATCGCAACAATATGACCTCTGCTTTGAAGTGCTTTAACAATTTTCAGTTTATGTTCAGGAGATACCCTTGCATATACATAGACATCATCAACAATGTTTTCTAGCTCTTCAACATCCATTTTCGAAAGAGCATTTCCATCTAGCACTTTGCCACCTGCTGGTAGAATTCCGAGCTGAGTAGCAATTGCTTTAGCCGTAACGAGATGGTCACCCGTGATCATGATTGTCTTAATACCTGCATCCTTACATTCTTTAACAGCTGCTCTTACTTCTGGGCGTGGCGGGTCAATCATCCCTTGTATTCCAATAAAGGTTAAATCACTTTCTGCCTCACGTTCAGATACTATTTGTTGATTTGGGCGTAATGGTTTAAAACCAACCGCAATTGTACGAAGCGCATTTGAAGCTAATCCTTCAATCGCATCTTTAATCTTATTTTCGTAATCTCGTGATAAAGTTTGTTGTTTATGATCCCAAAGAACCGATTTACTTACACCAAGTAAAACGTCTGGTGCCCCTTTTGTCACCACAAATTGATTTCCTGAACGATCCTTAACAATGACACTCATCATTTTCCTTGCAGAATCAAATGGGAACTCTTCAACGATCTCAAATTGGTTTGCTAAAAATTCATTTGAGAAGCCAGCCTTAATACCCGCTACAAGAAGAGCACCTTCAGTCGGATCACCATCAACAATAATGTCATCATCGGTTCGCTTTAATGAAGCATTATTACATAAAACGCCAAAGGTTAATAATTGTTGAAGGGTTTTGTGATCGGAAGGTATGATTTCTTTTTCTTCCGCAAAAAATTTCCCATTTACATCATAGCCTGTACCTGAAACAGTCCATGTTTTGCCACCAGACCATAGATGCGTTACCGTCATTTTATTTTGTGTCATTGTCCCTGTCTTATCAGAGCAAATGACAGATGCACAGCCTAAAGTTTCAACAGCTGGCAAACGACGGACAATGGCATTCTTCTTAATCATCCGTTGAACACCTAATGATAGTGCAACTGTAACAATTGCAGGAAGACCTTCAGGTATTGCGGCAACAGCCAAAGAAACTCCAGCTAAGAACATTTCATAGACTTCATGTCCATTTATAACACCCACAACAACAACTATAAGCGTTAAAATTAATGCAACTGTGATTAAGATTTTCCCTAACTGCTCTAGTCGTCTTTGCAATGGGGTAATCATCGTTTGTGCTGTTTGAAGAAGCTCTGCAATTTGCCCCATCGCTGTATCCATACCTGTACCCACTACAATTCCGACACCACTACCACGTGTTACCATCGTTCCCATAAACGCCATATTTTCTTGGTCACCAAGTGAAACGTCATCCTCATCACGAATGGGGTCAACTTGCTTTGTAACCGGAACTGATTCCCCTGTTAATGCAGATTCTTCAATTTCTAAGCTTTTCACATTTACTAATCGTATATCTGCACCAATCCGGTCTCCACTAGTGAATTTGATAATATCCCCTACCACAAGTTCTTTAGAAGGAGTTCGAACCCATTCATTATTTCGGAATACATTCACTTGAGGTGCAGAAAGCTCTTTTAAAGCTTGAAGCGATTTTTCTGCTTTTCGTTCCTGAAAAAAACCTAAAAACCCATTGATTAAGACAATCGCCATTATCGCAATGGCATCGATGTATTCCCCTAACAACCCGGAAACAAGAGTTGCCGCAAGTAATACAAGAACCATAAAATCCTTAAACTGAGCTAAAAAAAGCAAAAGTGCTGAAGGGCGTTCTGCTTCCTTCAATTCATTATATCCAAATTGCTTTTGTCGCTGTTTCACTTCGTGGTCGGAAAGACCGCTAGAAAGGCTTGTATTAACTTTTTTTTCGACTTCTTCTGACCTAAGCTCATACCACTTCATCCGTCTTTTACACACCCCTCACAATAAATCAAATGCGCCTTGGCGTATTTGCCGCCCGATTTTTTTAGGCCCACACGATGTGGGTCACAAAGACGTTGCCACAGGAAGTGGCGTTCCTAGTCTTTGGTCTTACGATCGAAAAATTTCCTTTGAAAAATCGTAGCATCCGCCGGAGGCTTGAACTTAATCATTAGAAGTGGAAACTTCTGATGATTAATGTTCTATCTATGAAAGCTTATTCAGTCTCGTCCAAAAAAATGCTATACTTTTTCTAAGTCACCTTTTTGTTGGTACAATTGTTTGAAGAGATGTAGAAGGCCTTCCTTCTATTGATATAGAAAAGAGGAAATTGATATGACATTCGATGGGATATTCACTAAACAAATCGTGAATGAATTACAACAAACACTAGAAAACGGAAGAATTTCAAAAATTTATCAACCATATAAAAATGAATTAATATTTCAGGTTCGTTCAAATGGCAGGAATCAAAAGCTATTGCTTTCAGCTCACCCAAGCTATGCCCGTATTCATGTGACAAATGAATTATATGATAATCCACATGAACCACCGATGTTCTGTATGCTACTGCGCAAACATCTTGAAGGCAGCATCATCGAAAATATTCGTCAGGTAGACATGGACAGGATTATCATCTTTGATATGAAGGGTCGAAATGAACTTGGTGATGTTTCATTAAAACAACTTATCATTGAAATTATGGGCAGACATAGCAATATCATTCTTGTTGATGCCCAAAAGCAAACCATTTTAGATAGTATTAAGCACGTCTCCCCAGCGGTCAATCGACACCGCACTGTGTTACCAGGCTATACATATGTCGCACCACCAGCCCAAGAAAAGACGGATCCTTTTACAGTCGACGAAGAATTATTTTTGGCAAAAATCGATTTTAATGCTGGTAAATTAGATCAGCAAATTGTAAATAAGTTTTCTGGCATTTCTCCGCTATTTGCCAAGGAAGTTGTATATCGAGCTGGAATAGCCAACCGGAAAACATTGGCTGGACCATTTTTATCGATGATTGATGCCTTAAAGCAACATCAAATCACACCACAAATCATTACAAAAGGGCAGAAGGACTTTTTCTATATCCTTCCTTTACAGCATATTGGCGGTGAGGCAAGAGAATTCGCTTCAATTAGTGAAATGCTTGATCGTTATTATTTTGGAAAAGCAGAACGGGATAGGGTTAAGCAGCAAGGAAACGATTTGGAACGGTTTATCGCGAATGAAAAATCGAAAAATGAAAAGAAGATTAAAAAGCTTGAAGCAACCTTAGTGGAATCCGAAAAAGCTGAAAAATATAAACTATTTGGCGAGCTATTGACCGCCAATATGTATGCAATTTCCCGCGGTGATAAGGAAGCAAAGGTGTTAAATTACTATTCCGAAGACAATGAGATGGTAACAATTCCTATAAGCCCGCAAAAAACGCCATCTGAAAATGCTCAGAGCTATTTTTCAAAGTACCAGAAGGCAAAGAATGCTGTTGCGTATGTCATGCATGAAATAGAAAAAGCAAACGAAGAAATTGCCTATTTTGATTCTCTGTTACAACAAATCGAATCTGCTGCACCAAAGGACTTACAAGAAATTCGTGAGGAACTTATGGAGGAAGGCTACCTTAAAAACAAACAACAAAAAGGGCATAAAAAAATAAAGCCGACGAAACCGTCCATTGAGCATTATCAAGCGAGTGATGGGACTGATATCCTCGTTGGTAAAAATAATAAACAAAATGATTATTTAACGAATAAATTAGCAGCTAGAGATGATATTTGGCTTCATACGAAAGACATTCCAGGTTCACATGTCATTATTAGAAGTAAGCAACCAACAAATGAAACGATCCTTGAGGCTGCAACCATTGCCGCATATTTCAGCAAGGCCAAAAACTCATCCTCCGTACCAGTCGATTACACATTGGTTCGTCATGTCAAAAAACCAAATGGTTCAAAGCCAGGTTATGTAATCTATGACAATCAACAAACTGTATATATAACACCAGAAGAGGATGTAATACTAAAACTTAGAAAACCCTAGGAACGAATTCCTAGGGTTCTTTTTACGCTTTACTTGTATTCCATTCAGCTGGGTTTTCTCTCCAGCTTTGAAGACTATCGATATCATTTTCAGTTACGACATTTTTTTCTAAAGCTACTTCGATTAATGTAGGATAATCTGTTAGTGTATGTGCACTAAGTTTTGCTGCTTGTAAACGATCTGCAGCTGCTTGAAGCTGATATGAGAAAATTGCCACAATACCTGCTACTTCACATCCTGCTTCACGAAGGGCTTCAGCTGCAGTAATCGCACTACCACCAGTTGAAATAAGGTCTTCAATCACCACTACTTTGTGTCCCTTCATTACCTTGCCTTCAATTTGATTTCCTTTGCCATGTGCTTTTGCTTTACTGCGAACATAACACATCGGTAATTGTAACAAATCACTTACCCAGGCTGCGTGAGGAATTCCTGCTGTTGCTGTTCCTGCTATTACTTCCACATCTGGATAGTGAGTTTGAATCAATTCGGATAGTCCCTTTGCTATTTCTTTACGAACATGTGGAAATGAAAGGGTCATACGATTGTCGCAATAAATAGGAGATTTCAATCCTGAAGACCACGTAAATGGTTCATTTGGCTGTAAAAATACAGCACCAATCTCTAATAAATGTCCAGCAATTTCTTTATTCATACTTGTACCCCTTCCCATGCTGCTTTCATTTGTTTGTATGTTTGTAATGGGTTATTCGCTCTTGTGATCGAACGGCCGACAACTATCGCAGAAGATCCTAATTCTCGTGCCTTTTCGGGTGTAACAACCCGTGCTTGATCACCAACTTCATCAGAAGCCTGACGAATTCCTGGAGTGACTGTCATAAATTCGTTTCCTAGATGGTTGTTAATGACTGGAACTTCAAGAGACGAGCAGACAACTCCATCTAATCCGCTTTTTTTCGTTAATGTGGCATATTCAACAACTACATCTAGTAGATTACGTTCTATTAATATTTCGTTTCTCATTACGTCTTCAGTTGTACTTGTAAGTTGAGTGACGGCAATACACTTAGGTCTTGATCGCCCGATGGATGTTCCCGCTTCAAGTCCTTCTCTAGCTGCTTCCATCATCTTCTTTCCGCCTGCCGCATGCACATTGACTAGGTCAACACCAAGTCCAGCAAGACGCTTCATGCTTGAATATACCGTATTGGGGATATCATGAAGCTTTAAATCTAAGAAAACAGAGTGGCCTTGCTCTTTTAAAAAATGAATGACTGATGGGCCTTCTTGATAATATAATTCCATTCCAACCTTCACGAAAAGCTGTTCTTCTTGAAAGTCTGCTAGAAAATGTTTCGCAACTGTTAGGCTTGGAAAATCAAGAGCGATTATGAGGGGACGATTCATTATTTCCAGCTCCTTCCTTGACATTCAGATATATGATTAAATCCATATTTATCTAGTAAACTTGGAAGCTCCTCAATGATTGTAGGGCAAACATAAGGGTCAACGAAGTTCGCGGTACCTACTGCAACAGCACTTGCACCGGCATAGAAATATTCTAGTACATCTTCAGCTGTTTGAACCCCTCCCATTCCAATAATCGGAATAGACACGGCCTGACTTACTTCATGAATCATTCGAATGGCAACTGGTTTAATTGCCGGACCTGATAAACCACCTGTTTTATTCGCTAAAATCGGATGTCCTGTTTTAAGGTCAATGCGCATTCCAATTAATGTATTAATCATCGTTAAACCATCTGCACCCGCTTCTTCTATTGCTTTTGCCATCTCAACAATATTTGAAACATTTGGAGATAATTTTACATAAACCGGTACACTTGATGCATCTTTCACATATTTCGTCAGCTCTGCCGCAACCTTTGGAATTGTACCGAAAGCAATTCCTCCTGTTTTAACATTCGGACACGATATATTTAATTCAATTGCATGAACATTAGGTGCTTTTGAAATTTCCTTAGCTACTTCGACATAGTCTTCGATTTGTGAACCAGCAACATTGGCGATGATCGGTACATCAAACTGTTCAAGCCATGGTAGCTCTTCAGACAATACCTTCTCAAGCCCTGGATTTTGTAATCCAATTGCATTCAGCATTCCTGCACTTGTTTCTGCTACTCGTGGGGTTGCGTTCCCGAATCTTGGTTCAATGGTTGTTGCTTTGATCATTATCGCACCTAGCTTGCTTAAATTATAAAACTTAGAGTATTCTTTTCCGAATCCAAAGCAACCAGATGCTGGCATAACGGGATTTTTTAATGATAAACCTGGAAGTTCAACTTGAAGTCTATTCATAGGATCACCTCTCCAACCTTAAATACTGGACCATCACTACAAACCTTTTTATAGGAAGACCCGTCAGGATCACTTTGAAGATGACAAACACACGCAAAGCATGCGCCAATCCCGCAGCCCATTCGTTCTTCTAAAGAGATATATGCATTTTGATCTGGATATTTATTTTCAAGTGCCTTAAGCATCGGTGTCGGCCCACAGGAATAAAGGGTATCAAATGTGATTCCATACTTATTTATGACATCTGTCACAAACCCTTTAGTCCCGACAGACCCATCGACTGTGGCAATATGAGTTTTTCCTAACTCATTAAATTTTTCTTCATAAAAGACTGCAGATTTTGATTGAAATCCAAGGACATGGATGACATTTACACCTTTTGCAACTAATTGCTGTGATAATTCATAAAGAGGTGGAACACCAATTCCTCCACCGACAAGCAATGCGGTTTCACCTGTTCTGACTTCATCAACCGGAAAACCACGTCCAAGGGGACCAAGGACGTCAACTGATTGATCGATGTTTTTTTCAGAAAGGACTCTTGTTCCGAGTCCTTCCCTCCGATAAATAAATGTGCATTCTTGGATTTGATGGTTAATATTTGCAATACTAATCGGTCTTCTTAACAATGGGTCAATTCCATCGCTTACCTTTATATGGACAAATTGCCCGGGTTCGCCCATTTCCTGCACTAAATCCCCTGCTAGGGTAAGCTCAAAAATATCCTCTGCAATTTGCGAGTGGCTGACAACCTTCATTTGTTCCTTTTTAATCATGAGTGTACCACCTCACGCTTTTGCACGTGAGAACCCATGGATTCGCTTGAAAATGTCATTGATTCCAACACCTTCACAATTGCTTTTGCTGTATCTAATGATGTTAAGCATGCAACTCCATTTTCAACGGTTTCACGACGAATTCTAAAGCCATCTCTTGCAGGCTGCTTTCCTTTTGTTAAGGTATTAATGACGAATTGCGCTTTTCCTTGTCGGATAACATCAATTAAATTTGGTTTTTCTGAACCAATTTTATTAACAACTGTTACTGGGATATTTGCCTTTTGTATATAGCTAGCAGTACCACTTGTTGCTAGAAGTTGATAACCAATCATATGGAATCGTTTTGCTATTTCAAGGGCTTCTTCCTTGTCTTTATCTGCTACCGTCAGTAACACAGAACCGTATGTTGGAATCGTGATGCCTGAAGCTACTAACCCTTTATATAGTGCTTTTTCTAACGTATAATCTTTACCCATTACTTCCCCGGTTGATTTCATTTCAGGACCAAGGGAAATGTCCACATTGCGAAGCTTCGCAAATGAGAAGACAGGAACTTTTACGTACACTCCCTCACTTTCAGGGTGTAATCCTGTTTTGTATCCTAATGAAGGTAAGGAGTTGCCGAGAATAACCTTTGTTGCGATATTTGCCATTGGTACGCCAGTAATTTTACTTAAAAACGGGACTGTACGGCTTGATCTTGGGTTTACCTCGATGACGAATACTTCCTCGTTATAAACTACAAATTGAATATTTAATAGACCGATAATATTTAAACCTTTTGCAAGTGCGATAGTATGGTCAATGATTTGTTGTTTTACAGGCTCTGATAATGTTTGAGGAGGATACACAGCAATAGAATCACCCGAGTGGACTCCAGCACGTTCGATATGCTCCATGATTCCTGGAATATAAACGGTTTCCCCATCAGAAATTGCATCCACTTCGATTTCTTTACCCGTCAAATAGCGATCAATAAGAACCGGATGCTGCGGATTAATTTTCACCGCATTTTCCATATAGTGAAGGAGCTCTTCTGTTTGATAGACAATCTCCATTGCTCTTCCACCTAAAACATATGACGGTCTTACAAGTACAGGGTATCCGATATTTTCAGCAATCACGACTGCTTCTTCTACTGATGTTGCAGTTTTTCCTTTTGGCTGCGGAATCCCAAGTGAAATAACCGTTTGCTCAAATTTATCCCTGTTTTCTGCTCGGTCTAAGTCTTCCAATGATGTACCTAAAATTTTAACGCCCCGTTCTGCTAATGCACTTGCTAGATTGATAGCCGTTTGACCGCCAAACTGGACAACTACACCTTCTGGTTGTTCAAGGTCTACGATGTGCATGACATCTTCGATTGTGAGTGGCTCAAAATAAAGCTTATCTGAAATACTGAAATCCGTTGATACTGTTTCAGGGTTGTTGTTAATAATGATTGCTTCATATCCCGCTTGATTAATTGCCCAAACTGAGTGAACTGTTGCATAATCAAACTCCACACCTTGACCAATCCGAATTGGTCCAGAACCAAGAACGATGACACTTTTGCGTTCTGTTACAATTGACTCATTTTCTTCTGCATAAGTTCCGTAATAATAAGGTGTTGCAGATTCAAACTCTGCTGCACATGTATCTACCATTTTATAAACCGGGAGGATTCCTTCTTGTTTACGGGTTTCGTAAATTTCTATTTCCGTCGTATTCCAAAGCTTTGCAATTATTGCATCAGCAAAGCCTCTCTTTTTCGCAAGTTTTAATGTTTCGAGATCACCAACATTTTGGCGTAAAGTGTCTCCAAGCTTAATCATATTTTCAAACTTTTGCAGGAAGAATAAATCAATTTCACACCATTCATGAATTTGCTGGATCGTGATGCCTCGTCTAATAGCCTCTGCAAGATAGAATAGTCGTTCATCTCCCGCTTTGCGAATTCGTTTTTCAATCGTAGCTATATCAGCATTTGTTGCATCTTCAAGTTCTACATGGTACACGCCCGCTTCAAGAGAACGCACGGCTTTTAAAATGGATTCTTCAAAATTTCTTCCAATCGCCATAACTTCACCAGTAGCCTTCATTTGTGTCCCTAGTCTTCGATTTGCAGACTCGAACTTATCAAATGGCCAACGCGGAATCTTTGTAACGATATAGTCTAATGCTGGCTCGAAAGAAGCATATGTTTTTCCCGTAACTGGGTTAATCATTTCATCGAGTGTTAACCCTACTGCAATTTTTGCCGCAAGCTTTGCAATCGGATAACCAGTTGCTTTAGAAGCTAAAGCCGAAGAACGGCTTACACGCGGATTTACCTCGATAATATAGTAATTAAAGCTGTGAGGATCAAGGGCTAACTGCACATTACATCCCCCTTCAATACCCAATGCACGAATGATTTTTAAAGATGTATTTCTTAAAAGCTGATACTCACGGTCACTCAATGTTTGACTTGGTGCGACAACAATTGAATCACCAGTATGAATACCAACCGGGTCGATGTTTTCCATATTACAAACAACGATCGCAGTATCAGCCGAGTCCCGCATTACTTCATATTCAATTTCTTTATAGCCTGCAATGCTTTTTTCTAAAAGACATTGGGTCACTGGACTATTTTTCAAACCACTTGAGACAATTTCAATCAATTCTTCTTCGTTATTACAAATTCCGCCGCCAGTACCTCCTAATGTGAAGGCTGGTCTTACAATCACAGGGTAGCCAACTTGTTCAACAAACCCATATGCCTCTTCTAAATTATGGATGATGTCACTATCTGGGACTGGCTCATTAAGTTCATTCATTAAACTACGGAATAAATCACGATCTTCAGCTTGCTCAATTGCTGTAAGTGTCGTTCCTAAAATTTCTACCCCACATTCTTCGAGTACGCCTGATTTTGAAAGCTCTACAGCCATATTTAAACCCGTTTGCCCTCCTAGTGTGGGTAGGATTGCATCTGGTCTTTCTTTTCGAATAATTTTACTTACAAATTCTAAAGTTAATGGCTCTATATAAACCTTATCTGCAATTTCAACGTCTGTCATGATCGTTGCAGGGTTTGAGTTAACTAAGATAACTTTATAGCCTTCTTCCCTAAGTGCTAAGCAGGCTTGTGTTCCTGCATAATCAAATTCTGCTGCTTGGCCAATGATGATTGGACCTGAACCGATTACTAATATGGAGTTAATGTCTAAACGTTTTGGCATAGCTCTTCGCCTTCTTTCTTGAAGTTTTCAATCATCTGTAAAAAGTCGTTAAATAAGCTATTTGCATCCTCTGGTCCCGGAGAAGCCTCAGGGTGATACTGAACTGTAAAAGCAGGATAATCCAAATGACGCAGTCCTTCCACAGTTCCATCATTAAGTGCTAGATGTGTTACTTCAAGTCTAGTCGTTGCTAATGATTCTTCTTTAACTGTATATCCATGGTTCTGAGAGGTAATGGCAACCTTGCCCGAAGCTAGGTGCTTTACTGGATGGTTAGAACCTCTATGTCCAAATTTCATTTTTTCAGTGTCTGCTCCACATGCTAACGCGAATAATTGATGTCCTAAACAAATCCCAAAGAGAGGAACCTTACCTAAAACCTCATTTATCATCGTAATTGCTTCAGGGACATCTTTCGGATCCCCAGGGCCGTTAGATAACATGATTCCATCAGGATTTAAGCGAAGAATTTCTTCTGCTGATACATTATAAGGAACGACAATGACATCACAATCGCGATTATTTAATTCTCGTAAAATTCCATGCTTCATTCCGAAATCAACTAATACAACACGCTGTCCTCTACCTGGACTAGGATAAGATCCTTTTGTAGAAACCTGTTTCACTTGGTCAGCAGGTAATGTTTTATCTTTTAATTGGTTGATAACTTCATTCACATCGACATCCATTCCACAAATAGAACCCTTTAATGTTCCATATTGACGGATGATTCTGGTCAGTTTTCTTGTATCAATTCCAGAAAGACCTGGAATGTTTTTTAATTTAAAATAATCGTCTAGACTAAATTGACTCCTAAAATTTGACGGGTGGTCACACACTTCATTTACGATAAAACCGTTTATTGCTGGATGGATTGATTCAAAATCATCCCGATTTATGCCATAGTTTCCAATCAACGGATAGGTTAAGGTTACAATTTGTCCACAATAGGACGGGTCAGATAGAATTTCTTGATACCCAGTCATGCCAGTATTGAAAACAACCTCTCCGAATGTGTCTTCCTCACTTCCAAATCCCTCTCCAACCATAATGGTCCCGTCTTCTAAGATTAGTTGTCGCTTCATGCTAGAACACTTCCCTTCTGCCAAACAATGCTGCCATTTACGAATGTCATGACTGGCCATCCTTTACATTCCCAGCCTACAAACGGTGTATTTTTTCCTTTTGATACGAGGTTATCTGGATTGATTGTTTCTTTTGCTTCTAAATCAATGATCGTTAAATCAGCAGTTTTCCCAATTTCTAAGCTTCCACATGGTAGCTTAAATGTGTTTGCTGGTTTGCTAGTTAAAAAGTCTACTAATTGCTTTAAAGTGATTTTATTTGTTTCAACAAAGTGAGTGTAAAGAAGTGGGAAAGCTGTCTCTAAGCCAACAATACCAAATGGTGCTAAAGCCATCCCTTGTTCCTTTTCCTCACTTGAATGTGGGGCATGATCGGTTGCGATAAAATCGATTGTTCCATCAAGAAGACCTTCAATAAGTGCTTCCAAATCCTCTTTTCCACGTAATGGAGGATTCATTTTATAATTTGTGTCAAAGCCTGGAATATCGTTTTCACATAGCAGTAAGTGATGCGGAGTAACTTCAGCAGTTACATGAATTCCTGCACGCTTCGCATCTCTAATAACTCGTACAGATTCCTTAGTACTTACGTGACATACATGATAATGACAGCCTGCAGCTTCAGCTAATAAAACATCCCTTGCAATATGTACAGATTCGCACACAGAAGGAATTCCATTAATCCCATGCTTCTTCGAAAATTCACCCTCATGAACAGCACCTTTATTAATGAGCGTATTTTCTTCGCAATGAGCAACAATTGGCATATCAATAGCTGCCGCTTGCTTCATTGCTTCAAGCATCATTCCTGCTGATTGAATTCCAACACCGTCATCTGTAAATGCGAATGCTCCAGCTTCTTTTAACCCTTTCATATCTGTTAACTCTTCACCAAGCTGACGAATAGTGATAGATGCGTATGGAAGGACATGAACATGAGCCGTATCCTTAATTCTTTGTTGTAGCCAGTTCATTTGCTCGACTGTATCTGGAACTGGTCTTGTATTTGGCATTGCCGCAATCGTTGTAAACCCACCTTTTGCAGCAGCAAGGCTTCCGGTTTCAATGGTTTCTTTATGTTCCCCACCAGGCTCGCGAAGGTGAACATGGACATCAACGAGTCCAGCTGATACAAACATCCCTTCTACATCAATAACCTCACAATTGGTTTGAACTAGTTCCGTTCCAATTGCTTCAATTAAACCGTCTTTGATTTTGATATCTGCAGCGATTAACTCACCATGTTCATTTAGAATCTTTGCGTTTTTTAGTAATGTGCTCATATTAAAATTCCTCCTTCTACCTGCTGTAAAACTCTTTTAAGTACGGCCATCCTTACAAATACACCATTTTCCATTTGCTTAAAAATTCTTGATTCTTTCGCTTCGACTAATTCACTTGCCATTTCAACGCCACGATTAATTGGAGCTGGATGCATGATGATACTCCCTTTTTTCAAGTTTTTTCCTCGTTTTAGCGTTAAACCGTATTGTTCATGATATTCTTCTTTCGTTAGGCCCATGGATGATTGATGACGTTCGTGTTGTATCCGCAGAAGCATTACGACATCTGCTTGTTTAAGTCCTTCATCGAGATCTACATATTCACCATATGGATTTGTATGATCCTGCCACTCTAATGGAGCAGAAAAATAAACTTTTGCACCGAGTCTTGTTAATGTTTGCGCATTTGATCTTGCGACCCGGCTATGACGAATATCGCCTACTATTAGAACATTTATATCTTTGAATCTAGTAAACTCTTGTTTAATCGTTAATAAATCGAGGAGAGATTGTGTAGGGTGATGACCACATCCATCACCTGCATTAATGATCGGAATGGTGATTCCAGTCTTAAGTTCGTTGAAATATTCATCGTTTGGATGACGAATCACCACTGCATTAGCACCGATTGATTGAAGTGTTTTTACGGTGTCATATAGACTTTCACCTTTTTGAACGCTTGAGGTCATCGCCTCTAAATGTAATACATCTGCACCTAATCGTTTTTCTGCAACTTCAAAACTAAAGCGAGTGCGCGTACTAGGTTCAAAGAAAAGGTTGGCTACAAATGTTTGTTTTTCAAGCTTCCATTTACTTCCTTGGGCAAAAAGCTCTGCATCAAAAAGTATACGGTCAATATCTTCAATACTTAATTCGGTCATCGTAAGTAAATGAGTCATTCTCTCTCCTCCTAATTAAGTCTAATGTCTATAAAAAACACCCTTACCTATATCTGGTAAGGGTGTATGAAATCTGATTTTGGTTAAAAAAGGGTAAAGAAAATTATACCCCTCCTTCGCAAAACCTGACACCCTTAATAACCTCTCTGGGTTATTTTAAAAGGTGTTGCACTATGCAACAGAGTCATCATCCTCAAGATGAGTCTCATAAATATCTTCATCTTCCTTCACTTTTCCACCAGGAAGAACGATGTTTAGTAACACACCAATGATGGCAGCCAATGCCATACCGTGAATTTCAAAACCTAACACTCTAATGAAGGCTCCGCCAATTCCAACAACAAGGATGACTGAAGAAATAACTAAGTTTCTGTTTTCACTAAGATCTACCTTGCTATCCACTAACATCCGTAAACCTGAGGAAGCGATGATTCCGAATAACAGGATGGAAATTCCGCCCATGACCGGAGTTGGAATCGAACTGATTAACGCATTGATTGTTCCACTGAATCCGAAGAAAATCGCGACAACTGCTGCACCACCGATTACATAAACACTGAATACACGAGTGATCGCAAGGACGCCAATGTTTTCCCCATAAGTTGTGTTTGGTGGGCCACCAAGAAGTGATGCAATCATCGTTGCAACTCCATCTCCCATAATCGAGCGATGTAATCCTGGCTGTTTAATCAAATCTTTTTGAACAACTTTACTTAACACCATTTGATGTCCGATATGCTCGGACAAGGTCACAACCGCTACTGGAACGATTAAGGCAATCATGTCCATCGAAAAATGTGGTGTGTATGAAACAAACGGGATAATAAAATCTGGCATTTCAATAAATTTCGCTTGTTTGACAGCTGTAAAATCCACTAATCCAATTGCCAGTGCATATACATATCCACCGATAATTCCGATTAACACCGGAATTAGATTTAGGAAACCTTTAAAGAAGATGGTTGCGATAATCACGATTGCTAATGTAACTAATGCCACTGAAAAATGCTGTAGGCTGTATGCGCCATTTGCATCATTCATTGCCATTCCTACTGCTGTTCCCGCTAGGCTTAATCCGATAACAATAATGACCGGACCAACAACCACAGGCGGCAGTATTTTGACTAGCCATTTATGTCCTGTTGCTTTAATGATGAGTGCTACAACCCCATATACTAAACCAGCTAGTAAACTTGCCATCATTGCAGCGCCTGGACCATCAGCTGCAATTGCCGTTTGAAGTGGGATGATGAAAGCAAAGGACGAACCTAAGTATGCAGGAACCTGACCTTTTGTGATAAGTAAGAATGCGAGTGTACCTAATCCACTGGAGATTAGCGCAACCCCAGGACTAATTCCTACTAGATACGGTACCAGAATTGTTGCACCGAACATTGCAAATAAATGTTGCAGGCTAAGTATTGCGAAGAGACCTGCTGATGGTTTTTCTTTTATGCCTAAAACAACCTTTTGGTTATCTTTCATTACCTTATTTCCTCCTCATGTTTAACATACCCAAAACAAAAAAATCTTTGTGTTTTTTACACAAAGAGGTACACAAATCCTTACATGTAGAGAAGGAATGTAACCCCTTTGTTAGCCTCTCTGGACTACAATTAAAGGGTATTTATTTGTCTAGCTTCAGCGCCTTGAAACTCGAGAAACTTCAACTCCTCCTTCAGAAGCAAAGAACGCTTCTTTTGTCGGAGTCTTCGACGCACAGGACGTGCTAGTGCCGACGTTGCCACAGAATGTGGCGCCTTTAGTCGGCCAGTTTTCTCGTTTCTGTACAAGGAGCTTACGCATTTCGTTTTATTTTTTATGGATGGTTACTTGGTCTGTTTGATCAATTTCTTCTAGTTCCACCACTATTTTTTCCGAGTTGGACGTTGGAATGTTTTTTCCAACATAATCAGCTCGAATTGGGAACTCTCGATGACCTCTATCAATTAAAACAGCTAGTTGAATTTGTGCGGGCCGTCCGATATCAATCAGTGCATCTAATGCTGCCCGTACTGTTCTCCCAGTAAATAATACATCATCAACGAGGATGACTTTTTTATTGGTGATATCAACTGGTATATCAGACCCTTTGACAATCGGTTCTTGATCTGCTGTCTTTGTTGTTAAATCATCTCGGTATAATGTAATATCTAGTTCACCGATGGCAATCTTTTTGCCTTCAATTTGTTCGATTCGACTTGCAATACGTTTAGCCAAATAAATTCCTCTCGTCTTGATCCCAACGATTACACAATCCTCGATCCCTTTGTTCTTTTCAATGATTTCGTGAGCTACTCTTGTTAATGCTCTTCTAATTGCCTGATTGTCTAATACTACAGCTTTTTCAGTATCCGCCATTCGTACCACCTCTCTTACATGGATAACTCCCTTATTAACGAAAAAAGTCCTCCCACCGCTAGTGAGAGGACAAAGAGATTTTTACACAGAGATATAGATATAGCTATCCCAATGTAATTTCCGTTTCCTTCTCAGCCTCACGGGACTGATTTTAAAGGGGCTCATTTAATTAAGTTAATTTTAATGTTCGTATCGAATTTTGTCAATCCTTTTATGTGACAAAATTTTAATGACGAAGTTTTTCAAGAAGTTCCTCAAAATAAGCAGGTAGTGGGGCTTCAAATTCAAGATACTCTTTCGTTCTTGGGTGAACAAAGCCCAGTAGTCCTGCATGTAAAGCTTGTCCGTCAAGTTCTAATGTTTTCTTAGGTCCATACTTTGGATCACCTGCTAACGGATATCCTATATATTTCATATGAACACGAATTTGATGGGTCCTTCCTGTTTCAAGCTGACATTCAATAAAGGTAAAATCTTTAAAACGCTCTAAAACATTAAAATGAGTAACGGCAACTTTACTGTTCTCATCAGTAACCGTCATACTTTGACGGTCCTTTTTATCTCTTCCTATTGGAGCATCTATTGTCCCTTGGTCATGCGGTATGACTCCATGGACAATTGCTTTATATTTACGAGTGACTGTCTTTTCGACTAATTGATTTACTAAAGATTCATGAGCAACATCATTTTTTGCAACCATTAACAGGCCTGAAGTGTCTTTATCAATCCGATGGACAATCCCCGGGCGAAGAACTCCATTGATCCCCGATAAATCCTTGCAGTGAGCCATAAGACCATTTACAAGAGTGCCACTGACATGACCTGGAGCAGGGTGCACGACCATTCCCTTCGGTTTATTGACAACAAGAACGTCTCCATCTTCATAATAAATATCCAAATTCATCTCTTCAGGAACAACATCAAGCGGTTCCGGATCTGGGATGACTATTTGAATTTTGTCGCCAAGATTTACTTTATAATTGGGTTTTGTTTTATTCTCATTAACCGTAATGTTTCCATCCTTAATCCAAGTCTGAACTTGAGTTCTTGACCACTCTGAATTGAAGGCTGAGACAATTTTATCAATTCGGTCATTTTGCTGATGTTCCTCAATCGTTAGTTCGAATTGATTCATTTGATTTCTCCTTTTCTAATTTCCCTTCAAACAATGTTAATAATAGGATTAAACCAACACCTATAACAAGTGCGGAATCGGCAATATTAAAAATTGGGAAATTATATGTAAAAATGTATGTATCTATAAAGTCGACAACTTCTTTACGAAAGATACGATCGATAAAATTACCAATTGCACCTCCTAGCATCAATGAAAGCGCAATGCCAAATAAACGCTGGTTTGGTTTGAGACGTTGAATGTACAGAACAAGCATAACCACAACGACTATGGTGATAATATAGAAAAACCACATTTGTCCTTGTAAAATTCCCCATGCTGCACCACGGTTACGATGTGAAGTTATATACAAAAAGTTTGGAATAATTTCAATTGAGTCCCCGAGTTCCATAAAACGGACAATGACCCATTTTGTAACCTGATCTAATAAAATGACAAACAAAGCTATTAAATAATAATACACGTAAACGCCCCCATGTTAACAAACTTTACCTTTCTGCATTTTAGCACATGATTGGACGACTGTACAATTATTTGAGGGATAACGCAAGCAGTAGCAGAAGGTAAACCTTCACTTCTGCTACACTAAATATAGATGGTTTTCACGTTGAGGAGATATGACTTTATTTCTGTCATATAAATCAGTGAAGGAAAATTCAAAAATGGTTCGAGCTGTTGGAAGAATCCTTAATTTCTCGATTGGAATTTCTGCACCTGTTTCTTCACAAATTCCAAAGCTTCCGGATTTCATTTTGTTTAATGCTCTTTCGACATCATATAGGTCTTCTTTTATATGACTGATAATAAATTTTTCTTTTTCAGACTGCTGATTCTGAAAGAGAAATTCTTGACTTACCTCATATTGTGTTGACTGCCTCAACCTTGATAATAGTTCCTTCTTCGTTAATTCTAACTCCGCTTTAATCTCTGCATACTGACCGTTCATTGGAACGCCTCCTTATCATGCTTTTGATTAAATGCATTAGAACATTTCTATTTCTATAAGGTAGTAAAGTTAGTGTTACCGATAAAGGTTTGTGTTAAAGCCAACAACTTTTTCCTGTAAGTTGAAAAAATGACGCTTTAGAGTTTCATTCTTTTTCAATATATTGTCACTGTTTCCAATTACATAATACGTTCTTCTTATAAAATATTGACGGTTGGCAAGCATTTTTTAAGTTTACAGTTATATTAACGCAATATTTCAAGATAATCTTTTGACCATAAAAAAGTGCCATGAACCTTAAGATTCATGGCATTTTTCCTAGATTAGTTTTGGTAATTTTCTTTTACAACGGATGCACAGCGTGAGCAAAGAGTTGGATGATCTTGGTCTTCGCCAACAGTTGGTGTTACGACCCAACAACGATCACATGTTTCGCCTTCTGCTACACCTACAACGATCTTTACTTGTTCAAAAGCTTGTGCATTTTCTGGTGCATCTTCAAACGATCCACCAATTTCAAATCCTGATACAATGAATAATTGCTTTAAGTTTTCTTCAACAGAATCTAAAAGGGCTTTTGTTTCCTTATTCGGATATAATGTAATGCTAGCCGCTAACGATTTTCCAATGACTTTTTCATTTCTTGCTGCTTCTAGTGCTTTAAGAACATCATCACGTAGCTCCATAAATGAATCCCATTTAGCTTCTACTTGATCAGCATTTGGAATTTCAACTGAATTAGGCATATCAACCAATTGAACACTTTCTTCTTTAACAGAATCGATATGAGACCATACCTCGTCTGCTGTATGTGGAAGAATTGGAGTTACGAGCTTAGTTAAACTTAATAATGCCTCATATAACACTGTTTGAATCGAACGGCGATCCTGTTGATTAACGGGTTCGATATATAAAATATCCTTCGCAAAATCTAGATAGAAAGAGCTTAACTCGATTGTACAGAAATTATGAACAGAGTGGTAAACACCCGCAAATTCATAATTTTCATAGGATGTTTTAACCTTATCGATTAATTTATTTAGCTTAACAAGAATATAGCGATCTACTTCACGCAATTCATTTACAGGCACTGCATCTGTTTCTGGGTTAAAGTCACTTAAGTTACCAAGTAAGAATCGGAAGGTATTTCTGATTTTACGGTACACCTCAGCAACCTGTTTTAAAATCGCATCAGATACACGAACGTCTGCTTGGTAATCAACCGAAGCTACCCAAAGACGTAAAATGTCTGCTCCCAGTTGTTTCATAACCTTCTCAGGAACAACTACATTACCAAGTGACTTACTCATCTTACGGCCTTCACCATCTAGTGCAAAACCATGGCTTAGTACGCCTTTATATGGTGCTTTTCCAGTCACCGCTACTGCAGTTGATAATGATGAGTTAAACCAGCCACGATATTGGTCTGAACCTTCTAAATATAGGTCTGCTGGACGTTGTAAGTCATCTCTTTCTACTAAAACAGCTTGGTGGGAAGAACCAGAATCAAACCATACATCCATAATATCTACTTCTTTTGTAAATTGTCCATTTGGACTTGATTCATGTGTGAATCCTTCAGGCAATAAATCTTTTGCTTCACGTTCAAACCAAACGTTTGATCCATATTCTCTAAATAGCTCAGATACATGGTTAATGGTTTCATCTGTGATAATTGGTTCACCATTTTCACCATAAAAAACAGGAATTGGAACTCCCCAAGCACGTTGACGTGAAATACACCAATCTCCTCTGTCACGAACCATATTATAAAGTCGTGTTTCGCCCCATGCTGGAACCCATTTCGTTTCTTTCACAGCTTCCATTAGCTCATTTCTAAAATCCTTAATTGACGCAAACCATTGAGCTGTTGCTCTAAAGATGGTAGGTTTCTTAGTACGCCAATCATGTGGATAAGAGTGAGTGATGAAGGAAAGCTTTAAAAGAGCTCCAACTTCATTTAGTTTTTCTGTAATTGGTTTATTTGCCTCATCATAGAATAAGCCTTCAAACCCTTCAGCTTCCGCTGTCATATATCCTTTTTCATCAACCGGACAAAGAACGCCGATTCCGTATTTTTGACCAACGATAAAGTCGTCTTCCCCATGTCCTGGAGCTGTATGAACACATCCAGTACCTGCATCCGTTGTAACGTGTTCACCAAGCATGACTAATGAGTCACGGCCATAGATTGGATGGGATGCCACCACATTTTCTAATTCACGACCCTTGAAAGTTTTCACGACTGAAACATCTTCCCAGCCGATTTCTTTAGTTACCGCCTCTAAAAGTGCGGATGCTACGACATATTTTTGATTGTCAACACTGACCACACTATATTCAAGATCTGGGTGTACGCTAATTCCAAGGTTCGCTGGAATTGTCCAAGGTGTTGTTGTCCAGATGATAATTTTTTCGTCGCCCTCTAATACACCTTTCCCATCCTTAACATGGAATGCAACATAGATAGACGGTGAACGCTTATCTTGATATTCAATTTCAGCTTCTGCAAGTGCTGACTCACTTGACGGAGACCAATAAACAGGTTTAAGTCCTTTGTAGATATAGCCTTTTTTTGCCATTTCTCCAAACACTTTGATTTGTTGTGCTTCATATTCTGGTTTTAATGTGATATATGGATTCTCCCAGTCACCACGTACACCAAGACGTTTAAATTGCTCTCTTTGGTTATTGATTTGCTCATATGCATATTCCTCACATAGCTTACGGAATTCTGCAACACTCATCGCCTTACGATTAACCTTTTTATTCTTTGTAAGAGCTGTTTCAATCGGCAGTCCGTGCGTATCCCAACCTGGGACATATGGTGCACAATAGCCATTCATTGATTTAAAACGAACAATCATATCCTTGATAATTTTATTTAGGGCATGCCCCATATGAATATCACCATTCGCATAAGGTGGTCCATCATGTAGGACGAATAATGGACGCCCTTTTGTACGTTCTTGAACCTTTTGATAAATATTCATTTCTTTCCATTGTTCTTGAATCTGAGGTTCCCGATTTGGGAGATTTCCACGCATCGGAAAATCCGTTTTTGGCATTAATAACGTGTCTTTGTATTCCATAACCATTTCCTCCTAATAATCGTTCCAACTTTGTTGCAGCTTGTTACAGTATGTGGCTAATGTTTCTCATTTAATACAAAAAGACCTTCTCATCCCAAAAAGGGACGAGAAGGTCTCTCGCGGTACCACCCTTATAGACGAATATTTCTCATTCGTCCACTCGACATTCGTAACGTGAATGATTCGCGAAATGCTTACTTAGAAATGATTAAAGGACAGCCTTCAACCATTTTTATGTGTTCAGCACCGAACTCCGGGGTGATCTTCATTCTTAACGCTTATATCAGGCTTCCACCATCCCTGACTCGCTTTCAAAATGGATAAGACGATATAAGAACTACTGTCCCCATCATAGCTGCTTAAAATATTTAAGTTTAATTAGTTGTTTTAAAATTATATTCGTATTAAACAGAAGAGTCAAGTAGAGAAGTTAGTTTTCTTCTGATTCTGCAAAAACGGGTTCAACATTGTATTCCATGAGATGATCCCAATCATCATTACTAAGCATGTCTAATTGTGCTTCAATTAACATTTTAAATCTGTTTCTAAATACTTTTGATTGTTTCTTTAATTCTTCGATTTCAATGGTTATCTTTCTGGATTTAGCTAAAGATTCATTAATAATACGATCCGCATTTTTCTCAGCTTCTTTAATAATGAGCTTTGCTTCTTTTGAAGCGTTGCGTTTCACTTCTTCTGCTGTTTCTTGTGCAATTAAAATCGATTTATTTAATGTTTCTTCAATATTTGTAAAATGTCCTAGTTTTTCATTGAGCTCTGATAGCTTTGATTCAAGTTCTTTTTTCTCACGTATAACCATTTCATAATCTTTAATGACCTGATCGAGAAACTCATTTACTTCGTCCTCATCATAGCCGCGAAAACCTTTATTAAATTCCTTATTATGAATATCTAATGGCGTTAAAGGCACGAATGCCACCTCCAAAAATTAGTAAATTGTTAAAATTAGATTCAATACCTATATGTATGATACTTTACAATTCGACAAAAAAGAAGAAATTCCTGCACTCTTTTCAATTATTTTTGTCTTCCAACAATAATTCGCCATTTTTCCTTTTTTGTTTTTCCTTCAATTGAATGAAGTTTACTTCTTCCATACCCACGAACTGAGAGGACATCCGTTTCCTTACATTCAAATGAAGTTTGCTCGATTTTTTTCCAATTCACCTTAACAAGACCATTCTCAATTAAGACTTGAACCTTTTGTCGGGACAAATTCAAAATGGATGACAGGACCACATCCAATCGTAAAGAAGAAACAGTAACGGTTTGCTCTGTCCATTCTTCATTTACCTCAAGCAAATCAGTCGAATTTATTTCTGAAAGTGAAATGGTTGCTTTTCCAACAGCCGTTAAATTCATACGGACGTAGTCTGCAATCTCGTTTGCTACTACAATTTGAATCTGCTCATCTTGTGTTAAAATATCACCAAACTTGGTACGTTTTAGACCAAGAGACATTAATGAACCGAGTACTTTGCGATGATCGACTGTAACAAATTTAACTGGATACTTCACTTCAAAAAAGGCAAGATGATAATCGTCTTCATTAGGTTCAAAATAAGTTGGATACAATAATGCTCGTTTTCGTTCAAGCCCATCTTTTCCACCAAAAAAATCAACAAGGATTTCCCCATTTGTTCCAATCACTTGTTTTACAATTTCTTGTTCACGTGGATCAAGAAAATCCGTTAGCTTAGGACTATATTGGTTCTCTACAGTCTGCTTCCATTCTAAAACTTGATCAATAAAAGCATGCTCTTCTTTTCGAAAATGTTGATATAAATTCATATGTTTATTACCTCAGGTTGAAATAAGAAAGGGACCTAATATATGAGGTCCTTTTTATCAAATGCGCCTTGGCGTATTTGCGCCCGATTTTTTTAGGCCCACACGAGGTGGGTCACAAAGACGTTGCCACAGGAAGTGGCGTTCTCAGTCTTTGATCTTATACAGGAAAAATTTCCTTTGAAAAATCGTGGTATCCGCCGGAGGCTAAACGTTATTCAGCTAGGTTAGAACCCAACTAAATTTTATGCGTTTTTACTTAGATTCCCTCTTTAAAAATAGGGACTTCTACTGAATAAAGTTAAAACATGAATTGTAATGCATCAATTCCTCTACCAGCAAAATTAAGAACTAGGATTGCGACGATTGGAGAAATATCAATCATCCCTAGTGGAGGAATAAATCTGCGGAATGGTTCTAGATAAGGTTCACAAATTCTTGCTAAAAATTGACCAATTCCTGATTCACGCGCATTTGGAAACCATGACATTAATATATAAATGATTAGTGCATACGAATAAAGTACGATCACATTACCGATAATCCCGAAAATAATACTCATTTTCGACTACCACCCCTTTTCAGCGTATTCTTCGTTGGAAACAATCTCAGAGATATTTCCAGAGACGTCAATATTGTCTGGAGTACATAAGAATATATTTGAACCTATGCGTTGAATATCTCCACCGATTGCATATACAGTTCCACTTAAAAAGTCAACAATCCGTTTAGCTTGATCATGTTGAACTCGTTGAAGGTTAACAACTACTGCTCGTCTGTTTTTTAAATGATCGGCAATTTCTTGAGCCTCTGCATACACTCGAGGTTCGAATAAAATAACCTTTGATGATTTTTGAACACTTTGCAAGCTTACCACATTTTGCTTTGCAGCAGATCTTGTAGGTCTTGTAGGTTCAACTTCCTCTTCTTCAAAATATTCTTCCTCATCATAATCATATTCATCTTCTAATGCAAAAAAACTTTTAAATTTTGACTTTATGCTCATTTATAACACCTCTCTTTTTAGAATTCTTTTCCGACTAGCGAAGTACCTATCCGTATGAAGGTAGCTCCCTCTTCTATTGCGATTTCGTAATCATTAGACATTCCCATAGATAACTCTGTGCATGGTGCATATGGAAGTCCAAGAGCTTGTACATTATCTCTTAGCTTTCGAAGTCTTTGGAAGCATTCACGTATGATGCTTTTGTCATCAGTAAATGGCGCCATCGTCATTAATCCGACAACCTCAATTGAAGGGAATTTTTCTAAATCCTGAAAGAAAGGTTCAAGTTGTTCAGGTAGCATTCCATGTTTGGACTCTTCTCCTGAAACATTAACTTGTACAAAACATTTTATTTTTCCACTTGCCCGTTTATGTATTTCCTCAGCCAAAGTAATGCGGTCAAGCGAGTGAATGTAGTCCACCTTATCAATAATGTTTTTTACCTTTCTTGTTTGAAGTGAACCGATAAAATGCCAAGTCGGATCATCCCCAATGTCCTCTCGTTTCTTTATCAGACCTTCGTCACGATTTTCTCCAATATGATGAATTCCAGCCTCTATCCCTTCTTTCGCAGTTTCAACACTCACATATTTGGTAACGGCAATGATTGAAACATCTTCAGCAGACCTGTTTACCCGCTTGCATGCCTGTTCTATCTTTTTTTGTATGTTTAAAAGATTTTCTTTCACACTCATTTAACATTTAGTCCTCCTTTAATCCAATAAAACTCATCATTCTACCTGTTTTCCCGCCATCCCTTCGATGCGAAAAGAAAAGCTGATTCTCACAAGATGTACAATACGAGGAAACTTGTATATTTTCAGGAGGAATTCCTGCTCTTACCAGCAGTTGATAATTAAGCTCTTTTAGCTCCAATCGATACTGATTATCGCTCATTTTCTCATATGGCTTTGAATCTACATTGTCCAAATCTTTGACGAAATTCATCACATAATCATCAACGATATAGCAGCATTTACCAATAGATGGTCCGATGATAGCTTGAATTTCATTTGGATTAACATCTTCTTTTTTCCAAGCAAGAACCATCTCACCTGCAATATCCTGAACCGTTCCCTTCCAGCCCGCATGCGCAATTCCAATCAGTTGTTTTGATGGTGCAAAAAAATAGAGTGGAACACAGTCCGCAAAACCAAGGGTTAACAGAATATTTTTCTCATCGGTATATAATCCATCAGTATCTTTGATGCCTTCCTCATATGTAAAAACCCCTGCACCGAGATCCTTTTTAGTGACCTTAGCAATCTTATTTTTATGTGTTTGTTCAGAGCATACCCAGGATTCTAGTGGAAAATGAAGAATGTCTGCAAGTTTTTTTCGATTTGAGATAACAGAGTCGGGTTCATCATGTACATGCAGCCCTAAATTTAGGGATTCAAATTGTTCTTCACTTACTCCCCCATTTTTGGTAGAAAACCCTACAACTAGGTTTTCGGAGTACTGGCTCCAAGCCCGGGCCATTAAAACCTGTTTTGTATCCTCAATAAATGGTTCAAGCTTCATAACAACATCCTTTATTCATATTTCAACCATATCCACGATAAGGCTGACAATCGTTTATTTTTTTCGAAAAATGAACCCTTCTCCTGCCTATTTTATCACATCTTAGCAAAAGAAAGGAGAATATGTTAGGAAAAATGTCAAAATTTAGCCGTGTTTATTCAATATTATTTTGTGTTCTAACTAAAATAACATCCTTACCGACTTTTATAATATTTCTCCATGGAATCACAACCTCTTCATCACGACCGAATAGACCTAATACTTTTCCATAGCCGCCAATAATAATGGAATCGATTTTACCAGTTGTTAAGTTAATATCGATATCACCAATATTGCCAAGTCTTTTTCCGTCAACAACACTTACAACATCCTTTGCCTGAAAATCAGAAATTTTCACCATATCCTCCGCCTCCTTATAGTAACTATATGACTGTCTCATCACGTTTTATGTGACAAAAAATAGAGAGAGTGGAATACATCAGATTGGCAACGAAAAAAAGACATTCGAATCATACGAATGTCTAGTTATTTTATCTTCTTTGGACGATTACTTGTCCACAAAATGGGTTTACCCCCATTATTAATTTTGGATATTCTTATTCATTTGTTTAATGGCTGCTTTTTCAAGACGTGAAACTTGGGCTTGAGAGATTCCGATTTCTTCAGCAACCTCCATTTGTGTTTTTCCTTGAAAAAATCGTTTCCGAAGGATGAGTTTCTCGCGATCATTTAATCGTCTCATTCCTTCTTTTAAAGCAATCTCTTCAATCCAATTTGAATCTCGATTTCGCTCATCACTTAATTGGTCCACCACATAAATAGGATCCCCGCCATCGTTATATATTGGTTCAAATAATGATACAGGGTCTTGAATTGCATCAAGTGCAAAGACGATTTCCTCGTGCGGCACTTCTAAGACCTTTGCGATTTCTTCTGCTGTGGGTTCCCTAGAGGTTTCACTCATTAGACGCTCTCTTACCTGCAATGCCTTATAAGCAATATCCCTTAGTGAGCGCGACACCCTGATAGGATTGTTGTCTCGTAAATAACGCCGAATTTCACCGATGATCATCGGAACTGCATAGGTGGAGAATTTTACGTTTTGACTGAGGTCAAAATTATCGATTGATTTCATTAGGCCGATACAGCCAACCTGAAATAAATCGTCCACAAATTCTCCTCTGTTGTTGAAACGTTGAATTACACTGAGAACAAGTCGTAAATTTCCATTTACAAGCTTATCGCGGGCAGACAAATCATTCCCACTTTGCATTTGTCTAAACAATTCCCGCATCTCTTCATTTTTTAATACTGGAAGCTTTGAAGTATCAACACCACAAATCTCTACTTTATTTCGAGTCAATTCTTTCCCTCCTAACAGGAGTTGCTGTACAAAGTTAAGTATCTCCGTTAGAGGGAAAAATATGCATTTTGAATTCACAGCTATTTCCAAAATAGATGTGGAAAACAGATAAATCAACAACTACAAAGTGTAAAAATTTTTTCACACCATTTTATTAAATTCTTTTCGAAGACGTTTTATGATTCGCTTTTCCAATCTTGAAATATAGGACTGTGAAATCCCAAGCATATCAGCAACGTCTTTTTGTGTCTTTTCCTCACCACCAATTAGTCCGAATCGGAGCTCCATAATCTGTTTCTCGCGATCATTAAGCTGATGGAGAGCTTTTACTAATAATTTACGATCAACATTTGCTTCCAAATCCTTTGTAATGATGTCATCCTCTGTTCCTAGAACATCAGAGAGTAATAATTCATTGCCATCCCAATCGATATTTAATGGCTCATCAAATGACACCTCAGACCGAATTTTATTATTACGTCGTAGATACATCAAAATTTCATTTTCAATACATCTTGATGCATACGTAGCGAGTTTAATTTTCTTTTCAGGATTAAAAGTATTCACTGCCTTAATCAAACCAATAGTTCCAATACTAATTAAATCCTCTATATTAATCCCGGTATTTTCGAATTTCCGAGCAATGTATACGACAAGTCTTAAATTTCTTTCAATTAAGATTGACCTTGCTGCCTTATCACCGCTAGGAAGCTTATTTAATAGGACTTCTTCCTCATCCTTGGATAATGGCGGTGGCAATGCCTCACTCCCACCAATATAATAGATCTCATCCGTTTTTAAGCCTAATTTTATTAAAAGTTTATACCACCAATATGTAAGTTTTAATTTTAATTTAGCCACAGGTAAGTTCTCCCTTCTAATTTGTAAAAAGTGTGAGTATGATATTTATAGGAACCTAATCGTTCCTTTTCCCCATTAAGAAGCTGACTTAATGGAGGATGATATAAGCATTTTCGGATGGACGATACAATCATATTCGCCATCAGTAGACAATGTTGTATGGTTAAATGCAACAAGGCCTTTTTTCACGATGTTTTCTTCATTTCCTTGAAAAATCGTGATTTGGTCTGGTTTAATGGCAAGTAAAAATTGGTGCTCTTGTCCAACGCCCCGATATGGAATAAGCCTTACTCTGCTTTCCCATTTGTGGGGTTCAGTTGAAGTATCATTTGTTAATAACTCAATATTTTTTGATTGTTCGATTAATGATTTAGGAAATAGCTCTTCATATTTCGTCGTATCTAAAATCATAACCGGGCTTTTTGTAATCGGATCAAATAATTGATTTCCACTGTCAACCAAACCTTTTACTCTTAGGGTAACATCATCTATTTCAAGCTTCACGTCGACAATCTGGTCATAGAAAACTTGTTTTGTTTCGATGTCAGCTATTCTATTTTTAGAGAAATACCATAATAGAGGAAACCCAATTAATACAAATCCCCAACTAATTGGATTACCAAAACCTCTAGATTGCGTAAGGATTGTACCATCAAATGCTTGAACATCAAATTCTAAGAAATAATGGACCCCTATCATTCCACCTCCAATCATGAAAGTAGCAAAATAAAAGGTTAATAGCCCCTGTATAAAATATCGGAATCGTTTATACCCAAAAGCAACTCCTACGATTGCGATTGAAAAGAGTAGTTTTGTAAGAGGATGTGACCCGATTGCCGCAAAAGGAGAAACCACGATTAAGACTACTAAAGATCCGATAAAAGCACCTACTAAGATTCGCCATTTAACAATTTTTCGCTTAAGTATTAGCGCTGTTAAAAGTAATAACAAGGCGTCAAAGAAAAAGTTTAATAACCAGATTACATCTAAATAAATGGACAACCTATTTCTCCTTTCACTAATAGTCACTGCTCTTTTTCGAACGCAATTAACGTAAACTAGTTAGCTTAAAAAATAGTATATAGTACATCTTATATGGAGTCTGTCACTTCATGCCGATAATAAAAGAGAAATTTTGAAAGATTAGATCTTATTTTGTCAGTTCCCCTGTAAATGAGGAAAGGGTGGAATATAACGTGGGAAAAAGAAAAAAAGGCATTTGACAATCTCGTTGTCAAATGCCTTTACTTTATAACTAAATAATCTTGAATTGTCTAGCTCCAGGTGCCATCGGCTCGAGGTCAAAAGCCCATCGCTTCTGAAGGCATAGAGCGCCTTCTGTCAGCGCTGTTCTTTTGCTTGTCGCCGATATGCAGGCACCTTGCGCTTTTCTATTTAACCTCTTCTTTTACGGTTACGCAGGAATGTTGGTACATCGATTTCATCTTCAACATGAACTGCGCCACGGGTATTTACTTCTTGTACTGGCTCTTCACGCTTCACTTCTCTTCTTGGTGCAGCCTGAACCTGAGGTTGTGGTTTAACACCACCGAAAGAAGGACGAGATGGACGCGTTGGGTCAAGCTCAGTCTCCTTAAATCCAGTCGCAATTACAGTAACAACAATTTCTTCTTTCAAGTTTTCATTAATAACAGATCCAAAAATCATGTTAACTTCTTGATCTGAAGCTGATGCAACAATATCGGCAGCCTCTTGTACTTCATAAAGACTTAAGTTTGTTCCACCTGTGATGTTCATGAGGACACCTTGTGCACCATCAATTGATGTTTCAAGTAATGGACTTGAAATCGCCTTTTTAGCTGCTTCTGCAGCACGGTTTTCGCCTGTTGCAACACCGATTCCCATAAGTGCAGAACCTTTGTTAGACATAATTGTTTTGACGTCAGCAAAGTCAAGGTTGATTAATCCAGGAACAGCGATTAAATCAGAAATACCTTGTACACCTTGACGTAGTACATTATCAGCCTCACGGAAAGCTTCAAGCATCGGTGTGTTTTTATCCACAATTTCAAGAAGACGATCATTTGGAATGACGATTAAAGTGTCTACTGATTCTTTCATTGCAGAGATTCCGCCAGCTGCTTGTGTTTGACGCTTTCTACCTTCGAATGTGAATGGTCTTGTTACTACACCTACTGTAAGAGCACCTAAATCTTTTGAAATTTGTGCAATCACAGGAGCAGCACCTGTACCTGTTCCACCGCCCATACCAGCTGTAACGAATACCATATCAGCCCCTTTAAGAGCTTCTTCGATTTGTTCTCTGCTTTCTTCCGCAGCTTTTTTACCTACTTCTGGATTTGCTCCAGCACCTAAACCACGGGTTAATTTCCCGCCGATTTGCATTTTAACTTCTGCTTTTGAAAGATTTAAAGCTTGAGCGTCGGTATTAACTGCGATAAATTCAACACCTTGAACACCGTGTTCAATCATTCGGTTAACCGCATTATTTCCACCGCCACCTACACCTATTACCTTTATTGTAGCTAATTGATCAACATTTGTATCAAACTCTAACATTATAAGATCCTCCTAATTTGCAAATATACTACTCTTGTAACTGTGTGTTATTCAAAGAAGAGACCAAAAAACCTCTTAACCTTATTCCCAATATTTTGTTCATCTTTTGAGTTTTTAGGGTGACTTTTCGCTTGAGGCTGTCTTGACGGTCTTTTCTCAGTATTTTCCACTTGGACCGTCGTACTAATTTTTCTTCCTTGAACTCTTGCTTGTTCATAAGCGAACTGCAATAGGCCTACACCTGTTGCATATTGAGGTTCTCTAACTCCAATATAGTCAGGCTTTGCAATTCGAACATTGCTACGTAATACAAGTTGAGATAACTCTAATACTCCAGGCATATTTACTACTCCACCTGTAAGAACAAAGCCACCAGGAAGATCTCCTACACCCATTTTCTTAATTTCCTTATGAACTAGCAGTAAAATTTCTTCTAATCTTGCTTCGATGATTTCAGAAATTTGTAATTGGGTAAATTGTTCTTGTTGATCACTGCCAATAATTGAAACATTGAATACTTCTTCGTCAGAAGCATCATCATAGAAGGCATGTCCATGTTTAATTTTAATTTTCTCTGCATCTTCGGTAGACGTTCGCAATCCAATTGCTAAATCTTTTGTAATATGGTCTCCACCAACAGGCAGAACACTTGTTGCTTTTAAATAACCATGATTGAAAAGAGCAACGGTCGTAGAACCTCCACCAATATCAACGAGAGCAACACCTAGGTTTTTCTCATCATCAGATAATGAGATTGAACCCGAGGCAAGAGGCTGTAAAGAAATTGCTGTAATATCAAGTCCTGCTTTTTCTACACACCGAAGCAGGTTATGTAAGATTGTACGTGAAGTTGTAATAATTGTACCTTCCACTTCAAGTCGAACACCTAACATACCACGCGGATCACTAATTTCATCATATCCATCCACAATAAATTGATTAGGAATCATATCGATAATTTCTCTTTCTGGTGGTAGAGAAATAAATTGTGCGGCATCAATTACACGTAGAACATCTTCATTGCTAATTTCACGATTTTGACGAGATTCGGTAGAAACTGCCACTACGCCGTGGGCATCCTGTAACTGTACGTTAATCGCAGGAACAGATACAACTACTTGATTAATAGAAATGCCTACCATTCTTTCTGCTTGCTCAACTGCCTTTTTAATAGAATGAACGGTCTCATCTATGTCTACAATTGAACCTTTTTTCAAACCTTCTGATTTAACATTACCCACACCTATTATGTTAAGAGAATCATCAACCATTTCCCCGATAATCACCTTAACACTGGATGTACCGATGTCAAGACTAACACATATTTCATTGCTGTTCATTCTGTGGCACCTCCTTTTTTTACATTACACATTTACATTGATTTCGAACAACAACTGCTATTTTCATATGATTTTTTTCACATATGAAAAATATTCAACAATCATAGGGATTTTCCCTTTATAAAAAATCAATTTTTTTCTATTTTATCACGAGAAAGGCTCCATTTGGATAAAATTATTCGTCTGATAACCGCAATATTTTGGAATAACCTTACACCAAATGCAAAAACGGCTACCAAATACAAGTCTACACCAAGATGTACACCTAGAAAAGCTAAACTTGCTGCCAATAAAATATTAAAAAAGAAACCAGAAACAAAGACGGACTGATCATAAATATTTTGCAGGTGTGCACGAATGCCACCGAATAATGTATCAAGTGCTGCTAATACCGCAATTGATAAATAATTTGAATACTCTGCCGGAATTTTGAATTCCGATAACAGTCCGAGAATGATTCCGACTATTAGACCGAAGATTGGGAGCCACATATCGATGTTCCACCTTTTTCACTTTTTATCTGGTTCCATATTAGGTTGCATTTCTGTAATCCTAATTGGGTCGTCATACGCAGGTATCGTTACGACTTTACTTGGCTTTGAAATTTTCAAGCGTAAATTATCAATAAAAAACTGGCGCTCCGCTTCTGATGCTTTCAACTTATTGTAAAGTCGCTCTGCGTCATCAGCAATGACTTTTATTTCAATTGGCAATGGACTGATTGAATATGAATCGATTTTCGGTCTTCCTTGAATTTCCCGAATCACCGTGGTGGAAATTACTCGATGACCATCAATTGAAATTGCCTTTGCTTGATAAGAATTTAATTCATTTATTAACCATCTCAACAAACTTGGGGTGATGGTCGTTGCTTGTTTGCCAACTTCATTGAACGATTGCTCAACTGTGATTGTAATGCCTGGACCTGAAACTTGTGTAAGACCAGCCTCTTTCTTTAACTCATCAAGGGTATCCTTAAGAATCATTATTTTACTATCATCACGTTGACTTTCATATTGCTCAACCTTCGCCTCATATGTATAAATTTTTGTTAAAAGATCCGTATATAATTCTTGGGATTGTTTTAAATCCTCTCGTAACTCCCATAAATCACGGGTATCACGCACTTCAGGTTCTTTAATGGTTTGAAATTGGACAGCAACCATGAAACCTATTATACACGTAATGACCGTGAAGCTAATGCCTGTTTTTTTGTCCAATAAAACCACCTATTTCGCGTTAATTAATGGGTCCATTTCAATTTGTGCCTTGTTTTCAATTTTCACGACAATATTATCCTGTATCAATTGGTCAGTGATTCCTCCATTCATATTTAAGGCAGGCACCAGTACATCTGGGTCACCAATTGCTGAAATGACAAATGGAGCAGGAAAAGGTGCACCATCTACTACAACAACAGGACCATTACAGTAAATAAAAGAATTAGACTGAAGTCGCTTACCATTAACAGAAACAGCTTGTGCACCAGATACATAAAGTTCATTAATAACCTTGAATAAATGACTTTCATGAACTAAATAATTGTTCACATCCTGCCCAGAAGGTACGTAGGAGGCATCTTCAAGTGTAACGACAACTCCCGGACCTTTGACCCCAATCTCACCAACAACCATACGGTATTTTTCGACTTCCTCGACGAGATTGTAGTAAATCTGCTCCTGTTCTTCTTTTGCGAGTTCTTCTTCAATTGCTTGAATTTGATTTTGTTTTTCTATCAACTTTAATTGAAGTTCATTATTTTTTTCATTCTGTTCATTCAGCTCTGTTCGAATTTTAGCTTCTTCATTCCATTGTTGTTCAGTCACCTGATTTGATTCCAATTGTTCCTTAGTAAATTGGTACGAGAATGAAATCATAAAGCCGAGGACTAAGCAAACAAATGAGAGAATGACGTGCTTACCCTTCACCTTCATCTGTTACCATCTCCTCATCTTCATTGGTGTTTTCGTATTCGTATGGAATAAATGTTGGTACAACATCTAGTTCAATATATCCTTTAAGAGACGGATCCAATTCACTAATAATCGTTGGATAAGCCGTTATATTTTTCGCGAAATTTCTTACAGTTGCTTTCACCTCATACCCATCAACCATATACAGTGTCATCTGCAGAGGATCATATTCTGTAGGTGTATGATGAATTTCAGAGATGAGTTTTGAAATTGACGGTTGAACTTTATTAAGTTCCTTTGCGATCAATGTTAAAGCTTCATCTTTCCAGTCAACCAAGATCGGTGCATCCACTGGAATCGCCTTGGAACCAAACTCCTGTGGTTTTTCGATAATTTCACCATTTTCAAGGATCGGGTAAAAAGTATTAGAACCACTTATATAGCCTACCCTTTTCAATTCGCTAACATTTAACTTAATATGATTCGGTAGTCTTTTTTCAATCGATACTTCCTTAATTTCAGGGTGTTTTTTTATATTTTGGATGACGTTATCCTTATCGACCTTCCAAAAGCTTGTCCCAACTTTTAATTGACTAAGCTTTAAAATTTGATCGGATGAGATATTTTGGTTGCCCGTAATGGTGATTTCGCCAATTTTACTATAAGGAGATTGAAAATAAAGTATTCCTGAAAGCAAGAAAAAGAAAAACGTAATATACATAATCAGTCGTCGATTCGCCTTTTGTTTTCTCCTCTGCTTAAGCTTTGGAATTCGGTCTTCTATTGTAACAACCTTTTGCTTCGCCAAATACATTCACCCCGCTCTATGAGAGCCAATAAAAATAAAATCGTATGTATGTTTAATCAGTCATTATTTCACTTTAAAAAATGGGTAGAACGAAAGAATAAACGGCATGTATACATGCCGTTTATTCAACCAGTACAGTAACACATACATGTTATTGTATTATATCATATTTCCCTAAGAAATGGGTGTAGAAACTGTCTACATTCGACCAATTATTTCAACTTCCGTTTCCATTCGTACACCATGTATAGTATAGATTTTCTCTTTTACAAATTGAATGAGGTCAAGAACATCCTGAGCTTTTGCATTACCTGCATTGACAATAAAATTCCCATGCATTTCTGAAATTTTCGCTCCGCCAATAGAATGACCTTTCAAACCTGATTTTTCAACTAACTGTCCAGCGTAATTTGGAAGTGGATTACGAAAAATGCTTCCGGCACATGGAAGATCCCATGGTTGCGTATCTCTTCGATACTCTTTATTTTTCTTCATAACTGCAGAGATATCTGTTTTATCTCCTTCTGTTAATTGAAATGTAGCTTCAACCACAATCCCTGGTCGCTTTTTTTGTAGAATAGAGGTGCGGTACGAATATTCCATTTCTTCATTTGATAGCCATTCAAAGGTACCATCATCAAATAATATATGAGCCTTTGTTAATACTTTCGATACATCCGAACCATGTGCCCCTGCGTTCATATAAACAGCTCCACCGATTGAACCAGGAATCCCACTTGAAAATTCAAGTCCTGATAATCCCTTTCTTGCAATTTGAACGGCTAGACTTACAATTGAATATCCTGCCCCAACAGTAAGTGTGGTACCATCAAGTTCCATATGGTTAAGGCCATTGCCAATCTTAATGACAGCACCCTCAATCCCTTTATCAGATACGAGGAGATTTGATCCTCTACCGATTGCTCGCCACTTAATACCGTGCTTTTTAATAATTTCAAGCGTCTTTTTTAATGATTCAATACTATCTGGTTCAATGAATACGTCAGCCGGACCACCAATTTTAATTGTTGTATGCTTTGATAAAGGTTCATTCACTAAAACCTTGCCAACATTCGCTTCTTGAAGTTCCTTTACAATATTGTCCATATTAACCTCCTTTATCAGCATTCCCACTAGGAACAAACTATAATGTAGTATATGCTCCACGTGTGCTTCATGGTACATTTGCCTATATTTGACTTCGTTCATAAACTGAACAAAAACGTTTTTCTACATTAAATCCTTCATAACATTGTACAACCGTCTTGCAGCGTCTGGGATACCTATTTGAGAAGATGCTTTTTTCATTTCCTCAAGTTTTATTTGATTTAAAAGGATTGAGTCAATGTCCTTAAGAAGCTGAGGACCCGTTAAGTCCTTTTCAAGTCGTAAAATCGCAGCCCCTTTATCACTTAAGGACCTCGCATTTTTCTCTTGGTGATTGTTTGTTACATATGGGCTAGGTACCAAAATACTTGGCAGACCTAGAGCAGTTAATTCAGCCAATGTTGTCGCACCTGCTCGGGCAACCACAAGGTCTACACCCGCTAATACTTCTGGCATATTATGAATAAACGGCTTGATAATGACATTATCAGGATTTCCAACTGCTTTTACCTGTTTAAGTACATTTTCATAATGAACCTCACCTGTTACATAAAGGAATTGATAATCCTTTTCCTTTACTTCAGGTAAAGCATGTAAAAAAGCATCATTTAGCGGCCTAGCACCTCTGCTTCCTCCCACTATTAAAACGGACTTTTGGGAATTATTAAGACCAACAGAATCTCTGCCTGCTCGACCATCCTTCCCAATGACTTCAGAAGCCCTTGGGTTTCCTGTTAGAATCACTTTTTCCTTAGGAAAGAAGGTTTTAGCTTCTTCAAAACATATTGCCACTTTATCAACGTAGCGACTTAAAAATTTATTGGTAAGTCCTGGAATACTATTTTGTTCATGAATAATGGTTGGGATATGTAATTTTGATGCTGCATATACAACGGGTCCGCACACGTAACCGCCTGTACCAATCACCACATCAGGTTTGAAATCCTTGATTATTTTTTTACTGTGATTTACTCCTTTAATAAAACGTGCGATTGTTTTAATGTTATCAATGGAGATCTTTCGTTTAAATCCTGTGATATGAATCGTTTTAAAAGGAATCCCTTCACGAACCACAATTCCACTTTCTAGCCCTTTTTCGGTACCGACATAAAGAAACTCAGCTGAAGGGTTAAGCTTTTTTATTTCTTTAATTAAGGCAAGTGCAGGATAAATATGACCTCCTGTACCTCCACCACTCACTACAATCTTCAAGGTTTGTTTCCTCCCATTTGGAAGTTTATCGTTAAAAGTAGTTTAACCCTGTTCGTGTAAACAGGGTTAAACCATTTTATAGTATAACATATATTCATGTGATTTTGGGTTAATACCTTGAATACCTGCTAATATTTAAAAGGACTCCGACCGCCATGAGCATTAAGGTTAAGGATGAACCTCCATAACTTAAGAACGGAAGAGTAATTCCAGTTACTGGCATTAGACCTGTAACGACTCCGATATTGATAATAACTTGGATTGCAATCATTCCAATAATTCCAATTCCAAGAAAGCTTCCATATAAATCAGGTGCACCCAAAGCAATTCGTACACCTCTCCAGAGTAGAATACTGAATAATATGATGACAAACGAACCACCAATAAAGCCCAATTCTTCGGCTAGGATAGCGAAAATAAAGTCTGTTTGTGGTTCTGGCAAATAGAAAAACTTCTGCCGGCTTTGTCCTAATCCTAAACCAAATAATCCGCCAGGACCAATTGCATAAAGGGATTGAATGATTTGAAACCCGGTTCCCAATGGATCTTCCCATGGATCTAAAAAGGATGTGATCCGTTTAATACGATATGGTGCTGATAAAATTAACGCAACAAACCCCACCACACCAATTAGACCTAAACCAACAAAGTGGGAGATTCTTGCTCCTGCCACATAAATCATGACAATACATGTACCTACCATAACCGTTCCTGTCCCTAAATCCGGCTGCAGCATGATCATTCCAAATGCTAAAAAAACAAGAGACAGTGAGGGCATTAACCCCTTTTTAAAGGATGTGATTTTTTTTTGGTTTTCAGATAGGAATTTGGCCAAAAAAGCAATCATCGCTAATTTCATAAATTCTGAAGGTTGAATGGAAAATGCACCGACTCCGATCCAACTTTGCGATCCATTACGTTCCATTCCAATTCCAGGAATTAATACAGCTACCAATAATACAAAACAAATGATGATTAAGACTTTTGCCCACGTCCTCCATGTCCAATAGTCTACATTCATAATAAAAAACATGGCAATGACTCCAACACTCGCAAACAGGAGCTGTCTTTTAGCAAAGAAAAATGAATCATCGAATTTATATGTAGCCCATACCGCACTGGCACTGTATACCATGATCAATCCAACTGCTAAAAGTGTAAGAGTAGTAATAATTAAGATAATATCCGGAGTCGTTCTTTGGGTCACAATCAAACCACCTCTACATTCTAGATTCAGAGCTCTAGATTGTCCAAGCCCTTACTTAAGCTTATGCACGGCGTTTATAAAAATGTCTCCTCTTTCTTCAAATGTTTTATGTTGATCCCAGCTAGCGCACGCAGGTGATAATAAAATGACATCACCTTCATTTGAAAGAGTATAAGCTTCTTTAACCGCTGCTTCAACATTATCGACCAGTTTTATCATTTCTATTCTGGCAAGTCTCCCCGCGCGTTCAAGCTTTTTGGCTGTTTGACCAAACAGAACCATTGCTTTTACATGGGTTAGTTCAGGAACGAGATCATCGAATTCATTTCCACGATCAAGTCCGCCAGCTAACAATATAATCGGTTGTTCAAAAGCGGATATTGCCTTTTTCGTTGCCAGGATATTCGTTGCCTTAGAATCATTATAAAATTTGCGATTCTGAATGGAAGTAACATATTGTAATCGATGCTTTACCCCCGTAAAAGTTGTTAACACTTGGGTAATTGCACTATTTGGTGTATCGACGAGCTTGGCAACCGCAACAGCAGCCAATATATTTTCAAGATTATGGACACCCGGTAAAACAATATCCTTAATTTCAATGATTTTTTCATCATCAAAATAAATACTTTGCTCCTTCATATAGGCACCCGTTTGTAATACCCTCGTAGTGGAGAATGGTATTTTCTTAGCTTTGCTACCCTCTGCTGCAAATAGAACATCTTTGTCATCGACATTGATCACACTGTAATCATCTTCCGTTTGATTTTCAAAGATTCTTGCCTTTGCTTTCACATATTCCTCCTTCGTTCCATGATAATCAAGATGCGCGTCAAAAATATTTAGTAAAACGGCAATCTTTGGTGCAAAATCTTCAATTCCCATTAATTGGAACGAGGATAGTTCGGTCACGATCATATTTTCCTTCTCTGCCCCTTGTGCAACCTCACAGGCCACTGTCCCAATGTTTCCTGCGATTAAAGGAGATTTCTCACCATGCTTTAACATTTCAAAAATCAATGTCGTTGTGGTTGTCTTTCCATTAGATCCTGTAATACCAATAAACTCTGCAGGAGTAATATGATAGGCAAGTTCAACCTCGGTGATGACGGGAATTCCTTTTTCTTTCGCCTTAACAAGAAGGGGATTGCTGTATGGGATTCCCGGATTTTTAACAATAAAGTCAAAATGATCATCCAAAATTCCGATTGGATGACCTCCACATACTACCTTTATTCCCAATTTTTCGAGTTCCTGTGCGGGCTCGTTTTCTTCAAATGGCTTCTGGTCATTAACAGTGAGGCGTGCGCCGAGATTAGAAAGAACCTTAGCTGCAGCGAAGCCGCTTTTCGCAAGACCCAGTATTAAAATTTGTTTGTTAGAAAATTTATTTGCATTTTTCAATTAAATCCACACCTCGATATAAATTCCAAGAATCGCACATAATAATCCTACCGTCCAAAATGTTACAACAACCCGCCATTCGGACCAACCCACCAATTCATAGTGATGATGTAAAGGACTCATTCTAAACACACGTCTACCCGTTGTTTTAAAAGAGATAACTTGAATAATAACAGACAATGTCTCAATTACAAAAACACCACCGATTAAAATCAGTAAGATCTCAAGCTTTAGAGTAATGGCAACTGTTGCAATCGCCCCACCAAGTGCAAGTGATCCTGTATCACCCATGAATACCTTTGCTGGGTTTGCATTAAATACAAGGAACCCAAGTACTGCTCCAACTATAGCAACAGAGAAGATGGCAACATCATATTGTGCTTGATTCCAAGCTAATACGGCAAACGCACCAAACGCTATCGCAGCCGTACCCGAAACTAATCCATCTAAACCATCGGTTAAATTGACAGCATTGGAGAATCCAACTAACCAAATAATTAAAAGGAGGACATAGAGAATTCCTAAATCAAATTCAAAGTCTGTCCCTGGAATTGAAATGGCAGTCGAGAAATTATTCTGTTTATAAATAAAATAAAAAATGATGGCTATGACGATTTGACCAAGTAGTTTTTGTAAGGAGGTCAAACCGAGATTCCTCTTTAGTACTACTTTAATAAAATCATCTAAGAAACCTAATACCCCGTATCCCAATGTTACAAATAATAGTAAATATGTCGTAACCGACAATTCCCCTAATCGAGTCGACACTAAAATCGTCGTAAGTGAAATCGACACTAATATAATGATTCCACCCATCGTAGGTGTTCCCGACTTTTTTTGATGTGATTTAGGACCTTCCTCACGGATACTTTGTCCAAATTTTAATCTACGTAAGAAAGGGATAAAAATGGGGGAGAGAATGACGCTTATGATAAATCCTATGGCAATCGAATAGATGACGACTTCTTCAATCATCTTTTTCCCCTCCCTTTTTCGTACGTTGCTAATTTTCTTGCAATCATTTTTATTTGTTCTACTGTTTGATCGTTTTGCTTCATACTTTTCACTTCGTTTGTAAATAGTTTAAATTTTGTCATTGTATCATACCCATTTTCTTCAATTTTTTTAAGATAAAATTCCAAGATTTGATTGAGTGCTGGTAGTGGATCTTTTACTACGAATACAGGGAAATGATTGGGAAGAAACAGGGGTAATTTTTCATTCTTTGGCCAAACTGCTGCAACAGCACCATTATAAAGTGCTTGCTTTAAAAATTCATCCCTTTTTTCTTGTTCAATTGAAATATAAAGTCCTCTTTTCGTTACAATCTTAGGGTCAGTGATCACTTCCTCAAACTCAAAATTCTCATGATTAAACCCGTACGCTTCTTCAAAAAGAGTCCACATATCTTGATTGGATAACAATTAATTCAACTCCTTAATTGCACGAGCAGCAACAAGGCGGTCATCAAATGAATGAGTTTTATTCCCAATGATTTGATAGGTTTCATGTCCTTTTCCAGCAATGATTATTATATCATTCTCCGACGCATTTGAAATAGCATAAATAATTGCTTTTTCACGATCCGGGATGGTGATATAAAATTTTCCTTCTACACCTGCCTCCATCTCCTTTAAAATTTCAAGAGGGTCTTCCGAGCGAGGATTATCAGATGTAAAAATGGGGACATCCGCGAATTCTGTTGCAATTTTGGCCATGATTGGACGCTTTGAACGGTCTCTGTCTCCACCACACCCAATAATTACGTTGATTTTCCCTTTCGCAAACTGTTTAACCGTTTTTAATACATTTTCTAGGCTATCGGGTGTGTGTGCATAATCTACAATTACAGTAAAATTTTGCCCTTGGTTTACGATTTCAAACCTTCCTGGTACACCCTTTACCTTTTTGATTGCACGAATGATTGTTGAAATCGGGATTCCAGACACGATACAAGTAGTAACTGCTGCTAATACGTTATAAACACTAAATTGTCCAATTAAATTGATCTTCACTTCATATGAACCAAACGGTGTTTTTAAATCAAATTCTGTCCCAGAGGCAGTCATCCGAATGTTAGCAGCCATAATATCTGCCTTCTGTTGGATTCCATATGTAACGATTGTGGCTGAAGTGGATCTTGTGTATTCCTCTGAAGCAGGGTCATCATTATTCAGAACCGCGTATTTCGGATTATCTTTATCAAAACGATTCCCTAAACTAGCAAACAATAAACCTTTCACTCTTCGGTACTCATCTATTGTTCGATGGTAATCCAAATGATCTTGTGTCAAATTCGAAAACACCGCAATGTCAAAATCACATCCGTGTACCCTGCCAATATCGAGGGCATGGGAAGAGACCTCCATTACAGCCCTTGTTACTTTATCAGACACCATTTGATGAAAAAACTTTTGAAGTGTTACTGATTCCGGAGTCGTATTCTTCATTTCAATTGTTTTTTCTCCGATTTTCGTATACATCGTTCCAATAAGGCCTGTTTTTTCGCCAGCTTCTTTAAAAATTTCTTCAACAATATGGCTAATTGATGTTTTCCCATTCGTCCCGGTTACCCCTATTAGCTGGAGTTTATGTGTCGGTTGCTGATAAAAAGCATCTGCCAATACAGCCATTGCTCTTCTTGTATCCTTCACTTTGATAACAGGAATGGATACCTCCACATCCTTTTCAGCGATGATCGCAACCGCACCTTTTGATTCAGCTTCTGATGCAAATACATGACCATCGAATGTACTACCTTTTACACAAAAGAATAAACATCCCTTTTCTACCTCCCTCGAGTCCATTTCAAGAGATGTGATAAAAGGATTGGCATTACCTTTTTCCGTAAAATCATGCAGGTTCGCTAATATGTCCTGTAATTTCATCATGAATTTTACCATTCCCTCTCGAAAAATTCACTCAGGAATTGCATCAGATTAACATAATACGCTAGTCCCCGTGTGTTGTCTAGTACCCTATTTTCCTATTAATCCATCGGTTAAAAAGGACACCTTACCAAAAATTTTATTCTTCTATATTAAAGGTATTCCTTTTTACAGAAAAAAGAAGTTAGAAAGGGAGGAAATCCCCCTTGACTAGTTAGTTCTCCTCATTTTTTTCTTTCTGATCTGTTGCTTCCCCAAGATGGATCCGTAATGTTGTCCCTTCTTGAACCCGTTCTCCAGCATTTGGCGCTTGGTCAACAACTACATTTCCTTCTCCGGTAATATCTAATTTTATATTCATTAATTGCTGCTGCAATTCCCGTTTTGTTAATCCAATTACATTTGGAACTTCAAGATATTTTTTATCCGTCCACAATCTGATTTCTTTTTCAATCTGATTCTCTCGCTTTTCAATTCCCAACAACGGCAGGCTTTCACGCATGATATTTCCAACGATTGGTGCCGCAACAACCCCACCAAATTGAACGGTACCCTTCGGATTATCAACAGCTATGTAGACGACAATTTGCGGGTCATCTGCAGGTGCAAAGCCAATAAAGGATACGATATGGTTATTTTGAAGGTAGCCTCCACCCTTTTTGGATTTTTGAGCTGTACCCGTCTTTCCACCTACACGGTATCCATCCACATAAGCGCCCCCACCAGAACCTTTTGCTACAACACTTTCAAGTGCATATCTAACTTGTTTGGACGTTTCTTCGGAAATGACTTTGCGTTTCGCTATAGGAGAATTACTCTTTACTACTTTTCCTGTAACCGGATCGATCCATTCCTTCGCGACATATGGCTGGTATAAGGTTCCACCATTTACCGCTGCAGAAACCGCTGCTACCTGTTGAATCGGCGTTACCGCTACCCCTTGCCCAAAGGATGTTGTTGCTAATTCAACGGGACCTACATTTTCTGGTTTAAAGAGGATTCCAGTACCTTCCCCCTGAAGATCAATGCCTGTTTTTTGTCCAAATCCAAAATCGCGAATATACTTAAACAATGTATCTTTCCCTAATCTTGTTCCTAACTCGACAAAACCAGGGTTACAAGAGTTTTGAACAACCTCTAGGAACGATTGGTGGCCATGTCCGCCCCGTTTCCAACATTTAAGCGTTGCTCCCCCGACCTTTACAAAACCCGGGTCATTAAAATGATCTTTATCGAGATTTACTTTCCCTTCTTCTAATGAGGCAGCTAGAGTTATGATCTTAAAGGTAGAACCTGGCTCATAGGTACTCCAAACAGGGAGATTACGGTTGTACACTTCTTGTGGAACATTTCGAAAGTTTGCTGGATCAAAATCAGGTCTTGAAGACATTCCTAAGATTTCACCATTATTGGGATTCATTGCAATCGCAATAATTCCATCTGGATTGTATTGTGCTTCGGCATTATCAAGTTCACGTTCAATAAGGGATTGAATTCTTGTATCAATCGTTAGCTTTAAATCAAGACCATCCTTTGGCGGTGTATAGTCATCAGCGATATCTGGCATTCTTCTTCCTTTTGCATCGGAATAGAATTGCACACTCCCTTTTTCACCCTTTAACTCTTTATCATAACTTTTCTCCAGTCCTGTTAACCCTTGATTATCAATCCCAGCAAAGCCCAATACATGGGAAAGATAGCTACCAAATGGATAATGACGTTTTGAGTCCTCTGCAATATAGACGCCCTTAATCCCTAGCGCGCGAACTTCATTCGCTTTTTCGTGAGAAATCTTTCTGCCCTCTGGATTGATATAGACTTTTGATTCGTTTTCAGTTATTTTTTTATACGCTTTTTCTTTTGACATATTTAAAACAGCAGCAAGTTTTTCTGCTGCTTCTGCAGGATTTTCAATTTGCCGTGGAACCACTAAAACAGTCGGTGCACTCTGGTTTGTTGCAAGGACGACATCATTACGGTCAATGATTTTTCCTCGTTCCGGCTCAAATGGAATATCCCGGCTCCATGAATCCTTTGCCAGTGCAGTTAGCTTATTTCCCACAAAAAACTGAACATATCCCAGTCGCACATCAATAATCAAAAATAATAAAAAACCTATAAATAGTACTAATGATAATCTTTTTCGTACTGTTACATTCGAAACACGCATATAGATGTACCTCCTATTAAACTTACAAATCAAGGCTCGTCTAATTATATGCTTGTACAAGAATGAATAGAACGATTGTATGGATATCGAATTGCTTTGGTCATAAAAAAAAAGGAACTGAAAAAAATCAGTTCCCTTCTTGTTCCTTCTCACTATTTTCTTCAACTACTGGTTCCTCAGTTGTTTCCTTTTGTGGAGAGTACGGTCGTTCTAATTTGACGGATAATGTATCACCGTCTTTAATAATAGCACCCGGTTCTAAGCTTTGCTGTACGACATACCCATTACCACTATATGAAACTTTAATATTTGTTAAATCAGCAACTCTCATAACATCTCTTATTGACCAATTTGTCATATCTGGCAAAGTCGCTTCCTGATCAGTAAGTAGAATGACCTGTTCGTTAGGTAGTATTTTTTCACCTTGAACTGGACTTTGAGCGATAATATTCTTACCTTTTCCAATCACAGTTGCTTTAAGCTGCAGCTTATCAATTGATGATTTAGCCTCTTCAATTGATTTTCCTACATAGGAAGCAACTTCAACTTCTTTATCAACATTCACATTATTTTCTGTTTTTTGTTCAATTGGTTGTATATTTAAATATTGTAAGCTATTTTTCATCACATGATTAAATACCATCACAACAGGTTCGTGACCAATGTCGGTATCTTTAAGCTTAGGTTTCTCTACAGCAACATACACAATTAATTTTGGGTCATCCATTGGTGCCATACCTAGGAATGAGTATAAAAAGTTACCTCTTCCCGTTAAGTATCCACCATGTGGACTTGGTATTTGAGCAGTACCTGTTTTCCCAGCAACTTGATATCCTTCAAGATCATAGGCTTTACCCGTACCATCTGTTACAACTTGGCGTAATAAATTTAACACTTTTTTAGTCGTTTCTGCTGAAACAGGTTGTCCTGCGACTTGAGGCTTGTGATCCACAACCGTTTTATCTGTATCAGGGTCGACGATTTTATCAACAACATATGGTTTCATCATTTTGCCGCCATTGGCGATTGCTGTAGCCGCTTGTATCTGCTGAATTGGAGTAACAGAGGATGCTTGGCCAAATGCCGTTGATACTCTATCAATCTCCCATTTAAAATTAATTGTGTTTTGAACTTCACCTGCTAAATCAATGCCGGTTGGTCGATCAAGTCCAAAACGTCCCAAATACTCCAATAATTTATCCGTCCCTAACTGTTCATTTGCGATCTTCGCAAACGCAACGTTTGAGGATTTAAGGACACCTTCATCATAGGTAATTGTTCCCCAACCTCTCCTGTTATGGTCACGGATTGTTTCTCCTCCGGCTGTGTAGCTTCCTGAAGCAAAGGTTGCATTCCCATTATAGACTCCTTCTTCAATCGCTGCAGCTAAGGTAAAGATTTTCATCGTTGAACCTGGCTCAAACGGGTAGGATATCACATCATTCAAGTAGTTCTGGATGTTTCGAACATTTGGGTCAAAGCTCGGTCTTGAGGACATCGCTAAGATTTCACCCGTTTTTGGATTTGCAACAACGCCAATAATTTTTTCAGGTTCATATTCCTTCATCGTCGTGTTCATGGCGTCCTCTAAAAACGTTTGGATTGTTTGGTCAATTGTTAAATAAACATCACTACCATTATCAGGTGCGACGATTTGCTCTTTTGCATCCGGTAATTTATAACCTTTCCTATCACTCTGGAACTTCATGTAGCCATCTTTTTCTCGAAGGTACTTATCAAGACTTTTTTCAATCCCCATTTTTCCGATTGTTTCTGTCTCTTTCGTTTTGGGATCAGTCACCATTTGTGCATAACCAACAACATGTGAGGCAAAAGTTCCGTTCGGATAGTAGCGTTTTGATTCTCTTCTAAAGGCAATCCCAGGCAATTCTAGTGCTTCAATCTCCTGTTTGAGTGCTGTACTAATATCACGGCCAAAAGTCCCGAATTCAACCTGTTTCCTTTCAGGTTTTGTTAATATTTTATACATCTCGTTCTCATCCATATTTAAGAGAGGTGAAAGCTTGCGAGCCGTTTCTTCAGGATCCACAACATGTTGTGGGTTATCTTCATCTACGGTTAAATCTTTATCAAGGATCGCAACAACGGTGTAAGAAGAAGTATCCTCGGCAATCGGATTTCCATTACGGTCATATACCGTTCCTCGATTTGCTTCAATTGTCCTTTGTTTCGTATATTTTTCTTCTGCTAACGCCGCTAAAACAACACCATCAACCTTACCAGTACCTTGGATATACACAAATCTTGCCATCAATGTAAAAAAGAGCAAAGCAAATATTATACTAATACATGCTGCTCCTCTATTTATATTGTTATTTTTAACCTTCATTTTCATGGTTTAGTTCCCTTGAACAACTTTTACATTGTTTTCATTTAAAACAAGGCCAAGTTCTCTCGCTTTTTCCCAAAGACGTTCGTATTCGCTTAATTCCTGGACTTGTACATAAAGGTCATTATTTGTTTTTGTTTGTTGACTAATTGATGCTTCGATTTGTTGGATTTCGATGTTTGTATGATAAATCGATACTTGGTTAGATATGATATAAATTGCGCAGAACATCACTGCTGCGGAGAATACAATCCCTAATACCTTTTCTCCTAACGTAAATCGAAACTTCTTTTTAATAGTTGGTTGTGTCTTCGGTGTCTGATCTGGTTGGTAGTTTTCTGTTTGCCTTACTTTGTATGCTAAATTACCCATCATATCCCTCCTCAAGTACCTATCGTAATATATTGTTTAAAGTCTTTCTGCGATTCTTAACTTTGCAGAACGAGCCCTCTTGTTTGCCTCAATTTCTTCTTCTGTAGGTAATATCGGTTTTCTTGTAATAAGTTTTAATTTTGGTTTGTATTCATCAGGAATAATTGGAATGCCAGGTGGTAGTGGCGGACCTTCGCTTGCCTTTTTAAAAGTAACTTTACAAATTCTGTCCTCTAGTGAGTGAAAGGTAATCACACTTACTCTTCCTCCTGGTGCAAGAAGCTCAATTGACTGATGAATCGCATTTTCGAATACTTTTAATTCATCGTTAACCGCAATTCGAATGGCTTGAAAAATCCTTTTAGCCGGATGTCCGCCAGTTCTTCTTGCCGCTGCTGGAATACCTTCTTTAATTAATTCCACCAATTCCCCTGTGGTTTCAATTCGTTTTTTCTCACGTGCAGCCTCTATTTTTCTAGCAATTTGTTTTGAAAACTTTTCTTCACCATACTGAAAAAAGATTCGTACCATTTGTTCATATGACCAATGATTTACGATGTCGTACGCAGATAATGTTGCATCCTGATCCATTCGCATATCAAGTGGGGCATCGTGGTGATAGCTAAATCCTCTTTCCGGGGTGTCCAATTGCGGGGATGAAACACCTAAGTCAAATAAAATACCATCAACAGTTGTTACTCCTTGTTCATGTAATTTTTCAGTTATATTAGCAAAATTACTTTTGATGATGGTTACAATATCCCCATATTTTGCAAGCTTGTCCTTTGCATTTTCGATCGCAATATCATCTTGATCAAAAGCATATAACTTACCTTTGTTTGAAAGCTTTGAAGCTATGTATGAGCTATGTCCTGCTCCACCAAGTGTGCAGTCTACATAAATGCCATCTGGGTCAATCTTTAATCCATTTACAGCCTCTTCTAATAGAACCGTTTTGTGTTCGAACATGTTAGCACCTCTTATAATCATCTGTGTAATATCCTTACTAGCATTTCACAAAGAATAATTATATATCAAAACCAATCATATTTTCAGCTATATCAGAAAAAGATTCCTCAGAAGCGGCAAAATATTCTTCCCACTTGTCCTTACTCCAAATTTCTATGCGGTTTGATACTCCTAACACCACACATTCCTTTTCAAGGCCTGCATATGAAAGAAGTGGCGATGCAATATTCACTCTTCCTTGTTTATCAAGTTCACATTCAATGGCTCCAGAAAAGAAAAATCGTGTGAAAGCACGGGCGTCTTTTTTTGTTAATGGGAGTGTTTTTAATTTTTCCTCAAGTATTTTCCATTCTGATTGTGGGTATCCGAACAAACACTGATCAAGCCCTCTTGTTAAAACAAATGTTTCACCAAGATTGTCTCGGAACTTAGCAGGTATAATCATTCGGCCTTTCATATCAACAGTATGATGGTATTCTCCCATGAACATATCCATTGTCCCCACTTTCTGTATTTATCTTACCACAATCCCCCACTTTCCACCACCAGTTTTTATAAATTTTTACCAAATAAAAAAATCCCCGGAAATTCCGAGGATTTTCAATACGAACTACATCTTTATCACTTTATGTTTTCCGTTAAATTCAAACGGAAGAGCTAATAAATCTTTGATAAAATCGTCGCCATATTTATTTAAATAGTAAGAAACATTCCATAATCTCTCCTGTGGAGAGCCAAGTGGTAGAAGTGATTTTTCAATTCGTTCAAAACGATTCAATTCAATTTCATTACGTTTTAGAATACTTCGATTAAATGTATTTTTTAGAAAATCAAATTGTGATTGAATATTCTGGGCGTTCTTTAATAAAAGGTCTGCCAGCCCAGGGTCCACTTCTAGCCCCACATTTCTAACCTTTTTATGAATTTTCTCGACTTCTTTCTTTGCTTCTAAGATGATTCCATCTACATCAGCGGTTTGCTTTTCCAGCCATGTTTCTTTCGCTTTTGCAAGCTCCCCTGACAACACCGCTTGAATAGTCAAACCAATTTCTTCTATATTAGATTCAATTGCTCTTTCTACGATTGTCATCATTAACCGTGGAACGACAGGCGGCATCTTTATTTCCATCACTTCAAATACCTTTTTAAGTTCTGCCCAGTATGATACTTCGCCAGGTCCTGAGATAAAAGCAAGTGTTGGAAATAAGAACTCCTGCATAACCGGTCTTGTTACTACATTATTGCTTAATAGTTCCGGTTTTTCTTGCGCAACTTCCAGCAATTCGTCGCCACAAAGGATACATTCATTATTTTTGCCGCTGAAAATATCATGCTCCACATTGTACTCAAGCAAAATCCGTTCATCATGTTGCGTATAAAAAAGGTTTGCACTAGATTCATTCATCTCAATTGTTTTAGGGTATTGATAAGAAGATAAAACTTCCTGTTGCGCCAACAACGAATCATGAATCTCTCTGTTTTTTTCAATCATCTTTTGAAAATAAGGGGATTGAAGGGCTCTAATTTCTTTTGAGCCTGAATCCACAAGAACCAGTCCAGCTTCCCCAAAAAGTTCATTGATAATCTGTATAAAGAAATCAACATATGTCTTTGACTTTTCCACAAATTCACTCAGAAGTTCTAAAAGACCATTCGTATGATTGGTTTCACCGTAGGTCTCAAACACTTCTTCGATCCAGTCCATGAAACCATTCTGTTCAATTTCTATTGAAGAAACCATTGTCTTACGGTTGTGATATTGTGGAACTGCTCTTTTTCGAATGCCCGTTTGAAGATTCACATAGAGATGATTGATTTCTGCAAAATCATGGTCCTCTCCTGCAATCCAAAATACCGGTATAACTGGTACATGTAACTTTTTCTCTTGTTCTTCTGCTAGCTTAATAATAGAAACGATCTTATGAATCGTATATAACGGTCCAGTCAATACACCCGCTTGTTGTCCGCCAATCACCACGACACTCTGTGGGTCTAATAGCTTGTGTATATTCTCTATCGTATTCGGATGATAATTGAATCGTTTATTAAAAGAAACTAGATGCTCTACTAGTTTCTCACGTTCAAAATGTCTCTTTTCTAACTCTTTTTTTCTCACCTCATACATAAGGGGTGATTGGATATCGTAATCAAAAAATTTATGTATATCCATTTTATTAGAAAGATAATCGTTCACTAATCGATTTGAAGATGGCAAAGAGAGATCCAAAACCTCCATAAATTCTTGTTCTTCCTTTCATATCCAGTTTATATCTTAGTTGAGTATAGCACGCTTTTTTGAGAAACCAAAAATTACTGCTCAGTGTTTCAAAAAATTATGCCGTGACAAAAATACGTTGAACGAGTCCTATAAATAGTAGTAGAAAATACGCAACCGCGGAAGCAAGGAAAACGAAACGCCAAGACTTCCTTAACACTTTCACTGTCTCAATCTCATGGCTTTTCCTCCAGGTCATATAGCCAATAAACAAAATGGTCATAAAGAGGATAAGGAGGATTAGCCAAAGCATGCTTTTGCCAACAATCACAAGTAATAAATAGTGCACTGCAATAAGAAAAAATACGGTCGTTACATCAACTGATAGAAAAAAAGATTTCCGAGTGTTTTTTATGATAAATCTACTAATCAAGTAGATTAGGATGAATCCTAGTAGTGGAATTGTTACAAATGTTGCAGCTATTCCGGCAAAAAAGTCGACCATTCCTTATCCCCCTTTAGTTTTCAAAACCCTTTATTGAATCATATAGAAACTTTGTAATCGCTACTTCCATGTTCTTTTTTACTGCTTCAGCTAAAACATATCCTAGAATCGCATCTATTTCTGTTCTTCTTCCTTCTTCAATGTCGCGCAGCATGGATGATTTGTTTTGGGCTGTATTTTTACAAATGTTCTTCACAAGCTCCCACATTTTTTCATGATTAGAAGGGATGACAGAGGTGATTTCATTGAATAATGCTTTCATTTGGTTGTGAAAATACGTATTTTCCAGCAACCTCCCATTCTTCACACCATAAAGGGCTGTTAATGGGTTGATGACAGCATTTGCAATTAACTTCGATGTTACGATTTCATACCAATTGTCATGGTATTCAAATATAAACTCATTGAGTTTAACGTCGAATGCCTTATTTTCACCCTTAATTGCAGCTATTTTCGTGCGACCGACACCTGTGTGGATGACTTGGTTTTCACTAACTTTAAGTGCGCCATGTTCAACAACACCTATAAGAATCGTAGGATTCCTCAATTTTTCAATGATGTCCATATGCCCCATTCCATTTTGAAGGAAGCAGACCGTATGTACTTTGTCTAAGTCCAGAGTTTTTGATAATACTTCTTCTAATATGTATTGTTTTACTGCAAAGATAACGATATCCTCTTCAATTACAGAACTTGTGCTTGTAAAAGCTTGTACTCTATATGTTTTTGACGTATTTTGTTGATCAATGGTTACACCATTTTTGTTTATTTCGTTTGCTTGGTGTTCGGTTCGTGTATAGAGGGTTACTTCATGTTGTTCTGCCAAATATCCTCCGAAAAGCAATCCGATGGACCCACCACCAATGATTCCAATTTTCATTGCCCCAACTCCATAGTTTGTCCTTCCCTTCATTTTACCAAAAAGTCCGACAAAATGCCTAGTACCTCGACAATGAAAAATGCGTAAAAACGTATGAACATGACAAAACCCCAAAGTTCTTTCTTTGGGGTCTGTACCAATAACCTAAACCGGATATACAGGGTGTTTCTTTTGCGGGAGATTGAGTTCTTTTTTCTCATATACAACTAAGCGTCGGATGAGAACATTCCGTAATTCAGCTGCTGGAACAATATCATCGATGATAAGCTCAGAGGCTAATTTGTAGATATCGATTGTCTCTTTATACTCTTGTTGCTTTTGCTGTACAAAAGCAATGCGTTCTTTCGGATCTTCAATTTCATTAATTTTATTTGAATAAACAGCATTTACCGCCGCCTCTGGTCCCATTACCGCAATTTGAGCTGTTGGCAGCGCAACGCAATAATCAGGTTCAAATGCAGGACCAGCCATTGCATAAAGACCTGCACCATATGCTTTTCTGACGATGACTGAGATTTTCGGAACAGTTGCAGAACTCATGGCCGCAATTAACTTTGCACCATGTCTAATAATTCCTGCTCTTTCAACCTTTGTACCGATCATAAATCCTGGAACATCAGCCAAAAACACTAAAGGTATATGGAACGCGTCACATAAAGTAATAAATTTAGCTGCTTTGTCTGCTGAATCTACAAACAAGACGCCTCCCTTCACCTTAGGCTGATTTGCAATGATTCCGACTGGTCTACCATCAATACGAGCAAGACCTGTAATGATTTCAGGGGCAAATAGTTTTTTTATCTCATAGAAACTTCCTTCATCAACGAGGGCATCAATCCCTTCGTACATATTAAAAGGAGCATTCTGATTAACAGGAATAATTTCTTGTAGGCTCTTGCCTTCCTTTGGTGAGACTGTTTCTGTAATCGCCGGTTTATTCAAATAATTAGCAGGAAAAAATTTTAAATAATCCCGCGCACTTTGGATTGCTTGCTCTTCATTTTCAGCAAGCACATCACCACAGCCACTAACGGTACAGTGCATTCTAGCACCACCCATTTCTTCTAACGTAACCTTTTCACCAATGACCTTTTCAGCCATCCTTGGGGAACCCAAATACATGGAGGCATTCTTGTCAACCATGATGACGATATCGCAAAAAGCAGGTATGTAGGCGCCTCCCGCTGCAGATGGACCAAATAAAATACAGATCTGAGGTATCATACCTGATAACCTTACCTGATTATGAAAAATTCTCCCCGCTCCGCGTCGATTCGGGAACATCTCAAGTTGATCCGTAATTCGTGCCCCAGCTGAATCTACTAGATACAAAAGTGGTACGCGTAACTTCTCAGCCGTTTCTTGGATCCGTATAATTTTCTCAACTGTACGAGCGCCCCATGATCCCGCCTTTACGGTGGAATCATTCGCCATCACACATACTTTTTGTCCATTTATCTCTCCAATCGCAGTAACGACACCATCCGCCGGAAGGTCTCCCGCTATATTGTTGGCAAATTTTCCATCTTCTTGATAAACTCCATGATCAAATAGAATGGCGAGACGATCACGAACAAATAATTTATTTTGTTCCTTCAACTTTTGATGGTATTTTTGATGGCCCCCCGCTTCGATTTCATTGCTTTTTTCAACGAGCTTTTGGTCTAAATCCTTAGTAGTGCGAAGCATGATTACCCTCCTTCTGAGATTATTCTAGTACAAGCAGTACCTCATCCTCATTTACAAAATCACCAATATTTACTTTTATACTAGCAATCTTTCCATTTAGCTCACTTTCAATCGGAATTTCCATTTTCATTGATTCCAGCATGACAACTACTTGACCTTCTGAGATCTCATCACCTTCTGAAACTAATACTTGTAAAACAGTCCCTGCCATGCTTGCTGTGATTTCATTCATAATCATTCCTCCTAGTGTTTTTTCATCAACGAAATGTAGTTCGTATTATATTCGCCTTTGGTATACAATACTTCATCGATAATTTCTTGAAATAAAGGGATATTGGTTTTGATTCCTTTTATCTCAATTTGACTAAAGTAATCCTTTGCTATTTGAATTGCTTCTGGACGATTTTCTGCTTTCACAATTATTTTGGCAAGCATTGGATCGTAAAATGGTGTGACCGTCGTCCCTGCTTCATAACCACTATCAATTCGGACACCCTTCACGTTTTGAGGTAACGTAAATTCCTCAATTTTTCCTGGGGAAGGGAAAAATTTTAACGGGTCTTCTGCATACACGCGAAATTCGATTGAATGTCCTGAACGCATGATTTCATTCTGAGTCAATGGAAGCTTTTCTCCCCTTGCAACAAGCAACTGCCATTTTACTAGATCAAGATTGGTTATCATCTCTGTAATGGGATGCTCAACTTGAAGCCTCGTATTCATCTCTAAAAAATAGAAATTTTCCTGTTCATCCACAATGAACTCGATTGTTCCGGCGTTTGTATAGCCTACATATTCTGCAGCCATTGTTGCGGCATGGCAGATTTTTTCACGAGTCGCTTCCGAAAGAAAAGGAGATGGTGTTTCTTCAATCACTTTTTGGTTGCGGCGTTGTATGGAACAATCTCTTTCAAAAAGATGGACAATGTTTCCATGCTGATCACCAAAAATTTGCACCTCGATATGCCTTGCGTTCGGAATGAATTTTTCAATAAACATGTCATCGTTTCCAAAATACGATTTCGCCCTTGTCTTTGTTGTTTGAAAGGCTTTTTGTAAATCTTCTTCCGTATGACAACATATCATTCCAATTCCGCCTCCACCAGCACTTGCTTTTAACATGACAGGATAATCAAATCCTTTTGCAAGCTTCAAGGCTTCATCTAAAGTCTGAACGTCCTTATCACTGCCTGGCACTACAGGTACACCTGCATCAATCATGGTTTGTCTTGCTTTTACCTTGTCCCCCATTAAGGAGATGACCTCGGGGGTTGGCCCAATAAAAACAATCCCTTTCTTAGCTACTGCTTTTGCAAAGGTTGCATTCTCAGATAAAAATCCATAACCAGGATGGATTGCATCAACTTGCTCTGTTTCTGCAATTTCCATAATCCTATCCATTTGAAGATATGATTTCATCACCGGCGGCTCGCCGATTCGATGAGCTACAGTTGCATTTTTTACAAACGGTAATTCTTGATCAGCATCAGAATAGACAGCGACTGTTTCAATCCCCATCTCATGGCATGTTTTTATAATCCGTGATGCAATTTCGCCTCTGTTTGCAACTAGCACTTTTTTCAAGCTCATTTCCCCTTTCGCCAAAAAATCAAATATGCTTCGGCGTATTTGTGCCCGATTTTTTTAGGCCCACACGAGGTGGGTCACAAAGACGTTGCCACAGGAAGTGGCGTTCTTAGTCTTTGAACTTACGCTCGAAAAACTTCATTTGAAAAATCGTGGCATCCGCCGGAGGCTTAACTTTATTCAGGCGGGGTTTGAACACCAACTCAATTGTTTACCCGTATGCTTTCATCCCCCACATATAAAAATAGAGGACTTCTTCTGAATAAAGTTAAAAGGTGCAATATATAATTTCTACACATATCTACATATTCCTGCACTGAATTGAAAACGCTTTCTATATTTTTCTACAGAATTTTTTGTTTTTTTGTTATATAATGAATGTAAGTTCAAATTAAAACAGTTTTTATATAGTAGAATTGCAAGGGGGATATCAAATGTATACGGCAAAGGTTGAAAAATTATTAGTAAACTATAAAACTCTTGAAGAATTTAAAGCATTTAAGGAATACGGTCTCCAGGAGCTTTCCATGCTAGAAGACCTTGAATCAAATATTATTGAAAATGATAGCGTTTCACCTTTTTATGGGATATTCTTTGGTGATAAATTAGTGGCACGAATGAGCCTTTATCGTGTTGATAAAAAATTCAACAAATACTTTGAACCCGCACAGGACTACTTAGAACTGTGGAAACTTGAAGTACTTCCTGATTATCAGAAAAAAGGCTTTGGTAAGGCATTAGTGGATTATGCAAAATCCTATAATCTACCGATCAAAACAAATCCACGTGTAAAATCGTCTGAATTTTGGGAGAAAATGGGTTTTACACCTGCAGCATATAATATGGAACGTGACCTTGGGGAAAATCCACTGCTTTGGTTTCCTAAAGGTGTACATGAAATCGACTAAACAATGTTTAGATACTAAAAGAAGAAAACAGCTGAACACCATGTCAGCTGTTTTCTTCTTTATTTTTCAACTCTTTCAAGATTTCCATTTCTGTCCATTTGGAATTTCACCTTTTTACTTCGTTCATCTTCTTGAAGAACCACCATTTTGCGGGCACGTTCCATAATTTCAATTAAGGCCTTATAATCTTCTTCAATTAATTGAATATTATTTTCTAATGTATTATTCTCAGCCTTCAGGGCTTTCACTTGTTCTTGAAGTTTGCTTATTTGGTTGTTCAAGCTCTGATTCTCTTGAACAACAGACTGGAGCTCTTTTTCTGTTTTTTCATATTCTTCAAGGAAACGGATGACGTCCCTTAGATGTAGCTCAGACGATTGACTGGTAGTAATTTCAGTAGTTTCAGGTGCTTGTTTTTCCTGAAGCTGTTCACCATTATTTTGCTTTTTTAATTCTTTACGCTGTTTTTTCGCAAGTTCAATTCCAGATTTATATTGTTTGCGCACATATGAATTCCATCTAAACCCACAGGCAGCCGCAGTACGTGATAGTGTACGACCTACCTCTTCAAATGCGCCTAATTGTGTTCCGCCTTCACGGATGTGGCGCAATACTACTTCAGCAAGTAATAAATCCTCATCTTGGGTCCATGCATCTTGACGTGTTGAAGTCATATCTTTCCCTCCTATACTTTTTTACTTATACATATGCATGTAGTAGAAAAGATAGACTACTCTCACTCTAGTAAGAAAATAATTATTCTTTTCGCATGATTTTCCGAACGGCCTCAAGATGTTCGTCCGTTACCCACAAAGCTGAACAATCCTCCATTTCTTTGAGCATTCTCTCCTTCAATCCTGTAGCCAACCATTTTCTAATCACTACTTTTTTATAAGCTTTTACTACTTTTGGAGTATGCAAGAATTCTTTTGATATATACTCTTCACAATCCTTCATCACATCGTCGCCTGATAGGACATGTTGAATAAAGCCAAGTTCTTTTCCTTCTTCAGCAGAAATAACTTCTCCTGTCATAAGAAGGTGAAATGCTTTATCAATAGATACTCTTTCTAGTAGGAGCGTTGCACCACCCCACCCTGTCGTGATCCCTTGCTTCCCTTGTACAAAACCAAATCTACTTTGACGGGATGCTAGTCTATAATCACAGGCTGTTGCAAGCTCACATCCTCCACCAATTGCTAGTCCATTCAATAGAGCAATCGTTGGTTTGGATAATGTTGCAAGTTTGTATAAGATCATACCCATCTTGCTAAGCATTTGATATGCTTCTTCTACTGTTTGAAGGTTTTGGAAAACCGATAAATCTCCACCTGAACAAAACGCTTTTTTACCAGCTCCTGTTAGTACGAATATCCGATCATCCTTGTTCTCTTCTACCTCTGTAATCGTCTGTAAAAGTCCATTCATAACATCATAATCAATGGCATTCCATTTTTCAGGACGATTGATCGTAAACCAAACAATCCCTTGTGCATCACGGTTAACTATGTATTTAGACATCGTATTCCCCTTTATCGCTTTTTACACTAATTGTACTGGTAAAAAACAAGAATTCGCAACTTAGACAAATTAAAAAGCGTATGAATAACAATGTTATTCATACGCTTTTAACTTGTTAACAAAAATTATTTGCTAACAACTTCTTTTCCTTTGTAAGTACCGCATTCTTTACATACGCGGTGTGCTAATTTCATTTCACCACAGTTTGGGCAAGCCACCATACCTGGCACTTGTAATTTGAAATGTGTACGACGTAATCTTTTTCTTGTCTTAGATGTTCTTCTAAAAGGTACAGCCATTATTCCCACCTCCTTAAAAAAATGAATAGATAAAGATGGACTTTATTCGTCTTCAAAGAATTTTGCTAGTCCTTCCAATCGAGGATCAATCTTGTTCTTATTTTCATCTTCGGTGATAACTTCCCAATCTTGTCCTGATTGTGGCGCAGCATCTTCTGAGTTCGAATCATCACAAAAAATCTGCATTGGAATTTCAAGTAAAATATTTTCCTTGATTATCGGAAGTAAATCAATTACTTCGCCTCGAATTAGATGAACATCCTCGTCCGACTCTAGGTCATAAACAGATGTATCTTTGAGTAGAAACGTTTCAGTTGTTCCGATTTCGAATGGAAATTTTACATCAACCAATGTTCGAGAACAAGGCAGAATCATTGATCCTGAAATTGTTATATGAAAGCTCGCTTTTGTAGAACTAAGATCAGCACGCCCGGTTACGTGCACCGGCGAAATGTCTCGTATCGATTTTTCAAGCTCCATTATGTCTTTTACATCAACAGTTTCATCAATCGTTAGGCCTTTATGAGCCAACTGATTTAATTGATTAATTGTCCATTTCAATTGAAATCACCTCGAAGCGCAACAAAGGTAATTATAGCTTTGCAGATTACATTTGTCAATATTTTTTCTTTACACTATACTTAGTGTAAGATACTTTTCTACTATATCAGCTTTTCCATTAAAGTGAAACTTCAATCAGTGGTTTTTTCAAAATAAAAGAAGTGCTAAAAAAAAAGAAGATTTTAATACTAAAGGATGAATAGGTGAAATAATGAAGGCTGTTGGTGTAATCGTTGAATATAATCCATTCCATAATGGACATAAGTACCATCTTGATGAAACGAAGCGGAAGACAAACCCGGATTGTACAATTGCAGTAATGAGTGGAAACTTTCTACAACGTGGAGAGCCTGCCCTAGTTTCGAAATGGGCAAGAACGAAAATGGCATTGGAAGCTGGCATTGATCTTGTTATTGAATTGCCATATGCATTTGCGACTCAAAAAGCAGAAAACTTTGCAAACGGAGCAATATCACTTTTGAGTGCACTTCATTGTGAAGAAGTTTGTTTCGGCAGTGAAAATGGAACGATCGACGACTTTACATCTACTGTTTCATTTATGAAAAAAAATCAACAAGCGTATGACCACACCACCCGACAATACTTGAAAGAAGGATATAGCTATCCAAAATCAGCATCGCTTGCTTATTCTTCACTTGCCAATCATGATACATATGTAGATTTATCAAAACCCAATAATATTTTGGGCTATCATTACGTTAAAGCCATCCACGACCAGAAAAGTTCACTAAAAGCAGAAACCATTATGAGGACATCTGCTGGTTATCATGATGAACGTTTTTCACACGAATCCATTGCTAGTGCAACTAGCATTCGCAAAGCATTATTTTCTGCTGAAAGAGACATCAAAGAAATTCAAAACTATCTACCCCAATCCACTACCAAATGGCTTTCTGCTTATTTCGAGGAATATAAGCTTTTCCATCGGTGGGAGGAATATTTTACATTATTAAAATACAAGCTTCTCACATCTTCGCCATCTGAATTAGCTAATATATATGAGGCTGAAGAAGGAATTGAAAATAGGTTACTCGCATTTATTTCGGAATCAACTTCTTTCCAAGACTTTATGGAAAAAATTAAAACAAAACGCTACACATGGACCAGATTACAACGATTATGCGTACATATTTTAACTAATACAACAAAGGATCAACTAAAAAAGATCAATGAAAACCCGGTTGCAACCTATATTCGCTTGCTTGGGATGTCCCAAAAAGGACAGCGCTTTTTAAATCATGTGAAGAAGGATGTTGAAATACCCATTCTTTCAAAAGCCACAGGCTTTTCTGATGACCTCTTTACACTTGACCAGAAGGCTGCTCAAACTTATTTGGCTATTTTCCCTGAACCTCTTCGCACCCAACTTCTACGACAGGAATACGCCAAACCGCCCATTCGATTTAATGAAGAACAACAAATATACCTATAAAAAGAAAACAGTCGCACAAATGGCAGCGACTGTTTTTGCATTATTTATTCTTATCAAGATTCTCTAAATAGTGGAGGGCGTCTTCAAATGTATCAACAGGTACGATTTTCATATCACTCTTGATATCCTTCGCCGTCTCTAAGGCTTGGCGATAATCTGAATCCGCTGCCCCATTTTCATTTGGCGCAAAGAAAATATCTACATCGGAATTGTTGGCAGCAATGATTTTTTGACCAATTCCACCTATTGGACCAACTTGTCCATCGATATTAATTGTCCCTGTACCCGCAATCCGCAAACCATGGGTTAGGTCCTTTTCCGTTAATTGATTATAGATTTCAAGAGTAAACATAAGTCCTGCAGAAGGACCTCCAATTTTTTTTGTGTCTATTTCAATTTTCGGATCGGTCACCACTTCAATATCTGTAATTAATTCAATTCCAATTCCAATTTTATCGGGATTGTTTGGAAAAGGGGAAAGTGGAACAGAAACTGTTTTCTCTTCGCCATTTCGTTCAACTGAGATTTTAATGACTTCATTTTCTTTCTTTCCCGCTACATACTCCATAAATTCTGTATGTTCTTCAATTGGCTTTCCGTCTACCTCAAAAATGCGATCACCTGCTTTTAGTTCTTTTTCCGCAGGCATTCCTTCAACAATACCCATGATGTAAATTCCATGATTTTTGACCGTTACCGGCTTGTTTGCATGCTGATAAGCAACTGTGATTGCTGATTCCTGTGAGTCCTCCATATAAAATAGTTGTCGAATGGTATATTCCTCATCACTTTCATTGTCCCGTCTTACATGATTAATCGGTAAAATTTCATGATACTTTTGTAATTTCGCTAACCCATAGCTAAAAATATTTGCTTGCCCCATGCGAATCGTCGTTAACATGAATTCGCCTTCATCTTTAAAGCCATTTTCAACATCAATAATTGGCGCAAGCTCTGTCGCCATTCCAGGCTTCGTTACGTAATAGGGAAGTTGGATAAAGGTGCCTAGAATCGCTAGCGCCACCCCAACTGCAAGAGCTTTTAAATAAGCCTTATTTCTCTTTTTCTTCATTCAACAAAGACTCCTTCCACTTTGCGATTGCCTCTTGGATTGCGGGAAGATGTTTTCTCGTTTCTTCTTCCCCAGCTAGGATAATGTCCTCAATATTTGTGAAAGCACGTGCACTATAATGTCCAACATGTGGCCGGATCATAATATCAGAAGAAAATTCTCCATACTTTACAAGCTCCTTTTGCATAATATCAATACTTTGTAAAATCACATCAAAAATTGAAGAAACCTCTTCATTTATTTTAACATGTGAGACGTCAACCGCAATAACTATATCAGCTCCCATATCTTTTGCCACGGAAATAGGAACCCGGTCAATTACACCACCATCTACAAGAATTCGCCCCTCTATTTTTTCAGGTACAAAAATTCCGGGGATGGCAATACTTGCTCGAACTGCATCTGCGACAGGTCCATCTCGAAACACTACTTTTTCACCAGTTAATAAATCAGTTGCCACAATACCTATAGGAATATCTAGTTGCTCGATGTTTTTCCCATGGGTAAAGACACGAATTAATTCCTTTACTCTTTTTCCTGCAATAAAGCCCATCTTCGGTACAGTGAAATCCAAATAATACTTCCGCTTAAAAGCAAGTGCAAGCTTATACAGTCGATCGATATCTAACCCCGCTCCATAGAAACTTGCGACCAATGAACCCATGCTTGTTCCTGCAATAAGATCGATCGGAATTTTATTTTCTAAAAGTACTTTAATGACCCCTAAATGGGCGAATCCTCTTGCTCCACCCGACCCAAGTGCCAATCCAATTATAGGTTTGTTCATTAGAATCATCCCCTGCATTAATTTGATTAAATTGATATCATTATATGAAAAAAGAATTGAAAACTTGTACATTCTTTTGGTCTAAATTTGCTACCTGTCCACGTATATTTAAATAGATGCACAAACCATACGGTTGTTTTGCATTTTTCATTTTTTCTAATGAGCATTCTAGAAAACAATAGGGGATTGTGAAAAATTGTGGGCTCTTTTATTCTATCACTTATATGATCTCACTGTATAAAAAGAAGACTTCAGTAGGAGGAGTACCATTGATAAGTTCTAGATTTAAAACAGTAACAATTGCAGCAGGAATTTCATTATTAACAATTGCACTTATTTATTTTCCAAAAGAATCACTGGAAGCTTCAAGGGTTGGTTTGGAAATGTGGTGGAAGATTGTATTTCCTTCCTTACTCCCTTTCTTAATACTATCAGAGTTATTAATTGGTTTTGGGATTGTTAAATTCATTGGTGTGCTGTTCGAGCCATTAATGAGACCTCTATTCCGAGTCCCGGGTGTGGGTGGATTTGCATGGGCCATGGGGATGGCTTCTGGATTTCCAGCAGGAGCAAAATTGGCTGCACGACTAAGACAGGAGAAACAGATTACGAGGGTGGAAGCAGAAAGGCTTGTTTCTTTTGCAAATGCTTCAAATCCCCTTTTTATATTTGCCGCTATTTCCGTCGGTTTTTTTGAAAATCCAGAGTTAGGCATTTTACTTGCAGTCAGCCATTATGTTGGCAATTTTTGTGTAGGTTTAATCATGAGATTCCATGGTAAAAAAGGGGATGAACAAACACCTAAAGATGAAGCAAAGAAAAGCATCATTGTAAAAGCTTTACAGGAACTTCACCGAACCAGACTAAAGGAAAAAAGACCATTTGGTCAATTATTAGGTGACGCTGTAACTACCTCTATTCATACATTGTTAATGATCGGCGGATTTATCATTCTATTTTCTGTTTTTAACAAGCTCCTTTCACTCATTAATGTGATCGCATTAGTAGGGGCTGGACTATCCATCTTATTAAAACTCTTTCAGTTGCCTACAGAACTTAGCATCCCTCTTATTTCTGGAATTTTTGAAATAACGACGGGTTCCATGATGACAAGTAAATTGGAACATATTGACCTACTCCCTAAAGTAATAACTGTAAGTTTTATCCTAGGATTTTGTGGACTTTCTGTACAAGCACAGGTTGCAAGCATTTTAGCAGAAACAGATGTTAGGTTTACACCATTTTTTATTGCGCGAATTATGCACGGCTTTTTAGCTGGGGTCATCACTTTTCTTTTATGGAATCCACTTTATGCAAAAAATACTGGTTCAAAGGAAACTCTCGGTGTTTTCTCTCCATTCGTTTCGGAACAGACTTCCCTATGGGTCGAATCGTTATGGAACGGGTTATTAACGTACGGACCACTCGTAACGATTATTTCGTTAATGTGTTATATTGTCGTTTACTCAACTAAAATGAAAAGCCCTCGCACTTAATGTGCAGGGCTTTTGAATTTCTCTTTGAGTGCCAACTCAACTGGCTTTGGTACAAGTTCAGAAATTTCTCCATGGTATTTAGCAGCTTCCTTTACAATGCTTGAGCTTAAAAAGGAATATTGATTATTTGTCATCATAAAAAAAGTTTCAATTTCTTCATTTAAGATACGATTCATTGAAGTAATTTGCATTTCATACTCAAAATCGGAAACAGCACGAAGACCTCGTAAAATGGCATTCGCATTCTTCTGGCTTGCATAGTCCATCAATAGACCAGAAAAGGATTCAACTTCGATATTATGTAATTCCTTCGTACTTTCCTGCAATAGTTTTATTCGTTCTTCTACGGTGAACAAGGGTTGTTTAGAAGAATTATTTAATACACATATGTACATCTTGTCAAACACCTTTGCTCCCCTTTTGATAATATCCAGGTGACCATTTGTTACTGGATCAAAACTCCCTGGGCAGACGGCAATTCTAGTCATTTCGTTTCCCCTTTCTATTCCTCTTCAAGTCTATAGATCGATACCCCTATGATTCCGTACACTTCATGACGAACTAAACGAAGGTTGCCAATGGATTGCTCTAACAAAACTTCTGACCCATGTTCCGCTACAATATAGCCTTGTTTCGTTAACAACTGATGTTTGCTTATTTCTTCAATTAACTCTGTTAATTTTTGTTGTTTATATGGTGGGTCTAAAAAGATTAAATCAAATTGAATATCTCGTTTTACAATGGCCTTTAATGCTCTGAAGGCTTCGTTTCGATACACTTCCGCATGGTCATCAAGTCGGCATGTTTCTAAATTTCCTTTAATCGTTTGAATTGCTTTTTGATCACGGTCAACAAAGATGACCCTTTCGATTCCACGGCTTAGAGCCTCAATTCCAAGTCCTCCGCTTCCTCCAAATAAATCAAGTCCAATCCCTCCATCAAAATAAGGACCGATGATATTAAAGATGGCTTCCTTCACTTTGTCTGTTGTTGGTCTAGTTGACATACCTGGTACCGCTTTCAAGTGAATACCTTTTTTCGACCCGGATACGACTCTCACTTAATCACCACTGTCTATGTAAATTGAATATCATAATCCTATCATAAACATAAACATTTGTTAATGAAATATGAAAAATTCTAGGTCTTATGTCTAGCAAAAATTTTTCTCGGATAATAAAAATATGTAACTTGATGTATACACAAGTTTCAATTGGTCATAATTAGTAATAACAACATCATTCGAGGATGTTGTTGCCAACCGCGGAGAAGACTTACGTTTCCCCATAAGTTCTTCCTCCGGTTTCTCCTCTCCCTTTGCCTTCTTCCATGTGAACGGTAACGAAAAACATGGAATGGAAGGACCCTGCAAACTTGCAGGGTTTTTTTGTTTTATTTGTTAATTCAATTCTATTCATGATAAAGTAGACATGGAAAATATGAATTTGAGGGGAATTTAGTATGATACAACGTTTTATTGAGATAGGTGAAGGATACTCAGATATATGTGAACTCCTTGAGCTTATAAGAGGAAATAAACACAGAGTTTCAAAGCTATTTGCATTTCATACAACTATCCAGGATAAACAGGTTACCTCTTTGGCTGTAGCATTTCAACCGACGATTCCTGGGGATTTCCAAGCGGTCTATATTTGTAGAGAAGGAATTCCTAATCCTACTATCAAACCGAATCAACGCTACACTCTATTTGAGGAAGTAGCGAAAGAACTAGATTTACAAATCATCACACTAGAAGTAAAGCCTTCTACGATGTTCCATGAAAAAGAACTGTATTATCAGCATTTAATTGGAATTTTACGAATGAACCGCTATATCCCGCCGATGAAGTAAGAACAAAAGCCGAAAACACGTTGATTTGCACTTACAAACCTTAAAAAAGCTTATCAAAAGCAAGCTGCCTTTGATAAGCTTTTTATAAACCAATCTTATAGTCGTATTCCTTTGCACGATCTGGTTTTTTATTCTCAAATTCAATCTTCAAAAATGGTTTGTAGGACGGCTCCACCCTTTTTACAAAGGCTAGAGAATTTAATTTTTCTACAATTGAATCCGTATTTTCCAAATCGTTATATAGGACCACGTATTTTAGTCGTTTAGACACATAATGAATATTGCCAAATTTACGCAGCATTTTTGAATGTTTGAGCGAATGTAGCCAAACGATAATTCCTTGGCGTTGTCCAATCATTGTGTTTTCTCCTTATTTCATTAGATTACATTAGATTATTTAATAGTGTAGCATAACAAGTTAAAATTTTACAATATGAAATAAAGTAGAAAACTTACCTTTTTCTGAAAATAACCTTAGCTTGGTATATTTTTACTAGCATCACTTACAACCGCAAGCTCCACCACTTCCACAGCCGCCACCACAGCTTGAGATGGAATCAAAATAAGGATTCCCAGTTGGGACTTTAATATGCTTCGATACAGCTTCACCAAGTAGTACGCTAATTTCATCAAGCACCTTTTGTAAATTATCTTCAGCTTTTTTAAAATTAGCAATGGATTCTTGAAGATCAAGCTGTCTTTTTAATTCCCTGGTCTCCTTAGAAACTGTTCGAAAATCAGGATGGTATTTTCCAAATCGTTGAACCTCTTCATATTTTTCCTTCATTCTTTGAAATTCAGCGATTAACTTTTGTGCTTCTCTATCTTGTTGTAAATTATATAAACAGCTTCGGTATTCCTCTGCTAGTTCTGAATGTAGAATCATCGATGAAATTTCTTGAGCCTCGTCAAGAATTTCAATTTTTTCAATTGTGGCAATCAAAATTAACACCTCCATTATCACTATACCACGAATTTTTGTGAATCGCATCTACTGCGAAAACGAAAAGCTAATAAAATTTAGTGAATTTGGACATGAATTTTATGTTCAAGAGGATATTTAGTTAAGTCATTATGTACAACTTGAATCGTTAATGTATGTTCTCCCTTAGAAAGACCTTTAATAATAAAGGCTGCTGTCGAAACTTTTTCGATCCTCTTCCCGTCGACTATGACATTTAGATGGCCCTCACCATCTCTTTTTTGACCACCACTTTGTTTGAATGTAAAATTCGGGATTATGCACTCTAGATATACATCATTCCCTCTAACATGATGCTCCACTTGAAGGAATCGTTCATTTTCTACCTCACTGGTTTCGCTAAAAGAGGTTTGGTTAATATTCTGGGCTGCAACGGATATTTCATTTATGTGAATCGGGAAGCATAGAAAAGAAAGAAGGAAAAAAAACTGGAACACATTCTTCAACTCCTTTTTTCCTAGTTTTTCCTTGAACCCTTCAAATATCCTTGAACATTAAAAAGAAGGAGCCCTAAAAAGGTGCGGCTCCATTCTTAATCACTTTGTCGCATCCCTTGGTACATCTGTAGCATAAATGAGGCCATCTCTAAAGACTGGTTTATTTTTTGTACTTTATGTGGAATGGTTTGTTTGAAATAAGCTTTTGCCTCATTTTCCAAGACTTGAAAGTCTCTTGGATTTCTCGTTAATTTTCGGTACCAAATTGGATTTTGACGGACAAACGCTTGTAATTGTTTTTTGGATTTGAGGTATTCATATGTTTCTTGTCGCATCCTAAACTCCCTTCTCACCTAATCTTTTCGAAAAGCAAAAGGATGTTGATGCTTTTGGGTAGTGTTCACCTGCTGTTGATTATCATCCCCACGAAACTGGTGAATCACGGCTTGAATGGTTGAAATGGCTTCGCCTACATTTGTGATTGTCTGCTGGAGATTATCCATATCTGCATTTTTAATGGATGAAAAAATTTTTCCAATAAAATCGCCTTTTCCACTATCTTCTTTTTTACTATCCTTGTCTTTAAACTTAATCCACTTCTCATCTTCCTCACCGAGTATATACCAGTCTTCATATACTTCCTGCCACTTAAGTGTTCCTTTTCTCACTTCCTGAACAAGTAAAGGATGTTTTTTGACGAAGGCTTTAAATTCCTGAACGGTTGGATGAAGTTTTCTCCCCATTTAAATCACCTCGATATTCATACAATTGCCTACTATAGTTTATCTTTATTAAATTGAATGGTTCGCCCAAATTGCCAAAACGAGATGTATATTGATAAAATGAGAATTATAAAAATATTATGGATTTGAGGTTATGATAATGGAAGATCGGATTCTACATAAATTACAAACATTTTTCCATGAGGCAGATGAAACAGAAAAACAAATAATGGAGCATGTAATCGATGCGGTGATTCGTAAACAAACAAAAGAAAATGGCTCCTATATTGGAGCCTTATTGCAAACAAATCGACGTGTTGTTGATGACGAAACCTATGAAATTATTATTCCAAATACGGAACTAATTCAAAATCCATTACAAATTGTTCATGGTGGTATCACTGCCACTTTACTTGACTCTGCAATGGGTTCAGTAGTACACCATGTCCTCCCTCGAGAAAAAGCCGCTGTAACAACTGAAATGAAAATAAATTACGTGGCGCCAGGAATCGGAAAAGAATTACGGTGTGTAGCACACATGATTCATAAGGGAACAAAAATATGTGTAACCGAAGGAAAGGTATACCGTGATGACGGAAGATTAATCGCACATGCAACCGGAAGTTTCTTTATTATTGATCGACCAACAAAATAAAAACAGGAGATAAAAGACCAGTAAGCAAAACCATGTTAGGTTCGCTTACTGGTCTTCTTCGTCCCATGCTTGTATAAAGTTTTGTGTGTAGTATTTTTCGTACACCCCAACTCCCAGGTAATTGTATTCTTCATTTAAAAGGGCTTCACGATGACCTTCACTATTTAGCCAGCCTTCGACAGCAGCAATTCCGTCCACATATTTTGCTGCAATGTTTTCTCCTGCCAATTGATACCGAACCTCTCCTTCCTCAAGTCTGTCCGCAAGACCACCTTTTGTTGGGGAAACATGGTCAAAATATTGATTTTCTTGCATATCTTTACTATGTAAATAAGCCACTTCTGCTAATTGTTCGTCGCTTTTTAATGGATGTATTCCATGTCTTCTCCGGATGACATTCGTAATATCAAGGATTTGCGCTTTGTTACCCTGCTCAATTTCTTTCCACTCTGCCGCAGTGATCTCTTTTGCGGAGAGTAATTCTCCTCGGTAGGCTAATTCATAGGGACGAAGTTTGACTAAAGTTCTCCCGTCTAAAAAACGAACACTTGATATTTTGTCCGTGAATGTATCCACGTATAGTTGAATATAGACATTTCCCATTGCAATTAATGGTCTTACTTCCATTTCCTGATCTGTTAACTCAAATCGATAAGGATTCTTATCCACGTTTAATGAAATTTTTGGCTTTATTAACCCTTTTGACCGGATTTCAGATACTGGTTGTCCAATTTCAAAGGGTTCAACGAGAACGTCATTGCCCGTTCCAAATACGGTGACAACTCTACCATTTTCAATTCCCACCTGGATATAATTTTGAGGATTTGTGTTATATACCCACCAATCATAATCATAGGATGAGCGATCAATGCGATGGGGTTCTCCTAGTTTTTCTTTTATTTGTGTACCATCCATACCAATGAAAGAGATTAGGCCGTTATATTGGTGAATTTCTTTTTGAAGAGGGATATTTTGTTTCGCTATGCTTTTATCTTTTAGCTTGGTTGGTGTATGCTCAACACCATTCACGAGTCCTGTTCTTCCGTGATTATTAGAAATATAATAAAAGCCAGAAGCCAATAGTAAGATGGTTACTGCAATCTTAGTCAATTTCAGAATAACCACTTCCTAACATCGAAGGTATTTCTACTATGTATATTAAAATTTTGCTAGAGTTATGCGTTGTTGGAGAAAAAATAAACAGGCACCCATCTGGTGCCTGCATTCAATGAAGTTGATCTTGTTCGGAAATATCACTTAAAGCTTCACCTGCATAATTATCAGATCTTTCATTCGTCGATAAATCACCAAGTGATAACATTCCAACTAATTGGTCATTTTCTACAACTGGAATGCGTCTAATTTGATGTTTCGCCATTAACTCAGATGCTTCCTCAAGAGAAGTATCTGGTGTACATGTAATTAAGTCCTCACTCATCACATTTGTCACTTTATTTGATCCTGACCTTTTTTCTGCATATCCACGAACCACCAAATCACGATCAGTGATCATTCCAATTAATTTATTATCTTCTAAGATCGGAATCGCACCGATATCTAAATCCTTCATTTTTACAGCTACTTCATAAACATTATCAAGGGGCGTACAATATTCAACATCAGTGCTCATTACATCGCGTACAGAATCCATTGTAACCTCCTATTTCCCAATAAACATTTGTGTCCAGTAATGTCGTTTCGAACCACCTTCTGCATATCCAACACCGATATGTGTAACATCACTCTTTAAAATATTCGCACGGTGTCCTGGGCTGTTCATCCAAGCATTCACAACTTCTTGTGGTGTTCTTTGTCCAGCTGCAATATTTTCTGCAGCCGTACGATATGAAATACCGAAGTTTCGCATCATTGTAAATGGTGAACCGTATGTCGGTGATGTATGCTCAAAGTAGTTTCGGTCTCTCATATCTATGGATTTATAGCGTGCTACCCGTGACAGTTCCCAATCAGTCTTTAATGCCGGCAAACCATATTTTGCACGTTGTTGGTTGGTTAATGAAATAACCTGATTTTCAATACTTTTGACATTATCTAAGATAGGAATCGTAACTTTTTGACCAGGATAGATCAGGTTGGGATTTTTAAACTGCGGGTTCGCTGAAATAATTTCCGACAAACCTACCTGGTAGCGTACCGCAATTTTCCATAACGAGTCTCCTCGTTGTACGGTGTATGTAGTTGTACCTTGTCCATGCGCTATAAATGGATGACTTAAAACAAACAATAAACTCATAAAAATAACAAGTATTTTTTTCAATCTTGTCCCTCCTTTCGATGTTAGTTTGACCAAAATTGAAAAATTTCACCAAAATATTTTTTATTTTTCGTGACATATTAATGTCAAACGTTGCAACTTGTATCTTTTCGTACTATTATTATACTGAGAACATATAAATCGTTGGTTGACGGTTTTTGGAGGGATTTTTTATATGAGATTTGAAAAAACGGGGATTGAGAACATCACAATCGAACTACCAAGATTAACTGACATAATGAGATCACAAGGATTTATTCTCGCAGGTCAGTGGGATTATGAACGAATTACATACGACCGTAAGTTTGAAATCAAGGGGGATATTTATTACCTTCGTGTTCAAGGGTATGCGGTTGAAGGAATTATCGAAGAAAATGCAAAAGATGCAGTAATTAAACTACTTACTCCATTTGTTGGTAAGTACTATTACCCACATGGAGTTGAATATGGCGAAGATGAAAACTTCCCAGCTTCCTTAGTTGATCAATGCAACCGCATCCTTGCAAAAGTAAAAGAAGATATTGACGCAGTTGTAAACGCATAATAAAGCAAAAACAGGAACAGCCAAGGCTGTTCCTGTTTTGTTAGTTTGTCACTAGTACTTTTGAATTTGTAAGTCCTTCTACCTTGATCGTTAGACTTGAAACACTAATGTCAGTCATACTTTTTATCTCATGTAAAATTGCTTGTTGTAGTCGTTCACAGGTCTTTTTAATTTCTAAACCGTATTCAACGGCAATTTTTACTTCAAGGGCAATCCCTTCCTCTTCTTCAATAACCGTTATCCCATTTTTATGGAAATTCCGGTGTAGAATGCTGGAAACACCATCCTTCAAGCCAGAAACAATTGTTACGCCTTCAGTTTCTTCAGCACATATGGATGCAATCATTGCCAACACATCATTCTTAATATAAAGAGAACCATTTTCCAATGATTTACGAACCATCCCAACCACACTCCTTCTCATTTTCAAAGCCAAAAGGTTACTCCTACCATATGCAAGAAGGGCTGTATTGGGCACTAGTCTAGAAAATTTCTTTGCCAAATCGGTTGTATTAAATGACCTTACGAAGTTCCCAAGTTAAAAATCTGCCATCCTTCCTCGTACATCTCATCCCAAGTTTTTCAAACAACCGAATGGATTGATAATTACTGTCGCTACATTCCATTAATACCTTTTTCGCATCGGCTTGAGTAACTAACCAATCAATTAAAGCATCAACGGCTTCATACGTTAAATTGGACTTCTGATCATCACGATTCATCGTATACGTTAATTGGACGTTTCCTTTTTTATCAGGTTTGCCATGAAGATAAATATCGCCAATAATTCGTTTATCAGCGTAATTAATAATTAGCCATAATCCCCATCCATAATAACTCTCATCCTTTTCAAGCTTTTCTATATAAAACGGAAGAATACCTGTTATTAATGGAGATGGCCAGTTTTGTGGAATCGTTATAGGTGATCGTTTTTCAAGTTCTATACGATGAAATACTAACGATTTGGCAATATCCAACGAACATGGAACCAATAATAAGTTTTCTGTAAAAATTTCAATCATCCTTAACACTCCCCTCTTACGAAAATGAATAATGGCTGTGGTGTTAATTATGTGAAACGAATTACAAAATAAAAAGGTGCTCTAGAATATTGTATTCTAGAACACCTTATACATATTACAAACAATCCTCTTTGTCGCTTGTTAAAAGCCTAAAATTGCTTTCAACATGGATGTTGTTTCTCCACCCTTATAAAAGACATACAGCAAAAAGTATACTGCTACGCCCGTTATAGCTGAAAAAAACCAAATGATGCTTGTAATCGGTCCAAGCTTCCGATGCTTTGCAATTTTATTTTTATAGCCAAGATATAATGTAATGACTCCGAATATCGCACCAGTGGTTGCCAAAAAGATATGAAAGATTAAGAAAATCGTATAGTAGATTTTCACATCGTCAGGACCACCGAATGAAGTATTTCCGACAAACATCGTTCTTGACATATAAATAATGAAGAAAATCAAAGCAAAAATCGCAGCAGTTGTCATCGCTTTTTTATGAGCCTCAATTTTTTTCTGTTTGATTAAATACCAACCGATGGCAACAGTTACTGCACTTAACACGATAAAAGTGGTGCTTATAGTAGGCAGAATCGGTAAATTCATGTTAAACCTCTCTCACAGTCTCTCTTCTTTAATTTGTTTGTGGTTTTAGTAATTGCTCATCTAATCGCTCATCTAATAATTTTTCTTCTTCACGTTCCTTACGAACCCATTCAAAGAATACTTTGCCAAGTAAAATCGCATATACGAACTCTTGAATTATTTTCATAATGACACCGCCAGTACGTTGGTCTTCAAGCGGTGGCATAAAGTTAAACATCTCTGGCCCCGTAAGATTAATACTCGACAACATAGATTCTGGTACACATAGTGCGAGTGCATTCATCCATGACCCAAGATCGGTATATGTTGCATACATTGCTGTATCTGCAAAAATGATGAGCGCACATGCAGGTGTTAATAACATACCGTCAGCAAAAATATAGCCAACTTTTTTGAGACCACTCAATGTGTTCCACTCTTCTAGTTTGTTGATCAATGGCCACCACATAAAGAAGGCAGCAATAAAAATAAAAATGGTCGTTGCAGCATGTATATATACACCGGTTTTTACATAGTCAAAAACGAGGGGAATATGATACATAGAAAATGAACCGTTAAACAGAACTAAAGCAATTAATGGCTTCGTAAGAAATTTAAAAACTGGTTTTATTCCCTTGAGATTTATAAACTTTCGCCATAACCAATTTGGGACACCTAAAATGAAAAATGCTGGTACGATTAAATAAAGAATCGCCATTTGTGTCATATGGGCTGTCATGGTCATGTGTCCTAATAAATCAATCGGACTTCCCTTACATACATAAAGTAAAATGATCCCAATTACAAATAATATTTTCGTTTTAAACGAAGTAGGTTCAGAATGAGCAAATCGATGTCTCCAAGGACCGACTATCATAAAATATAAAATCGTTATGATTAATAGTGATGCTAAAAAATAGGGACTCCATAATGCCCGAAAACCAAAGATATCGATAGACATCTCCATCTCACCCCTTTTAGTAGTATTGACAATGTTCAGATACTATTAATTATACTCTTAGGGAAATAGCCATGCAAACAAACCAATTATGAACATTTCTTGTCTAAATTAAAATAGGCTTCAAATTGAAAAAAAAGCCGGCTATTACACCGACTTTTTCTAAAATCTTACCACCAAATGATTGTCATGAAGCATAGAACTGTTACAGCAGCAATTAATACTCCCGAAAACATGAACATTTTTGGTGCTTCATGTCCTTTATGATTCATGTGCATGAAGTAATACAATTGTAAGATGACCTGAATCACAGCCAAAAGTAGGATTAATGGTACAACAACATAAGGTGAAAATTGCTCAGATCCCACTGCAATAAAGGCAATGATAGTAAGAAAAATCATAAGAGCAAAAGAAATAACATGTTGTTTCATTTCTTCTGCACTTTTTCTTCTACGATAGGCTAAATCGACATTCGTGTTATTTGAATTATTTGCCATGTGTTTATCCCACCATTCCCATTAGATATACAACAGTAAAGATGAACACCCATACTACGTCAATAAAGTGCCAGTAAAGGCTGAAGACATAAAACTTAGGTGCATTATATAAATCTAATCCACGGTTCGCGTTTCGTATCATTATGGTAAGAGCCCAACATAATCCAAATAGTACGTGAGCACCGTGCGTTCCAACTAGTAAATAGAATGCAGAACCAAATGCGCTACCTGTAATAGTATGACCTAAATGTACATAATGTTGAAATTCATAGATTTCTAATCCTAAGAAAGAGGCACCAAGTAGTACAGTTAACCCTAACCAAAGCTGCATTTTCTTGAAATTAAAGTTCTTCATATGATACATCGCGTACACGCTAGTTAATGAACTAGTCAATAGGATCATTGTCATCGCAAAAGCTAGTGGTATTTCAAATAAATCCTGTGATGCTGGTCCTGTACCATTACTTTTGTTTAGTGCTAAATATGTTGCAAAAAGGGAAGCGAATAGTACTGTTTCGCCTCCAAGAAAGAGCCAAAAACCAATAAATTTATTTTTTCCTTCTAGGGTCGCTTTTTCAGGCTCTGCAGGAAATGTTTCAGCTGTTAATTTTTCTTCCACTTGCATTATGCCTCAACCCCTTTCTTGTCATCATCATCCATTAATTCTGCTTTGTGAATGTGGTATCCATGATCATCGATAATTGAACGTAAGAACATAGAACCGAAAGTAATGATTCCTCCAATGATCATAACTGGAACTGACCAAGCTACACCATCTGGATGGTGTAAGAAACCAAATGCAGCAACAAAAAGTCCAAAAGAAATCAATAAAGGTAAAATCGAACTATTTGGCATGTGAATGTCTCCAAGAGGTTCTGCAGGAGTCATTTCTTTTTTGCCTTGCATTTTTTCTACCCAGAAAGCATCCAAGCCTCGAACTAATGGTAATTGCTTATAGTTATAATATGGTGGCGGTGATGGAATTGCCCACTCAAGTGTACGTCCATCGCCCCATGCGTCAGCTTTAGCGTCTTCTCCTTTAATAGATGTAATGACAACATTGTAAAGAAGGACAATCACACCTGCTGCCATGAATGCAGCACCAATTGAACTGATTAAGTTTCCAAGTTCCCAACCATGGTTTGGTAAGAAAGTGAAAACACGACGTGGCATACCCATTAAACCTAAGAAATGTTGGATAAAGAATGTTAAATGGAAACCAATCAAGAATAACCAGAAAGTGACTTTTCCTAACGTATCATTTAGCATTTTACCAAACATTTTTGGCCACCAATAGTGAGTACCCGCAAATACTGCTAATACAACCCCACCGACAATAACGTAGTGGAAGTGAGCAACTACGAAATACGAATCGTGATACTGATAGTCTGCTGGAGCAGAACCTAACATAACACCAGTTACCCCACCCATGATGAAAGATGGAATAAATGCAACTGCATATAACATAGGTGTAGTAAATTTCATGGACCCGCCCCACATTGTGAAGAGCCAGTTAAAGATTTTAATACCGGTTGGTACGGCAATTGCCATTGTAGCAACCGCGAAAATGGAGTTTGCAATTGGCCCTAAACCTGTTGTAAACATGTGGTGAGCCCACACCATGAATCCTAAGAAACCAATTAATACAGTTGCGAATACCATTGAAGAATATCCGAATAGTCTTTTTCTTGAGAATGTAGCAAAGATCTCAGAGAAAATACCGAACGCTGGGAGAATTAAGATATACACTTCTGGGTGACCAAAGATCCAGAATAAGTGCTCCCAAATGATTGTGTTTCCGCCCATTGATGGAACGAAGAATGCTGTACCAAAGATACGGTCAAACATCATTAATAATAGCCCTACAGTTAATGGAGGGAATGCAAATAGAATTAATGCTGATGCTACAAACGTAGTCCAGGTAAATAATGGCATACGCATATAAGTCATTCCTGGTGCTCTCATGGTGATAATTGTCGCTAAGAAGTTAATACCACCAATTAAAGTACCAATACCAGAAATTTGAAGACCTAGTACATAGAAATCAATACCATGACCTTCTGAGTGTAAGGCAAGCGATGCATAAGAAGTCCAGCCTGCATCAGGCGCCCCACCCATAAACCAACTTAAGTTAAGAAATACTCCTCCAAAGAAGAATAACCAGAAACCTAAAGCATTTACAAATGGGAATGCAACGTCACGTGCACCAATTTGAAGTGGCATGACGGCATTCATAAATCCAAGTAATAGTGGCATGGCTGCTAAGAAAATCATCGTTGTACCATGCATTGTTAAAATTTCATTAAAAAAGCCAGCACTTACAAAGTTATTATCAGGTATAGCAAGCTGAATCCTGATAATGAGGGCTTCGATTCCACCAAGTAGGAAGAAAAAGCCACCAGCCATTATATAAAGTTTAGCAATCTTTTTATGGTCAACAGTAGTTAGATAATCCCATAAAACAGCACCAAACCCTTTTTTCTGAGTTAAAGTACTCACAATGTGACCTCCTTATTCCTTAATCTTACTCTTCGATTTTAAGTCCCATTAGATATTCAGCTAAAGCATCCAAGTCTTGGTCAGATAAACCTTTATTATCATAAGTTCCAGTCATATTGTTGCCTGGCTTAATTGATTCAGGATCCTTTAACCAATCCTTTAAATTATCTTTGTTAAATTCTAATTTACCAGCGATGCTTGAGCGATCACCGAAATTAGCTAAACTTGGTGCAGTCGGACGCTTTTCACCAGGATTTATTGCGTGACATGAGATACAGCCGTTAGATGTAAATAATTCTTCACCGGCTTTAGCAACATCATTTGCTGGAACATGTTCAGCGTCTTTAGCAGCTACCATTTTGTCCATCCACTGATCAAATTCAGCTCGTGGAACTGGCTTAACTTTAAAATCCATTAAAGCATGTGAAGGACCACAAAGTTCAGCACACTTACCATATAGTAAGCCACCTGCTTCTTCAGTACTTTCTGAGTCAAACTCTAACCAGAATTTGTTGACATTATCTGTGTTCGTGTCCATTTTCCCACCAGCTGCTGGAATCCAGAATGAGTGCTTTACATCTGCAGCAATGAGGTTAAAATAGACTTTTTCATCCATAGGAACAACTAGCTCCTGTGCAGTTACAACGCCTTGACCAGGGTATTCAAATTCCCACCAATATAAATTTGCAGTTACATTAACAACAACTGCATCTTTATCTTGTTCCATCGCTTTAACATCAGCTAATTTAAATGTAGCTGATACTGTTGGAATTGCAAGAATCAAAAGCAAAAGAATTGGAATAGTAGTCCAAATGATTTCTAAGGTGTGATTTCCTTCAACTTGCTTTGGAATCTTGTCCTCACCAACTTTTGAGCGTCTAAACTTGACTAAGGCAATAATAAAGATAATTGTTACAACTGCAATTACGATTACCATGATTAATGTTGCGAGAATCATTAAATCGAATTGCATTTTTGCAACTTCCCCTGCCGGACTAAGTGCAGATACGAATGGTTCCCCACACCCCGCTAACAGCAGCGCCATGAAACTAAACAGTGTTAACAAGCGCACTTTTGGTAGCCATTTTTTCATAGCTTATTCAAACCCCTCTTTCAATAATATTTTGCTGCTATCTTTATAATAAAGATATTAAATCCCCCTACTTGAAATAGAAGAATTATGTATATTTTGAAACTCACTTATACTAATGTCACGATAATCATTGTTACAAACATAATCGTTAAATAGTTAAGCGAGTAAACAAACATTTGTTTTGCCCATTTGATATCATCCTTCATTTTAAATCCCCTAATTCCAAGGACTAACCATCCGATGTTTAGGAGAGTAGCGATTGTAACAAATAGGGCTCCTAATGAAAACATATAAAAAGGAAGTGGCAGCAAGCAAAGAACCCAAATCATAATTTGTCTCTTTGTCATTGCAAAACCGTGTACAACTGGCAGCATTGGAATCCCTGCTGCACGGTATTCTTCAACCCGCCTCATTGCAAGTGCTAAAAAGTGAGGTGGTTGCCAAATAAACATTATCAAAAACAAAAGCCACGCAATCCCGTGTAAGTCTGGGTCAATCGCTGCCCATCCAATGAGTGGAGGTACAGCCCCGGATATACTTCCGATTACAGTATTAATTGTATACTTTCGTTTTGACCAAATTGTATATAAATATATATAGGAGAAAACTCCAATTAAACCAATTACAGCGGCGGTAACTGTAGTTAGGAGCAGAAATCCAGTTCCTATTAGTATGAGTAATATTCCCAATCCTAAAACATGTTTTGGATTAATTCTACCAGTTACAGTCGGTCGTACTTTCGTACGTTCCATTACATGATCAATATCGCGATCATAGTAGTTATTCACTGCACAGGAACCAGCAATTACTAACGCTGTACCTATAAGCGTATATAGGACGATATCTATTTCCTGCAAGAAGCTTTTTTCTGTAAAAAACAAAGCAAGCCAAACACCAGTAAAAGCCGTTATTAGGTTGGAATTAACAATCCCAATTTTAATAATTGCAAGGAAATCCTTATAAGCAGTTGTTACATTTTCCTGTTCCCGAATTTCTTTATTTTGTATTTTTTCATCTGTACCAAGTACAGACCTTGTCGTCGTCATCGAGAAGCCTCCTTGTCATTTTCGTACATCCATTCATACATCACAATATATCGCCTGCATACAGGAACTTGCTCAACCTAATTCCATATATGTAATAAAGTAATTTCTCTTTAACCATTTTTCACTAATATCAGTCTTAAAAAACGCAATCATATAAATAAAGCGTTTTCGGGTTACGGGGTATGTAAAATGAGAACATTTTTTATCTTATCAAGGTTATTATACTGTATATATTATAAATTATATTAAAAACTATCCTTTCTGTATATTAAATCACATTTTTTATGTTTTTTGTGAACATTTCGTTAAGAATTTATGACTTTTTTGTGTCCTTACACCAACATCAAAACCGCTATATAAATACTATTTGCACCTGTCTCTTATACACAT
>NZ_SLUB01000035.1 GCF_004799755.1 Bacillus timonensis | reverse complement strand
CATCTTAGTTATGTCCGAAGTCGAAGCATCTTCTGACAAAAGAAAGCCAAAAAATCTCAGTTATGTCTGAAGTCGAAGCATCTTCGGACAAAGGAAAGCCAAAACATCGCGGTTGTTTCCGAAGGCGATGCATCTTCTGACAAAGGAAAGCCAAAACATCTCGGTTGTGTCTGAAGTCGAAGCATCTTCTGACAAAGGAAAGCCAAAACATCTTAGTTATGTCTGAAGTCGAAGCATCTTCTGACAAGGGAAAGCCAAAACATCTTAGTTATGTCTGAAGTCGAGTAACTCCTTTAATATTAGAATTTACTTCATTCAGCAAACACGCTGTTGCATCTTCAACTTTGGACCGAAAAGCAATTCACCGACAATAACGCACCTATTTTCACAAGAACATTCTCACTGTACAATAAGTATTGCCACACTCCCAAAAAACTGATGTGAGTTTTAATTATTTTTTTATAAAAACTGTATCCAAACGTTACTAAAACAAGAAAATTAAAGCGTGAATTCGTTTGTGAATTCACGCTAAAAACGTTATTGTGATTTACTGTTTTGTACCCTGAATCGGAACCCGTTAAGTGGGTACTCTTGCCTTTTTTTTCGGATGTGCCATCATACCCTGAATACAATCATTCCGAAGCATTTGGTGTCACTGTGTATAGTTACTGGGTCGAGGAGGCTACCTGCTCAGTAATAATTTCCCTATCCTTAATTTTAACCAACTGTCTTTTTCTTTTAGTAAGTAAGCCTTTTGCCTTCCTGTTCTCAAGTTCAAGCAAAGCAGATTCTATATCGGAAAAGTCCAGCCCTTCTAGAGAGTCAAGCATGTAATTCCACCATTTTATTTCTAATAGACGTTTAATTGTATCTTCATCAAAACGATACTTAATGAATTTAGCTGGAACTCCTCCAACGATTGAGTAGGGCTCTACATCCTTTGTAACAACAGCTCCTGCAGCAATAACAGCTCCATCACCTATCGTAACCCCTTTAAGAATGGTGACATTTGCACCAATCCATACGTCACTTCCTATCACAGGGTTTTCCTTTGGTATTTTATAGTTTACTTTTGTTTTAAATCGTTTCGCTTCATCCCAAAAATTAAATCCAAACGATTTATCATATTGGAAAGTGTGACTGCTTAAATAGTGAATAGGGTGCTCACCCATTCCAATTGTAACGCCAGGTGCTATGGTCGTGAATCTTCCAATACTCTTAACCGTTCGAACCACACCACCACGAATATTTGTAAATGCGCCAATATTTCCATATGAGACTTGGGTATTTAAAAGTCGGATTGGAGGCTCTATAGAGAGACGTGATTGTTTAGTAATGTTAGAATCATCGTTTAGCCATACTCCTCTTTTCAGTAGTTCTTCTTTAAGAGTCATATTAGTACCACCTTTGATAAAAATTAATAAGCATGTATAAAGTCAACATCAGGACAGTTTAGAAGTGAATGGAGAGAATGCAAAAGATAACTGATTCAGTAATTGCGTTCTCTAGATAATAAAGAAAAAAGACCTTTTATGGTCTTATAATCTTTCTCTAGTCCAACTTGTCCCTCTTTTGATAACTTTAGCTGGGGATCCAGCTATAGTGCAATGAGGTTCAGTGAATGGTTTAGTTACGACTGATCGTGCACCAATAATGCAGTCATCAGAAATGGTGACACCTTTAGAAATTAAGCAATTAGCTGCAATCCACACGTGATTTCCGATCTTAACGTGATCTGCATGGTTCGTTCTTTCATTCGTTTCTAGGTTTATGACTGAGTGTGCGTCCGTTGTACGAATGGCTATATCATATGACAACATACAATCTGATCCAATTTCTATGTTTTTATTTTCTTGAGATAGTAAATATACATTTTTAAACGTAGTTCGATCCCCAATTTTGATCGATTGTCTTTTTCCTTTTAAAAGCATATGACCGATTAAATGAGATTCTGCTCCAATATGTATTTCATTATTTGAACCTCGAATATGTATAAGGAGGTTTTGCAGTTGAGCCTCATCCCCAATCGTAATTTTATTATTGGATCCCGTTATTTTAATCTCCGTTTGCCTAAATGTGACCTTGTCAATGTTCGCATCCAGATTATTGTTTTTACCGTAAATATTAAAGGTTAATCCTTTTATGGTTTCTTGTAAGATCATGAAGTACTATCCTCCTTTTTAATTAGTAACATTATATTTTAAGAGAAAGCTTTAGTAAATCTTACTTAAGGTACAAATAATATGAATCTATCATACTTTATATCTAAATGATTGTATTTTGTAAAAAAATAGTAAAGAGGGTTGAAAAAACAAATGCAACACTCATAAATAGTCCCAAAATGATTTGATTTTGAACCTCTGCGCGTATAGAACTAGAGCCAGAAAGCCAGATATTTCAACAACTGTTCTGCAAAAGAGAGGTACTATATGCACCACTCCAGGTCAAATTCAGTTCTAAAAGACTATGTATTTTATACTTGCAATTTTCGGACGATAACATTGAAAAACCCTATAATTTTCGTTTTGAAACACACAATTTTTTCTAAAAATAGACAAATATTTCGATAATGTAAATTATCTGTAGTCTAAGTTCCTTTAAATTACTAAATCGTTATAAATGTAAAATATTGTAGGCTGGAATGATTAGTGACTGAAATATAGTTGTAATGATAAGTGGGTATTATGAATAGTTTTTATGTTACCCCCTTGTAAAATATACCTTATCTTGAAATACTATTTTGAGAGGAGTCATATTTCGACAAATGTTTTATTGTGATAGGAACCGAGAGAAGGCGTGGGCAATTTTCGGCATACTATTCTATTTTTTCAACGCATGATTGTCTGGATAAAAATATTCAAAAAGTAGAATGAATTATGTACGTAAATATATCGTGAGTAATTGGAATATTTCGTAAATGAGAAGGTTGTATTCAAAAAATAAATTTGTTCAATAAACGAATGTAGAAAGGGGAACCGATTCTTGGAATTCTATCTGGAAATTTTATTCGTGTTATGTTTGTTTTTCCCTGTACTCCATATTTTCCACTGTTTACCTATTTTTAGTGTTCAGGGAGAAAACAAAAAGCACAACCCAACAACACAGAAAGGAATAAGCATCTTAATCCCTTGTTACAACGAGGCAGGAATTATTAAAACCTCTATTAACAGTATGAAGTCATTGTCCTACCAAAACTTTGAAGTGATTTATATCAATGATGGTTCGACTGACCATACGTTTCGTCTATTGCATGAGTATTTAAAGTTAGAACCTTGCTGGAAAACTTCTAATAATTCCCTGCCGCATAACCTAGTTGAAAGTACTTTCCAATCTAAGATTTATCCCAATATCTATGTTGTGAATAAACTGAATGGCGGAAAAGCGGATGCGTTAAATGCTGGTATTGAATATTCATCAAAAGAACTGATAGTTACATTAGATGCGGATACAGTGTTAACAGAGTCTGCGTTAACTGCTGTTAACAATAAATTTGCTGATGAGGATGTTGTTGCAGCAGGTGGTATGGTACATGTACTACAAACCAAAACAGAAAATCCATTAAGCAAGCTTTCACTTAAGGTTAATATGCTTTTACGTGTTCAAATGCTTGATTTTTTGAAAGCTTTTTATGTAACAAAAGTTTCCCTTGCACGTTTTCAGGGATTAGCCATTATTTCTGGGGCTTTCGGTATCTTTAATAAGAAACTGCTTGTGGAGGTCGGAGGCTATCGATCTTCGGTTGGTGAAGATATTGACATTACATTAAAAATTCAAAAGTACATAACAAGAAAAGAAAACAAAAAAAAGAAGATTGTACTGGTTTCTGATGCAATTAGTTATACGGAGTTACCAGAAACCTGGAAAGATTTATATAAGCAGAGACTCCGCTGGCAAAAAGGATATATCGACTGTCTCGTTCAATTCTTTCCATTTCTGTTAAGCACGATGTTTACAAAGTCTGTTTCCTTCTTCTACATTGTTGAATCATTTGTAGTTGCTGTTCTAGCATCTTATGTTACAGCAGGCATTGTCATTTATTTGGCCATCGGGGATTTCTCCGTTTCATTACTTAGCTTTGTTGTTCTTTATTTGTTATACATCATTGTATTTAACTTCTTATATGATTTATCAGCCATTAGGCAGGTAAAGCGCTATGGCTTTACTTTTGAAAAGAAGAGTTGGTCCCGTCTATTAATGACAATTATCTATGACGTTACAATTCACAGATTTGTGATCATGTATTTTGTGATGTACGGAAGTGTTGCTTATTTCTTTAACAGAGATTGGGTAAAAGTCGCTAGGACTGGTAGAAACTATGAATCGGAATCAGATATAGCTTCATAGTTTACGATTGAAAGCTGATTACATATTGCAACTTTAGGTGAGGATTAGATGAATAAAGACAAGCTAAAAAAAATTCTGCTAATTGTATTAACTTCATGTGGTGTATTAGTTGTTGCATCTGGCAGTTATGCATGGAAGGTATTCACATCTGCAATTACAAATATTCAAGAAGAGGTGGATGATCAACAAACTCAGAAAAGACTAGCTAGCATCAATTTAAAAGAAGGAGATCCGATAACCATCTTGTTAATGGGAATTGACGATCCTGGAGGCCCAGAGGACCCAAACCGACGAGCCGACTCACTCATTCTTGTAACCTTAAATCCTAAAAAACAAACCACACATATAGTGAGTATTCCGCGTGATACGTATGTGCCAATCGCAAACTATGGTAAGAAGGATAAAATAAATGCTTCTTATGCCTATGGTGGTACGAAAATGACAATCAATACGGTAGAAAGTCTAATAGGGGTGCCAGTTGATTACTTTATAAGAGCGGATAAGCGGGGATTAGTTGATCTAGTTGATGCTATTGGCGGAATTAAAGTAGATAACGCGTTTGAATTTAAATATAAAGGCTTTACTTATGAAAAAGGTCCCATTGATATGCATGGTGAGAAAGCATTACATTATGCACGAATGAGGAAGCAAGATCCAAGAGGCGATTTTGGCCGTCAAGAGAGACAGCGACAAGTGCTTCAAGAAATTGCCGATAAAGCAAGAACTGTACCTGGTATAACAACATCAATTTCGAATTTCAGGGACATTATTAGAGCAATTGAAGACAATGTCAGAACAAACTTGGGACTAGAAGAAATGTGGGATATCCAGAAAAATTACCAAGCTGCTCTTAATCATGTGGAAGAACATGAAATCGTTGGAACAGAGGGAGAGAAGAATAAAACGTATTACTATTTTCCTGATGAAGAAAAGATAAAGGAACTCTCTGATGAATTGAATAACCATTTGGAAAAATAGTTTTTAAGTTTACTAAGGAAGTTTTGAACAAATGATTCGCGTTGCAACCCTAACTTAATAAGGCAGTGGAAGCTCCGGTTTAGAAAGTAGTTGATCGATTCAGTGGCCAATTATTTATTTTTAAGAGGTAACCGAAACAAAGGATTTTTTATTGATATCGCTAATGAACTTAATCGAAAAGGTCATCAATGTTTTCAAATGAAATTCGAATTAGGCGAACTTTTGTTTAAAGGTAACATAAGAACGATCTTTGCTCCTTTATATATATCACAAAAAGAGTATTCAATAACGGATGATAAACTACTAAGTTTGAAAATTTATAATATTACGTATAAAAAAAGTATCCTAAATAAGGACACTACAGAAAAAGAACTGCAGATGTACAAACGTTATATGTATCTGATTGATAAGTACATTGAGGAGAATGGGATTGATGTGATTTGCCTTTTCAACGGATATCATTGGATAGATCAAGTGTCAAAAGTGATTGCAGAAAAAAGGGGATTGAAAATATTCATTTTTGAAGATGGTCTCTTTCGGCCATATACGATTACATGTGATGAAAAAGGAATTAATGCCGATAGTTCCATACCAAGGGATGCTGCGTTTTATGATTCATTAGAAATTGATACTAACAGATTAAGAAATTACTTGTTTAAGCCTGAAAATAGTGGGCTGGAAAATAAGATAAGTGAAAACCTACTTGGAGTAGCGATGATTAAAGCTATTAATATGATTGGGAATCTAGTTAAGCTTTGTCCTAAACTGTATTCGCATATTACATTATGGCAAGCCATTAAATATTTCGTATTTAAGATTTTCTATAAATTACGAAGAGAAAATAAGTTCGAATGGCCAAATGAATATATTTTCCTGCCATTTCAAGTAGCAAGAGATACGCAAATACTCTATAATTCGCCAAAAATAAAAAACATGGAGCAATTGGTAGAAATCGTTCTAGCAGCATTAAAGGAGGTGAATGTCGCACAAAAACGACATATTAAAATTATCATTAAAGAACATCCCGAAGATATGAGCCGTAATAACTACAGGAAGTTAAAAAGAAGATTCAAGGAAAATAAAAATATAATCTTTATCCAAAAGTATGATATTAAGCAACTGATTGGACGTGCTTTAGCTGTAGTGACTATTAATTCAACTGTTGGGATCGAAGCTTTAGCCCTGCATAAAAAAGTAATTACGTTAGGAGAGGCTTCTTATAATATCGATGGGATTGCAACTAGATGCCATACACTAAATAAGCTAAGTGAGGTTCTAACTAAAGTGCTGGAATCACAAGTAAACACGAAGAGAATCGATAAATTTCTTTTTTATTTGAGGTTTCATAATCAAATAGAAGGAACCATTCATACAAGGAGTAGAATTACAGCAGAAAATATAGCTGAACGAATCTCTCTATAGAACAATGATGTAAATGAGGTGCATGTAAGAGATGAAAGTAATTGGCGTTATTCCAGCAAGATATGGTTCTACTAGATTTCCAGGTAAACCATTAGCTTTAATTAACGGGAAGCCTATGATTCAACGAGTTTACGAGCAAGTTGCAGAGAGTAGGTTGCTAGATGAAGTTGTCGTAGCAACTGACCATGAAAAAATAAAAGAAACGGTAGAAAGTTTTGGTGGCAATGCCGTTATGACTAGAACCGACCATGAAACAGGTTCTGACCGTATAGCCGAGGTAACAAACAAAGTAAAAGGCGATTTTTATGTGAATATTCAAGGGGACGAGCCTTTAATTCCATCTGAGTTAGTGGACGCTCTTGTAGAAGCAGCGAAAGAAGCGCCTGATGCTGTCGTTACGGCAAAAACACCGATTGAAAATATAGATGATGTGTCTGACCCAAATGTTGTAAAAGTAGTTACAAATAATCAAGGGTTTGCCCTATATTTTTCAAGATCCGCGATTCCATTCAATCGCGCAAATAAAGAAACAACTTATTATAAGCACCTTGGGATATACGGTTATCCAAAAGCAGTGATTAATGAATTTGTTCAATTGCCACCATCAAATCTTGAAGAAGTAGAGGTACTAGAACAGCACCGCCTTTTAGATAACGGATATCCAATTAAAGTCGTAGAAACATCTTATCAGGTAGTCGGTGTCGACACACCAGAAGATATTGAAAAAGTAGAGAAAATTTTAGGAGGATTACAACATGTCTAACACTGTAAAACTAAACGAAAACATCATCTTTGGAGGGAACAACCCATTTGTATTAATCGCAGGACCTTGCGTAATCGAAAGTGAAACTGTAATCATGGAAACCGCTGCACAACTTAAAGAAATTACAACCAAGTTAAACATTCCATTTATTTTTAAGGCTTCTTATGATAAAGCAAATCGTTCTTCCATCCATTCATTCAGAGGGCCAGGGATGGATAGAGGATTAGAAATCTTAGCAAAAGTAAAAGAAACTTTCGATGTTCCAGTAACCTCTGATATTCATGACCCATCCCAGGCTGAAAGAGCTGCAGAAGTTCTAGATATTTTACAAATCCCCGCGTTTCTCTGCCGCCAAACCGATTTATTAGTTGCCGCTGCAAAAACTGGAAAAATCGTCAACGTTAAAAAAGGTCAATTTCTTGCACCATGGGATATGAAAAATGTGGTGAATAAATTACGAGAATCAGCCAATGAGAATATCTTATTGACTGAAAGAGGGTCCACTTTTGGCTATAACAACCTAGTTGTGGACATGCGTTCATTAATTGAAATGCGAGCGCTAGGTGCACCAGTTGTTTTTGATGCCACACATAGTGTACAAATTCCTGGAGGTAATGGTACATCTACTGGTGGAAAGAGCGAGTATGTTCCTCATCTGTCCAGAGCTGCAGCAGCAGTAGGTGTAGACGCACTCTTTATGGAAGTACATCCAAACCCAGCCGAAGCGAAATCGGATGGACCAAACATGGTCAAACTTGATCAACTAGAAGAAGTGTTAAAACCAATTGTTGAAATTGATCGTTTAATGAAGCCAAGCAAAGTTAGTATTTAAAACAAAACCAAAAGGGGCTGGATTTAATGCTGCAATCAGTAGAACCAAAAGTAGATTATTTAACTACTGTAAAGGAAGTCTTGGAAAAAGAAGCGTATGCCATCCTGGAACTGCATGACAGTGTCGGGCAATCTATTGAAAACGCCATTGATCTTATTTTGGAATGTAAGGGTAGATTAATTATTACCGGCATTGGTAAATCTGGAATTATTGGAAGAAAAATAAATGCGACGATGGCGAGCACAGGTACACCGTCCCTATTCTTGCATCCAGCTGAAGGCTTGCATGGCGATTTAGGAATGGTCACGTCAGATGATTTATTGCTTGCTATCTCTAATAGCGGAGAATCAGATGAAGTACTGCAAATGCTGCCATCGATTAAGAAGATTGGTGCCAAGATTATTTCAATCACGAAAAAGCCTTATTCTACATTGGCTTTAAAGTCTGATATTGTTCTCAGTATTGGAAATGTTCAAGAAGCATGTCCTTTAGGGTTAGCTCCTACATCAAGTACTACTGTTACTCTTGCATTGGGTGATGCGCTAGCGATTGCACTATTGGAAGCTAGAGGATTTAAAAAAGAAGACTTTGCATTATTTCACCCTGCTGGTTCATTAGGTAGAAAATTACTACTAACTGTAAATGATGTCATAGAAGATACTAAACATAATCCAGTCGTGTTTGAAACAGCAACTGTAAAAGAAGCACTATTCCAAATGACCGCACAAGGACTGGGCGGAGTATCCGTTATTAATAAAGAAGGTAAACTAATAGGCATTCTAACAGACGGTGACATTCGTCGTGCGCTTGCGAAATCGAATACAGTTTTTGATATGGATGTAGCAGAGTTGCTTAATCCAAAACCTATCTCGATTCAACAAGGCGCATTAGCAGAAGAAGCTGTCCAACTTATGGAAAAAAATGAGGTAAATGTCTTACCAGTCGTGGATCTTGCAAATCGTCCGATTGCAATGGTTCAAGTGCGGGACCTCATGACACTAGGAGTGTAAGGGGCTTATAAATGGATATTAAATTAATTGTACTAGATGTTGATGGTGTATTAACTGATGGAAAACTATACATTGGTTCAGACGGTGAAGAGTATAAGGCATTCAATGCACAAGACGGAATGGGAATCAGTCTGGCACATTATACAGGAATAAAAACGGCTATTATTACGGGAAGAAAATCGAATGCAGTAACGAAAAGAGCAAATGAATTAAGAATCGATTATCTCTACCAAGGAATTCACGATAAAATCGATGTTCTTTGGGAAATTAAGAATGATTTAGGGATAGATCTTGAGCAAATCTGCTATATAGGGGATGACATTAACGATCTTCCAATTTTGAAAGAGGTCGGGTTACCTTGCGCGCCAAACAATGCTGTACCTATTGTCAAAGAAAATGCGAAATATGTGGCGAATGAAAATGGTGGAGAGGGTGCGGTGCGTGAAATTATCGACCAGATCCTCTCTGTCCAAGAAAATTATCAACTATTAATCGAAGATTACTTAGCTGGTAAGGTAAGAGTTATCCAATAAAACAAGAGGAGTGGGGACCAGTGGATTGTCCAATTTGCGAAAAACATCGATATCCGACAGATACAATATATGAGAGTAAGAATTGGGTGATTACACCAGGTCCGCTAGCTTCTCAAATTTTAGGATATGTCTATATTGAACCAAAGAGACATGTTGAAAATTGGGCCCAATTTACAAATGATGAAATATACGAATTGGGTATTCTAATAAAAAATGTGGAAGCAGCACTAATTGAAATACTGCATGTGGACAGGCTTTATGCCGTTACAATTAGTGAGGCTGTACGGCATCTTCATGTGCATGTTATTCCGAGGGAACAAGGTATGGATGTGAAAGGTCTCCCATTAATTGAGCAGGCTACACAGCAGAAGGTGAAGACAGAAAAGCAAATAAACGAAGATCAGCTGAAGTGGTTCACTAATCAACTCAAAAACTATTTTGGACTTGCAACATCTTGTAAAGGTTAGAGTGAAATACTTTTAACATACTGAAAAAATGAATGATTAAGGTGCTTTGATTATGGGTAAACCAATTTCTGGAATTTGGAATAATAGAGATTTTATAAAAACACTCTCAAAAAGGGAGATTATATCTAAGTATAAACAGTCACTGCTCGGAAAACTTTGGATTCTGATTGAACCGATGGGGTTATTAATAGTTCTTACTATCGTCTTTTCCGTTTTTGTAAGGCTGCCAAGTGAAGGGTTACCCTATGCTCCATTTTTATTTGTAGCATTGTTGCCCTGGATGTACTTCAATAAGGCGGTAAGTGCCTCGTCGAAAGTTATTGTGAGTAACGCTGGTTTAATCAGGCAGAGGAATTTTTACCGTCCAGCATTAGTTTTTATTAAATTGTTGTCAGAAACGATAAATTTTGGAGTCACGTTAATCGGGTTAATTCTTGTTTTATGGTATTACAACATTGTACCAGGTATTAATGCTTTATATGCAATTCCAATTCTGCTTATTCAAATAATCATGACGCTGGGATTAATGTTGTTACTATCCTCTACAAACGCCTATGTTCGTGATGTTGGTTTAGTAACGCCAATCATTTTACGTTTAGGGCGATATCTGTCACCTATCATGTATTCCTATCACACCATTCCATCACAATTTCAATTGATTATGGCGTATAATCCATTAACTGGAATATTTGATGGGTACAGGCAAGCCTTACTGCATAACCAGCCTCCCGATATGACACTTTTAGGTTATTCCTTTATTTTTAGTATCGTAATCTTAATTGTAGGGTCTATTACGTTTTCAAAATTAGAAAAAAATTTTGCAGATGTTGTTTAAGGGTGAGGGTAAATGGAGGATATTGCTATCAGATTAGATGGAGTTGGAAAATTGTATCAAGGGAATCCAACTAGATTATTTAGTCTTAGAGATAAATTGCTTTTAAGAAAGAAAAAAAATAAAGGAAACTGGTCTTTAAAAGATATCTCTTTAACTATTGATAAAGGGGAATCTGTTGCCATTTTAGGTGATAATGGCTCTGGTAAAAGTACATTATTGAAAGTCATTTTAGGTGTCACTTCACCGACAGAAGGAGAAGTTAATGTTAATGGCAAAATTGGTGGACTCATTGAATTAGGTGCCGGGTTTCAAAAGGAATTATCTGGTCGGGAAAACATCTATATAAATGGAGTTGTACTTGGATTAAAAGAAAAGGAGATTGATAATATCCTCGATGATATTATCGCATTTTCTGAGTTGGAAAATCATATCGATAAACCAATTAAAACATACTCTTCAGGAATGAAAATAAGGTTAGGTTTCTCAATAGCGATTCATGTTAATACGGACATTGTTTTATTAGATGAAGTATTAGCAGTAGGGGATAAACGGTTTAGAAAAAAGGCATTGCGTGCAATAAGAAGTTACCTTAAAGGGAAAACGATTGTTTTTGTTTCTCATAGTGAACATCAGGTACGTGCAGTGTGTGAAAAAGCAATAGTACTAGACAAGGGGGAAGTAGTGTATTTTGGGGATGTAGATTCAGCGCTGAACATATATCAGAATGAGATTGTGGAAAGGATTGAAAATGAAGTTGAAGAAAAAAACAAAAAGAACCATCAAAAAGGCACTCTCACAACTAAATCTGTATAAACCTAAAAATAAAACTACTCAAAAAAAGCCATTTGAAGAAGTAGGAACCAATTGGAATTCTTCAGAGAAGCCAATTGCATTCATGTTTGGTTTTAATCCTTGGAAACGAGAACATATTAGTCATTTCTTCCCTGAATATCGAACAGCTTTTGTTTTCGGAAGTGCGGATTTATATCGTTTATCGCCATATTTCTCCAAAAATAAAAATCATATGGTGTTTATTGTTTGGGGCTATAAGGAACCTGATGAAATTAGAGAGTATGCAAAAAAGAAAAAAATAAAGTTAATTCGAACGGAAGATGGCTTTGTTCGCTCAGTCGATCTAGGTGCAGGCCACAGTTTACCCATGTCTATCGTGATCGATGAAAAGTACCTTTATTTTCATTCCAAAGAACCTTCTGAGCTAGAAATGATTCTTCAAACCTATGATTTCCAAAGTCATCCGGATTTATTAAGTAGAGCAACGGCAAATATGGAAAGATTAATAGAGCTTGGGGTTAGTAAATATAACCATGTGGGTCCAGCTGATATAGACAAAATATACGGAAAGAAAACGAAAAAACGTATATTAGTTATTGGTCAGGTGGAAGAAGATGCTTCTATTAAATATGGTTGTGATCGAGAAATAACCAATAATGACCTGGTATGGGAAGCCTATCGTGAAAATCCGGATGCAGAAATTATCTATAAACCGCATCCAGATGTACTAAATGGTCATCGGAATATGGTATCCGATCCAATGGCTGTATCTCATATTTCAAAAGTTGTTACAGAACCATTAAGTTTAGTAGACTCTCTTAAAACAATAGATCATGTATATACCATTACTTCCTTATCGGGATTTGAAGCATTGATTAGAGGAATTCCTGTAACATGCTTCGGGTTGCCGTTTTATGCAGGGTGGGGTTTAACAGATGACAGGCAACAAAATAACCGTCGTACAAGGAATTTGACGATTGAGGAATTATTTGCTGGTGCCTACTTACTGTATCCTCGTTATATTAGCTTGCAAACGAACGAACTAATTGATTGCGAACAAGCAATTGATGAACTTACAGAACAAATTAAATTGGAACGACCTAAAGACGAACAAGAAAACATACAAAAACTAGCTGAGGGAACGAAGAAAATGAAAAAAAAGCCATTTGAAGAAGTTGGAGTTAATTGGGAAAAGTCTGATAAACCAATTGCCTTTATGTTTGGTTTTAATCCGTGGAAACGAGAACATATCAAGCATTTCTTTCCAGAATTTCGAACGGCCTTTGTGTTTGGAAGTGCTACTTTAAAACGTTTAAAGCCCTATTTTGAAAACGAAAATATAGTATTTATCGTTTGGGGCTATAAAGAACCAGATGAAATTAGAGAGTATGCAGAAGAAAAAGGAATTAAGCTGATTCGAACGGAAGATGGCTTTGTTCGATCAGTCGATCTTGGTGCAGGACACAGCTTACCTATGTCCATCGTTGCAGATAAACAAGGTCTATATTTCAATTCTCAGGAACCATCTGAATTAGAAATGATTCTTCAAACCTATGACTTTAAAAAACATCCAGAGTTAATAGAAAAGGCAAAAGCCAATATAGAAAAACTTATACATACACGTGTTAGTAAATATAATCATGTCGGTCCAATCAACGTAAAGAAAATTTATGGGGAGAAAACAAAAAAGCGTATCTTAGTCATTGGTCAGGTAGAAGAAGATGCATCCATTAAATACGGATGTGATCGAGAAATAACCAATAATGATTTGGTATGGGCCGCTTATAATGAAAACCCAGATGCAGAAATTATTTACAAGCCTCATCCTGATGTATTAACTGGACATCGAGATATCGTTTCAAATCCAAAAGATGTAGCACATATCGCAAAAGTTGTTACCGAACCTTTAAGTCTGGTCGATGCCCTTCAAACGATTGACCATGTCTACACCATTACTTCCTTGTCAGGATTCGAAGCATTAATGAGAGGAATTGATGTAACTTGCTTTGGTATGCCATTCTATGCAGGATGGGGTCTTACTGATGATAGACAAAAAAATACTCGTCGTACAAGAAAGTTAACGATTGAGGAATTATTTGCCGGCGCCTATTTATTATATCCAAAATATATGAGCTTGGAAACGAACGAATTAGTTGATTGTGAGGAAGCGATTAATGAATTGGTAGAAAAAATCAAATCGATACGGGCTCAAGAAGAAGAGGTATTCAAAGAAAAGCTGTTAGAAAAACGAAAGAAAATGAAGAAACCATATGAAGAAGTTGGGGGTAATTGGAAAGACACAGATAAACCAATTGCATTTATGTTTGGCTTTAACCCATGGAAACGAGAACACATGAGTCATTTCTTTCCAGAATATCGAACAGCATTTGTATTTGGAAAAGCCGATTTAGATAAACTGCTGCCATTCATGATTGACAAAACTGACTTCGTATTTATAGTTTGGGGATTTAAGGAATTAGATGAAATTCGTGAATATGCAGAGGAAAAAGGGATTAAATTACTTCGAGCTGAAGATGGTTTCGTTCGTTCTCTTGGTTTGGGTGCAGGTCATAATTTGCCAATGTCTATTGTTGCGGATGAAAAAACACTTTATTTTGATTCCCGTGGGCCATCCCAACTGGAACATATTTTGCAAACCTATGATTTTGAAAGTGACCCAGAACTAATAGAAACCGCTAAAAGAAACATGGAAAAACTAATATATACTGGAATCAGTAAATATAATCATGTGGGTCCAACAGATATCGAAAAAATTTACGGAAAGAAAACGAAAAAACGTATTTTAGTTATCGGTCAGGTGGAAGAAGACGCTTCTATTAAATATGGTTGTAATCGAGAAATAACCAATAATGATCTGGTATGGGCAGCCTATCGGGAAAATCCAGATGCAGAAATAATCTATAAACCACATCCAGATGTATTAACTGGTCATCGGAATATGGTGTCAGATCCAATGGCTGTATCCCATATTTCAAAAGTTGTTACAGATCCGTTAAGTCTAGTAGACTCTCTTAAAACAATCGACCATGTTTACACGATTACTTCCTTATCAGGATTTGAGGCTTTAATTAGAGGAATTAGTGTAACATGCTTTGGCTCGCCTTTTTATGCGGGATGGGGCCTAACAGATGACAGACAAAAGAATGACCGGCGCACCAGAAAACTTACCATTGAACAATTATTTGCTGGCGCCTATTTATTGTATCCAAGATATATTAGTCTTGAAACGAACAAATTAATTGATTGTGAACAAACAATAGATGAACTTCTTTTATCTAAAATAAATCATATGATGAGTGAAGTAGACGAAAGCAGAAATGAAATAGCAATAGCCGACTTAGAAACTTTAATTAATAAGGCGATTGAATTAGAAGTAAATGTCCAAGACCATTACTTAAAATTAGCTCAATTAAGTGAATTTAAGCATGATTATGATCGGAGTATTGATTATTACAAAGATGTTCTTCAAATGACTAAAGATTATGCTATGAAAGCCAATGTATGCTATAAGATTGCTGATGTAAACATAAAAAGTGGAAATCGATCTTCCGAAGAAACAAAAGCATATCTCTATGAGGCAATAAACATGACGAATGATCATCATTTCCAGATACTTTTAACGAAATACGTTTGGGAGAACGAAGGATTAACAAAAGAGTGCTTGAACTTAGCAGGCAGATTAGAAAGAAAGGTAGCAGGCTTATCTGCAGAGGAATTGATGCTACTAGCAGCTATTAAGAACGATGCTGGGTTTTACAATCAGGCACTTGGCTTTGTAGAAAGAGCAATCATGCTGGATAGTGAAATTGTTAACCAAATTAGATATCTTTCGTTAACGTCTATGGTATATGAAAGACGCCCTGATTTAATAGAAGGTTCAGATATGGAGAACTTTAATTATAGGAAGTTAAAGGAATTTGCAGGCACGTTTGAACAAATGGTCAGAGATGCGAATGGTGATATTTGCATTGTAGGAAACCATGCCTCCATAGCAGATATAGGTAAAGGTGAATGGGTAAATAATAGAAAATTAGTCATTCGTTTAGATAATTACTCTATTGAATATCCGAAATCCCTTGATTATGGTACAAAAACAAATGTATGGATGAAAGAGCCAAATTATGATAAGTGCGGCAGAAGAAATGTTAATCAGTTTGATCTAGTCCTTATCAATGGTGCAAATCTAGAACATACGAATCAAAGTGGTATGGACCTTATTGTTGATTTTATAGATGCAGGAAAACCTGTACAGACTGCGCCACATCAGATCTATATAGAATTAGTTAAGAAACTTAATGCTAAACCTAGTACTGAAATGTTAATTCTATATTGGATTTATAAAATCCAAGGTCCCATTAACAGTGAAAATATTTTAGGGTATACCTGCGATAATCCAAAAGAAAGATCTGTTCTTAAAAATATACTTAAAGAAGAAAACTTACAATTAGCTTAAGAAATGATTAAAAAAGTCGAATCAGATGGATAAAAAAATGAAAGAATTCAAACGAAAGATTAAAAAAATAGTCAAAGTAATTTTAGCTTATTTAACAGTTGTCTATTGGAAAATAAGGCCGCTTAAAAAAACGAACAAACCTGTTGCCTTTCTTTTTCATGTATCAAAGTGGAAACAATCGTATCTATCTGCATACCTAGATCATTATGACATTCGTTTTGTTCCTTTTGATTATAAGCTTAAGTTTCTGCGATTCGAGATAGAGAAATATCCAACTAAAGTATTTATGATTTGGGGATTTAATCATGATGATGATTTACTAAAATATGCGAAAACCAATGATATTCCTGTTCAGAGAATAGAGGATGGGTTTGTTCGTTCAAAAGGACTAGGTTCTATGCATACACCTCCATTTTCAATATGTATAGATAAAAAGGGGATGTATTTCGATGCATCCCAGCCTAGTGATTTAGAAGAAATCTTAAACAACTATCCTTTTAAAGAGGATCAAACATTATTATTGCAAGCAAAGCAGTGCATTGGACTGTTAATTAACCTTGGTATTAGTAAATACAATCACATTGATTTGAGAGATATCCATGATATCTATGGAAAAAAGATTAAAAAAAGAATTCTTGTGATTGGTCAAGTTGAAGATGATGCTTCCATTCTTAAAGGAAGCATAAAAAAGTGGACAAATAATGACCTGGTTCGAATTGCATACAAGGAAAATCCCGATGCTGAAATTATTTACAAGCCACACCCTGATGTATTAACAGGCAGAAGGCAAAAGCAATCAAATCCAGTTGAAGTGAAGCATTTAGCTAAAATAATTGAAGAACCTCTTAGTTTAGTTGACTCTCTTCAAACCATTGATCATGTGTATACCATTACTTCTCTTTCAGGGTTTGAAGCTTTATTAAGGGGTATCCCCGTAACGACTTTAGGGGCACCCTTTTATTCTGGCTGGGGATTAACAGATGATCGGCAGCTAATTAGAAGACGAAAAAGAAAGCTAACCGTTGAGGAATTATTTGCAGGTGCCTATATTCTGTATCCACTATATAGAGATCCATATTCGAAAGAGGTATTAACCCTAGAAGAGACAATTAAGCGAATAAGTAATCAATAAAGTAGGATTGGAGGGAACAACATGATGAAGAAAGTGTCCATTTCAATACTATTCATTATAGCGGTGTTAATCTTAGCTTGGCTTTTAATGTTTGACAAAAGCGACAATGTTGGCCTGAATAAATTGCAATCATCTGTTTTTAGTATGGAAAAGGCACAAAAGGATCAAAAAGATCAAAAGGAGGAAAGTAACGGAAATCCAAACATGCACGAAGTAAAAGAAGGGGAAACCCTATTTATAATTGCTAGCAATCTGGGAATCTCTGAGTCCGAGTTAAAACATGCAAACCCACAAATCGCACCTCCGTATACGATTTTTCCGGGACAGGCGATTAACCTTCCAATAAAAAATCAAGGAGCTTTTATGGGGGATACAGATTCTAGTGAAAAAAGAATCGCTCTTACATTTGATGATGGTCCTGAAAATATGTATACTCCAAAAGTTTTAGAAATCTTAAAGGAAAAAAATGTGAAGGCAACCTTTTTTGTAATAGGTAAGAGGGTCGAGGAGTATCCAGAACAACTTAAACAAATTCACCAAGAAGGACATGCGATAGGAAATCATACTTGGGAACATCCGCATATTACTAGGTTGACGGACGAGCAATTAAATCAAACTGTGCATTTCACTTCCGAACAAATTGAAATATTAACAGGAGAAACAACTAAATTATTTCGTCCGCCATTTGGAGAAATTGAAAATCGACAGATAGAGCTACTGAAAGATGAAGGCTACCTTACAATCCAGTGGTCAGCAGATACAAAGGACTGGAGCGGGGTGTCGGCGGAGAAAATTGTTTCAAATGTAAAGGAAACTGTTACTCCAGGCGGGATTGTTCTAATGCATAACTACCACGCAGAAGGACCATTTGAAACGGTAGAGGCACTGCCAAAAATTATTGACGAATTACGAGCACAGGGCTATGAGTTTGTTACAGTTCCTGAACTTTTAGGTGAGAAAAATTAACCATCCATAGAATTTGTCGATTCTTCTCTGAAAGGAATGAAACCTATTTATGGAAGAAAAAAAGAACATCGCCATCGCCATCGATGGACCTGCAGGGGCTGGGAAGAGTACCGTAGCAAAACTTATTGCAGCAATACTTTCCTATACTTATATAGATACTGGAGCCATGTATCGTGCGTTAACATTGAATGCATTAAATCATAACATTGATTTAGAGGATGAGGAACGCCTGCTTCATTTATTATTACATACCGAAATAGAACTAAGTCAAAAAGAAAAGGAGCAAATTGTTTTACTCGATGAAGTTGATGTAACGAATGAAATTCGCTCCAAAAAGGTTACGGCCCATGTTCCCTTTGTAGCGAAACATCCAAGTATTCGTGAAGAGATGGTAAAACGCCAGCAAACTCTTGCAGAAAACCGTGGTGTAGTTATGGATGGAAGAGACATCGGTACATATGTGCTACCAAATGCAGAAGTCAAAATATTTCTAGTAGCAAGCGTTGAGGAACGAGCCAAGCGAAGACAGAAGGAAAACATTCAAAAGGGCATCTCCACTGATTTGGAAGAATTAAAAAGCGAAATTGAAAAAAGAGATTTAATGGATTCCAAACGAGAGGTAGCACCACTTGTTAAAGCGGAAGATGCTGTTGAATTAAATACAACGAACTTATCTATTGATGAAGTAGTACAAAAAATTTTAGAAGAAAGTTTTTTAAAAAGTTGACGTGTTTTTACATGCTTGTTCGACAGCATTCAAATTTATTAGCAATGATATTGCTCACACTTTCCTTTAGACTCTTAATCTAAAAGACCTTTCATCCTGATAAAAGGTCTTTTTACGAATCCTCTAGTTAGATGCCGTACGTTCTTTCCAAATGCAAACGGAAAACAATCGGAATTTACGAATCTCCCTCGGATTTATATACTAACTGCAAATGCAAACGCATAAAGTTTGTATAAATGCAATAACATTCCTTAAGGCAAGTATAGATGTCATTATGGTCAAATCCATTTATATATAGGGGGGAAATTATGTTTAAATACTTTTCTTTTATAAAAAAACAAAAAGAAAAACAAATAAACCCTCTGTTATTAACAAAATTAGATCGAATTATTGAGTTATTAGAGCAGAAAGAAAAGGGAAGTGAAGCAAAATCAATTCAGATTGAACATGTTCAAATTGAACATCTGGAAAACCTTACCTTTCAGTTAGATAATCTTGATATTGACGAGTTAAGCGGAAAGTTGATGATCGGAAACAATATTATGAGTAAGGGCGATTTGGCTGAATCACTTGATCTAAAAGTGAATAGTAATTTGCTGAAAAAAGAAACTTTATCAGAAACATCCGCCCCTAAGGAAGAGATTGTGAAAACCTCTAAGGGTTATCGCTTCCGAAATGATCCTTAGATAAATGATTTGCAAACTTCAATGATCTTCACATAGATTCATCATTTTCGATATTTGTAATTTTAATGTCTTGGTCATTGATAATTCCATCCACTCCATCCTGGTCATCTACGTAATTGACATTATGTCTAATCTGATTTTCATGCCCATATAGATTACCTATCGAATAATTATTTTTGTTATTACCATCCATTCCATTTATATGTCCCTTTCCAATACTCAAGGAGTTATTATTCGTCATTGCATTAACGTTTACGCTTTCAAGGGTAAGATTCGTTGTATGATTGTCGTTTGGTTGTTCAACGTGCAAATTTATGTCACGGTCATCAATGGGGGTATCTACAATATCAGGATCATTTAAAATTAGCGTATTGTGAAGAAGCAGATTAGACTGACCACTAATACTTCCAATCACCCGATTCTCTTTTCCATGTGCACTCCAGCCGAACGCTGAGTTCCGCTCTCCAATAAATATACCTGATTGCCTTTGCATCGTTTGTACATGTATATCGCCGGTAAAGTTAATATGTTTGGAGCTTATCATCTAATGTTCACCACGTTTAATCGAATCTAATTCGTTTATTGTACTGTATGTTTAAGGAATGATGATGGTGATATGACCCAAAAAAAGAGAGTGACATTCCACTAGAAATTAGAATATCTTACATAAGAAAAGTGGGCAATAACCCTATACGTTTCAAATGGCTGCCGTGCAATAAGATAACAATCAAGTAAAAGGAGAAATGGATAAAATGCTCAAATTAAAGCTGGGGGACATTACAATAACGAGTCTTGGTGATTCTTCAGGTTTTTTTCTTGGGGAAACGAATACACATAAAAATTTTCGTACAAATAAAGTGATTACAGAAATCGTTGGAGACTTATCCGGAAAGGAAAATTCAGTGATAAACAATGAATGGGTTAAGGATGTTCTAGAATGGGAGGAGGAATAAAATAATGGAATCAGCTATTTTATCTCCAACTTTCCAGATTGGAACGATTAAAATTGGCGTCATTGAAAGTGCCTCGTGCTTTAGCATTGGTAACAATTTTATTGAAGACTTTCAAAATAGTAAACAGCATAACCAGGGACTTGGAAATATTCATGGTGATAAGAATAACCTTGCTCATATGAAAGCATCGCTATCTAAATACGAGCAAAGTCCAACATCAAAAAAGCAACAAGAACAAGAGAAAAACCAAAACCTTCATAACAATATAAAAAAGCAACAAACCCTTGGTTAATAAAAGGGTTTGTTGTTTTTTAGATAGTATAAGTCTATATTTTAAACAGCTTAGACATTTCCTCCAAAATTAGGTTTAATATCTTGATCAAAAATTACTCCGTCCATTCCTTCAAAGCTATCTGTAATCGTATTAAGATTTCCAATGTTGGCATTGCCGATACCATACATACCAGCAAGGTTTAGATTTTGTTTTCTGTTTGCATCCATACCATTAACGACTAATTCACCAACTTGCACGACTGAGCTTGGTTGGGGAGAATTGACATTGAATATTCCTAAATTGATGACTGAAGGCACATTTTTTTCCTCCCATTCTCTTCTACTACTTATAAGCCATCTTATGTAAGGATAAATACTTTGTGACGGCACTAGTATCAGATTACGTATTAAGAATCTATATCAGGAAAAGCTCTAGTGTTTTTTGTGGTATAATTTGATTTTTGGATAACTTCTAGTAGAAAAATAGTCAACAACAAAGAGGTGGCAGCATGAAAGGTCGAACGCATTTAACAATAGGGTTAGGGATAGGAGCGGTGGCGTCTGTTAGCCAATCACTCGCAACGATACCTTTCTTTATAGTTGCATCAGGAATAGCTTCGCTTGCTCCTGATTTAGACGGAAATAATCTATTAAATAAACGTGTAACGAAGACGGCTCAACTAATTAAAAAAGTAGGGGCATTTGTCGGTGTGCTATTAATGGTTCTAGCTTTGGTAACATATTTTTTAGATGTAAAACACTTGTCTTTCCTAAATGAACAATGGTTTACAGAACAAAATAAACTTCTGCTTTTTGGGTGGGGAGCAGTCATTATCGGTCTTTCGCTGAAGAGCCAGGAAACGTTGAAAAATATTCTAATGGGCGTTTTAAGTATATTCCTTCTATATTATGGATTTACGAATGAACTGTGGTGGTTGTTTATGTTTGCCTTATACATAGGGGGAGCAGGTTGGTTTCCGCACCGGGGTCTAACGCATACGATTTGGGCATTGGCCTATTGGTGGTATATGTCCTATCTGTTACAAGTTAGCACGGGGGTGGACAGTTTGGCTCTTATTTCCACGATAGCCTATCTTTCGCATATTATAGGAGATATGCTAACGAAAAAAGGGGTTAAATTTCTATATCCACTTACTAATAAAGTATTCAGAATGCGTTTTTAAAGCAACAAAAAAGAAGATGAGACTACGTTTTGTAGAGAGTCATCTTCTTTTATTTGTTAACAAACCCTAGATTTGTTCGTTTTTGTGTGTACCATCTTAAATTTTAATATCAATCTTTGCATTTTTCTTTAACTCTTCAACCTGCTGAGCAAGTTTTTCTTGCTGTTTTTGTTGTTGAAGAGATTGTTCGAGTTGCGGTTTTACTTCTTCGAGCTTTGGAACTTCTTGGCCAGTACTCTTTCCTTGTTCCGCAAACTGGTCATACATTTTTTGAATTTCTTCATCGGTTATTTCACCAACCGGTACTTCTTTTTCTACGTACTGTTTAAGCTTAAGATCGTCAGCTATTTGAGTTTCAAATGTTTTCATATCCATGCCGGACTTTTTAAGAGCGGCTTCGAATTCTTCATCTGTTTTAAACTGCTTTTTTATTTCGTCTATCTGCTTATTAATTTCTTCATTAGAAACGTTATAGTTTTTCTTGTCTGCTTCCTGAAGAAGAAGAGTTTGTCCGATTAAGCTGTCAATTGTCTGGTTTTTGGCTTGCTCTGCAGCTTCTTTAGAAGTCGGATCTTGTCCCATTTGCTGCATGAATCCTTGAACAGATGCTAAAGCGCTATTATAATCGCTTCCTAAAATTTTTTGATCATTCACGATGGCCACAGTTTTCTTTTCATCTATTTGCTGTGCTTCTAATTTCTTTTGCATTTCTTCGATTTGATTTTGTTGTTGATCCTGCTGAACGGTTTCTGCTGTTTTTGCATTATTTTCTTTACTTTCTTCATTTCCTCCGCACGCTGCTAAAACAACGGCCATTAGACCGGTTACTAATGTAAACATCATTTTTTTCATAATCGATCTCCTTCCTTAAGCTAGATGTATAATTTTTTCCTAAAATTACCTAGTGTCCCATTATAAAGCTAATCTTATGAAAAATAAACAGTACGTGCTCACTTTTAATATTTATCACAGGATTGAAACATTTTATCCTGATCGCAACACAGCATACGTTCATTTGGCAAACATTAGTATTACACAAGAACTCACCTTTATTTTCCAAAATATGATGGTTGTTTTTAAATGAAAACCTTCTCAATTCCGAATGTTAAATGTTATTTTAGAAAAAACATCCGCTTTTTGTTGACAGGTACAATTTATGATGCTACTATGAGTGAGTAAAAATTAAATATTATTCTCGTATAATATTGGGGATATGGCCCGAAAGTTTCTACCAAGCTACCATAAATAGCTTGACTACGAGGTTGCGTATATAAAAATGGAGATAAGCGCATGCTTTATTTCTGTTTCTGTTATCTACCTTCCTACAAGTCAAGCACCGGTATATCTCGGTGCTTTTTTAATTTTTACAGAAAAAATACAACATGACTTACAGAGGAGGATCATTTCGATGAAAAACACAAAGAAAATCGTAATGATATTATTTATTGCTTTAATGACTGCGGTTATGGCAGCGTGTGGAAGTGACTCAGCTAATGGAAATGAAGCTAAGTCTGAGAACGGTGAAGAAGGATTAAAAATTGCGATTGTTACAAGCCCTTCAGGCGTGGATGATGGTAGTTTTAATGAAGATAACTATAACGGAATTTTAAGCTTTATTGAGGAACATCCAACAGCAACAGTAAAAGCTGTTAAAGAAGAAACGGGTGATCCAGCTGCGGCTGTACAAGCAGTAGCTGATATTGTGGCAGACTATGATGTGATTGTAACACCTGGGTTTCAATTTGCAGGTATCTCGAGTATCGCTGTAGAAAACCCTGATAAAATTTTTATTTTAAATGACTCTGAGCCAGCACCTGTAGGTGACCAAACAGATTTTGATAATATCTATGCAATGAATTTTGCTGAACAAGAAAGTGGCTTTTTTGCAGGAATGGCTGCAGCACTTGAAACAAAATCGAATAAAGTAGCGGTAGTAAATGGTATAGCCTATCCGTCAAATGTAAATTATCAATTTGGCTTTGAATCAGGTGTGAATTACGTGAATAAGGTTTTTGGAAAAAATGTTGAAATGGTAGAATTATCAGGTTATGCAGGAACGGATGTAACTGGTGCCGATGTCGGTGGTAACTATGCAGGATCTTTTGCAGATGAAGCAACTGGTAAAGTGATCGGTAATGCGTTAATTAAACAAGGTGTGGATGTCATCTTTGTTGCTGCAGGTGGTACTGGTAATGGGGTATTCACAGCAGTTAAGGAAGCTGAAGATGACGTAAAAGTAATTGGTGTAGACGTTGACCAATTTGATGACGGTGTAAATGGTTCTGAAAACATCGTATTAACATCTGCGGTAAAATTCATGGCGATGAATATCGAAAAGACATTAAATACTGTTGAGGATGGAACTTTTAAAGGTGGAAATGTCGTTCTTTATGCAGACACAGATTCAACTGGTTTTATTAAAGAAGAAGGTCGTCACCAATTATCAGAGGATACACTCAACAAAATGAATGAGGCTTACGAATTAGTGAAAGAAGGTACAATCGTACCTGCATCTAATTTCAATGATCATACTCCAGAAGAGTTTCCAGGACTATAAGATTAAAAGAGCACAATAACGAAATAAATTAATAGAAGTTTATCATTTCCTCATTTTAGGTGAATGATGAACTTCTTTTATTTCCTATTATTGTGATAAAGGAGAAGAACGATGTCTGATTATATTGTAGAAATGAAACATATAACCAAACGATTTCCTGGAATAGTAGCGAATGATGATGTATCCATTGGTATTAAAAAAGGAGAAATTTTTGCTTTACTTGGAGAAAACGGTGCAGGTAAATCAACATTAATGAGTATTTTAGGCGGGATGTACGAACCTGATGAGGGAGAAATCTTTATTCGTGGAAAAAAGGTGCAAATTAGCTCGCCTAACCATGCAGCGAAGCTTAACATAGGAATGGTCCATCAGCATTTTAAGTTAGTCTACGATTATACGATTACCGAGAATATTATCCTAGGGGTTGAGCCCATTAAAAAATTTGCAGGGCTCTTTCCATATGTAGATCTTCGAAATGCCAATCGTAAAATTGAAGAGCTATCTAAAAACTTTGGCTTAGAGGTGGATCCGACGAAAAAGATTGCCGATCTTACTGTCTCCATGCAGCAAAGGGTGGAAATTTTAAAGGTGCTTTATCGTGAAGCCGAAATCCTTATTTTTGATGAACCAACTGCAGTTCTAACACCACAAGAAATTGAATTCCTACTCGGTATTATCCAGGGTCTTCGAGATGCTGGAAAAACCATCATCTTAATTACTCATAAATTAGATGAAATTAAAAAAGTGGCAGACCGATGTGCAGTATTGAACAAAGGCAAATTAATTGATGTGTTGGATGTAAAGACAACATCGGTTACTCTTATGGCTCAATTAATGGTTGGTAGAGAGGTAAGCTTTGAATCTGAAAAAGCACCTGCTCAGTTTAAAGAGGAAGTATTGAAGGTCGAGCATCTAACCATTAAAAATGAAGATGGATTTGAAGTCGTGAAAGATGTGTCCTTTACCATACACGGTGGCGAAATCTTTGCTATTGCTGGAGTCGCCGATAATGGACAGGTTGAAATTGCGGATGCCATTGCTGGCTTAACCAAGGTTAGCGGTGGGAAAATATTCCTTGAAGGTAAGGATATTACAAACGAAAGTATAAGAAACAGAACAGTAGCGGGAATCTCATATATCCCTGAAGATAGACAAAGCTTTGGACTTGTTTTGGATTTTGATTTATCAACGAATCTAGCATTAAAGCAGTACTATCGGGAGCCATTTGCTAGTAAAGGAATCTTGAAAACGGAGGAATTTGAGCAATTTGGCAGCCAGTTGATTGATAAATTTGATATTCGAAGTGGTCAAGGTAATAAGACACAAGTTCGTTCGATGAGTGGCGGTAATCAGCAAAAAGCCATCATTGCTCGCGAAATCGAATTACAATCGCCACTCATGATTTTCGTTCAGCCAACTCGAGGAGTAGATATTGGCGCGATTGAGAACATCCATAAAATGATCATTCAACAACGTGATCAAGGAAAAGCGATTTTACTTGTTTCATTGGAATTAGATGAAATTATGAATGTAGCGGATACCATAGGAGTGATATATAACGGCCAACTTCAAAAGATTGCTAGTAGTGAATCACTAACGACGAATGAAGTAGGCGAATATATGATGGGGGCAAAGCATGAGTAAAGATAAAATGAAAAACAACTTAAGTTATCGTCTTATTCGACCTATAAGTAATGAGAAATGGCAACCTATTACAATTCCGTTAGTCTCCATCCTGATAAGCTTTATTGCGGCAGCGATTGTTATCCTTTTAATTGGTAAAAATCCATTACAAGCATTTTATAATCTACTTCAAGGGGCAGGGATCATGCCAAAGCCTTCCTATGCAGGCTACAAGAGTATGTTAACGGATTTTTTAAGTTTGCTAAATGCGATGACGCCACTTGTGTTTGCCAGCTTAGCGGTTGCTGTTGCATTTAGAGCGGGGCTATTTAATATTGGAGTTTCCGGTCAAATGCTTGTCTCTGGTTTTTTAGCAACGATTATCGTTGGTTACAGTGGTTTAGATGCTTTCATTGCAAAGCCGCTTGTATTAGTAATCGGAATTGTTGCTGGAGGATTAATGGGAGGATTAGTAGGGTGGCTCAAATATAAGTTTAATATAAATGAAGTTGTATCAACGATTATGTTAAATTATATTGCTCAATATGTCATAAGCTTTTTTATTCAAATGTATTATGTCGATCCTATTTCAAGACAATCCAAATATATTTCAGATGAAGCAAGACTGACATTAGTTAATGTCGATATTGCGAACCTAAAAATGGATATCCCATTAGGCTTTCTGTTGGCCATTATTATTGCTATTTTAATAAAGTTCTTCTTAGATAAGACAGTGGTCGGTTTTGAAATTAAAGCAGTAGGGTCTAACCGAAATGCAGCAAAATATGCAGGTATTAATGTCGGAAGAAACACAGTCTTAGCCATGACGATTTCGGGAGGTTTGGCTGGTCTTGCAGGTGTCACTTATTATTTAGGTTACTTTGCTTCCATTCAACCAAAAGTGCTATCAAGTATCGGTTTTGATTCCATTGCTGTATCACTATTAGGAAACTCTCATCCAATAGGTATTATCTTTTCTTCATTTTTAGTATCTATCATTGATCAGGGAAGCACATATATGAGTTCACAGGCGGGTATCAGACAAGAGATTTCTTCTGTAATCATCGGATTAATCCTATTGTTTAGTGCATGTGGTGCATACATGAAATATAAAGTTAGCCGTTTGAAGGAAAAAGAAGTGGAACGAAAGGAGATTGAATCATAATGGATACAATAATTATTGATGGATTATCCTTTGCTCTGCCTCTTTTTATCATCGCAATAGGCGGTATATATAGTGAAAAGAGTGGTATTACTAATCTGGCACTTGAAGGATTTCAAGGTTTCGGAGCGTTCATCGGAGCGCTGTCAGCTGTTTTAATCGCAAATGCTTCTGGTACAGATATTCAAAATCTATTTTACGTAGCTTTACTATTTTCAATGATTGGTGGAATGGCATTTTCCATTATTCATGCGGTTCTAAGTATTAAGTTTAAGGCTGATCAAGTCATCAGTGGTGTGGTCATTAATATTTTGGCTCTAGCCTTAACGACTTTCTTAACAACCCAAATTAATGCACTCGTATTTGGATCAGCTTCGGACAAGTTTCGATTAGGCGTATCAGAGCGATTTACAATTGAAGGTTTAGCCAATATACCTGTGCTTGGCGCGGTCTTTACGAATGTGTATCCCTTCGAAGTGATTATCATCGTGATTGCTATTTTTGCTTGGTATCTTTTATATAAAACAAAATTCGGTATGCGTCTAAGAGCGAGCGGGGAAAATCCACATTCGATTGATGCAGCCGGTGTAGATGTAGCAAAAGTTCGATTTTCTGCGGTTTTGATATCGGGGCTACTATCAGGTCTAGGTGGGATGTGTTTTGCCTATTCCATTTCAGCTAACTTTTCTTCTAATATTTATATGGGATATGGATTCTTAGCCATCGCTGCATTGATTTTTGGGAACTGGCGGATTCTCCCAACGTTAGCGGCTTGTCTATTATTTGGTTTTGCAAAATCTGGGGGCTCGTATATTGCTCAGTCAATGGCATTACCAAGTAGTTTCACGGATTTATTCATGATTTTACCGTATGTATTAACGTTATTGTTATTAATCTTTTTCTCTAAATCCAATCGTGCTCCAAGAGCATTGGGTGAAATTTATGACAAAGGAAAAAGGTAGACCATTTTATAAGGTTATATGGGCTTCTCATAAGTTGATAAAACTTGTGGGAGGCCTTTTTTATTATAAGTTGAATGGAAACGCATAGATAAATTGTCAACGAACTCATTTCTTCACTTAGTAAGCCAAAAGTGTGAAATAAAATGATAGATTCGATATACTAGAGATATAACTAATTCTAATGTTTTTTAGAATATAGTTCCTATAAAAACTAATGTCTAAGAAAAAATCAGAAAGGTGGAATTAAAATGAATACGTTAGTAGCAGAAAAAAGAAATAGTACGAAAAAGTCTATTTTGAAAAAATTGAGAAGTGATGGGAAAATCCCTGCTGTTGTTTATGGAAGTGATATTCAAACAGAATCCATTGCGGTTAACAACGTGGATTTAAGAAGGGTAATAAAGGGTGTGGGGAGAAATGGTATTTTCTCACTACATGTTGATGGGAAATCAAAGAATGTTATTTTAAGAGATTACCAACATAACCCTGTAACAAAGGATGTCCTTCATGTCGATTTTCTTCATGTTGATGAGGATACTGAAATCGATACTAAAGTGAGTGTGATTTTAAAGGGAACTTCAATTGGAGAGAAATCTGGAGGAGTTGCGAAACAATTTCTTTACGAATTGGATATCACAGCAAAAGCGAATGATCTCCCTGATTTTATTGAAATTGACATCACTGGATTTGAAATTGGCCATTCTGTTCGAGTAGCAGATATTAAAAAGGAATATAGTAACTGCACGATCAAGCATGAAGATGATGAAACAATCGTCACAATTGATTATATAAAAGCACAAACAAATGAAGAGGATGAAACGGGTGAAGTTGAAGTTTCAGGTGTCTAATCCTAGCAATCTAACCTGGTAAGTTGAAATAGGACAGTAAGACAGACCCAAAACGACAACCCAAAACACTTGTTGCGACCAAGTGTTTTGCCGTTTATAAGTGTAAACAAAGCTAATAACGATATCAATACTTTTGTAGAAAAAAGTTATCTTTTTGAGTAGTCTATAGGAGAAGCATTTTTTCTTCTATAGACTTTTTTGTGACAACGAAACTCAATATGGTAAATCTTAAAACGGCTAAAGGAGTAAATCATGTTACGACCCATTCGAAGAATGTATCAGTTTATTGTAGATAAACCTATAAAAGCAGCAGAAATCTTAAATCATCGGTACCAGGTTATAGATATGATTGGGACTGGAAGCTATGGGATCGTATACCTTTGTCATGATTTACAAAATAAGGAGTACAAAGTCGTAAAGCAACTAAGACCAAGTAAACGTAAAAATAGGAATGAAATCAAGCTGTTTGAAGATGAAATATCGATCATGAAGAGATTGAAACATAAGCAAATGCCGTTGTTCTATGGGGAATTTTCGGAAAGAGGTCATTATTTTTATGCAATGAGCTATATGGATGGGGTAAACCTCGAGGACGAAATTTTTCTAAATAAAAAGGTGTTTAATGAGGAAGAGTCTTTACTATTTTTAGCGAAAATAATTAAATTAGTTGATTACCTTCATAATAATGATATGTATCATCTTGATTTGCGGATACCAAATATCATAATAAAAGAAAATGAGCCATATTTAATCGATTTTGGCTTAGCAAGACAGGTGAAATCGACTCAATTCAGAGAAACTAACAGTGAAGAATTGAAACTCCAAGACTATTATGATTTAGGGGATATCCTTTTATATTTGCTTTATACAACGTATCCTTTAAAAACGAAAAAAGCCCTCCCGTGGACAGAAGAACTTTCGCTAAGGCAGGAAACGGAAGCTATATTGAAAAAATTGCTAGGAATAACTGAACCGTATTCGACAATTGAGCAAATCTTACACGACCTTTATAAAGCAGTTAGAGCTTTTGAAAATAGTGATTGAACGGTAATTAGCTACTGCTCCCCCAGCTTCTTCGTTTGTAGCGTTTACTGCCACTCAATGGATTATATTTATGCCCTCTGCTACTGCTTCCTCCAAAGTAACGATGCCTTCTGTTACTGCTGCTTCCTCCGTAGTAACGGTGCCTTCTGCTACTGCTTCCGCGTGCAATATTTCTTAGTTGTCTTTTGATTTTATCAAACATAATTTCGCCTCTTTTCGTTGTAGTGTATGTTTGCTTTAGCCTATTCTAACATACATCGAATTTTAGTTGTTAGTCTAAGGGCTACCTCCCGAATTCAAGGAGGTAGTCTTTTTTTCGTGAAAATTTGTCAGTTTTTGTAGGTTAAAACTGGCAATAGGCTACTTGACCGGGTGGTATTTTGTAAGAGATAATACTCGTGAGTATTATAATTTCAAAAAAGATAAAAGGCGGCATTATCATGGGACAACGTGGGAGACAGAAGGGGTCAGTTGGGATCAAAAGCAAAGAGGCAATCCTTATGGTTGCAGCAGAAGAATTCGCAGAGCATGGATTTCATGAAACAAAGGTCAGTACGATTGTCAAAAGGGCTGGACTCACACAGCCAAGTTTTTATCTCTACTTCTCAAGTAAAGAAGCTATTTTTCAAGAGATCGTACATACATTTCGTAACAAATTAATCATGCTAACCCAGAGTAGCAGACTTGAACCCGATTTGGATAAAAACATACTTCCTTCTAAAATAGCTAAAGGTCTAAGTGGGATCTTTGAATTTTTTAACGACCATCGACATTTGACGAAGATAGGATTTTTTATCGCAAGTGAATCGGAGGAAATTAAGCGAGTTATTGTAAATCATATCACTAAGAATCTTCTAGCAGAACAACAGGATAACTACTTTAGACAAGACATAGAAATGCAAACCGTTGCAGAGTGCTTAATTGGGGCCATTGAGCGACTTACCATCACGAAATTATTCACAGATGAAAAAAATCCACAACAACTAGCAAATGAAATAGTGGATATCTATTTGTATGGCTTACAAAATCACGAAACCAACTAATTATATATTGGGGGATGAGTAAGATTAAAACGGCAAATATTGGCGATCTAGTGGAACTTGACGGGGAATGGGTAGAATTAATCATCGAAGCTAAAAACATGGGGATGAAGCTTGAAGATGTGTTGGATTTTTTTGGAAAAATTACGAAAGATGGGACCCAAGAAACAGTCAACGATCGAGCCTAGGTCGTAATGTATAGCAGATAGGACGTTACAGATAAAGTCCAGCTAGCAACTTAAAGCCAGTTCTAAACATTAATAGGTATTACACACTCTCATCTTACAAAAACCTTAGTTTCCTTCTTCAATGAAGAAAGCTGAGGTTTTTCTATTAATAAAACTGCTTTCATTAGCTGATGTGTTACAATATGGGTAGGTAATCAAATCTCTTGGGCTTATAACTGATAAGGAAAATGAGGGTGAGGGATTAGCAAATATGCATACTGTTTTTACATATATTGTTACCCTTATTTCAATAGGGATTTCAGTGTTTATTACACTTTTTTTAAAGCTTGAACTAGAGCGAATGTTTCGTGAAAAAACAAGTGTGATCGCTTTTCATATATGTAATGTACTTATTGTATTAATGGTGTCATTTGCGTTTTATGCTGTATTTACGATTTATATATTTGAGAAGGATTTAAACCTATTGCTTCAAATGCTTATTAACTTGTTTATCATCTTACCTATTTATATCATTGGGAATATCCTGTTTGAAAAAAATAAATTTAAGTTTCGTAAATACAGACCGGCTGAGGATGGAAAAGTGCTTGTGATCAACGAAAAATACTTACAGAAGAAAAAAAGGTAGTTTTTTAATAGAAGGAAAATGGAAACCAGATGCTCACATCTGGTTTTTTGCTATTTTTCGAGATGTTTTCCATACGTATTGGCATGTGTTCGCTCATATCTTACTAAATAAGGGGCTAAGGTCCTATTGAAATACTACATATAGCATATTTTGATAAAAATACTGAAAATTTCTTCATATTTGGAGGATATGAAAGGATATGGGAGGATTTTTGAAGGATAAATAATTTCGGCAACCTGAGGTTTGGAAATCATGAAATATGCTAGTTTATCACGGGATACGCTACATTATCAGGTTTGTCCTGATTTTATTATTCCTCTATACTTTTAATATAGCCCTTGGGTTCACCACTGTGAAACCAACAAATATCTTTTCCCTCCAAGATCAATAGTTCAAAAGAAGTATCCTCGAAATCTTGCGAAAAATGTAGCCTATATATATCTTCTGCATTTTTCACCTGACTGATTAATTAATTGTCACCTTTCTATTAATCTAATCACATCGTGCAATTGTTGTATAAGTTTGGAGAAATACGTAGTATCAAAAAATGAATGGATATTCATTTTTTGGTGAATTGTTCATTCTATTAAATTTTAGTAAATAAATCCATTTACTAATAAATGAAACAAAAAAGGGGAGAAATGAAGAATGAGTCGAAAATTATTAATACTAGTAGCCGTTTTACTACTCGCGTTAGTTGGATGTAGTAGTGAGGGGTCTTCAGGAGATGGAGAACCAGAAAAATTAGATAAAATTGTGCTTGCTGATGCTGGTTGGGATAGCATTCGCTTTCATAACAGTATTGCACAAAGAATCCTAGAGGAAGGATTTGGCTATCAAACAGATGTTACAGCGGGATCGACTGCTGCAACACTTGAAGGCTTACGTCAAGGTGACATCAATGTGTATATGGAAGTTTGGACTGACAATGTCAAAGAGCTATATCAAGAAATGACAGATGCTGGGGATATTGAAACAGTATCTACTAACTTTGATGACAACAGCCAAGGGTTATATGTTCCAACTTATGTGATTGAAGGGGACGAAGAAAGAGGAATCGAGCCGTTAGCGCCGGATTTAAAAACGGTTGAGGACCTGAAGAAGTATCCTGAAGTATTCCCTGACCCAGAGGATTCAAGCAAAGGTCTTATCGTGGGTGCTCCTACAGGATGGGCTGTTGGGGAAACAATGTCAGTTAAGGTTGACACATATGGCTTAGGAGATACATTTAACTATATTAGTCCTGGTTCAGATTCAAGTGCAGTTGCAACGCTAGTTGATGCATATGAAAAAGGCGAAGGATGGGTCGGATATTACTGGTCACCAACATGGGTAACGGCAAAATATGATCTTACTCTTTTAGAAGAACCAGAATATAACGAAGAACAATGGAATAAAGACTTTGGCACTGCATTCCCACCAAATGATGTTGTTGTAGCTGTCCACAAGGACATGCCTGAACAAGCACCAGAGGTTGTGGAGTTTCTAAAAAACTATCAAACAAGTAACGACTTAACAGAAGAAGCTCTTAAATATATGAATGAAAATGATGCATCTGCCGAAGAGGCTGCCGAATGGTGGATGAAGGAGCATGAAGATGTTTGGACTTCTTGGGTTTCAGAAGATGTCGCTGAAAAAGTGAAAAAATCATTAGAGTAATCCCGTTGTTGTAGTAGTTGGTGTTCGCCAGCTACTACAAATTTATTTTAAATAGGAGATTTTGCAAAAAAAGTGAGGTGAATGGTTACATTATGTAACCTGCTTATGGGTAGTTTTCCAGAAATACGATGGGAATTTATTGGTGAATATGTAGAAAAATTTATTAAGTGGATTGATACAACGTTCGAAGGGTTTTTTGATTTCATACATCTAATTTCCTCTCAAACTATCAATGGAATAAGTGGATTTCTTAATTTCATTCCATGGTGGCTCTTCTTAATTATTATTTTCCTTTTAGGATGGCGTTTTAAATCTGTTCTTTCCGGTGTGTTATATGCCTTCTTTATATTTTTAATTGGAACGTTTGGATTATGGGATGTATTGATGATCACGATTGCGATTGTCTTAACATCGGTTCTCATTTCCCTCATTATTGGGATTCCCCTTGGTGTGTGGATGGCATTTAGTAAAGGATTTTCCATTGTCATGAGGCCTATTTTGGATGCGATGCAAACCATGCCTAGTTTCGTTTATTTAATCCCTGCGATTTTCTTCTTCAGTTTAGGAAATGTTTCAGCGGTATTTGCAACGTTAATTTATGCGTTGCCGCCTGTTATCCGATTGACTGAGTTAGCGATTCGTAATGTGGATAAAGATGTGATTGAATCAGCACAATCATTTGGTTCGTCAAGATGGCAGATGCTCACGAAGGTTCAATTGCCGCAGGCACTTCCAACGATTATGGCAGGGGTAAACCAAACAACCATGATGGCACTTGCGATGGTTGTTATTGCATCAATGGTTGGTGCGAAGGGACTAGGTGAACAGGTTCTGATCGCGATTAACCGTATTGATATGGCACTTGGATTTGAAGCGGGTATCAGTATCGTTTTTCTAGCTATCATTATTGACCGTTTGACATCAGGAGTAGCAAGCTCATTCCAGAAACACAGGGGGTCAGAATAATGGAAACGAAAATTAAAATAGAGAAAGTATCAAAAATATTTGGTTCAAAACCAAAATCAGTCATTCCAATGGTTGAAAAAGGAATGAGTAAAAAGGAAATCTTAGAAAAAACCAATCATACCGTTGGTGTGTACAATGCATCAATGGAAATCAAGAAAGGTGAAATCTTTGTCATCATGGGACTATCCGGAAGTGGTAAGTCGACATTGATTCGCTGTTTTAACCTTCTAAACAAACCTACATCCGGGTCTATTTATGTAGATGGGGAGGATGTTGTTCGCTATAACTCATCCCAGCTGAAGAAGTTCAGACAGGATAAAATCGCCATGGTGTTTCAGCACTTTGGGCTATTTAGTCACCGTACGGTTTTGGCGAATGTGGAATATGGCTTAGAGATAAAAAATGTTTCAAAGGAAGAACGCAGAGAAATAGCGTTAAAAAATATTGAAAGTGTTGGTTTAAAAGGATACGAGGATAAATATCCAGGAGAGCTATCAGGTGGGATGCAGCAGCGCGTTGGACTTGCGCGGGCACTTGCAAATGACCCTGACATTCTCCTAATGGATGAACCTTTTAGTGCGCTAGACCCACTCATTCGTCGAGAAATGCAACTTGAGCTGTTAGAACTGCAGGACAAGCTCCAAAAAACGATTATTTTTATCACTCATGATATTAATGAAGCTTTCAAACTAGGAGACCGTGTTGCGGTAATGAAGGACGGGGTAGTCGAGCAAATCGGTACACCGGAGGAAATTATTGAAACTCCTGCGAATGATTATATCTCGGAGTTTATAAAAGATATCGACCGCTCTAAAATTTTACAAGCAGAGCACGTTATGATTCAATCGAATGCTTTGATTTCGTTAAAGGACAGTTTACAAGTAGCGGTAAAAGAAATGCAGAAGAATGGGATCTCAAGTGTATTCGTCGTGAACAAGCATAGACGCTTAGAGGGAATTGTGACCATTGACGATTGCATTGATGGGATCAAGGATAAAAAGACACTGCCCGATGTAATTCGAGACGATATATTTACCGTTTCAAAGGATGAATATATCCAAGACATCATTCCGAAGGCATTGGAAACTAAGTTTCCGTTAGCTGTTGTCGATGAAGACCAACGACTAGTAGGTATCATCCTAAGGGTCCATGTGCTTTCTAGTCTCGTTTAATAGAATACAAGCATACTCTGGCTCAGATTGTTTTAATAATCTGGGTCTTTTTCTGATTAACTGTGCAGCTATCAAAACGTATCGAACGATGTTTATTGAATTTAGGAATCGCCTATATTCGCTTTTATAATTAGTGTGTGAATAGTATAATAGTTACGTATATTGTAAGAGATACGAGTTTTTAGGGGGACGGAAAATGGCGCAGCTTGACACGTTACATCCAGTTTTAGGAAGAGTTATCGAAAATATCGAAAAAGTTATGATCGGAAAAAGAGATGTAGCCACACTAAGCTTGGTTGCATTATTAGCGGAAGGACATGTTTTACTAGAAGATGTGCCAGGTGTAGGGAAGACGATGATGGTGCGTTCCCTTGCGAAATCAGTGAGTGCGGAATTTAAACGAATTCAGTTTACGCCCGACCTATTACCATCGGATGTAACTGGAACGTCTATTTATAATCCAAAAGAACTCCAGTTTGAATTCAGACCAGGCCCGATTATAGGTCATATTGTACTAGCGGATGAAATCAACCGAACATCTCCGAAGACACAATCTGCCTTACTAGAAGGGATGGAAGAAAGTAGCATCACGGTTGATGGAGTAACAAGACCATTACCAAAGCCATTCTTTGTCATGGCCACACAAAACCCGATTGAATATGAAGGGACATATCCACTTCCAGAAGCACAGCTCGACCGTTTTCTATTAAAAATGAAAATGGGCTATCCGTCCGCAAATGAGGAAATTGAAGTTTTAAATCGAGCCGAAAAGTCTAAGCCGATTGAACACCTTGAAGCAGTCATTAATCTTGAAGAATTAATAGACCTGCAAAAGGAAGTAAGGGCAGTCTATGTTGACCAAACCATTAAAGAATATATCGTAGATTTAGTTAGCCGTACGAGAGAGCATAGTTCGGTTTATCTAGGGGCTAGTCCGCGTGGCTCAATCGCATTAATGAAGGCGGCACAGGCGTATGCTTTGATTCACGGCAGGGATTTTGTGATTCCAGATGATATCCAATACCTTGCACCTTATGTTCTGCCACATCGACTCATTTTAAAATCGGAAGCAAGATTCGAAGGAATGACGACCGAGAAGGTAGTGACGAAAATTATTGAAAGAACGCCGATTCCTGTGCAAAGGTCGTTGAATCGTTGATGAGGAAACTATTTCGAAAGCTAAAGGAAACAGGTAAGCTCGTAAATATCTTCCTTCTCATTGTAGCAACTTTTGTATATGCGATGTTTCAAGGTGGGTTTGTCAGCTGGTTTCTATTTTATAGTTTCATCCCGTTCGGGTTATATTCCTTTGCTTTAACGATCTATCCCCTTAAGGATTTCAAATTGGTTCGTCATATGAACCAAACTGAATATGTGGCAGGGGAAAAATTTGAAGCAACGATTGTGATTAAGCGAAAGGCCCCGTTTCCATTAATGTACATAATTATTGAGGAGCTTTTGCCACCACAATTTAAAAAATATGAGCAATCCAAGCAGTCAAAAGTCCTTCTTTTTCCGTGGTTTAAAAGAGAATTGACCTATAAATACGAATTCGATTCAATCTCAAGGGGAGAGCATTTATTAGAAGGTATTCGCATCAAGACGGGAGATTTGTTCGGACTGATAGAAAAGGAAACGATCGCACCTGTTCGTGACCAGTTTCTAGTATATCCACAGTACGTAGATTTGGTATACCGACAGCTTGAAAGCCGGTTTGAACAAGGGATGACCTCTTCAATTGTAAGGTTACAGCGGGATACAGCAATAGCAGTGGGTGTCAGAGACTATACTCCAGGGGATCGTTTTTCATGGATTGATTGGAAGGCATCAGCAAGACGAAATAATATTATGACGAAGGAATTCGAGCAGCAGCAAAGCCATGACGTTGTTTTATTCATGGATCGAACAAAGTCGACTCATTTTGAACAGATTGTCACCTTTACAGCCTCCCTTACAAAAGCTATTTTGAGAAAAGGGGCCCAGGTCGCATTTATCTCGATTGGAGAGGATCAAACGGTTTTTCCTTTAAAGGATGGCGAATCCCAGCAACAAGTGATCTATTACCACTTAGCAAAGGTAAAAGACGATAGTCCACTACCTTTCTCACAAATTGTGGAGTCAGAAATGAAAAAAGTCTATCAGCCGGTAACCTTCATGCTTGTTACAAGTGAACTAAGCGATGATACGATTCATTTAGTAGGCAGATTTTCAATGCGAAATGCAGATCTGCAAATGTTTGTCATAAAAGAAAAAGGTACTCAACTAACACAGGATGAAATTAGTGTCCTTGGAGCCATTCGAAAGCACAATGTATTTGCAAAAGTCGTATATGAAGGGCATTTTGCAGACATTTTCCATGAGGTGAGAAAATCATGAAGCCTAAAATTCCAGCACAACGTGATATTCGGAACCTATTATTGAATGTATTTGGCTTTTTTTTATTGTGGGAATGGCTGCGACCGCTTAAAACCGTGACAGATACACAGGAGACAGCCGGGTTTGTCATTTTTATTGGGGCATGCTTTCTATTGTTATTTTTACGTGTGCCGTTTTTGCTCGGTGCATTTATTAAGGTTTTTCTAATCGTGTATATGATTCATTCGCTCTATTTTAAGGAAGATTTTTTAGATATTACATGGTTGGGTGAACTTGTTGCAGATATTATAAAAAATATCGGGCTCATGTTCCAAGCGAATTGGTGGGGAATGACGCCGATTTTTCGGACGCTTCTCTTTAGCATTTTGCTTTGGTTAATGAGTTATCTCCTCCATTATTGGTTTACTCATCAAAAAAGAATCCTTTTGTTTTTCGTGTTGACTATCATTTATATCACGGTAATCGATACTTTCAGCCCATATAATGCCCAAATGGCAATCGTTCGAACTGTGTTAATCGGTTTCTTCATGCTCGGAATCCTGCAATTTGAGCGTTTAAAGGACAAGGAACTTACTAAGCATGTAAGCATAGGTAAAAAATGGGCAGTTCCTTTAGCTGTTTTTATTCTGTTTTCTACATTTATTGGATACGTCTCCCCGAAGGCTTCACCTCAATGGCCAGACCCGGTTCCATTTTTAAAGGGATATGGACAGGAGAATGCCAATGGTTCGATTAACGGGGTAAAGAAAATAGGCTATGGTACGAATGACCAAAATTTAGGCGGCCCCTTTATTGCTGATGATACAGTCGTCTTTACAGCAAAAACTGAAAAACGTCATTATTGGCGAGTGGAAACCAAGGATACTTATACCGGGAAGGGCTGGAGATTATCAGGGCAACCGGAAAAAGACATTTTTTATGATGAGAATACATCTTTAAAGTGGTATGAGGAAAAAACAGAAGTAGAGGAATTTGATGCTGATATTCAAATGGATCTAAAATATTCACATATCGTATATCCATTAGGATTGACATCTGTAGAGGCAGATCCTGATATCCATTTTAGTGCCAATACATTATCCGAAAAAATCTCGACCTATAGAGGCAATGATGTAGTTAAATTGGATCGCTATTCACTTCGTTATGAGTATCCGAAATACTATATTAACCACTTAAAAGAGGTCACGGAGCCGGGGAGGATTGAGCAGATTGACCTTTTTAGAGAAAGGTACATGCAATTACCGGATAACCTCCCTGAACGTGTAAAAGAACTTGCTGTAGAAATCACAAGTTCACATACAAACCGGTATGACAAAGTGAAGGCGATCGAAAATTACTTTCAGTTAAATGGGTTTGCGTATGATACCCAAAATGTCGCCATCCCAGGAACTGACGAAGATTATGTAGACCAGTTCTTATTTGATACAAAAGTGGGCTATTGTGATAATTTTTCTACTTCAATGGTTGTTTTATTGCGAGCGGCTGATATTCCGGCCAGATGGGTTAAAGGCTATACGGAGGGTGAGCGTGTCGAAGTAAACACCTATGAAATCACGAACAATAACGCCCACTCTTGGGTTGAGGTTTATTTTCCAGAGTTTGGTTGGGTACCATTTGAGCCAACCAAGGGATTTAGTAACGCTAATCTATTTTCCTATGATTTAACGATGACTGGAAATGAAAATAGTCAAACACCACAAACAACACCAATGGAAATTCCTGAGGAAAAAGAGGCGAAAGAAACGGTGGCCGCACCTGTTTCAGAAGACACGGACAACAGCATCTTTGAAAAACTAGGAGACGCCTTCTCATGGAAATATGTACTGATTGTCTTTTTGAGCCTTTTCTTGATCGCATATGTCTTTTTCAAGACACGAAAAAAATGGATGCCATATCTTTATATTTGGATGTACAAAAACGCCAAAGGCGAAGAGGTGTATTTTAAAGCCTATCATGCGTTGCTAAAACAACTGGAACGTGTCGGCCTCCCAAGAAAAGACGGTCAAACCTTGAGGGAATATTCGATTCAAGTGGATCGCTTTTACAAAGGGCATGAAATGGAACAATTAACACGAAGCTATGAACGAGCTTTATACCGTAAAGACAACGCCTATAAGGAATGGTCAATGTCCGTCGAATTATGGGAAAATTTAATTAAAAGGATATCATCTTGACCAATAGATACCTGCTTGATAAAATTATCACAAATTCAATAGAAATACCTTCGTATATCCTCGATAATATGGTTCGAAAGTTTCTACCAGACCACCGTAAATGGTTTGACTATGAAGGCAGCTATTCTATTTGTGTACGTGAACTAGAATTCTGCCTTTTATAGGTAGGATTCTATTTTTTTACCTTTATTTAGTACCAAACTAAAATAAAGGTAAAAAAAAGCCTCCGGCGGATGCCACAGATTTTCAAAGGTAAGTTTTCGAGCTTAGGATCAAAGACTAATGGCGCCACATCCTGTGGCAACGTCTTTGTGACCCACCTCGTGTGAGCCTAAAAATCTGGGCGCAAATTCGCCAAGGCGAATTTGATTTGCATAATATCAGATGGATATATTAAAAAATATAACGAGGTGATTTTGTGAATAACGTTCAAGAAATGATCGTTGTTTTAGATTTCGGAAGCCAATACAATCAATTAATCACAAGAAGGATTCGTGAGTTTGGCGTCTATAGTGAGCTTCACCCACATACGTTAACAGTCGAAGAAATCAAGGCGATGCAGCCGAAGGGAATCATTTTATCTGGTGGACCAAATAGTGTCTATGATGAAAACTCATTTAGATGTGATGAGAGAATTTTCGATTTAGGCGTGCCGGTATTAGGTATTTGCTACGGAATGCAGTTGATGACACAACACTTTGGAGGCCGAGTAGAAAAGGCACATAATCGTGAGTACGGAAAAGCAACCATTAATGTTCAAAACGAATCTGCTCTTTTTTCAGATATCCCAAGTGAACAAGTGGTGTGGATGAGCCATGGCGATTTAGTTGTTGAAACACCAGCAGGCTTTACTGTCGATGCGGTAAGCCCATCTTGTCCCATTTCAGCTATGAGCGATTCAGAGCGTAACTTATATGGAGTTCAGTTCCATCCAGAGGTCCGTCATTCAGTCTATGGAAATGATCTTCTAAAAAACTTTGTATTCGGAGTTTGCGGATGTTCAGAAAGCTGGTCCATGGAAAACTTCATTGAAATTGAAATGGAAAAAATCCGCCAAACTGTTGGTGATAAAAAGGTTCTCTGCGCACTTAGCGGGGGTGTAGATTCTTCCGTTGTTGCTGTATTGATTCATAAAGCAATCGGTGATCAATTAACATGTATGTTCGTTGACCACGGTCTTCTTCGTAAGGGAGAAGCTGAAAGTGTGATGAAGACCTTTAGTGAAGGTTTCCATATGAATGTAATTAAAATCGATGCGAAGGACCGCTTCTTATCTAAGCTAAAAGGCGTAAGTGATCCAGAGCAAAAACGTAAAATCATTGGTAATGAGTTTATCTATGTGTTTGATGATGAAGCTGCCAAGCTAGAAGGAATTGATTATCTTGCACAAGGAACTCTTTATACAGATATTATTGAAAGTGGAACAGCAACAGCACAAACCATCAAATCACATCACAATGTTGGTGGACTTCCAGAAGATATGCAGTTTCAATTAATCGAACCACTTAATACTTTATTTAAGGATGAGGTTCGTGCATTAGGTACTGAGTTAGGTATTCCTGATGAAATCGTTTGGCGTCAACCATTCCCAGGACCTGGGCTAGGAATTCGCGTGTTAGGTGAGATAACAGAGGATAAACTGGAGATTGTTCGTGAATCAGATTTCATCCTACGAGAAGAAATTAGAAAAGCCGGTCTTGAGCGCGAAATTTGGCAATACTTTACCGTCCTTCCAGATATCCGTAGTGTCGGAGTAATGGGAGATGCAAGAACTTATGATTACACAATTGGAATTCGTGCTGTTACATCAATTGATGGAATGACATCAGACTGGGCTCGTATTCCTTGGGATGTTCTCGAAGTTATTTCTACAAGAATCGTGAATGAGGTTAGTCACGTAAACAGAGTTGTGTATGATATTACAAGTAAACCACCAGCAACAATCGAGTGGGAATAATTACGAACAATATAAAATAAAAATGAAATAATGTTCGTTTATTTTATTGACTCTCTAGGTACATTGTCATATAATAAAATCGAAATAAAGATTTTGTTGAAATACGTCGTATAATCTTGGGGATATGGCCCAAAAGTTTCTACCAGGCTACCGTAAATTAGCTTGACTACGAGGTATAACAGATAATGAAGAGAGTCTATTAACTTGATTCTTCTTTTCTATCGTTATCCTTAACGTCAAGCGCTTCAGAGGCTTCTCTGGGGCGCTTTTGTGCGCTTATTCTATAAGTTACTCAATTCTTTTACGACAATACGGATCAAAGGGAGAGGGAATCATATGAAAAAGTATTTTCAATTCGATGAGCTTGGAACTTCTTATAGACGAGAAATTATCGGTGGAATCACAACATTCTTATCGATGGCTTATATTTTATTTGTTAACCCATCAATTTTATCATTAAGTGATGTAACAGATTTTCCTGATGCATTAAGAATGGATGCAAACGCAGTGTTCGTTGCAACAGCTCTTGCCGCAGCGCTCGGTACATTGATCATGGGTGTCGTTGCGAAATATCCTGTAGCCTTAGCGCCAGGTATGGGGCTTAATGCATTCTTTGCTTACTCAGTTGTACTAGGAATGGGAATTTCGTGGCAAACAGCGTTATCAGGCGTTTTAGTATCAGGTATCGTATTAGTTCTTCTAACATTAACTCGAATTCGTGAAAAAATTATCGATGCCATCCCGCAAAACTTAAAATTAGCAGTTGGTGCAGGGATTGGATTATTTATTACATTTATTGGTCTTAAAAATGCAAATATTGTAATTGCTGATCCTGCTACTTTAGTAGCGTTAGGCGACTTATCAAATGGTAACACATTATTAGCCGTTTTTGGTGTTGTAATTACAGTCATTCTAATGGTTCGTAAGATTAACGGTGCAGTATTTATCGGTATGGTTATTACAGCAATTGTTGGGATGCTTTTCAGTTTAATTGATGCTCCAGACAAGGTTGTGAGCTCAGTACCAAGTTTAGCACCAACATTCGGAGTGGCATTTACGCACTTCGGAGAAATCTTCAATATGGATATGTTGGTTGTTATCCTTACATTTATGTTTGTAGATTTCTTTGATACAGCAGGAACATTAGTTGGGGTAGCAAACCAAGCGGGAATTATGAAAAACAATAAACTTCCACGTGCGGGAAGAGCATTGGTTTCAGATTCAACCGGTACAGTAATCGGAGCCATCTTAGGAACATCTTCAACTACATCTTACGTTGAATCAACAGCAGGTGTTGCTGCAGGTGCAAGATCAGGATTTGCTTCAGTTGTAACAGCAGTATTATTCTTATTAGCCTTATTCTTTTCTCCGCTATTAGGAGTGGTAACACCAGCCGTTACTTCGCCAGCATTAATCATCGTTGGTGTTCTAATGGTTGCAAGTTTAGGTGATATCGAGTGGAAGAAATTCGAGATTGCGGTTCCGGCGTTCTTAACAATCGTAACAATGCCATTAACATCTAGTATTGCAACAGGTATTGCGATTGGCTTCATCTTTTATCCAATTACAATGATGGTAAAAGGAAAAGCGAAAGAAATTCACCCAATCATGTACGCTTTATTCTTCATCTTTATTTTATATTTCATTTTCTTAGTTTAAAAAAACGAGGGACACTAGATTAAATATCTGGTGTCTTTTTTTATTTAGATCAACTTTGACAGTATGATCTCACGATATTTGTCGGGTTGTGGGAGAGTGCAGTGGAATTGGTCGAAAATCCCAGAATAATTTAGGTTGACTGTAAAAACTAAACTTGGTATATTAATTAAGTCGCTGCTACAGCGCCTTGAAAAAATGATTCACCATTTAAAAGGTGTTGACATAGACTTCTAAAGATGTTATATTATAAAAGTCGCTGATGAACAGCGAGTCAAAAAAAGTTCTTTGAAAACTGAACACAATACAAGCGTCAACGTTAATTCTAAGTAACAAACTTATTGAGCAAGATCTTTGCTTCTTGAAATGCCTCATCGGATTTTGCGAAAAATGCCGAAGGTATTTTAAGCAATCAATACTCTTATTGGAGAGTTTGATCCTGGCTCAGGATGAACGCTGGCGGCGTGCCTAATACATGCAAGTCGAGCGAACCTGAGGGAGCTTGCTCCCAAAGGTTAGCGGCGGACGGGTGAGTAACACGTGGGCAACCTGCCTGTAAGACTGGGATAACTTCGGGAAACCGGAGCTAATA
>NZ_SLUB01000034.1 GCF_004799755.1 Bacillus timonensis | reverse complement strand
AGATGTGTATAAGAGACAGGCATTATACAAATTAAATTCACCTTTAAAAGAGAAAATTTCAAAACTACTTAGAAAGTTAAATATAGAACCATTAAGTCTCGACTCCCAAGAAACCCTTTTAAATCAAAAATTAAGTGAACTCATACTTATTTTGCCCTCAATGTACATAACCGATGTAGACTCATTAAAAATACCTACAGTTCCTATTTCGATAACTTTAAATGATATAGAAGCTACAATCCAAACAAAAAAATTAGATGCTAGGCAAAAAATATTTATAGGAACGGAGGATGAAATAAAATGGCTCCAAATTGAAATTTCTTTAGGAGAAAAGCTGGAGTATCAATTATTAAATATAAATAATCTCCATTCAGAGTTTTTGAACGAAGAAGCGGTATATTTTATCTCTAGTTGGCATCATGATACACCTATACCAAACACAATGAAACAATTTGTAACTTATATTGAACCAACCTTATCATCCTTAACATCGTATGTAAGACAAGCTATTTCACTAATTTATTTGGCAAATGAAATGATGCGGGAAAAATACCAGACACAAGCCATCGTAAATTCTTCTCATGACGGAATTGTTGTTGTCGATCAGGAAGGTCATATTCTATTAACAAATCAAAACGCTAAGAACACTCTTGGTTTACAAGGTAGAGTAATAGGAAACAAAATCTCTGAACTAATTCCTAATTCCGATATGCTTAGAGTTCTGCATACTGGTAAAAAGGAAATTGGGGACTTTGCGAAGATTCATGATAAACAAATTGTGATTAATCGTCTCCCTGTAGTTGTTAATAATAATGTAGTAGGAGCAGTATCGAACTTTAAGGAGATAACTGATATTCAAAAATTAGAAATGAAAATTAGGAAAATACTTCAACCTAGTGGATTAGAAGCAAAATACCGATTAGACGATATTGTTGGAACATCAAGCGGGATTGTTGAAGCAAAAGAAAATGCTAAACTTTTTGCTAGTACTGATTCAACGGTTCTTATTACTGGAGAATCTGGAACAGGTAAAGAACTTTTTGCTCAAGGAATTCATATAGAAAGTAACAGGGCAGTTGGTCCATTTGTAGCAGTAAATTGTGCTGCATTTCCTGATAGTTTATTAGAGTCCGAGTTATTTGGTTATGAAGAAGGTAGCTTTACAGGGGCTAGTAGAGGTGGCAAACAAGGCCTCTTTGAACTTGCACATGGGGGAACCTTGTTTTTGGATGAAATTGGGGAGATACCATTAAGAATTCAGGCATTACTATTACGTGTTTTGCAAGAAAAGTCAATAAGAAGAATTGGTGGAAAACGGACTATTCCTGTAGATGTCCGAATTATTGCAGCAACCAATCGAAACTTAGAGGAGGAAATTGAAAAGAAACAGTTTAGAACTGATTTATTTTATCGGATAAATGTCTTATCGTTGGAACTCCCTCCTCTAAGAGCTAGAATTCAGGACATTCCTCTACTCGTACAGAGTATTATCCAGCAATTTAATGTTGAAGGAAAGAAAGAAATAGAATTAGTTGAAGAAAGTTTACTCAAGCTCTTTCAGAGCTACCATTGGCCAGGGAATATTCGAGAACTTAAAAATATGATTGAAAGAATTATCGTATTATCAAAAGGAAGACATCTCACTATTGATAATGCTTCCTTCTTATCAAAAAAGATACAACATAATAAGCAAAAAGAAATTGTAAATGGGACAAATATTGAGGAAAAAGAAAAAGAATTAATTGTTGAAACTTTAAATAAGTACAATAACAAAACTATTGCTGCAAGACAACTTGGGATTGATAGGTCTACACTCTGGAGAAAGATAAAAAAGTACAATCTGTAATCGTTGCAAATTGAAACAACATGGTTGCAATAAAAAACAAAAAGTCATTCAAAATAGCATCAGAAGTCTGAATATTGCGAAATACACATCTGGCATGAAAATTGCAAGTGTATAAATTGAAGAAGACTATTTTATTGTGGAGAAAAGCCTTATCAAAAAAATAGGAGGTGAAACAAATTGAAACATTATTCAATAGCTGTAATCCCGGGCGATGGCATTGGACCAGAGGTTATGTCTGAGGGATTAAAAGTTCTAAAAGTAATTGAAGAGATTCATGGGGGAGTTCGTTTTAATAAGGACTCATTTGAATGGAATTGTGATTATTACCTAAAGCATGGAAAGATGATGCCCGATAATGCACTTGGAATATTAAAGGATTATGACTCTATCTTGTTAGGTGCAATTGGAGCAGAAAGTGTTCCAGATCACATTTCTGTTTGGGAATTGATCTTACCAATTAGAAGGGCTTTCCAGCAGTATATTAACTTAAGACCTATTAAGCTATTACGTGGGATTGAGGGTCCTTTACGTAATAAAACGAATAATATTGATTTTGTAGTTATTCGAGAAAATACTGAAGGCGAATATACCAACATCGGAGGACGACTCCATCAAAATACACCCTATGAATTAGCAGTTCAAAATAATGTCTTTACTAGGTATGGGATAGAACGAGTTATTAATTACGCATATTCATTGGCTGAAAAGAGAAGAAAGAAAAGGTTAACTGTTGCAACGAAATCCAATGGAATCTATCATACTATGCCATACTGGGATGAAATTGCAAAGGAAGTTGGCCAAAAGTATCCAAAGATAAAAACGGATTACTGCCATATTGATGCACTTTCTGCGTACTTTGTTACGAAGCCAGAGTACTTTGATGTAGTTGTGGGTAGTAATTTGTTTGGGGATATATTAACTGATCTGGGAGCAGCAATCGTAGGTGGTTTAGGAATTGCACCGTCAGGCAATATAAATCCAGAGAAAAATTTCCCTTCTATGTTTGAGCCAATTCATGGGTCGGCACCAGACATTGCTGGAAAAGGGATATCTAACCCAATTGCACTTATATGGAGCATAGGTCTAATGATGGAACATCTGAATTTTAAAAATATTGCAGATCTCATCGTTAAATCAATTGAGGAAGTTTTGGTAGCGAGGACTGTTCTAACTCCCGATTTAGGCGGAAACGCATCTACTGTGGAAGTAGGTGATCAAATTATTGAAGAAATGATAAAGTTGAGCGTTAAATCATTTTAAAAGGAGAGCAGAAAAGATGGTTATAGACAAAATGTATCATTTGTACATCGGTGGGAAGGAAGTTAGTACGAAGGAATATATTCCTGTTTACAACAAATACACGGGGGAAACAATTGCTTCAATCTCAAAAGCTGAAAAACAGTTTGTAAGAGATGCAGTTACAGAGGCAGAAAGGATGTTTCGGGAAGACCAGCTTACACCTTTCCAAAGATACTCCATTTTATTAAAGGCTGCAGAAATTATGGAAAAGCGTAGGGAAACACTAGAATGTTCCTTAGTAGAAGAGGTTGGGAAAACGAGAAAGGATGCTAAAGGTGAATTAGATCGTTCAATTAATACATTGCGTCTATCAGCTGAAGAGGCTAAGAGAATCTCCGGGGAGATGATCCCTTTGCAGGCAACAGAAGGATCAGAAAATAGACTTGGGTTTACAGTTCGAGTACCTAAAGGAGTTATCGGGGCAATTACACCGTTTAACTATCCCCTATTGTTAGGTGTCCATAAAATTGCCCCTGCATTAGCGGCAGGAAATACTCTCGTTGTGAAACCTGCAACAAGTACACCATTAGCAACTTATCAACTTGTTTCAATTTTAGAAGAGGCAGGTCTACCAAAAGGATATGTGAATATTATTACCGGTGCTGGTAGTGAGGTCGGGAATTGGTTACTTGATGATGAACGAATCGCGATGTATACATTTACAGGGTCAGGGGAAGTTGGAAAACATATTAAAGAACGAAGTGGGATGCGTCCAGTCGCGCTAGAATTAGGGAACAATTCCCCGAATATTGTTCATTTTGATGCAGATGTCGATTTAGCAGTGAAAGCTACTGCTACCAGAAGCTTTCACAATGCAGGCCAAGCTTGTATTGCTGTTCAAAGATTATACATCCATTCGGCAATCATAGATGAGTTTACAGAAAAATATATTTCTGCTGTTCAACATTTAAAAGTAGGAAATCCGATGGACCCTGATACAGATGTTGGACCAATGATTAGTGAAAAAGAAGCGAAAAGAGCTGAAGAATGGGCTACAGAAGCAGTTTCTGAAGGAGCGAAAGCGTTACTTCCGATTAGAAGGGAGGGTTCATTCCTATACCCAGTGGTCTTAACACAAACAACCCATGAAATGAAAGTTGTATGTAAAGAAGTATTCGCACCAATAGTTACGATTATTCCATATGAAAATATTGACGATGCTTTCTTACAAGCAAATGAGTCGGACTATGGTCTCCAGGCTGGTATATTTACTAAAAATTTAGAACTCGCAATGAAAGCTGCAAGGACCTTGCAATATGGAGGAGTTATAGTGAATGATGTGTCTACCTATCGAAACGATGTAATGCCGTATGGTGGAATAAAAAATAGTGGATTAGGAAAAGAAGGTCCTCATTATGCAGTGCAAGAAATGACGGAAGAACGAATGGTGGTGCTTAATCTATGACAGATAAATTACTAGAAGGAAAAGTGGTCATTGTAACCGGCGCTGGGTCTGGTATGGGTAAAGAAATTTCAAAACTATTTTCTTCACATGGAGCACAAGTGGTAGTTGCCGATATAAATAAACAGGCCGCTGAACTGACTGCTAGTGAATTAGAGAGTGAGGATTTTCGAGTTATTCAGGTTGATGTTTCAGATAATGATAGTGTTGAAATGATGGTAAAAGAAACATTTCAACACTATAACAAGATAGATGTTTTGATTAATTGTGCTGGAGTACCACAATATTTTACACCAATTGAAGAATTGAGTCTTGAAAAATGGGATCGAATATTCGCTGTTAATACAAAGTCAATTTTTCTTACATCAAAACATGTTGTCCCTATCATGAAGGAGAGAAAAAATGGAGCAATTATTAACATAGCCTCTATTGCCGGAGTGAGGGCTAGGCCAGGCTTAAATGCATATTGTGCTTCAAAAGGTGCTGCAATCATGTTAACGAAAGCGTTAGCATTAGAACTTGCTCCTTTTAAAATTCGAGTAAATGCAATAAATCCGGGTCCTGCAGAAACCCCAATGCTTAGTCAATTTATTTCCGGCGATCGTAACAAAGTTGAAGCAGAAACGAAGAACATCTTTATAGATAGTGTTCCTCTTGGAACTCTTATACAGCCAAGTGATATCGCTCATGCAGCACTCTACCTTTCATCTGATTTTGCTAAAGTGGTCACAGGTGAGATTATGAATGTAGATGGGGGAAGGGGTGTATAAATAAGTAAGATAGGTATCTATTAAAAAAATTTGAAAGCTAAGAGTAAAAAAGCAAGTACTTTAAAAAGGAGGTAATTCTTTATGGCAAAAAAACATAAATTTGACGAAAGCAAAGAAGATCCACGTTTTAAAATCTCAGACCGTGAAGCCAAAATAGGAGTGGGAATTGCACTTGCTAACTTTATTTGGTGGTTTGTATTTGCATACGGGTTAGGATCAAAGGACGTTGAAAACTATAGTTATGTGTTTGGACTGCCTTCTTGGTTCTTCTACAGCTGTGTCTTGGGGTTTGTTGTCTTTACCTTAGTAATTGTCATAGTTGTAAAAAAATTCCTTGTAGAAATACCATTGGAAAGTAATGATGAAGATGGGGGAATTGGCTCATGAATTGGGACGTAATTGTACCGTTACTTATTTTCTTACTCTTAGTAATTGCTGTTGGTTTATACGCTTCAAAGAATACGAATCGATCAATATCCTTCATGCAGGAGTATTTTATTGGTTCACGTGAACTAGGGGGATTTATTCTTGCAATGACAATGGTTTCCAGTTTTGCGAGCGGAAGTAGTTTCTTAGGTGGACCTGGTGTAGCATATTCTGTTGGTTTTGCTTGGGTTCTCCTTTCAATGTCTCAGCTAGTGACTGGTTATTTCACCTTAATGATTCTTGGTAAAAAGTTTGCCATTGTAGCTAGAAAGATCAAAGCCATTACGATAATAGACTTTCTAAAAGAACGATACAAAAGTAAGTTAGTTGTAGTTCTTTCGGCGTTAAGTATTGTCATCTTTTTATTCTCTGCAATGGCTGCTCAGTGGGTAGGTGGAGCACGTCTAGTAGAATCAATTACGGGTATGTCTTATATTACCGCTATTTTCATCTTTGGTGTTACCCTGCTTTTATATGTTTCTGTGGGTGGTTTCAGGGCTGATACAATTACTGATATGATTCAGGGAATCGTTATGTTCGGAGGGACAATCGTAATACTAATTGCAACAATAGTTGCTGGTGGGGGGATTTCCAATATCGTTGCGGATTTAAAAGCTGAAAATCCTAATCTCATTTCTCCGTTTGGAGCGGATGGTTCACTATCACCGGCTTATGTATCATCTTTCTGGGTCTTAGTGGGAGTGGCGGTTGTTGCATTGCCGTATATTGCGGTTAGAGCCATGTCTTATAAGAGTTCAAAAGCAATGCATCGTGCTTTAATCATCGGTACCTTTGTTGTGGGCGTTTTAATGCTTGGAATGCATTTAACGGGTGTTTTTGCACGTGCTGTATTACCAGGAGTAGAGGTTGCAGATTCAGTAATGCCACTTCTTGCAATGGAAGTCTTGCCTAATTGGTTCTCTGGTATTATCTTAGCCGCACCGCTTGCAGCAATAATGTCAACGGTCGACTCACTTTTGTTAATTGTAAGTTCGTCTATCGTTAAAGATATATATGTAAATTATATTAACCCAAATGCACAAGAAAAAACAGTTAAGAGAATGAGTATTTCAGTAACCACAATTGTTGGTTTAATCGTTATTTTGCTTTGTATTAATCCACCAGATCTCTTAATTTGGTTACAGCTATTTGCCATCGGAGGTCTTGAGGCAGCCTTTATTTGGCCAATTATCATGGGGCTTTATTGGAAAAAAGGGAATGCATATGGGGCGTTAGCATCAATTATTATTGGAGTTTCAACATATATTATTTTTTCAAATTACTTCCCTAATCTATTAGGGATGCATAGTGTGGTAATTCCGATTGTTCTCTCTTTTGTTGGTTACGTTGTAGCAAGTTTAATAACTCAAAATATACACATTAATCAACAACGTGAAATAGTTACAAAGTTCTGGAGCGTTTAAGCTTGCGTGTCAAAAGATGTTGGGAGTTGTTTGAGGTTTTAACGAAAACTAATGTAATAGAAAATGTGTTTAATAAAGTTGAAGAAAATTGGGAGAAAGAAGTCGATTTTCTTCAAAAAATCGGTAGATATCAAAGCGTCTTAGGGAATGAGGCACCTGTTCAAAGATAATTGTTCTATTTTAATGGCCCATGAGGGTATCTCTCATGGGTCGCTAGATTCATAAATTAGGGGGATTTAAATGAAAATAGAAGCCGTGCTCTCATCGCTAGATATGTCAATAATGGAATGGATAGATCAAAATAAATCAGTTCTTTTCAATGCTTCTACACAAATATGGAACTTTGCAGAACTTGGATTAAAGGAGTATAAGTCCTCTAAATTATTGGTTGACTTATTGAAAGAGGAGGGCTTTTCGATAGAGATGGGAGTAGGTGGAATGCCAACTGCCTTTGTAGCTACATGGGGAGAAGGGAAACCCGTTATAGGTATCTTGGGTGAATATGACGCCTTACCTGGTTTATCACAAAAGGTATCAGGTATAAAAGATCAGGTAGAAAATGGCGGAAATGGACATGGATGTGGACATAATATTTTTGGAGTAGCAGGAGTAGGTGCAGCCATTGCTGTTAAAAATGCAATGGAAGTAAATAACATTAAGGGAACGATTAAATTTTTTGGTTGTCCTGCAGAAGAGATATTAGTTGGAAAGGTATACATGGTACGTGACGGTGTTTTTGAGGATGTTGATGCTTGTCTAACTTGGCACCCTGGAGCGGTAAATTCTTTATGGGCAAGCAGTTCGTTAGCAGCAAATTCTGTTAAGTTTACTTTTCATGGCAAAGCTTCGCATGCAGCTACGAATCCTGAATCAGGAAGAAGTGCACTAAAAGCTGTCCAATTAATGGATATAGGGGTTCAATTTTTAAGAGAGCATATTATTGATTCGGTAAGGATCCATTCAACAATTACGGTAGGGGGGCAGGAACCAAATGTTATTCCCGATAAAGCCCAAATTTGGTATTATATTCGTGCCCCTATTAGAAAAGAGGTTGATGAAATTTACAACCGTATTGTTAACATTGCAAAGGGCGCTGCTCTTATGACAGAAACAAATTATGAAATAGATTTTTTAACAGCTTGCTATAATATGATCCCCAATAAGGTTATTGGAAATTTATTAATGGAAAACATGAAAAAAGTTGGACCTCCAAAGTTTGACGCAAATGATAGAAAACTAGCGGATGAATTAGTAAGTTCATTTGGGCAAGTTAATAAAGAAACGGTATTAAAAGTATCTGGGGCCCCGCTAGAATTAGTTCAATTTAATTTAAATGAAACTATTGTTGAACCCTATGATGAAGGCAAAGTGTTAGCAGGTTCAACGGATGTTGCAGATGTGTCTTGGAATGTACCGACAGCACAATTTAATACAGCATGTGTGCCAATTGGTACACCTGTTCATTCGTGGCAATTTGTTTCGGCTGTAGGTTCTGGAATAGGACAAAAAGGGATGTTGATGGCATCTAAAATTCTTGGTTTAAGTGCAATGAATTTGTTAACAAATAATAAATTATTATTTGCTGCCAAGGAAGAATTCGAATCGGAAATTAAGAGAAGCGGAAAATATAAATCTCCTCTTCCTGCTAATATCATCCCACCTTTTGATCATTTATAAATTACTATATATCTTTGATTATAGTAACTAGATATAGAAATAACTAATTATACTGAGGAGGTAAAGGGATGAGAGAAATAGTAGCACAAGTGGACCTATTAAAAGAAGAGATAGTTCAGACATTACAAGATATGGTCCGTATACCAACAATCAATCCACCGGGAGAGAAATATGGCGTTTTTAAGGACTATTTTGAAAATCATCTTGATAAACTCGGTTATGAAACAGAAATTCTTGAAGTACCGGAAGAAAAGTTATCAGAGCTTGCTCCATTAGGCTGTGGTTTACCACGATACAACATTGTCGGTCGCCTTTCAGGTACAAGTAAAAATGGAAAATGCATATGTCTTAATGGTCATTATGATGTTGTTCCTGTAGGAAACGGTTGGACAAAAGATCCCTTTGGGGGAGAAGTAATAGACGGTAAGCTTTATGGTAGAGGAGCCTCTGATATGAAGAGTGGGCTCGTAACCCAAATTTTTGCGGTGGAGGCTCTTCGCCGTTCGGGTTTGCAGTGGAATGGAGAAATTATTCAAACTGCAGTTCCTGATGAGGAAACAGTTGGAAATCGGAATGCAGGTACTGGTTATCTAGTTGAGCAAGGCATCATTAGTAAGGATAAGGTTGATACAGTTATTATAACTGAGCCTTTTGAACCTAACGGAATTGGAATTGGACATAAAGGTGCTATCTGGGGGGAAATAACAGTATTAGGTAAACAGGCTCATGGCAGTCAACCCTCAAGGGGAATAAATGCTGTTGAAATGATGGCAGAATTTTTACATTTGGTAAATGTACATCTTCAACCTAAACTACAGCAAAGAACTACAGACCTTAATGTGACTCCTGACGAGTCTATTTACTCTACATTATCTTTTGATACCATAAAAGGTGGAGAAACTACTAATATAGTACCTGATAAATGTAATGTAACCTTCAACCGGAGATTACTCCCTGTTGAAACGATAGAAGGTGCTCGTGCAGAAATACAAGCTATTCTGAATCTAATGAAGGAAAAGGACCAAAGATTTCGATATGAATATAGGGAATTTTATACAACAGAACATGTTCTTGTTCCCGAAAGAATTCCGGTTGCAGAAGTAGCTAAGGAAGTTATTACAGATCTTGGCATGTCCCCAAAGTTTTTAATTACTGCTGGAAGTGATGATCAACGTTTTGTAGTAAATAATGCAGGGATTGAAAACTGTATTATTTATGGTCCAGGAAAAACAAGTGAGGCACACCAGGCAGATGAACATATCGATATTGAAGATCTCATTCTAGGTACTAAAGCTTTAGCATTAATGTTGTATAAAATGTTGGCATAGTTTGTAGAGCATTTAATCAAGACAAATAAATGAACAAGGCCATCCGAAATCAGTTTGGATGGCTTTAATGTGCACCCTGCATGGGAGCTTCTCTATGGTAAAGTCTCTAGGTATGATGGTAATTTACCCAAGTATTAACCCCAATCTTTGACCCAACCTTTTCTGAAAATATCTATATCTATATTTTCCGACTAAACAGGAATACACATGATTCAATAAGTAATGCGCAGGTTTATTAAAAATGGGTTCCGCGGGGGGAATTGCTAAGGACTTAGAGCAATTCTTTGATAAGGCAAATAATGACAAGGCAAATTGGTTCAGTTTTGTGTTAGGTCAGGGGTGAATCACCCCCTCATACTTATTTTTTGAAAACGGTTTCTTTTATATTGATATAATTGTATAATAGGAGAAACACCATCTAAGGGGGCATATTAATGGCAACTGAACAAGTTGAAAAAGTATTTCTACATATGGAAGATCGAGTAGCATACCTTACTCTTAATCGCCCAGATGCACTAAATTCAATGGATTTTGATATGTTAAATGAGATTTTACATAGTTTAAAGGCTGTAGCTGCCAATGATGAAGTGGATATCCTTGTTTTAGCAGGAAGTGGACGCGCATTTTCGGCTGGCGGCGATATAAAAACAATGCTAAGTTCTACAGATGAGCATGCTTTTGAGCATGTGATGGGACTTATTTCTGAAATCATGAAAACACTTTATTTATTACCTAAACTCGTAATAAGTGCAATCCATGGACCAGCAGCGGGACTTGGATTAAGCTTTGCATTAGGTGCTGACTATGTTATAGCTGATCGACTTTCAAGTATAGCCATGAATTTCATCCGGATTGGTCTGATTCCAGATGGAGGTGCACATTTCTTCCTTGAAAAAAGACTTGGTGAAGCAAAAGCTAAACATGTCATTTGGGAAGGAAAACAAATGTCACCTGGAGAGGCTTTGCATATTGGGTTAATTGATGAGGTTGCAGAGGAAGAATTGCAAACTGCTGTAATTCATAAGCTGAAAAAGTGGAAAAAGAGACCAATACTTGCCATGATTCAAACCAAATCTATTTACAATCAAATGCACTTGCCAGAGCTTGAAAGAGTACTAGAATTAGAGAAACAGGGTCAACAAGCAATGAGAAAAACAAAGGATCACAGTGAAGGCATTCAAGCCTTTTTAGAAAAAAGAAAACCAGTGTTTACTGGTGAATAATGAAGAGTCCCGCTGAAAAAACAGCGGGAGTTTCTTCATTAAAAGGGTACCCTGTTTGGAATATCTGATTACCGATGGAACAACACTAACTTTCCAGCGGTGCTTGTGCACCGGTGGGTGGTTTCTAAATAATTTTTTTCTTTAAGGATCTTTTCTCCCGTTTCCTTTGCTTCTTTTTCAGAAGCAGCTTCGAATGTTTCTTCAAGTAATTTTTCTCCTGTTTTATCAAACACAGTTAATACATAATTCATGTTAGATTCCCCTTCCCCAAAGTAAAAAGTCTGTTACTTAAAGTGTAGTAGATTGCAAATTTTCCCGCAACAAAAATCAAGTGAACAACTATGGTATGATAATTTGGTGAAACTTTTTTCCTACATAATCGTAGAAACTACTGGAAAAGGAGGAGTAAAGATGGCATTACAACTAGAACATGTGACGAAACGATTCGGTAGCTTCACTGCCGTTGACGATTTGTCAATTGAAATTCCAGAGAGCGAAATGTTCGGATTCTTAGGTGCGAATGGAGCTGGAAAGACGACAACATTCCGGATGATCTTGGGTTTAATGGATGTTAGTGAAGGACGAATTAGTTGGGATGGGAAGAAAATTAATTATGATACAAGCCATATGATCGGTTACCTGCCAGAAGAGAGAGGTCTGTACCCGAAAATGAAGGTACGTGATCAGCTTGTCTATTTAGCACGACTGCGTGGAATGCAGAAGCAAGATATTTTTAAACAAATAGATTATTGGCTAGAGCGATTTAAGGTTCCTGAGTATGCAACCAAAAAAGTGGAGGAACTTTCAAAAGGAAACCAGCAAAAAATCCAATTTATTGCTTCTGTCATTCATAAGCCAAAGCTTCTAATTCTTGATGAGCCATTTAGTGGACTGGACCCTGTTAATGTTGAGATTTTAAAGGAAGCGGTTGTGGATTTGAAAAATGCTGGAACATCAATTGTGTTTTCCAGTCACCGCATGGAGCACGTTGAGGAATTATGTGAGCATTTATGCATCATGCACCATGGAAAACCAGTAGTCCATGGGTCGTTAAAGGAAATCAAACGTTCCTTTGGAAAGAAAAACGTTATTGTACATGCTGATTTCGATATTAGTCATTTGAAAACATTAGCAGGCGTTACAAAGGCAAAGGAAACAGCGGAGGGTCTTCATTTACAGGTTGAAAGTGAAGAGATTTCACAAAAAATCCTTGATTCAATTGCAGGAAAAGGTTTTATTCGAAAGTTTGTATTAGAAGAGCCTTCCTTAAATGATATTTTTATCGAAAAGGTAGGTGCTTCTTATGAGTAAGTTTTGGATTATCCTTTTTCACACATATGTGAGTAAATTAAAGACGAAATCTTTTATCATTACAACGCTAATAACGGCGCTTATTATTTTTGGTCTTGCAAACATTCAAACCATCATTGAAAATTTTGATAAAGATGAAACAAGTCATGTAGCGGTTTTATCAGAGTCAAACGAACTCTATCAAGCGTATGAACAGACGTTAACACCTATGACAAGTGACGTTATTATAGAAAAAATGGACGGAACTGAGGCGAAAGCAAAAGAGTTGGTAGCTGCTGAAGAAATTTCAGGTTATCTCCTATTGACAGAGACGCCTGATGGACTTCCTCAAGGAATCTATAAAGCCCCATCAATTACTGACTCAGAAATTACGGGACAACTTGAACAAGCTCTTCAGCAATTGAAGGTGACAATCGCAACGACAAAAGCAGGATTATCGCCTGAGCAGATTAATGAGCTATATGCACCTGTTCAATTTGAAAAACAAGCACTTGAAGAAAATGCAAAATCTGAAGAAGAACTTAATCAAGCACGTGGATTAGTGTATGTCCTTTTATTTGTCATCTATTTTGCAGTCATCATGTACGCAAATATGATTGCAATGGAAGTAGCGACTGAAAAATCATCCCGGGTGATGGAAATTCTCATTTCAAGTGTTTCTCCGATTAAGCAAATGTTCGGGAAAATTCTTGGTATTGCCCTGCTAAGCTTAACTCAGTTCGCAGTTATTTTGGCAGTTGGGTACGGATCCCTAAAGCAAAGCATGGGTGGGATGGAAGGCGGACCATTTGAAGTGTTTGGCTTTGGTGACCTGCCGGTTTCAACCTTTGTTTATGCTGGAGTATTCTTTATTTTAGGTTATTTCCTATTTGCAACACTTGCAGCCTTTTTAGGTTCATTGGTAAGTCGTATTGAAGATGTTCAACAAATGATCACTCCAATGACCTTATTGATTGTAGCTGCTTTTATGATTGCGATGTTTGGTCTGACAAAACCGGAATCATCCGTGATTACGATTACCTCATATATTCCGTTTTTTGCACCAATGATCATGTTCCTTCGAGTTGGAATGCTAACACTACCAGCTTGGGAAATTGCATTATCAATCGGAATCCTAGTGCTCACCATTACACTACTAGCCATTTTCGGAGCACGAGTCTATCGTGGAGGAGTCCTCATGTACGGCAAATCATCCTCCTTCAAAGACATTAAAAAAGCTTTACAACTTACAAAGAACGATAAATAAGAACCAGAGGGACGGTTCTTCTGGTCCCAATCCAACTGAACCGAGGGAAGAAGGTTCCTCGGTTCAGAAAATTCCTCAAGGTTTTCAGGATTCACATACCTTTGCTACGAGACTTCTTCATGAAGGAGGAGTTGCAGTTGTGCCAGGAAATGCATTCTCATCATATGGAGAAGGTTACATTCGAATTTCATACGCCTACTCAATGAGCATCCTAGAAGAGGGGCTTAATCGAATTGAAAAATTTCTTTAAACTGCAAAAGAGAGGTCCTTGATGATGAAAACATTGTCTATGCAGACACCAGAGCAAATGTTAAAGATATTAAATGATTTAATATCTTTAGGCAGTATTACACTATCAGGTGCAGAAAAGCAATTCCCATTAAGAGTCATTGAGTATTTGAAAAAGGTTCCATATTTTGTTGAACATCCAGATTATGTCGTTAATCATCCGACGACAGACGGCAGATCGTTTTTAACCGCTCTTTATAAACATGAAAAGGCGGTAAAAACAGTTGTAATGATTAGTCATTTTGATGTGGTGAATATAGAGGATTATGGTGAATTAAAACATCTGGCATTTAATCCTATTGAACTAACGAAGGCGTTGTTTGACCATAAAGATAGCCTTTCTGAAGACGTGAGGGAAGATTTAGAAACAAATGAATGGGTTTTTGGACGGGGAACAATGGACATGAAATGTGGTCTTGTCCAACATATGTCACTCTTGGAAAAGGCCGCATATGAAGAATGGGAGATTAATTTACTACTTCTGACCGTTTGTGATGAAGAGGTTAACTCAGTTGGAATGCGAGAAGCGATTCCAAAGCTATTAGAAATTTCCGAGCAGCATGAATTAAACTATACATTGGTTTTAAACTCTGAGCCTATGTTTTCATTAGAGCCTTTAGATAAAAATTATTACTTTTATACGGGTACAATTGGTAAGATCATGCCCGCAGCTTTATGTTTTGGGAAAGAGAGTCATGTTGGTGAATCACTTTCTGGAATCAATGCGGGGTGGATGACTGCGACTCTATCACAGGAAATTGAATGGAATGAAAATCTTTGTGAAACAGTCAATGGACAAAGCTGTCCACCACCTACATTATTAATGCAAAGAGATTTAAAAAAGGAGTACTCAACACAGATTCCTCATCGCTCCGTCAGCTTATATAATGTCTTTTTAATGAAGAAAAATGCCGCGGATGTGATGGATGCTATGAAGGATATTGCGGAAACTGCTGCACATAAAATGGAACAATTCATGATGGATAAATACCGGCATTTTAATCTTAATCCAAATCAAGTATCAAAAATCCGTGTATTGAGTTACGAACAACTAAAGGATTTTGCGAAGCGAAAAATGGGTTCCAGTTTTGTATCCAATCTAGAAGAAATGATTGCTAAACAAAAAAAAGGAGACATTCGTGAACAATGTATCCAAATTGTAGATGAGATGGCGATGTATTGCCAGGAGCTTGCTCCCATGATTGTCCTATTCTACGCCCCTCCCTATTATCCCGCAATAAATACGGGAAATGATGTAGTCATTAAAGAGCTCTCAGAGGATATTATCGGCTATACAAAAGAGAACTTTGGGTATGAGTTGAAACCAGTAGAATATTTCAACGGTATTTGTGATTTAAGTTATGCGGGGCTACAAGGTTCCTTGTCAGATATGAACAAATATGACGGTAATTTGCCTGGCGGCGAGTTAATTTACTCCATCCCATTTAATGAAATGTCGCAGCTTAAAGCACCCGTTCTAAATGTTGGGCCAATTGGAAGAGATGCACACAAAAAAACGGAAAGGCTTTATCTTCCTTTTGCTTTCAAGCAGCTTCCTAAATTACTTGAACATCTTTTACAAACTCATATGAAGCAATAAAGTCATGAGGGTAGGGTAGAACCTATTGGTTACGAATGAACCTTATATTCATTAATAACAGAAAAAATTTTTAGCGAGGGAATACTCCCCTCGTTTTTTTATGTGAAAAGTCCATAAAATAAGAACGTGCATTCGCATCTAGGTGGTGGTAAAATAAAGTCAATAGAATAAAAGGAGCGTTGAAATGAATACGACTACTTTTTTACATATCGCGGATTTGCATTTGGACAGTCCGTTTTCTGGGTTAGCAAACCTACCAACAGAACTATTTAGACGTGTACAAGAAAGTACTTTTACATCCTTGACGCGATTAATCAACATTGCGATTGAGAAAAAGGTAGATTTCGTCGTGATTGCTGGTGATTTATTTGACGGGGAAGATAGAAGTCTTCGTGCGCAGTCCCGGTTTCGTAAGGAAATGGAACGTCTGCAGGAGCATAATATTGAAGCCTTTATTACCCATGGAAATCACGACCACCTTGGCGGAAACTGGCCGCATTTTGAATGGCCAAGGAATGTCCATGTGTTTCAAAATGAAAATGTCGAAGTGAAGTCTTTTATCAAAAATGGGGAAACACTTGCGAACATCTACGGTTTTAGTTATACAAAGAGAGCTGTGCTTGAAAACAAAACCTCTTCCTATGAAAAAAGAGAAGATGCACCATTTCATATAGGTATCTTACATGGAAGTAGAGAAGGGGAAAGTGCTCATAGCCGCTATGCACCATTCTTACTTTCGGATCTCCAGAAAAAAAGATTTGATTATTGGGCTCTTGGGCATATTCACAATCGGGAAATTCTTTCCGAGGACCCACCAATTATCTATCCTGGCAATATCCAAGGAAGACATAAAAAAGAAACAGGCGAAAAAGGCGGTTATCTAGTAAACCTTTCGAACACTGGAGCGGAGTACCTATTTTTCCCAACCTCAGACATTACCTGGGAGAATACGACCATCGATATTTCAGAGGTTGCTAGTTTTGACCAGCTTGTTGATCAAACATTTGCCCATATAGATACTCTTCGGAAGGAAAATCAAGGTTTATTTTTAACGATTGAGTATACAGGAACAGGGCCACTCCATGATCACCTTCAAGAAAGAGGAATGCAAGAAGATCTAGTATCACTTTTGAACGAGGACATAGCAGGAAAGAACGTTGTTTATGTAGTGGAAATAAAACATCACACACACGTAGAAATTGATCGAGAAAAACTAAGGCAGGACTCTCATTTCATTGGTGATTTGTTAGAAAACATGGAGACCTATCAAGATTTTAATCAAGCACTACTTCCTTTACGGAACCACCAAAGCTTTCGCCGGCATATCGACACTTTTACAAGTGAAGAACTACAGGAAATACTTCAGGATGCCGAAAATTTAATTCTTCGGGAACTGTACCACTCAAGGAGGTGATGATATGAGAATTATTGGCATTCAGATTTATGGATATGGAAAATTGGAGAATGTAGAAATCGGAAATTTATCACCTGCTCTCCAAGTTTTTTATGGGCAAAATGAAGCCGGAAAATCCACACTTATGTCTTTTATTCATAGCATTTTATTTGGATTTCCTACAAAACAACAAAATGATCAACGCTATATCCCGAAAACCGGATCAAAATATGGGGGAAAGCTACTGCTCCAAACCGATCAGTATGGAACGGTTATGATTGAAAGACTCCCAGGTAAAGCGGCAGGGGATGTATCCATCTATTTACCGGATGGAACGGTCAAAGAAGAGGGTTTTATTTCTGAACTCTTCCAGGGAATGGATAAAAACCTCTACCAGAATATATATTCTTTCAATATTCATGGGCTTCAAGGTGTACATAACTTAAAAAGTGAGGATGTAGGTAGATTTCTATTTTCAGCTGGAACAGTAGGAACTGACGCCTTGCTTGAATTACAAAATAAACTAACAAAAGAAATGGATCTTCTATTTAAACCAAAAGGGAAGAATCCTCCACTTAATATGGAATTGAATCGCCTAAAGGAGGACCATGTAAAAGTTTCGAAGTGGCAAGAAAAAAACAATGAATACGAAGGATTGCTAGAAGAACAGCGGCGAATTGAAAATGAATTAAGTATCCTAGAAGTTAAAAAACAATTCCTAAGGGACAACATTCAGGAGTCGGAAAAACTGCAATCGATTCAGCCGATAGTAGATGAATATCAAACAATAGAATATCAATTGACGAGTTTACCTGTATTTGAGCCGTTCCCAGAGGATGGGTTGAAGCGTTTTGAACAACTGCAGGCTTTGATTAAACCATATGAAGCACAACTTAAAACGTTTCAAGCCAAGTCATTTGAATTGGACAAGGAAAAAAGCTCAATTCAAGTGTCCGCACAATATCTTGAGAATGAACAGCAAATCACAGAATTAGTCAAACATAAGAGCCTGTTTTCTGAAAAACAAAACAGATTGCAGCTCGTATCGAAAGAACTTCAACAAAATGAGGAAGAATTGCATCAACTAAAAAGTAGACTTAACCTAGCGATATCAGAAGAAAAAATTCATGAACTCGACCTAAGTATTGCTGCTAAGGATTTGTTTTCAGATATTGTTTCGGAGACAGCGCGCCATAACCAGCAGAAGCATTTCCTAGATGATCATTTTTCTAGAGCAAAAGATGCATTAGAAAATAGCGAACTTAAACTTAAGGAACTTAATCAGCAAATCCTATCAAATGAGGAAAGAGAAGTCCTAGAGAAAAAGAAGAAACAATTTACAGAAATCGAAAGCATTGAAAAAGAAAAAGTCTTAATTGAAGACGAAGTAAACAGAATCAATCAACAAATTCAAAGAATGACAGCTAAAGAAACGGAAAATAAAGCGAAGCTAACCAGAATATTCTATGGAATTGGATTTTTGTTACTTCTCACAGCGGTTTATTTTTATTTCTCACAAGAATGGCTAACAGGTGGAATTTTAACTACTTTAGCTCTGCTCATGTTACCTATCGGAAACACGGTCACCTCGCAGATGTCTTCCTCTATCATTCCTGCACTAAAGGATGATCGAGAAAGTCTATTGAAAAAGCTGAATGCTGTCCAAGAAAAGCTTAAAAACTATAATCTAATTCATAATGAGGATAATACGGCAAGACTTCTACACGATCAGCAAATTAAACAGCAAATTGAAATTGAAAAGGTTACACTACATCAAAATGAACGTGTATATGAAAAGGTACTTACGGAGTTTGAAGAATGGGAGAAAGTAGGCTTTTCCATTGATGAAAAAGCTACAAACATAAAGAAAACATACGGACTTCCGCAACAAATATCAAATGAACGATTAATGGATGCTTTTCAAATTCTTGAGGCAATTCGGGAAAAGGTCTTAAGTAAAGGAAAGCTAATCGAACAAAAACATGAACTGCAAAAAGATATTTCTAGCTTCCATCAAAAAATAAATGAAGTAGCAAACAAGTTAAATATTCTCGACCAGGATTCAATCAAAATCGATCAATTAGCAATCCAATTACAGGAAGAAAAAAGAAAACATGAACAACTTTTACAGATTGAAGCGAAACTAAAGGAAGCAACTGACCAGATTTCTGAGCTGAGTATGGAAATGGAACACCTTCAAAGGGAATGTCGCGTTTTGTGGGATATGGCTGAAGTGTCAAACGAAGAAAAGTTTCGGGCAAAGGGACAAGCAAATGCTCAGGCAAAAGAATTGAAGGGACGAATGAACATTCTTAAATCTCAGCTCGAACGATTTGGAGAATTAGTGAATCATTGTAATGTAGAAACAAATTATAAAAATCAGATAGAAGAACTGTCAGCCGAAATCACTCAACTTCATGCGGTTGAAAAAGAGGCGCAACGACAGCTGTCTGCTATTTACCATCGTGTGCAAGAACTTGAAGAAGGTGGAACTTATGCAGAGTTTCTTCATTCCTATGAGGCAAGTAAATCAATGGTCAAGGAACATGCAAAAAAATGGGCAACACTCGCCATTGCTAAGGATATTTTATCTAAAACAGTTGACCAGTATCGAAAGCTACGGCTTCCGAAGGTGATTGAAAAGGCTGAGCATTATTTTTCAATATTAACAGAGAAAAGATACAAAAAAATCTACCTCGATAATGACATAGATGGTTTTATTGTCGAAGATGAAAATGGACTTCGTTATAAACCAAATGAACTAAGCCAGGCAACATCAGAACAATTATATATGGCTCTTCGATTTTCACTAGCAAGTACGATGCATCCAAATCAATCCTATCCTTTTATCATTGATGATAGTTTTGTTAATTTTGATTCAAACCGACTTTCAAGTGCTGTTCTCTTAATCAAGGAGCTATCAAAGGATAATCAGGTACTTTTATTTACATGCCATCAGCATGTTATGGAAGAATTTACAGGAGTTGAACCTATCAAATTAGGTACTGAAGAACTCAAGGTTAACCACAAAAGTGTGCTATAATTTTGATAGAAACAGAGAAAATTTCATTAGGAATTTTTAGATAAAAACGACAAGCAGGGGGAGAATCTATGGTAAAAGGCATTGTTCATTATGATGTTGGACAGCAGGTTGATGTATTTTTATTTATAAAATCATCAACTAAAGGTATTGCAAGTAACGGAAAACCATTCTTAACGCTAATCTTTCAAGATAAAAGTGGGGAAATTGAGGCAAAGCTTTGGGATGCCACTCCAGAAGATGAGGTTAACTATGCGGCTCAAAAAATGGTAAGACTCGCAGGAGAAATTAATAGTTACAGAGGCCGTAACCAGTTGAAAATCCGAAATATTCGCCCTGTAACAGATTTAGATGGAGTTACGATTTCTGATTTCCTTGAAGTTGCACCAGTACCACAGGATGAAATGGCTTCAAAAATCACACAATATATTTTTGAAATGAAGAATTCAAATATCCAGAGAATGACGAGACATCTATTAAAAAAGCATCAAGCTGCCTTTTATGAATATCCAGCCGCAACTAAGAATCATCATGAATTCGTGTCTGGCTTAGCCTATCATGTTGTTTCAATGCTTGATTTAGCAAAGGCAATTTCCACCCTCTATCCTTCTCTTGATACGGATTTATTATATGCAGGAATAATTTTACATGACTTAGGTAAGGTAACCGAGCTATCGGGTCCTATTTCAACAACATACACAATCGAAGGAAATTTATTAGGACATATATCTATTATGGTTAATGAAGTAGGACAGGCGGCAAAAGAGCTTGGTATCGAAGGAGAAGAAGTGACCGTGCTTCAACATATTATTCTAAGCCATCATGGAAAAGCTGAATGGGGAAGCCCTAAGCCTCCTCTGATTAAAGAAGCAGAAATTCTTCATTATATTGACAATTTGGATGCGAAAATGAACATGTTAGATCGTGCATTAGAACGAGTAAAGCCAGGCGAATTTAGCGAACGGGTCTTTGCATTAGATAATAGAAGCTTTTATAAGCCAACCTTTCAAAAATAAATAATGATACACTCGACTCGACTTTTTTTAAGAGTCGAGTTTTTTTATAAATAGAATCCATTTGTTAATGGAAAGCTATGAAAAAAAAGAGGTTCTGAAAATGATAAAGGTGATACTTCTACTTTTTCTACTAACTTTTTCATCCCAGTATTTTGCAGTCGGGGCAACAACAAAATTTGATGAAAAAGACAGCCCACTAAGTTATAAAGTTGAATTGCTTCCTTGGGATATGGTGAATGAAATACTTCCCAAAAAATCCTTCTTTACAATTATTGATGTAGAGACCGGCCTCCAATTTCGAGTGCAAAGAAGGGCAGGAAGCAGGCATGCTGATGTTCAACCACTTACATTTGAGGACACAAAGATCATGAAAAGAATCTATAGTGGGAAATGGAGCTGGAAGCGAAGAGCGATTATTGTAAAATATGGTGATCAAATGATTGCTGCTTCTATGCACGGAATGCCACATGGGGCAGGTGCATTAAAGAACGGTTTTCCTGGTCATTTTTGTGTGCATTTTTTAGGAAGCACTACCCATGGTTCAAAAGAGCCAGATTTAGCTCATAAGCTTATGTTATTAAAGGCGGGTGGGAAGCTTGATGAATACATAAGCAATTCAGACCCCTACCATCTAATTGAAATATTTGCTACAGGAATTAATCAAACAGACCGAAAAATTATAAAGCAAACACTACTCCCTCATTCAAATAATAAGAAGGTAATTAAGAAATTGGATCAAATTACGATCTTTTCAATAACAAATATGTCCTATCTGCCATTAAGTGATATACAAGGACTGCTAAGCATTGAAATTCCTGTGGAGGTTGAAATCTATCGCGATAATCAAGGTAAAGAGCGAAAACAGATTGTTTTTGTCTTAGTCCGTAAAAATATTGTTGATCGTTGGTATATTCAACAAAATAAATTACAAAAAGAGATCTGATTTGGTAAAAGTAAGAAAACGAAAAAGGATTTTTGCATTTTTTGTGGAATTCTGTAAATGATGGGTTTGTTAAGGAGTGATTAAGATGACGTCAACAAAATCTCTTTTTTATGGACTGTTAATAGGAAGTGTAATCGGCAGTGTTTCTGTCCTTTTAAGTACGCCATCTTCGGGAAAGGACTTTAGGAGGACTTTAAAGAATAATCAAAGACAACTTACTGAATCACTATCTCAGGTAGTTTCGGATGGGAAATCTCTTACTGAACAGGTTTCAAAGTCAACTAAACAGGCTGTAAGTGTCATAACGGAAATTTCTACTGATGTTAAACATTCATTTGATCATTGGAAAAAGGAAATTGATGGGAATCAAAAAAATATTAAAAAAGAGCTTTTAGAAATAGAGAGCGCTTTAGAGAAACTCGAAAAGGCGGTTACAACCAAGTAAACTCCAAATTTTTTCGCTTAATTTAAAAATTTTGTAAATTTACATCTTTATTAATTTTTATTTTATTGGCATAATAGTAATAAGAGAAAATAGAAAAGTGGGTGGATCTATGAAACATGAAGAAAAAATGGCCTCCATCAAAGAAGCTCTCCTTTTTAGTCAGAGAATCGCACAACTAAGTAAGGCACTATGGAAGTCTATTGAAAAGGATTGGCAACAATGGATTAAGCCTTATGACCTGAATATTAATGAACATCATATTATTTGGATAGCGTATCATTTACGTGGTGCTTCTATTTCAGAGATTGCTAAATTTGGAGTTATGCATGTTTCGACTGCATTTAACTTTTCTAAAAAGTTAGAGGAACGCGGACTGTTACAATTTTCCAAAAAGGAAAATGATAAGCGTAATACGTATATCGAGTTAACTCCAAAAGGAGAAGAAATCTTTTTGAAAATTGTGGAAGCCTATAATCCTAGTAAAAATGGGGTATTAGAAGGTGCGATTCCACTTAAGAAACTTTACGGAAAGTTTCCTGAAATCGTTGAAGTAATGAGCATTGTTCGCAATATTTACGGAGATGATTATATGGAAATCTTTGAAAAATCTTTTAAAAATTTCGAAGATGACTTTATCGAAGTAGATGGCAAGCTTTATAAACGAGTTGAAGAGAAATTAGAAATGTAATAAAGGCTATTCGATTGCATCCATTATCCCTTTAAACTCATCCATTAAAGGGGCATATTTGCTTTCTTGTGCAAGGACGTGGATTGTTACTTTTGGATCTAAACGCGGATGAAGCATCCCTACAAATTGAGTTAAAAGCGGTGTGAAACCTATAAATCCCTCCGCTTTTTGTTTTTTGTATTCTTTGCTCATTGCTTCACAATTTTGTAATAGAAATTCAACGTCTGTTTTCGTTAATCCAGCCTCCATAATCATTTTGTAAAAAGTGGGTAATTTATCACCTAAAAGGGATAGGATTAAAGACTGATAATACTCAAGACGTGCAAGGCGTTCTTCAATTGTCTCCATATTCCACACTCCAGTTGAATCAATTACGTAGCTATCATATTTAATGTGCCCAAAAAACGCGAAAAAAGTCGAAAAAACGTGTATTTTATCGTTCTTTTGGATACCTATTGCATTTTTGTGAGAAACAAAGTAAAGTAATTTAGTAAGTTTAGAGTATCTAATTTTGATAATGATTTTTATTTATTTTACTTCTTATGATTGCGGACGGTGATTTAGTATGACTTGTTGGAAAACCATCAATCTTTCAAGGGATTATGGATTCCATCGAATTATCTTGATATCCTTGATATCAATGTTTATAGCATTTATTCTTTTTTATTTGCCATTGAATCTCATGTATTCTTCTGTTGAACTTAGAGAAGATGGAGCAATTTATCTATTATTAGCTTTATTATTCATTTATCCAATACATGCGACTTTGCATGTTTTACCATTCTGGATATTTGGTAAGAAGCTTAAAGTAACGTTTAAATGGATGTACGGAATTATTCCAGTCATTTCAACACGTTCAAAACACTCACTTTCTAAACCGTTTATTATTTGTGTAATGGGTACACCATTTTTACTCATCACAGTCCTTATGCTTGGGGCATGTGTTTTATTTCCAGGCTATATTCATTATTTTTCCATTATCGCAGCGATCAATTTTGGTTTATGTATTCCTGACTTTATTTATTTAGGTCAGTTTATAAAGGCGCCAAGGTCTTGTACGGTTGAAGAAATAGAGGACGGCTATGATATCTTAATTCACAAATAATTCTATTCACATGGGTTCGAAATAGAGTAAACTTCAGTGGTGACTAAGATTTGATAGGCCAAGGTGCATTTAAAGATGGGGGGATTTAGGAGTGATCATATTTTATATTCCATTTGCTGCTTTTATTTTATTTTACATTAATCAAATGACTTTCCGGCTTTGTGAGCAAAAAGAAATTCCTGATGACCGCCAGCCAAAAGTTTATCGAACAATCAATATTTTAATTACAATTTTGCTGATCTCATCTTATGTAGAGGTTTTGTTTACGTGAAAAATGGAAAAAGGATGACCGGAATATGGTCATCCTTTTTTTGGTATACATTACCTTACAGCTATTCTAAAAAGAGTACTTTTTAGAACCAAGCAGCACCAACGATGATTAATAGGATGAATAACACTACGATTAGTGCAAATCCACCTGCGTATCCTCCGCCCATGATAACACCTCCATTTTTCTTTATACGGTATTTTATGCGAAATTATTTGTGAACGAATAGGCGGTTGTCTCGCCTTTTAGTAATTCTTTTTCACAATTATCTTTAGTTTTGAACCTTTGAAGGCTTGCGCCTTTACTCAGTTCACTACATCCTATTCCCATAAACCTGACTTGACTGTGCGAATGTCCCATATTTTTGAATATCTTTTTAGAAAATGTTTTCTTTCTTTTTTAAAAGTATGTTATAGTAATTTTTGTACCCTTGGACAAATCATATATAAAAATTGTACATAGTAGGAGTGTGTGTAATGAAGAAATCAATAATTGCTCTAACGGCGGCAGTAGGTATTTTGGGATTAAGCGCATGTAATAATGCCGACGATTCAGCAGTGCTTGTCGAAACTAAGGCAGGAAACGTAACAAAAGAAGAACTATATAATGCAATGAAGGACCAAGCAGGTGCTGTTATCCTTAAAGATTTAGTTTATACAAAAGTGTTATCTGAGAAATATGAAGTTACCGATAAAGAATTAGACGCAAAATATAAGGAAATGCAAGCTGCATTAGGTGCTCAATTTGATGCAATCGTTGAGCAAAACGGTGAAGATTTTGTGCGCGAGCTTTTAAAATCGGACATGCTTAAAGAAAAAGCAGCATTGGACCAAGTTGAAGTAAAAGAAGGCGAAGTAGTTAAGGCTAGCCACATTTTAGCAAAGTTCTCGGATAATCCATCTGCAGAAGTAACTGACGAACAAAAGGCTGCAGCTAAAAAGAAAATCGATGAAGTTAAGGCCAAGCTTGATAGCGGCGAAAAATTCGAGGATGTAGCAAAGGAATACTCTGATGATAGTACAGCTCAAAATGGTGGAGACCTAGGCTGGTTCGGAAAAGGCCGAATGGTTCCTGAATTTGAAGAAGCTGCATTTACTCTTAAAGAAGGCGAAACAAGCGACATTATTGAATCACAGTATGGTTACCATATTATTAAAGTAACAGGAACTACTGAAGGGTTCGATAAGATGGATAAAGAAAAGCAAGATGAAATCCGCAAAGCTTTACTTCAAGCAGATCAATCTGGTGCGACTCTTCAAACGGCTTTAGACAAAGCAGTTAAGGATGCAGATGTAAAAGTAAAGGATAAAGAATTTAAAGATTTATTTAATACTGAGGCAGCTGCAGAATAAGTATAGTGTGTAAACATAGGAAAGGGACCGTTTTATGACAAAACGGTCCTTTTTTTAGTTGACTCTCATCAGGTGGCGTCGGACGAGGTCACCTGATGAGAGGGGTATGATCATGTTTTTCTATTTTACATTGCTTCTGGTTTATTCATTCGTTTTGTACGTCGTTCCTTTTCATCGTTCATTCGTTCAATGTAAACATTACCTTCCTGCTCAATGTAGGAGTCTTCAATCTGTTTTTCCTCCCTAGTTGTTCGAATCACCATATATGCACTGAAAAGTACTCCAAATAATGCTACATATACAAACCATGGTACTGATAACATCGCTTCCCACTCCTTGTCCCACTTTTTACTTCTACTATATGATGATAATTCACTAGATATCACTAAATTTCATAGATTTTTGATGGAATAGGAATGCCAATCGGCGCTTATTTGAATTCTATCGACGATTATTCGATTCTATCGGTTTTAATTCGGTTCTATCGATTTTATTTGTGTTCTATCTTTTTTCATTCATCTATCGATTTTAGCAAAATTCACAGACAGAAAAAAGGTGCCCAACAACCTAGTCGGACACCCCGTGAAAATCTGATTATGCACTTACTGTAAAGTTTGTACGTTTCATAATTTGTTGTGCAATCGGATGAATAATCGCCATTGCAATTATACCCATTACAGTTGTTGGAAGGACTACACTTAGGAACAGTCCGATGAATGTTCCAGGGAGACCAGCAACGATAAGTGCAACACTTAAGAAAACAATTCCTGAAACTAGAATTCCTACAGCAGTAACCGCACATATCATTATTATTGACTTGGTGTACTTTCTTGCAGCAATGAAGATGCTATAGAATACGAATGCTGAAACTACCTTATCGAATGGACTAGCAATTTGACCACCTGGGAAACCAGTTGTCAATGCTGAAATTACACCTGCGACAATCGCAACAAGCAGTACGTATTTCTTTTCAGGAAATAGGATAATTCCTAAAAACATCATGACCAACAATAAGTCAGGCTTCATTCCAAGGTAAATCGGTGGCATTACCGCATGCAGAACAGCACCCATTCCAATTAATAATGATAATAGTACTAAAACCTTTGTATTCATTTCTCATCTCTCCTCAGCTTTACTAAGCTATATTTTTGGATTCTCCAATAGTGCACTCATTGCCTATTGCAAAAATCTTACCTTTAATTATATCAGACTATCATCCTACTTGAAAGTTCTAATTTTCTGATTTAAAGGCTTTCATAAAGGAAGCAAGTGCTTCAACAGATTCATATGGAACCGCGTTGTAGATGGATGCACGGCAGCCACCGATGGAACGATGACCATTTAGACCAACAAAACCTTTTTCTTTCGCTTGTGCTAAGAACTTTTTCGTAAGCTCGTCACTAGGAAGTGTGTAGGACACGTTCATAATAGAACGGCTTCCGTCCTTGGCGTGAGCTTTATAGAAACCTTCTGATTCATCAATTGTATGATATAAAAGTGCTGCTTTTTCCTTGTTTCTTGCTTCGATCGCTGACACTCCACCTTGTTCCTTCACCCAATCAAGAACAAGTGACAGCATATAAATTGAAAAAGTTGGTGGTGTATTATAAAGAGAATTTGACTTCACGTGTGTATGGTAATCCAGCATTGTTGGCAGATTGCTGTTACTTTGTTTTAAAAGAGAATCCTTAATGATTGCAACCGTTACCCCAGAAGGTCCAAGGTTCTTTTGCGCGCCTGCATAAATCATCCCGAACTGCTCCACATTCGTTTCTCTGCATAAAATGTCACTTGACATATCTGCAATTAATGGGACATCCGTGTAGGTTGGGTATTTCTCCCATTGTGTTCCATAGATTGTGTTGTTTGAGGTAATGTGCACATATGCAGAGTTAGTCGAATGATTGTCCCCATTTACTTCAGGGATATAGCTGAATTTTTCGTCTTTGCTTGATGCGATGACATTGGTTTCCCCAAACTTATTTGCTTCTTCAAGTGCCTTTTGAGACCAAGAACCAGTTAAAATGTAGTCTGCTGTTTTACCTGGTGTTAAGAAATTCATTGGGATCATTGAGAATTGTAGACTAGCGCCTCCTTGTAAAAACAACACCTGATAGTCATCTGGAATCCGCAAAAGGGTACGTAAATCAGAAATAGCTTGTTGGTGAACTTGATCATATTCCTTACTACGATGGCTTAGTTCCATCACAGACATACCAGTTCCTTTGTAATTAACTAACTCTGCTTGTGCACGATTTAACACTTCAAGTGGCAGAGCAGAAGGGCCGGCATTAAAATTGTAAGCTCGTTGCATAGTTGATTCCTCCTATTTTATTGCTTTAGTTGAATAAAGTTATCTTATCACGTTTTTATGAAAAAAAAAGTGAAATTTTTTGAAAAAAGTGAAGAAAACGCTAACATAGCAATAAAAAAACAAGACTTAAAAAGTCCTGTCTGTAACAATTAATTTTGGATGGCTTTAGATATAGTGGAAGCGATGTTTTGTAAATCCTCACCTGTATATTGATTTTCATGTGACTTCCATACGATGCCAAATCCATCGCCTTTTCCATAACGTGGAATGAGGTGAAGGTGGAAGTGGAAAACAGATTGTCCAGCTTGTTCACCATTATTTTGTAAAAGATTCATTCCAATCGGATTGAATTCTTTTTTGATTGCATTTGCAATGGATGGTACGGCTTCAAAAATGTGCTGCGCGATTTCAGGTGTTAATTCAAATACATTTTCTTTATGTACTTTTGGAATAACAAGCGTATGTCCTTTTGAAACTTGGCTGATGTCTAAGAAAGCAAATACGTGTTCATTTTCAAATACTTTCGCAGTTGGAATATCCCCATTGATAATCTTACAAAAAATACAATCACTCATTAATGTCCATTCCTTTCAAAATTCAAATATTACCTCATATTTTATCATAGGTTCTTGAGATGTAAAAATTTTCATGATTCATTTCAAAAAAGAAACAGGATGCAATCGCAAAGGATGCACCCTGTTCTGAAGAAGGCTTACGTTAAAAGGTTAACGGTATCTTTGATAAACACCTCATTTTTTTTAGTAATGAAAGTCTTTATCTAATGGAGTGAGTCAATTTCGTGGTTCAAGCGGACCATCCCCTTGTCTTTTGGATATAAGCTTTTTTACGACTTATATTTCGACTAGGTAGCCTTTAACAAACACCTCATTTACAAAATAATGTTATTTTGTGGTTAGTGGTAATTTGTTATGAACTCACTTTCTCTCACATTTCCCAAAGTAACCATCCCCTTATAACAGGTTTAAAAAGCTGTCGTCTAAAACAAGGATATTGTCTTTAACAAACACCTCATTCCAGGTAGATGATTAACATCAAGGCTTTTTTCTTGCCCTCTTCAGGAATTAGTATGGCTTTTACGAGTCAAGATATACAAACTTTTTAACTATGTAAAAAAACCATTTTTTGATATGATTAAAAGAAATATAAATGCTAAGAAGGGAGCTTTCCATGGCACTATTAGAGATAAAAAATCTAACAGGTGGATATACACAAAATCCAGTTTTAAAAGATGTTTCCTTCCAGGTCAAACAAAATGAGATTGTAGGATTAATCGGATTAAACGGTGCAGGGAAAAGTACGACCATCAAACATATCATTGGTCTGATGGAACCGAAAAAAGGATCCATCCAAATCAACGGAAACACGATTCAAGAGGATATGGAAGCCTATCGATCCATGTTTAGTTTTATTCCTGAAACACCGATTCTTTATGATGAATTGACACTATATGAACATTTAGAACTAACGGCTATGGCCTATGGGTTAGACAAGAAAGTTTTTGTAGAAAGGGTACAACCTTTATTAAAAGAATTTCGAATGGATAAAAAGGTAAAGTTCTTCCCGTCTCATTTTTCAAAGGGAATGAAGCAAAAGGTAATGATTATGTGTGCCTTTCTGGTTGAACCTGATCTTTATATTATTGATGAGCCATTTGTGGGACTCGATCCGCTAGGTATCCAATCCTTATTAGAATTAATGAACAAAATGAAAAATCAAGGTGCAGGTATTTTGATGTCGACCCATATTCTTGCCACGGCTGAAAGGTACTGTGATTCGTTTATTATTTTACATAACGGGAAGGTAAAGGCCTCTGGCACTTTAGAGGATCTTAGGCAGCAATTTAAAATGGAGAACGCCACACTTGATGACATTTATATCAGCTTAACAAAGGAAGAAGAACATGATTGATATCAATGAATTATGGAGTAAGCGTCAAACCCAACATTTTAAGGAAATAAGCCGTTACTTACGCTATATGTTAAATGACCATTTATTGATTGCCCTCCTATTTTTAGGTGGAGGAGGAGCGTATTATTATAATTATTGGCTGCAGGATGTTCCAAAGGATTTTCCATATGCCATCATTATTGCGTTCATTTTAGGGTTTATTTTAACAAATAGTCGTATCCAAACCCTGGTAAAAGAGCCCGACCTCGTTTTTTTATTGCCCATTGAAAAGAAGCTAACGCCTTATTTTCAAAAGGCATTTTGGTATAGTTTATTCTCCCAAATCTATTTATTGTTAATTGTATTTGCGGTAGCAGCACCCTTGTATCTAGCTGTTACAGATAAAACCTTTTCGTCTTTAGCGGGGATTTTCGTGATTGTGTTATTGTGTAAAGCTTGGAACCTTTTAATGACCTGGTTTACACAATATTACACAGAAAGCTCAACCTATTATACTGATATCGTGATTCGCGTTATTTTAAATATCGTTCTCATGTATTTATTATTTTCAGGTGCATCGATTCTTGTGATTGGCAGTGTGGTTGTCATCATGGTAGGGTTGCTCCTATATTTTCATAAGTCAGTTGAAAATAAAGGGCTGAAATGGAATACATTAATCGAATTAGAATCGAAGCGAATGCTATCCTTTTACCGCATTGCAAATTTATTCACGGATGTTCCAAAGTTGAAGGAACGGGTGAAAAAAAGACCATGGCTCAATTGGGTGACAGCGTCAATTTCGTATTCAAAGAAAAATACGTTTCGTTACCTTTACACACGCACTTTTTTGCGAACAAGTGACTATTTAGGAATGTATGTGAGGCTCACGATTATTGGTGGATTGATCATTTATTTCGTTCCATTTCAATACGGAAAAGCCTTTGTTATGATTTTGTTTCTTTATTTAACGGGTTATCAGCTTATCACTTTATGGAGACATCATAGCTTAAAAATTTGGGTTCGCTTATACCCTGTAAGTGAAGCCGCGAAGATGACCTCTTATTTACAACTATTATTCCAGCTACTTGTTGTTCAGTCTATTATATTTACCATACTCTTGTTTCTAACTGCTGAAATCACAACATCACTCACTTTCTTAGTAATAGGTATTGTGTTTGTTTATCTATTTGTGTTTGTTTATACGAAAGGGAAAGTACATAAGCTGGATCGCATGTATGGTTAAATGAAACCTTTTCCTTTGGATTCACGTAGAAATACTAAACGAAAAGAAGGGTAGAGGTGCATGAACGATTCGTATATGGTAACGGTAGAAGAGGAATTATTTCAATGGCGCAAAAAGCTGGTTAAAAAGTCAAATATGCTCCAACGTGTATCGAAAAAAGCACAAACAAAAGTGAATGAACTGATACCTGAAAAAGCTCATACGGTCATTACCGAAAGTATTAAAAAAATGGTTCAGGCAACGTTGGTTGGTTCGGAATATACAACGAAGGGACAGTATCCTCAAGGGATGACGTTACAGGTTAAAGAAAAACTGATTGAAGATAAGTTAACCGTTTATCGACGAACTGCTGCAGCTGAAGGGGCTGGAACTGGAGCAGGAGGATTTCTATTATCGTTGGCCGATTTCCCATTACTTCTGTCGATCAAAATGAAATTCTTGTTTGAAGTGGCTGCGATTCATGGATTTGATACGAAAAACTATGAGGAACGCCTTTTCCTGTTGCAGGTGTTTCAACTTGCTTTTTCAAGTGATGATCATAAAAAGAGAACCTTACAAGTGATTGAGAATTGGGAGGAAGAAAAAAATCGTCTTGCGGAAATGGATTGGCGAGTTTTCCAACAAGAGTATCGCGATTATATTGATTTCGTGAAAATGCTTCAACTACTACCGGGTATCGGTGCAGTTGTCGGAGCTTATGCCAATTACAACCTTCTGGATCACTTAGGTGAAACCGCGAAAAATTGTTATCGATTACGCATATTAAAAGAAAGCAACTAGCTAAAACGCAAGAATGCTGTAAACAACAACATTCTTGCGTTTGTTTTGTTATTTTGACAATGTTGGTATCCGTGGAACATGCTAAAGCCGAAAAGTAGTAAGTATGTCCCGTAAGAAGTGTTTAGCGGTGCATGCTAGAGCCAAAAGACAGCAAGCATGTCCCGCAAGAAGTGTTCAGCGGTACATGCTAGAGCCGAAAGACAGCAAGCATGTCCCGCAAGAAGTGTTCAGCGGTACATGCTAGAGCCGAAAGACAGCAAGCATGTCCCCAAGAAGTGTTCAGAGGTACATGCTAGAGCCGAAAAACAATAAGCATGTCCCGCAAGAAGTGTTCAGAGGTACATGCGAGAGCCGAAAGACAGCAAGCATGTCCCCAAGAAGTGTTCAGCGGTACATGCTAGAGCCGAAAAACAATAAGCATGCTCCGCAAGAAATGATTAGCGGTGCATGCTTTAGTAAAAAAAGCTCCTAGCGTGTCACTAAAGATGTGTTTAGAAATACATAATTCGGGCAAAAATCGCCAGCATTGTCCGGGAAGTCCTTTTTATACTGTAGCTTCCTCAGACTTTTCTATTGATAAGTAGTTCAAGGTTGCAGCTCCCAATGTTTTTGCAGCAATGAGCATGGCTTTTTCATCAATATCAAATTTAGGATGATGATGTGGATAGGCATTTGCTTCATCAACTGGCATTGCTCCTGTAAAGAAAAAGCTTCCTGGAACATGCTGTAAATAATAGGCGAAATCCTCACCACCCATTTGAGGTGCCGTTTCATTTACGTGCACAACACCTGGAACATTCTCCGCAACTTCCACAAGGAAATCAGTTTGTTCCTTATGATTGACGACAGCGGGGTAGCCTCGGTGATAGGCATATGTGTAAGAGGAATCAGATGCAATGCAAGTTCCTTTTACAATTCGCTCAATTTCGACTTCAATTTGACTTCGTACATCCTCACTAAATGTTCGGACAGTTCCCTCAAGTTTCGCAGAGTCTGCAATTACGTTAAATGGATTTTCTGCAACGAATGAGCCAAGGGTTACGACTGCAGATTCAATTGGATCCACTCGTCTGCTCACAATTTGCTGTAAATTCATCACAAGTTGGGATCCAATCACAATTGCATCCTTTGTCGTATGTGGATGTGCACCGTGTCCACCTGACCCTTGAACCTTAATTTCAAATCGGTCGGCTGCAGCCATAATTGGACCAACACGGTATTCAATTGCTCCTGTAGGGGTAGTTGCCCATAAATGGGTTCCAAAAATAACGTCAACCCCTTCGAGACAGCCATCCTCAATCATCGCGATTGCGCCCCCTGGAGCGAATTCTTCCGCATGTTGGTGGATAAGAACAACATTTCCTGCGAGTTGATCCTTCATTTCATGGAGTGTTTTTGCCAGAACCAGCAATGTAGCGGTATGTCCATCATGGCCACATGCGTGCATCACACCAGGAACAGTCGATTTATAAGGTACATCCTTTTCATCTTGAATCGGTAGTGCATCAAAATCGGCTCTTAGTGCAACCGTAGGACCTGATTTGTCACCATGAATTTTTGCCACAACGCCGTTTCCTCCAACATTGGTGCGTACCTCGACCCCGATGTTTTTATAGAAATTGGCAATGTATTCAGCTGTTTTATATTCTTTAAAAGAAACTTCTGGGTGTTGATGCAAATAACGGCGGATATTAACCATTTCAGTATATTTATTATCTAAAGTATCATATAGGTTATGTAACATTTTCCGATTCTCCCCTCTTAGTAGTACGAATAAATTATATCATGATTATTTAGATTTTTAGTATTTTTCACGAAAAAAAGGAGGCAAGTATACCTCCTTAATAAATGGTTTCTACGATTGCATTTCCATTTTTCGCAACTTTTACTTTTGCATGTTTGGCATCACGTTGAAGGTCTAACCCAGTTCCTTCTTTTACAAAATAGCTTTCAATCCCAAGGATGACACCGTCATAACCATTGTATTTACCCGCAATCAGAACTTCATCTTCAGCAAGTTGATATTCTTTAGGGTCAATGGAGGTAAGTACTTTCTCACGTTGATACACACCATTTTTATCTTTTTTAGCAAGGATATAAACCCGATTTCCGGAATGAACATTTGTTAGTTCAGGAACTTCAGCAATTTCATAACGTAAGGTAACATAGTCCCCCTGAAGCATGGAACGGGGGTCAACTGGCGCTAATTCAAGAGTTATCTCTTTTCCATTTTTCAATAGTGATTCATTGCTTCCAATTTGATACCCGACAAATCCAATTTGGAGAAGGAGTATGAGCCCAATCAAAACCCACTGCTTCTTTGTAAATACGATTTCATTTGCAATCACCTTTACACCTGACCTTCTGTCAAACAATTGGGTGATGACAAAGAAGGTAAGCCCGATAATTAGAAGTGAAAGTGATTTGTGTACAAGTGACCAAACTAAGTCATAATAGGTAGAAATAAATAACGCAATCCAAAAGACAAGTGTCATTCGAAACATAAATACATCATCATTTCGTGAGTAGAAAAGGACTAATGTTGTTGTAATGATAAAGAACACTAGACTATATAAAATCTCTTGCCATATCAAATTATCCAGAAAGGTTAATGAATAAAAGAAGAGCAAAGTATAGAATGAACTAATTCTTTTTAAGTTAGAATCTGAACGAACGACATAAACGACATAATAGATGATTGCGTTTAACAGGGCAAACCCTAACAACACAAACTCTAAGTGTACCCATTGGCCCCATGTATCTAGGAAAAGATTCAAGGAACAACCAATGATTGTTGTATAGCTTAAGAATCGAATGATTCCATCCTTCATGACAATTGTGACCACGACAGATACGATTAAAAAGAAAATCGTAATGGGAGTCGATAGGAAAAATGCCTCAAGTAAACCAGAGAAGAAACCGATAAACAGCAATGTGTTTTGGGCATAGGGTCCTAGCTTTTTCACAAATAAGCCTACACTAATAAACAATAAACTCAAAATGACAGTTGGATAATAACTAGAAAATATAAGGAAAAGTACTCCACCGAAACTAATCGAAAACATAAAGGAACCTATAAGTGTGACAATCACGATTAAGATACCTTTAACAGCCTGACTAACTGGCGTCTCTGTGTGTTTAGTTGATAAGTGTCTAGCGAGAAGAACGCCACCAATGATCAGGGCAATAGATGCGATAGATCCGATTATTTGTAATCCAAGATAGCCAATTGCATCTCCGAATAAAAACGGGATTTCAATGATTTTTGTACACACGTAGATACTAACCATTGTAAATAAGATGATTGAAATATACTTATCAATTCTCTTTGTAACCAGATAGAAATAAGAAATGAAAGCAAATACTAGATACAATACATTCGTCCAACCACTATATGGTTCATACAATTCAAAAATACTCATACCAATTAACATGGCATGTGTCATTGTATAGGACAAATAACGAATTGAATGATTCGTTAAAAATCGCGTAAAGGTTAGCAAAAATAAGATTAAATTAATGACAGCAATGATGAGATATATGAGCCACTCTTGAAAATCTGTGCGGGCGATGAAGTATGATGAGGGATTCATATAGAACCAATAGGCAAGGTGAAAAAGCACAAAGCTTAATATAGATAAAGGGGCATAACGTGTGCAAATCGCAAGCAAAAACACAGGTATCAGCCAAATAAGGAAAAGTACATAACTATCTGCATGAGAGTTGTAAATTTGACCAATTAATGCAACACATAAGCCAAAGGAAATTGCACCTGCAACCAATAGCCATTTCCCTAAAAATACTTGATGTGAAAGGAGTTTTGAGGATAGGGCTGATAATAAATAAAATAAAGCAATCGCAGCAACTGCAAGTGCCACTTTTTCAAAACGTGTAAATTCTGGCCAATTTGCAGCAAAAAAATAAAGTACACCAGATAAAATCAAAACAATCGAAGCAAAGTAACCGAATGGAATTAACTTCTTCATTTATACTCCCCGTTTCTCCTAGGAAAAATAAAACTTTTCTACTAGTACTATATGTTGTAATAATGAATCGTTGTAACGATTATAATATATTTTTCCAATTATGATACCAATTTTTAATGAACAATTTCTTAAAAGATAAATGAGAATTTGGGGGAACCTAAATTTGAGGTGAATTACTTATGGAATTGTTTTCAGGAGAGTTTTTTTCAGCTCTACTTGCAATTGTAGTAATTGATCTCGTCTTAGCAGGCGACAATGCGATTGTAATCGGTTTAGCCGCAAGAAATTTACCGAAGAACCAGCAAAAACGAGCCATCATATGGGGAACTGTAGGAGCCATTATCATACGTGCAGCTGCTACCTTAGTTGTCGTATGGCTTCTCGAGATACCTGGATTACATCTCGTTGGAGGAATTTTCCTCATTTGGATAGCCTATAAGCTCCTCGTTGATGATCAAGAGGAGCATGAAATTGAGGCCAAAGGTTCTTTTGGATCCGCGGTTCGAACAATAATTGTTGCAGATGCTTTAATGGGACTTGATAATGTACTTGGAGTTGCCGGTGCTGCCCATGGTAGTTTTGTTTTGGTCATTACAGGGCTTATCATTTCAGTCCCAATCATGGTTTGGGGAAGTACGTTGTTTATTAAATTAATTGATCGTTTTCCAATCATTGTTACAATCGGTGCAGCCATACTTGCATGGACAGCTTCGAAAATGATTGTAGGAGAACCATTCCTCCAGGATTTTTTTGATAATCCATGGTTCAAATATGGATTTGAAGCACTCGTGATTATTGCTGTTGTGTTTATTGGAACAAAGATGAAGAAAACAAAAGCACAATCTATACAAGAAAAGCAAAAAGCATCTTAAACAAAGGTGGCCATCAAGGTCACCTTTTTTAGACGAGATGTATAAAACTTGGATAATAATGGATACTAACAATGAATTTGTACATAACAGGAAAGGAAGTATTTAGATGAAAAGAATGACTGGTTTTGTATTACTTTTAAGTTTCTTTCTTCTAGGAGGATTCCAAGCAGATGCTGAAGTGGAGAAGAGTGAAGAGAGACCTAAGGTAGAGCTTACTGATCAGCAAAAGAAAGAACTTGATCAGCTTTATCTTGAACTCCTTGAAACAAAGAAATCGATAATTAACAAATATGTTGAATATGGCGTTCTTCCAAAAGAGAAAGCCGATAAAAAGCTTAAATGGTTGGACGAGCATTACCAAAAAATAAAAGAACATGGATATATCCCAATGTATCATCATAAAAAGCATCATGATGATGAAGATAATAACGATAATGATTAATCGAGGAGCTAGATAAAACAGAACCTGTTTTGTCTAGCTTTTTTCTTTTCACATTAAGTAATCACGAACTCATGAAGTGTCACAACCACAGGTTTGCGCATTTATTTTTAATTATTCAAATAGGAATAGTATAATATACATATTGAATTAGTAAGCATGATTTGAAAAAAGGAGAGGTGAAAATGCCCATTTCATTTATAAAAACAGAGAAACAAAAGCATTTATATAAAATGGCTAGCGAATTAGCGGAGAGATTTCATGAGAGAGCTCAGGAGTATGATGAGACAGGAGAATTTCCTATATTAAATATTGAGGAATTAAAAAGAACAGGCTATACAAGTCTTTCTGTACCAAAGGAATATGGCGGGAAAGATAGCCTTTCCTTGTATGACTTTGTATTGTTGCAAGAAACGCTTGCTGTTGGGGATGGCTCAACCGCTTTGTCAATTGGATGGCATCTTGGGGCAACCATGGATTTATTTGAGAAGAAGCGCTGGAACGAAGAGAAACTTTCAGCTTATGCAAACCAGGTTTTACAAGGAGCCTTATACAATCGTGCTGCAACAGAACCCCAAACGGGCAGCCCTACTCGAGGTGGAAAACCCCAAACAACTGCTAAAAAAGAAGGGGATAAATGGATTCTTTCAGGAAGAAAATCATTTACAACCATGGTCCCTGTCCTTGATTATATCGGCGTCATTGCCTCGGTAGAAGGCACAGATCAAGTGGGTGAGTTTTTGGTCGAACGCTCTAAAGATGGAGTTACAATAGAAGAAACGTGGAATACCATTTCGATGAGGGGGACAGGAAGCCATGATTTAGTTCTTACAAATGTAGAACTAGAAGAAAATGATTTGGTAGAAATTTTAACCCCAGAATTAAAAGCAATACCAAGTGGCTGGATGCTACATATTCCAGCATGTTATCTAGGAATTGCAATTGCTGCAAGGAATTATGCAGTAAAATTCGCAAATGAATACTCTCCGAATAGTATAAAGGGACCGATAAGAACGATACCTAATGTAGCAAGAGTCGTTGGGGAAATGGAAGCTGAGCTGCTTCAGGCGCGTCATGTATTGTACTCAATTGCTGACAAATGGGATCGAACCGTTGACCGGAGCCAGCTCGGTCCAGAATTAGGTCTTGCCAAACACATTGCAACAAATAGTGCACTTTCTGTAGTTGATAAAGCAATGCGAATTGTGGGTGCAAAAAGTCTACATAAATCCAATCCACTACAACGGTACTATCGCGATGTGAGAGCAGGTCTTCATAATCCACCAATGGACGATATGACAATTGCTAAGCTTGCGGATTTAGCTTTTAAGGAAATGGAATAATACGTGAAAAGTAGTCATAAAAAAATCGATGTGTGACTACTTTTTTTCTTTTAGTTATACTAACTAGGGGAAGGTGTTTTATGTATAGATTCATTTTTTTACTCATACTTGTCTTATTTTTAAATGCATGTGGGTCTCCTGAGGAAACTGAAAATGTTAAAAATGCGGAGATAACTGTTTCTGCTGCAGCAAGCATGCAAAATGTGCTCCAGGAATTAAAGAAAAACTTTGAAGAAAAACATCCAACAATCGATATTTCCTTTAATTTTGGAGCATCAGGTGCACTTTCCCAACAAATATCACAAGGTGCACCAGTAGATTTATTTTTATCCGCGTCACTGGAGAAATTCAATGAATTAAGGGATAACGGGCTAATTCATGAAAAATTTCAACAAAACTTAATCGGTAATGAAATTGTCTTAATTACTCCACAAAATAATAAACATATTAAATCGGTGGAAGATTTGAAAAAAGCAAAGCGAATTTCAATCGGTATCCCAGAAAGTGTTCCAGCAGGAGCATATGCAAAAGAAGCAATAGATAATATGGGGCTGTGGAATACGATTGAAAATCAACTTGTTCTTTCTAAGGATGTTCGTCAAGTACTTACATATGTGGAAACAGGAAATGTCGATGCAGGATTTGTTTATAAAACAGATACGCAAATGTCTAATCAAATTCAAGTCATCACGAGTGTGGACTCTAAATACCATTCACCTATTATCTATCCAATTGGAGTTATCAAATCTTCGAAACATGTCAAAGAGGCAACACTATTTTATGAATATTTATTAAGTGAGGAGGCTATAACGCTATTTGAGGAATATGGTTTTACACGTATCCAATAAAAAAGCAATTGGCGCATATGTCCAATTGCTTTTTTCCTACTTACATATAAGGATGTACGCCCTTTGCTACTTCTTGAACGATGGATGCAAGGGATGATATTTGTTGATCATCTAAATTAAAAGACTCTTTGATTTTCGTTTCAAGGTTGCTTGTAATTCTGCGTTTGCCAACTTCGACAAGAGCAATTAGCGCAAAGCTGCAATTGACAGCCTTAGCAAAATCACGTTGAGTCATGTTGTTTCTTTTGCGTAAAAATTTAACGATATCTTTGTTAATCCTAGGCATATTTCCACACTCCTTACCTATGGCTTTTTACAAGTGAATACATGGACTGAACAATCTATTATTCTATGATATTCACAATATTACCATCATCTTTAAAATTCGTCTAGGCAGGTTTTTCATTACCTAAGATTTGAAAGCTGTAGAGTTTTACTACAGCTTAGTTATCACCGTACAGTCGACGTGCGGCATGATTTGTAGGACCAACATACTCATTGAGCTGGAAGGAATGACGAATAGCAGCTGTGATGAATTTCTTCGCTTCATATATGGCTTCCTTTACATCTAATCCTTTTGCAAGTCCAGCCGCAATCGCAGCAGAAGAAGTGCAGCCTGCACCGTGGGTAAATGATGTCTCGAAACGATCGTCTTCAAGGACCTCTATTTCATTTCCATCATATAAAACATCTACTGCTTTATCATGTTTTAACTTTCCGCCACCTTTTACAAGTACATATTTTGCACCAAGGTCATGTATCTTAACAGCAGCATCTTTCATCTGATCGATAGTTGTAATTGAACCAATTCCACTTAGTTGGCCAGCTTCAAATAAATTTGGCGTAATGACGGTTGCAAGTGGAGTAAGTATTTCTCTAAGAGCAACAGCATGGTCTGGAAATAGGACTTCGTCTTCGCCCTTACAAACCATTACAGGGTCAACCACAAATTTTTGAAGATTATGCTTTTTTACCGCATCAGCAGCAATTTCAATAATATCAACAGTAGGAAGCATTCCTGTCTTTGCCGCATCAACACCAATGCCATCAAGAATAGTTGCTAACTGTGCCTTGATGATATCATGGTCAACGGGAAACACTTGGTGATTCCAATGATTATTTGGGTCCATCGCAACAATTACAGTTAAGGCAGACATGCCATAAACCCCATTTTCTTGGAAAGTCTTTAAGTCGGCTTGAAGTCCAGCTCCACCACTGCTATCAGAACCTGCAATTGTTAACGCTTTTGGTAAACTCATATTTGAAACCCCCATCCGAAATGTTTGACATGATTATTATATATCAATTGTTAAAAATAGATATATTTTTGAAGAAAAAAACCGAAATAACAACTTTACAATATAAGGAAGGTATAAAACGTTGATTTAGTATTAAAGAATTTGATACAATACTCTGATGTAAGAGAAAAAGTGTAATTCGATCCTAGACACATTCATATCTTGCAAATATTAATGATAGGCGGTCGAAAAATAATGACAAAAACAAAACCTTATCGAGTATTACTTTATTACCAGTATGTGACAATTGAAAATCCAGCCGAATTTGCTAAAGAGCATCTTGCCTTCTGTAAGGAAATTGGTTTAAAAGGTCGTATTTTAGTCGCGACTGAGGGGATTAACGGAACAGTTTCCGGTACAATTGAACAAACTGACAAGTATATGGAAGAAATGAGAAAAGATCCACGCTTCGCAAGCATTGTATTTAAAATTGATGAAGCAGATGGACATGCATTTAAGAAAATGCACGTTAGACCACGTCCCGAACTTGTGAACTTAAGCCTTGAGGATGATATTAATCCACGTGAATTAACTGGTAAATACTTAAGTCCAAAAGAATTTTATGAAAAAATGCAAGATCAGAATACGATTATTCTTGATGCACGAAACACCTATGAATTTGATTTAGGACATTTCAGAGGTGCAATCAGACCTGACGTTGAAACATTCCGCGATTTACCACAGTGGGTACGTGAAAATAAAGACATGCTTGAAGGTAAAAAGATTTTAACATACTGTACAGGCGGTATTCGTTGTGAAAAATTCTCTGGCTGGTTAGTGAGAGAAGGCTTTGAGGAAGTTGGCCAACTTCATGGTGGTATTGCGACATACGGAAAAGATCCTGAGGTACAAGGTGACCTTTGGGATGGTCAACTCTATGTTTTTGATGAAAGAATTGCGGTTCCAGTAAATCAAAAAGAACATGTTATTGTTGGTAAAGACCATTTCACTGGTGAACCATGTGAACGATATGTTAACTGTGCAAATCCAGAATGTAATAAACAAATTCTATGTTCTGAAGAAAATGAGCATAAATATTTAAGAGGCTGTACTCATGAATGTCGTGTTCATCCGCGTAACCGTTATGTAGAAGAGAACGGTTTAACTGAGGAAGAAGTAGTTGAACGTTTGCAAGCTCTTGAAAAAGAATTAGTTCAACAATAAGAATGATGACCCACAGTGATGATAGTTCACTGTGGTTTTTTCTATAATGCTTTTGGGAGTCCTGGTTCGTCATTTTCTGGTACAATATAGGAAAGAAAGGAGAGAATCTGTGAAATTTATTGCGTCTCATTCGTATATTGTTATACAAAGAAAAATTGAGTGGAATGAACAAAAATTTATTGAAACACATCATCAACTACGATTATTCGAAGACAGAATCCTTTCTTCTACAAATGAATTTCAACTAGAACATGTGTATGATGTATCCTTCCGAACAAGCTTTTTATACCTCCATACCAATCAAGGAGTTTTCTCCTATCATACAAAAGAAGATCCAATTGAATTTATTCAAGCTTTTAAAGGCTTAAAACAATAAATATTCGAGGTGAACTATGGAAATCGATAAAATTGTCAATGTCGTCAAAAATCGAACTCCATCCATATTAGGTCTTGGTGATTTCAAACGCTTTTCCATTCTTCTTCCTTTGCTTAAAAAAGATAATGAAGTCCATATCCTGTTTGAGGTTCGATCAAGCCAACTAAGAAGGCAGCCAGGTGAGATTTGCTTTCCAGGCGGGAAAATGGATTCATCTGATAAGGATGAAAAACATACAGCGATAAGGGAAACAATGGAGGAACTAGGAATAAAAGAGAGTGCGATTACAGATGTAAGTCCATTAGATTTTTTTGTATCACCGTTTGGTACGATTATTTATCCATTTGTTGGTTTGATAAACAATCCTGATGAGATTCACCCGAATCCGGGAGAAGTTGGCGAGGTGTTTACGGTCCCATTGTCATTTTTTCAGGCAAATCCACCACAAATTTTCAAAGTGAATTTTCATGTTGAACCTGAAGAAAACTTCCCCTTCAACGATATCATTGGTGGCGAGAATTATAAGTGGCAGGTAAGAGGAATGGATGAATGCTTTTATTATTATGAAGATCGTGTTATATGGGGCTTAACAGCCGGAATCTTAAAACATTTTTTAGAAGTCATTGAAAAACCCTAAATAAGGGCTTTTTGTTTATTATTGAGTGGCATTGGTAATAGATTAACGGCTTTATGCTTCATCCAGTTCCACTTCATACCAGATATTAGGAGGATGGTGTCCCTCGAATGGCCGTGGAGTTCCACGAGGTACCAGATATTAGGAGGATGGTGTCCCTCGAATGGCCGTGGAGTTCCACGAAGTACCAGATATTAGGAGGGCGGTGTCCCTCGAATGGCCGTAGAGTTCCACGAAGTACCAGATATTAGGAGGGCGGTGTCCCTCGAGTGGCCGTGGAGTTCCACGAAACACCAAATACTAGGAGGGTGGCCTCACTCCAAATCGAGACTATCGGATAGTCAAATAAAAAGAGTATTGCTCAAATGAACAATACTCTTAGATAACTCTAGTTTCCAAGTAATCCTTGTACCTTTTCTTTCAGTTTTTGACTAACATCCTTCATGTCCTTTTTCGCTTCTTCCAGAACTAGCTTCCATTTTGCACTTTCTTCTTTTAAGGCTTCTTCCACTTTTTCAGCCTTCTCTTTGATTTCTTCTTTTGAAATTGTTTTTCGATCTTCTTGTCCGGATAGTTTCGCATTAACCGAAACAACATCAAATGGATCCACTTCCATCGATGGAAGCATCTCCTCCATCATTGCCCTAAATAAAGGAACGATATAATCTGAGCTGCTTCCTTGAATATAATGAGTTTTATCTGTTTTGTCATAGCCTAACCAAACAGCTCCAACGAAATTAGGCGTATATCCGACAAACCATTGATCTTTTGTCCCATTTATATCTTTATATGGAAGTTGGGTTGAACCCGTTTTACCAGCTAACTCAACTCCTTTGATTTTTGTTCCCTTACCTGAACCTGTTTCAACTACGTTTAGAAGCATGGACGTTATATCATCAGCTACTTTTTTGGAAGTGACTCGAGTGGTCTTATGCTTATGTTCAGCGATCACATTCCCGGTTGGTCCTACTATTTTAGAAATAAGATGTCCATCTGGTCGTTTTCCATCATTGGCAAAAACGGAATAGGCCTCTGCAAGTTGTAATGGTGAAGTTCCTTTATGCATACCCCCAAGTCCAATTCCGAGGTATTTATCTTCATCTGTATAAGGAATGCCAAATCGTCGAAGAGCATCAAGTCCTTTATCTATTCCAATTTGATCTAACAGCCACACGGTAGGTGCATTCAGGGAATCCTCTAATGCTTCATACATCTTTACCTCACCTTGGTAAGTTCTTGAGAAATTCTCTGGTGTGTAATCGCCATATGTTTTCAACTCATCCTTGAGCACGGAAGTAACCTCATATCCTTCTTCAAGTGCAGGAGTATAGACTGCTAGTGGTTTAATCGTTGACCCTGGTTGTGCCTGCAAATGGGTGGCACGATTAAAACCACGGAATACATAATCACCACGGCCTCCGACTAATCCAAGTACTCCACCTGTTTCAGGATGTAACATAACGGCTCCACTTTGGACGAGCACATCTTTCCCTTTTGGGAAGAGGTAGTCTTTTTTATAGACAGCTTCAAGAGATGTTTGAATCTGTTGATCCATTTCCGTATAGATTCGGTATCCACGAGTAAGGATTTCCTCTTGAGTTAGTCCATATGTTTTTATAGCTTCATCTAGAACAGCATCTACATAATAGGGATAGTTTCGTTGAATATAACTACCGCCACCATCCTCAAGCTTGATTTCTTCCTTTTTTGCTTGTGCATATTCATCGTCAGAAATCATCTTTAATTCATGCATTTTCAAAAGAACAGTATTTCTTCTCTTGATTGCTCCATCGTAATTTCTGTAAGGATCTAATGCAGAAGGAGCTTGGAGAAGTCCGGCCAACATTGCCGCCTCACTAATCGATACATGTTCAATATCTGTATTAAAATACTTTTTAGAAGCTTGGCTGATTCCCCATGAGCCATTTCCAAAGAAAACCTGATTTAAGTACATTTGCAAAATTTCATCTTTGGAATAATGCTTTTCAATTTCTAATGCTAAAAAGAGTTCCTCTATTTTCCGTTTATAGGTCTGTTCAGGAGAGAGAAGTGCATTTTTTGTCAACTGCTGAGTGATGGTACTTCCTCCACCGGTGATTCTTCCCGCAAATATGTTATTAAAAAAGGCACGCATGATTCCTTTAATATCAAAGCCATTATGGCTATAAAAGCGTTCATCTTCAATGGCAATGACTGCATTTTTTACATGGGCGGGCAGTTCTTCAACCTGAACACCTTCCGTTCGATTTGTCACAATATTGGTGGCAACCTCACCATCTTTATCATAAATAACAGTTGCTTGGCGCAATCCGTCCTTCAATGACTGGACGTTTGCTTGGCTTGCCATGAAAGCAAAGAAAAGCATGGACACTAAAACAAAAACTAATATGATCAGTAATAAAATTTTTGTCAGATGCTTTTCACGCCAAAATCGTTTAATAGATTCCCAGGCACGTTTTAGATACGGCATTATTTTTTCAAATATACCTTTCATATTTGTTTCTCCAATCGTTAGGATGCTTGAACTTATATTTTATAACAGTTATTCGAATAAGAGAAATATAATATGACGTTGTATAGTTTAAAGGAACTTTATAAGGTTTGTTATACGGGAGAGTAAATTGATGGGAATTGGGGGTTTCATGTTGTCATAAATAAAGCCTACAGCGATCCTTCATACTGTAGGCCTTCGTCATCTATGAAGCTAGTTTGCTTTTCTTTTCTGGCTTAATAGCAAATAAACCGCCAAGCAAAAACGTTCCACTAATAAAAAACACGGAAAAAATTCCAGCCCATGAACCCACCAACCCAAAGAAAACAGGGGCAATTAACTGAGACAGCCGATTAGAGGCAAGTCGTAATCCCAGTACTTCACCAGTCCTTGTTTTTGGTGAAGCATTATAGGTGGTTGTCATCGAAAGTGGTTGGCCACATCCCAAACCAAGTCCCATTAGGGCACTTAAAGCACCTAATAAAATCACATTACCTGTAAACGGAACTAATAAGAACGATATTCCAGCCATAAAAACAGAAGCAATTAATACAATGTCCCTTCCAAGCTTTTCTGTTAGTGCAGGTAACAAAAATCTCACAAAAATTATTGCAAATCCTTGAATTGCGATAATCCAACCAATCCTTGAAGTTGTAATACCATACTGCTTTGCAAAAAGCGGAAAATAGGCGATGAAAATATCCTTTGAATAAAGAACAAGTGCACTGGCAATTAATGCTTTACGTAAAATTGGAATTTTTAATAAGCTAACAGATGAATTTAGGCTAACTTTTTTCACTTCTTTATTTCTCTTAATAACAGGAATAAATACTGCCATTACGATTGGAACAATAATGATAAATATGGAGGCAATGAAAACGGATGAATACGAAATATGTTCTCCCATGTAACCTGCTATCACCGGCCCAATCATTGAACCAAAAGCAACAGCCATTCCAAAATAACTATAATAACGATCACGGTTGTTTTCCTTAGAGATGTTTCCTAATAGATTTTGAAGAGACACAGTTATAAAAATAGTTGAAACGCCTACAATTAACTGGGAAATATATAATGAAATGAGGGAAGGGAAGTAGTACGGAATCGCCATACCGGTTGCAACGCCTATTAGTCCTGCTATAACGGGTAACCGATCTCCAATCTTATCGGCAATCCTCCCAGCATGAATCGCAAATATTAATGGGAAAAATGCATAAACAGCAGTCAAAATACCGATGTCAAATGTTGAAGCTCCCAAATCTGTAGCATACAAAGAGATAATCGCTCTAGTCATATTCATTACGGTTTGAAAAAATAAAACGATTAATAAAATAACATTTACAACCATCAAAATTACCCTCTCACTGTATAAATTTATGATCATATTAAATCAAGGAGATTTTAGGTCAAAATGTTAAAGCCCTATATCAAAAATATAGTATACTACTACTGTCTCTTATACACATCT
>NZ_SLUB01000033.1 GCF_004799755.1 Bacillus timonensis | reverse complement strand
AGATGTGTATAAGAGACAGCTTTATACCTATGGATATGAATTAGCCCCTAACTTAATGTAATAGTATAGTAAAAAAATGGTTACACCTACCAAAAAACACGTACAGAATACTTCCAAATTCATATACATGATTCACCATAACGACCAAAATAAGCGATAGAGAGGTGGGGGTTCAATAGATGAGAACAGGAAATTCACAAAGTGCTCCGGAACATGTAACAGCAACACCTTCATCTGTTAATCTCGTATTAACAGTGACTGTAAATGGTCAAATTCTTTATATTTCGAGCAACTGTAAAGACGTTTTAGGCTACACGAAAGAGATGTTAATTGGAACTTCGATTAAAAATATCATCCATAAAGATGACCGTTTCATGCTTGAAAGCTATTTTTTCAATAAACAACAACAATCAGCATGTGCACTAAGAGTGCTGAAAACAAATAATGATATTATCTGGTTCGAAACTATTGTTGAGCCTATCTTTGACACCACGTCTTTCGAATATGAAGAAATACTTTTAAAAATGAACGTTTTAGTGGATCCCACAAATGACTGCATGCTTGAGGAAAACAGTCCTAATACGTTGTTATCGTCGCTTTTTCCGGATAAGTCTTTCCCGATTACTAGGTTAGTTGATGCACCGAATTTAATTGATGAAGCTCCATTTCCAATCATTATTGCAAAATTAGGTCAAATCGTGTATTTGAATAGGGAAGCAGCATCCCTTTTAGAAATCCAACAACCTAATGAGGTAATTGGGAACTCCATATATCAGTTTATAGACGAAGAATTCCACGAAGTGGTGAGTAAACGAATAGAGCAGCTTCAGAGTGGCTTTCGTTTAGGTATCATCGAACAAAAATGGTTGAAACAAAACAACGAAAAAATCTATCTGGAAGTGAAGGAAGTTCCAATCTATATCCATGATGAGATCTATGAGTATATCGTTTTACATGATATCTCATCACGTAAATCATTCCACGATATCATCCATAGAAGCCGTGAACGCTACCAACGAATTATTCAAAATTCGATTGATACCATTGCTGTGATTTATCAAAATAATTGGGTGTTTATCAATGACTCAGGTGTAAAAATGTTTGGGGCTAACAGCTACACAGAAATGTTAGGGAAAAATATTTATACCTTTCTTCATCCAGATAATCATGATCAAGTCAGAGAATTCATCGGGATTGTCAATTCTGAAAAGAAGGAAGTTAATTTCAGTAAACAATCATGGTATACATTTCAAGGAAAACAAATTTATACAGAACTAATTGGCATTCCAACAACTTATTTCGGGGAAGCAGCGGTTCAAGTCATTATTCGCGATATTTCTGACCGAATAAAGGCAGAAGAATTAATGATTAAATCTGAAAAACTATCGATTGCCGGACAGCTTGCTGCAGGGATTGCCCATGAAATTAGAAATCCATTAACCGCAATCAAAGGATTTTTACAATTGTTTAATGATGAAATCCAAGGAAAACAAAATTATTTTGACATTATTTTTTCGGAATTAAGTCGAATTGAATTGATTTTAAGTGAGCTTTTGTTATTGGCGAAGCCATCCGAGATAAAATTCAAAAATAAGGATATCCGGATCATATTGCGAGACGTTGTGACACTTCTTGAGACACAGGCTATTCTTCAAAATATTCAAATCAATATTGATTTTGTGAATCAAGATTCGATTATTACCTGTGATGAAAATCAAATTAAGCAAGTGTTCATCAATCTCATTAAGAATGCTATAGATGCGATGGAAAATGGCGGAACAATCATAATACGCACAAGGGTTACAAATGACTCGATCTATATCTTATTTATTGATGAGGGGTGTGGAATTCCAATGTCTATCCTTGATCGAATCGGGGAGCCTTTTTATACAACAAAAGAAAAGGGTACGGGCCTTGGGCTAATGGTAAGCTATAATATTATCGAAAACCATAATGGTGAAATTACGGTGGATAGTAAAGAACACGAAGGCACAACCTTTAAAATTAAGCTTCCGCGAATAAACGATACGGTGTAGCGCAGGAGGCTACACCGTTTTTTCAAAAGAAATGGCTAGTGCATCTCGCACTAGCCTATTGTTTATTGTAAAAAATGATGTTGAGACAGTAACATATTATATTGTTTTGTAAGTTTCATAAATAATGATTCATCTCGATTAATTAGGGATTCGTCGATTTGTTTAAGCAATTGCTCTTTCTTAAAGGAGGCCTGTGATTGGATGAGAACCATTTCTGCTACCTTCTCATACATCTCTTCATCAGGCGTTTGAGGTATAACAACTACTTCATTTTTTTGCTCTTTGTTAAAATGGTCCATTACGTAATCACTCCTTTTTATTTTTCGCTTATTTGTAAAAAAGCGTTGGTTTACTTATAAGCGCCACTAGATCCATGCTATTTTAGGAAACTATTGCATCATCTAGTTGTCTTTCTATTATGAAGGGAAAACGATAAAAAGTAAAGTATTTTTTAGAAAATTTAGATATGTCAGAACTTATCTGGTTTGGAAAACATTGTGATACGTGCCGGAGAATGTGAAAAAATGGGTTACTTTCCTAATTTTCATCATAGTATGATATGAGGACTTTTTATAAAAGGGAGGTACCTGCTATGAATCAACCATATGGTGGATATCAAATGAATCCGTATAACCGAACAGTTCCACAATATTTTTATCCATATTATCCCGTTAATGGCTACCAACAAGCTTATTATATAAATCATAACACACCGGAAAATCAAAAAAGACAAACAGAAGAGTTTCAAAATGTGTGGAAAGAAGTACGAAAAAATGTAAAACCCCATTATGATGAATTAGCAGAATTTAATGTTAACCGAAGAATGTCCCAGTATATTGCGATACAAATTGTTATGTTTACTCTTATGACGCAAAATCAATTTTCAGGTTCCTTAGATCAAAAGGTAAATCAGACTTATCAGGCGTTTCGGAACCAAGCATATTGGATCTTCGTTGTGCTCGCACCCTACCGTATTCCTGATCAGGTACTTCAACGGATCATGAAGGCGATTATTCGACTAACGTATGAAAATATTGGCTATTCACCTGAAAAAAGTTGGAGCGATTGGGAGGACCTTGGGGGTTACTTAACGTCAGGACCTTCGGCTACAATACCTGACAGGAATCAATTAGATGTCTATGTACGTGGCAGAAATCGGGTCCTCTACCACCGAATATGGAATGGGTCAAGTTGGAGCGATTGGGAGGAGCTCGGAGGATCTCTTACTTCATCCCCAGCTGCCATATCATGGGGACCAGGGCGAGTCGACGTTTTTGCCCGAGGTGATAATAACCATTTAATTCATAAATATTGGGACGGTTCCTCATGGAGTGAATGGGAAGATTTAGGAGGAGTTCTCTCGTCATCACCTGCGGTAGCATCATGGGGAGAGAATCGACTGGATGTATTTGGAAGAGGTACGGACCGCCATCTTTATCATAAATATTGGGATGGTTTGGAATGGAGTGAGTGGGAGGATTTAGGCGGTATTCTAACGTCAGCACCTGGTGCCGTATCATGGGGACCTAATCGCATCGATGTCTTCGCTAGAGGAGAGAATCGATCTCTTTTTCATAAGTATTGGGATGGCTCAAGCTGGAGTAATTGGGAAGACCTTGGTGGTCAATTAACCTCTAGTCCTGCTGCCTCTTCAAGAAAATCTAATAATCTAGATGTATTCGCAAAAGGAACAGATAATCATCTGTATCTAAAAAATTGGGACGGAAGTAGTTGGAGTGAATGGGAAGATCTTGGTGGAACATTAACCTCCGAACCATCCTCTGCCTCATGGAGCCGTAATCGAATTGATGTTTTTGCAAGAGGAGAAAACAATCAACTAATTCATAAATGGAAAGCATAATTTTATTCAACAGTCATCCTCCACTTAAGTGGCAGGACAAATGCAGAAAATAATGAATACAGTGTTTGATCTTGTATGCACTAAGGAGTTGTGAAAATGCCAAGATATGTATGGGGAGTGGATTCGTCGGCAACAGCCGACGAAGAATTATATACATGTGTGAAAAATAAATTTGGAAACCCGAAATTTTGGGGGAGATATTTGAGTGAAGTACCAAATGTTTCACACGCTTTAACAAGAGAAGAAATTTCATTTTTACGAAATCGTGGAATTAAGGTTTTGCCGATTTACAATGTTTTTTCTGATGCGACTACTTTTGAAAAAGGGCAGCTTGCTGCACGTAATGCTGTATTTAATGCAAGACGTCTCGGTATTCCCAATAATGTAGCTCTCTTTGCCAATATCGAGCGCTTTTTTGCTGTAGATGAAGCGTGGATTCGCGGATGGGTGGAGTCCATATATCCTACTGGCTATCGTCCAGGTATTTATCATGATCCAGTTGAAGGTGATTTTTCCAATGCGTATTGTGAGGCCGTTCGAAAAAATAAGCAGGTTGCGGTACAAACCATATTATGGAGTGCGGAACCTGAGCCTGGGGTGTCCAAGGAACGGAATGCACCTAACTTTAGACCAACATCACCGAAATGCAAAGCAAATGTATGGGTATGGCAATATGGGAGAGACGCGCAAGAATGCCCGATTGATACAAATTTAGCCGATCAACGCACCTTAACTTACCTCTATTAAAAAAACCAGGTACATACACCTGGTTTTTTTCTATGGACTTATCGATAACTTTCTCCTAATTTTTTGAATACAGGTTTTTGGTAGGTTCGTTTATGTGGTTGATGACTATTTTCTATCTTTTCTTCAATTCCAACGTATTGCTGTAGAAGGCTTTTAGCTAGAGAAAGTGATAGATGAGTTTTTGGATTGCGATATGTCTGACTCAACTTTCCAAGGTGTGGCAGGCGTGAGAAGTCTTCTTTTGTAGGAGGCATGTGAAAATAATAATCCCCTGCTGAAATTAAAACATCAGATTGCTGTTGGCTATTTTTCGGATTTCTAGAAAAATGAAGGCCTTCTTTTTTGGCTTTTCCTTCTACTATAAGCTTTTCTAATGCTTTACGCTTTAGTAAATATAAAAATTTAGGGTTTGTTGCGGTTTTAGCATGTCGATTCACAACAAAGATTGCGCGAGCAAGGTTGTCCACAGTTGGTTCAAGCGGGGTTTGATTTACCTGTTTTTTCATACTTTCGCTCCTTTCTATCTTTTATTATACTTGTAGTAGTGAATTTTGACAAATTCACTAGCATGTAGACGATACATAGCATATTTTATAAATGGATCTATTAAAATATTTCTTTAAAAATTAAAGGTTTTTATCGATATATGCAGAAAGATTTAGATATTACACGAAATAGGGAATGGTATCATGAACAGAATGAATAATGTCATTTTAAAGGATGATCAATTTAGCCGTTTTGATGAAAAAATCGAAGCAATCATCTTTGAAATTATCCTTAAGCACATCAAGGATTTAATTTATGTTATGAAAGTAGAAGACAACGGCGGCTTTTCCTATGTTTTCTTAAATGAAGAAGCCAAGGGGCATGCAAAGCTAACTGATGACAGCATAGGGAAAACACTTCATGAAGTATTACCTCTTGAAACTGCAAATCATTTGGATGAACAATATAAGTCTGTTATGGAGAAAAAAGAACCAGTTTCTTTTCAGGATGTAGTCATATTAGCTGACAAGAGAATCGTTCACGGAGAATCGATCCTTACGCCTATCTTTGATGATAATGGTGATATTACATTTATCGTAAGTGTAACACGTGATATATCTGCTAGAGTCGCAGATAAAGAAATGATTACCTATATGGCCTATCATGATCCACTTACAGGGTTGCCAAATCGAAGTTCATTAAAAAAGGACTTAGACAACGCAGTAGAAAAAGCAGAAATGACGAATCAAAATCTAGCATTAATGTTTATTGATCTTGATCGGTTTAAATTTTTTAACGATTCAATGGGGCATGTTGCTGGTGATCATCTATTAAAAGCAGTTGGAGAACGATTAACCTCTATTAGTGAAAAGAGCTATAAAGTATTCCGCCAAGGTGGGGACGAATTTATTGTGATCCTACCAAACACGTCAAGAGAACTCTCTGAACAATTTGCTCAAAATGTGAACAGAGCTTTTGAAAAGCCATTCCGACTAGAAGCAAAGGAGTTTTTTATTTCAGCAAGCATCGGTATTAGTATTTTTCCAACAGATGGAAGTGATGGCGATTCCCTTATCAAAAATGCGGATACAGCCTTGTATCGGGCGAAGGAATTAGGGCGGTCACTGTATCAATTTTATAGCTTTGATTTACAAAAACAGACGACTCATTTGATGCAGTTGGAGACAGGTCTTAGAAAAGCGATTGAGAAAAATGAACTTGAGATTTACTACCAACCACAGTTGGACCTAAGTACTGATAAAGTGACTAGTTTTGAGGCGTTATTAAGGTGGAAACATCCCGTGCTCGGTTTCGTGTCACCAGTTGAATTTATTCCTATTGCAGAGGAGACAGGTCTTATTTTATCAATTGGAGAATGGATTATTCAGACAGTATGTCGGAAACTAAAGCAATGGAAAGAATATGGGTATGGTTCAGTTTCTGTTTCGATCAATTTGTCTCCGAAGCAATTCCAACAACCTGAATTAGTGACCATGATTCAACAAAATATTGAAGAAAATCAACTTTATCCAGGATGCCTTGAATTTGAGCTTACAGAAGGGGCTATGCAGGACCCGAAGCGAACGTTGCAAACTCTCGCAAAATTAAAAGAGATTGGTGTACGCATTTCAGTAGATGATTTCGGAACAGGTTATTCCTCCTTAAGCTATATTAAGAAACTTCCAATTGATACGCTTAAAATCGATCAATCCTTCGTTAAAGATGTGCTTCGTGATGAGAAGGATGCTGCGATTACAACAACGATTATTCACTTAGCACAAAGCCTTGGTCTTTCCGTTATTGCAGAGGGTGTAGAAGTAGAACAACAGGTAGAATTTTTCAAAATTATGGGTTGTCATAAGGTTCAAGGCTATTTCTTTAGTAAACCCATTCCCGAAGATGAAATGGTTGAACATTATCTAAAAAACAAGTAATGATAGAAAAAGAGGCTGTCAAAGTAAAGTGACGGGTTCCGTTTTGAGGTGCAAACAGACAAATTATCATATTAAAACGCGTAGCGTTTCTAAGGTCAAATCACAGTAAAAATCATAGTCAAACTTTTTAGAGAAATAAAGTCAGAGAATATTCAGACAAGGGCAAGCTAAACCATCGCGGTTGTGTCCGAAGTAGAGGCATCTTCAGACAAGGGAAAGCCAAACATTGGTGGTTGTGTCCGAAGTGAAGGCATCTTCAGACAAAGGAAAGCCAAACCATGGCGGTTGTGTCCGAAGTGAAGGCATCTTCAGACAAGGGAAAGCCAAACCATGGTGGTTGTGTCCGAAGTGAAGGCATCTTCAGACAAGGGAAAGCCAAACATTGGTGGTTGTGTCCGAAGTGAAGGCATCTTCAGACAAAGGAAAGCCAAACCATAGTGGTTGTGTCCGAAGTCGAGTAAATCCTTTAATATTAGAATTTACTTTATTCAGCAAACACGCTGTTGCATCTTCAACTTTGGACCGAAAAGCAATCCACCGACAATATCGTACCTATTTTCACAATCACATTTTCAAGATACAGTATTGTCACACTCCCAAAAAACGGATGTAAGTTTTGATTGTTTTTATAATAAAAACTGCATTTAAACGTTACTATAACAAGATAATTAAAGCGTGAATTCATGTGTGAATTCACGCTAAAAACGTTATTGTGATATACTGCTTTGTACCCTGAATCGGAACCCGTAAAAAGTAAAGTGACATCCTTTTTTTTGCTAGGTAGCAGCTAATGTAAAAATAGAGATTTCGGGTTTAGCAAGAAAACGTAGTGGCAGTCTTGTTGTTCCAAGTCCTCGATTGACATATAGGAACATATTAGTAGGACCAATTAGATGATCTCCTTCAACGTAGATGCTGCCAAGTGGGGGAGTAATCAGTGGTCCGAAAAATGGAATTTGGATTTGGCCACCATGGCTATGACCTGATAGTTGCATATGGGCCCCCACTTCTTCAGCGCGCTCTGCAATATCCGGCTCATGCGCAAGCAGAATGGTAAAGCTAGAAGAATCCACATGCTTGAAGGCTTGTTCAAAATTAGGGCGACCAAGCATGACATCATCCAGCCCAACAATTGTAATCTTAGAATCCTCTACAAAAATTTCCTCTGAGCTATTCATTAATAGGGTAAAACCCGTTTGATTCATCATCTCTTTATAAATTTCTGATCCATAGCCTCCGTGGTCATGATTTCCGTATATGGCAAACTTTCCAAGCGGCGCTTCTAATCGCTCGAGAATCGGAATAAGGTGGTTGGTAGCAGCGTATTTATTAGGCTCATCCATTAAATCACCTGTAAAAAACAGAAGGTCAGGCTTGAGAGCATTTATTTTATCGACTATATGACTTAGTTGCTCCAAAGAAAAGTAGTGCCCAACATGTGTATCACTAAATTGAACTATTTTTATTTGATCGAATTTTTTCGGAATGGTAGGATGCTCGACGATGTGCTTCGTAATTTCTAGTTGCTTCGGTTCAATATAGCGGGCATAGCCATACCCGATTGAAGAAGCAATAATAGCTGTCGAAGTAGTAGCCAATGCTCTTTTTAAAAATTGTCTTCTTGTATATTTCTTTGACATCCTAACAGCCAACTTATCTATTAAATCATTTGAAGTCATGAGACTAGTGTAGCATATTCATATTCAAATAATTTTTAAATATGTATTACACATGTTAAAATGGTATAATAAAAAATGAATAGCCATTCATTTTGTGGAGGGGATAGGATGAAGGGGAAAGTTGTTATTGTTACAGGGGCATCAAGTGGTATGGGAAAATATATGGCAAAAAGGTTTGCTAGCGCTGGGGCGTTTGTTGTCATTACAGGGCGGACTCTTGAGAAATTGGAAGAGACGAAAAAAGAAATTGAAACCTTTCCAGACCAAGTTCTTATTGTTCAAATGGATGTAAGGGAGCCGGAGCATGCTGAGCATATGGTTAAGATAACCGATGAAGCATTTGGTCGGATTGATTTTCTCGTCAACAATGCTGCAGGGAACTTTATTTGTCCTGCTGAAAAGCTATCGGTAAATGGGTGGAATGCTGTCATCAATATTGTATTAAATGGAACATTTTATTGCAGTTCGACAGTTGGAAAGTACTGGATCAAAAAGAATATCAAGGGCAGTATAATTAATATGGTTGCTACATATGCTTGGGGTGCTGGTGCCGGGGTGATTCATTCAGCAGCAGCAAAAGCGGGCGTGTTATCCATGACTAGGACACTTGCCGTTGAATGGGGAAGTAAATATGGAATTCGTGTAAACGCGATTGCACCTGGGCCAATTGAACGTACAGGTGGAGCGGAAAAACTTTGGGAATCAGAAGAAGCGGCAAAACGAACGCTTGGAAGTGTGCCATTACGACGATTAGGAACACCAGAAGAAATCGCTGAACTCGCCTATTTTTTATTATCCGATCATGCAGCCTATGTGAATGGGGAATGCATTACGATGGATGGCGGTCAGTGGCTAAATCAGCATCCATTTTAATAGATTCATAACTTTTTAAAAAGATCACACTCGTGGTCTTTTTTTAGTATGGAGATTTTTCTTGTCAATATTCTTTCTTTTTTTCACTGGATGGTTGAATGAATTGTTTGTATATCGTGTATTGTGTCAAAATATGCAACTATTTAACGAACGATTGTTACCCATAGGAAGAAGAGAAATTGTTAAAATGATGGTACTTGTACTAAGACAGTCTAGCAAGGAAGGGATGATATATTGAACAAGCGAATCGTACTACTACTCATAATCATTTGTTTACTCGGACTCGTTACTGTTCCAGCGGCTACAGCATCATCAAATCAACCTTTACCAAAAGAACAAGTGTTCACACTTCTGCAAGAAGCCTTTCAAGCTCAATCTTCACTGACAATGGAATTTCGTACATATGATGAGGTAGAGCAAATCCTTGCGCCTTATTTTCATGAGGACTATGCAGCAACTTTTTTAGAGGAAAATTTGATGAAGGAAGAAGAGGGCTATATTGTATATGGCTCCGATTTTGCCTTATATTTTGTTCCGTTTTATTCCTATACAGATGAAACAAAAATGTTGTTTGATCAGAAAGAAAATAAAATGTATGTTTATGAATTATTCAAAGCTCCCGATTCAGGTCCTTTTTCGTATAAAAATCATTATGAAGTCATCACGCTTGAAAAAAAGAATTCAAATTGGGTAATTAGTGAACTAGCTATGGAAGATGAGCCCCCTTCTGTTAAAGAGTCTACCTTAGAAAATGAAACGGCTAAAACAGCTACTTCCATTCTAACTTGGAATCCGTTTAAAACGACGATTTATTCCTTGCTTGAAATGGATAACCGCACCCCGTTACAAGCTGGCTGCTTCAATAAAATATTCTGAAATCTAAAAAATAGAAATCCCACTGGGATTTCTATTTTAATTTTAAGAGAAAATCAACAATTCCCATCGAACATATATCAAGGTCAAGTTCAATTATTTCGTATACGTCATGATTCCTTGGAACATTCCTTTCATCAAGGTAAGAGGTGACCTCCTTTAATATTCGTTCTTTAATAAAATTTTTATGTTCACTTGGACTTGCCAATGGATGTTCTGCAAAGGCTTGTTTCCCAGCATCAACAAAGATAGGCAACCAAAACGAGAGTTGCTTATAAACTTCATTTACATTTGTCGTCATCCCATAATGCCCAAAATAAATCGTTGTAACGCCTAGCGATTTTATTTTTTCAGCAGATTCCATCATGGCATCAGGTCGGAATTGATTTGGTGAGGTGGAAGGTAAAATGAGTTCAAGATCATCTTTTACAAGCTCATGATAATAAACACCGATTGTGTCACCAGTAAAAATACCGTTGCTGACAGGGTCAAAAATGCTGAAGTGATGATTAGCGTGGCCTGGAGAATCATAAAAGACAAGTTTGCAATTTGGACCAATTGATAACTCTGTTTGATCTTCTTTCACAATTAGTTTTTCCTCAGGAATGGGTATAATCGGATTAAATAACGTATCAAAATCCTCGCCATATACCGCTCTGGCACCTGCCGTCAAACGGCTGGGATCAGCTAAATGCCTAGCCCCTTTTGGATGAACAACCACCTTGGCATTTGGACAATGCTGTAAGAGGAGTCCAGCACCTCCTGCATGATCTAAATGAATATGAGTGACAATAATATACTCAACATCATTTGGATGAATGTCGAGTTCTTTTAGCCCTTCTAATATGTAAGGAATAGACGGACTTGCACTCGTTTCAACAATTGTTATTTTTTCCTCTTGAATTATGTAAGAACCAGTTCGAGCTTTCCTTCCCAAATCATGTGCATCAATTAAAAATATTCGCTCATTTAGTTGCGTAAGATTTGACATGTTTTCCTCCCACTTTTTTATTGTTTCATGGCTAATTTTATTGTATTGTTACATAGTAGTTATGTAAAGGTATTGAATACAATATTCTGATAATATTGCTCCGTTCGAAAAATGTGGATAGAAGAATGGATATTGCTCAATCCTAAAATGAAACAGGCTTTATGCATACGAAAGGAGAGGCACTTATGTCACAGTTGCAAGGAATTATTACTCGCCTTATAAGTCTTCAGGAAAATGCAAATGGTGGGGAGCCACCTCAACGTTTTTTTGAAGTAAATGGTGAAAGAAAGTGCAGTGTAAAATATTTTAACAAAACAAGTACTTTTGAACTTGAAGTATACCAGGCAGGGGAAAAACCCAAAACATATCAATTCGATAATATTGATATGATCGCAATCGAAATTTTTGATTTAATTAGCTAATCATCATCGTAAAGGTTCGGCGCATGCCGGACCATTTTCTTTTTTAGCAACCTTTCATGTAACCCCTACAAAATAATACAAGTTATCCATTTAAAATTATGGTAAAATAGAGGAGGAGCATGAATAATAGTAATCTGGGAACATATGAAAAATAATTACGATGTGAGGTTGTGAGGCTTACATGTTTGGTCTTCAAAGTGAAAATTTATTTGAAACAACGATTCATGACATGATTATTCCTGCGGATAAAGTTGCCCATGTTCAAATTGGAAACAGCCTAGAACACGCACTTTTAGTCCTTACGAAAACAGGCTATACCGCCGTTCCAGTACTAGACCCAAAATATAAACTACACGGATTAATAAGCTCAACCCTTATCCTAGACTCAATCCTCGGATTAGAACGAATTGAATTTGAGCGTCTTGAGAAGATGAAGGTTGAAGAAGTGATGAATAGGGAAATCCCGAGGTTGAACCTTAATGACAATATGTTAAAAGGTATTCATTTAGTCATTGATCACCCATTTGTATGTGTAGAAAATGATGAACTAGTATTTGAGGGTATTTTTACTCGTCGTGCAATTTTAAAACAATTGAATAAACAACTGAAAATCAAATAAAGTTTCAAAAACCTCCAAATTGATAAAGGAGGTTTTTTTCTGTTATTAATGTAATTTAACGGTATATAAATTATACTATAAGTAAAACTTATACCTGTAATCAGGGAGGAACAAGTGTGCAATTTTCCGAATTTCAATTATTAGTTGTCCTTTCATCTGAATTAAATATGCGAAAAGCTTCAGAACGTTTATTTGTAACACAGCCAGCGCTATCTCAGCGTCTTCAAACGATTGAAAAAGCGTGGAATACTAAGATTTTTATTCGTTCCCAGAAAGGGCTAACACCTACACCGGCGGGAGAAAAAATTATTGATTTTGCAAAAGAGGTTGTCGAAAAAGAAGAGAAAATACGGGAGCAACTTCAAGGACTAAATCAAGAAGTGCATGGGACTTTAAAAATTGCGTGTGCATCCATTATTGGACAAAATTGGCTTCCAAAGGTGTTGAAGAAATATGTAAATAAATATCCACATGCAAAAATTTCGCTCATAACTGGTTGGAGTAGTGAAATCTTAAAAAACCTTTATGATGATACTGTACATATAGGAATCATTCGCGGAAAACCCGACTGGAAGGGGGCAAAACACCATTTATTAACGGATACGATGTATATGGTCGACAAAGAGATCCAAAAAATTGAACAGGTATGGGAAACCGACCGACCATTTATACAATTTAAAAGTGACTCAACCTACTATCAAGAAATCCAAGAATGGTGGCATCGTACCTTTCAGTCAACACCACGCCGAACAATCGTGGTTGATCAAATTGAAACTTGCAAACAAATGACGTTAAATGGAATTGGCTATGCAATTTTGCCATCCGTCACTTTAAATGATGAGGAAACGAAAAATATCTATAAAATTCCGTTAATGAATGAAAACAATGAGCCAATGAAACGGGATACATGGCTCGTTGGCTATGATTATGCGTTTGACCTTAAACAGGTTCAAGCCTTTGTGGAAATGATCAAGGAAAACATAGATACTTTTTAAATTTGTCCTTACGATGAATTCAATCTTCAAATATGTGTAGAATAATCACAGTATGATTGTGACAAATTACATATATGAGGAGGTGGATGATTAATGGCGAAAATTGGAGTTGAGGGCTCTCTAACAAATGTTCAGCAAGCTCTACAAGAAAAAGGCTATGAAGTTGTTCAGTTAAAACAGGAAAGTGATGCACAAAATTGTGACTGCTGCGTTGTGACAGGTTTAGATTCGAACGTGATGGGTATGGCTGATACTGTCATGAAAGGGCCGGTTATTGAAGCAAATGGCCTTTCTGCTGATGAGGTTTGTCAGCAAGTGGAGAGTCGTTTAGGACAAGCGTAAATGACAATAATAGAAGAAGAAAACAAGACTAGGTACAACACCTAGTCTTTTTCATGTGTTTAATCAACGTCTGAAAATGATCTTGATTGAGTGAAATCAAGCAAGAGGTCCAAAAACATAACATCACACAGCCTATTTTTGTTGAAAGTGATCTTAAATTAAATGATACATTTGACAATCAATATGTTCCTGCCTATTATGTGTTTGATAAAGAAGGTAAGCTTCGTCACTTCCAAGCCGGTGGCAGCGTAATAAAGATGCTAACAAAAACGTTGTTAATCGTGTACTAGAGGAAACATAAGAAGGCAGACTAGGAATAATAGTATACAAGACCTAGTCATTTTTTGACCTGGTCTTGTTTTTTATCTTTTTATAGAAAAAATTTAAGATTTTCAGATAATGCACTAGTAATTTATTTCGAAAACCGATATATTATAAGTTACGTAGTTTTTTAACATTTCTTCATGTTTTTGTAAACACCAAGGGGGGAGTTTAATGGAGACCTTTAAGAAATTAAAGGGGTTTTATTGGCCGTATCGAAAGTATTTTTTCTGGTCATTATTTGCAATGATTTTTGTGACGGGAATTACAGTTGTGTACCCAATTGTGCTTCAATTAACAATTGATGAAGTTTTTCGAGCGGGTAACTATCAGCTTGTACCATATCTTGCACTAGGTTTCATTGCCATTATGGTTGTTAAGGGGGTAGCTACATATTTCAACCAATATCTAGGGGATTTATTTGGAATTACTGCTGTATATAAAGTAAGAAATGCATTATACGAAAAGCTTCAACGATTATCGTTTAGCTACTATGACAATGCAAAAACTGGGGACCTTATGTCACGGTTAACAGCTGATGTCGAAGGCTTCCGATTCTTCCTATCTTTTGGATTTGCGGAATTGCTTCGTTTTACACTTTTAATTATCTTCAGTTTAATGGTCATGTTATCCTATTCTGTTCCACTCACTCTCGTGACAATTATGGCATTGCCATTTTTAGCGATTGTTGTCTATCGCTTTGACAAACGTGTTCACCCAGCATTTCGTAAGGTTCGAAAAACCTTTGGTCGCCTGAATACAAATGTTCAAGAAAATATTAGTGGAATAAATACAGTAAAATCACTATCTCGAGAAGAGTTTCAAATCAATAAATTTAATCAATCTAACGAGGGATATCGCGATGTTTCACTTGCAACATCTAAGATATGGGCGAAATTCTTTCCATTAATGGAGTTTATCGGTAATGTCTGTGTCGTTGCGCTTCTTTCATATGGAGGCTATTTAGTTATTGATGGTGCAGTTTCACATGGTGAACTTGTCGCCTTTTTTAGTTTAGTTTGGTACTTACTTAATCCAATCATGAACCTTGGATTTATTATCAACATGTTTTCACAAGCAAAAGCTTCAGGAGAACGCCTTTTAGAAATACTTGAGGCTGAGGAGAAAATTGTTGACGGAGACAATGTGTTCATGAAAGAAAAATTACAGGGTCTTGTTGAATTTAAAGATGTCACCCTAAAATATATGGAGGATGATGAGGCAGCTCTTGAATCTATTTCATTTACAGCTGAACCAGGTAAGGTTGTTGGCTTAATTGGGGCTACCGGCTCTGGAAAAACAAGTATTACTCAGCTGATGACGAGATTTTATGAACCAGTAAAGGGGCAAGTGTTAATTGATGGTAGAAGCATAACCGATTATTCAATTCACACCTTACGAAGTAATATTGGTTTTGTTATGCAGGAGTCGTTCTTATTCTCGTCAACAATCCGTGCCAATATTGCCTATGGAAAGCCGAATGCATCCATGGAAGAAATTATTGATGCAGCAAAACGAGCACAAGCGCATGAGTTCATCATGGAACTTCCAAATGGTTATGATACGATGTTAGGTGAACGCGGTATGGGATTATCAGGGGGACAGAAACAACGGATTGCAATTGCTCGTTCCATTTGCATTGATCCAAGTATTTTGATTCTAGATGATGCCACGAGTGCGGTTGATATGGAAACGGAATTCAAGATTCAGCAAGATTTAAAGGAAGTTATGAAAGGTCGTACAACCTTTATCATTGCTCATCGAATCTCTTCCTTGAAACATGCAGATGAAATTTTAGTATTAGATAATGGTGTTATTGTGGAACGTGGTACCCACGAAGAATTATTGAAAAATGAAGGACCTTATCAACGTATTTATGAAATTCAATATAAGGATCAAAAAGTGGTTTTAGAGACCCAAGTCGGTTAGGTAGGTGAGATGAAATGTCCCAGAAAGAAAAACAAGATATAAAACATCGCTTCCATTATTCAAGCGATACAGTAATTGAAAAACCGTTTAACTGGAAGCAAATGCTTCGATTACTAGCGTATATGAAACCATATTCTAAGAGTTTATTACCACTCGCCATTATCATGGTATTACTTACGACTGCGGTAAGGTTAATTGCACCGATTTTAATCGGTAAGTATACAATTGACCATGCGATTGCCAATAAAGATACGAATTTATTAATTACATTAGTTGTTACCATTGCTGGCTTATATGCAATCAACTATGTAGCCAATATTTATAGAATAAAATGGACGAATATGCTAGGTCAAAATATCATTTATGATTTACGAAAACATCTTTTTACACATGTTCAAGGGCTTTCACACCGCTTTTTTGACAAGCGATCAGCAGGTTCGATATTAGTTCGAATTCTTAATGATGTAAATTCCCTTCAAGAATTATTCACAAATGGAGTTATTAATCTATTAATGGACTTTGTTCTTTTGTTTGGGGTTATTTTTATTCTTTTTGGATTAAGTCCAAAACTTACACTGGCTATCTTGATTATTCTGCCTTTGATGGTCTTAATTACAACAAAGTTAAGAAGAAATATTCGAAGATCATGGCAAACAGTGCGAATTAAACAATCCATGCTTAACTCCCATTTGAATGAAAGTATTCAGGGGATACGAGTAACACAAGCATTTACTCAAGAAAATGAAAATATCGAATTCTTCGATGGTATTAACAATGAAAACTTTGAAAGCTGGAGAGTGGCAACCCAAAAGAACGCAATGTTCCGTCCGTTTGTTGAAATGACGAATGCAGTGGGGACAGCAATTCTTATTTGGTTTGGGGCAATGCTAATTCAGGACAATGGATTAACAGTTGGGGTCTTCGTTTCATTTGCCTTTTACTTAGGGATGTTCTGGGAACCGATATCCCGTTTAGGTCAAGTCTATAATCAACTATTGGTAGGGATGGCTTCATCTGAACGTATTTTTGAATTTATCGATGAAAAGCCAATTGTTGGTGAAAAAGAAGATGCGATTCATCTAACCGATATGAAAGGAAAAGTCGAATTTAATAAGGTTGAATTTTCTTATGATGATAGCCGTAAAGCGTTAAAGGGTATTTCCTTAACGATGGAAGCGGGTCAAACAGTCGCTCTTGTAGGACATACCGGATCAGGTAAAACTACCATAGCCAATTTAATAAGCCGTTTTTACGATGCGACAAGCGGGGAAGTTCGAATCGATGGAATCGATATTAAAGAACTATCGCTTCAAAGTGTTCGTTCCCAAATCAGTGTGGTTCTTCAGGATACATTTATTTTCTCAGGTACCATTAAAGATAATATTCGCTTTGGCCGGCCTGATGCAACCGATGAAGAGGTTATCGAAGCTGCAAAAGCAGTGGGTGCACATCAGTTTATTGAGAAGCTTATTAACGGCTATGATACAGAAGTCGAGGAGAGAGGAAATATCTTATCAGTGGGTGAACGACAATTATTATCATTTGCCCGCGCACTTTTAGCAGATCCGAAAATTTTAATACTAGATGAAGCTACAGCAAGTATTGATACTGAAACTGAGGTAAAAATCCAACAGGCTTTAAAACAGCTATTAAAGGACCGTACGGCAATAATCATTGCCCATAGACTTTCAACGATTCGTGAAGCTGACAAAATTTTTGTATTAGACCATGGCGAAATTATTGAACAAGGAAATCATGACGAACTTATGAAACAGCAGGGAGAATATTTCGGTTTAGTAAGGGCGCAATTTAAGATGCTTGAAGCAATATAAGTAAAAGAATGAAAGGACGACAAAAAAATTGTCCTTTCATTTTTTTGTCTCGTGTGGAAGAAAGCAGGATGATAGGGTGCTTCCACAATCGGAAATAATTATGTTACAATCAATGGTATCATCAAATTGATGGGGGAATCGTAGTGAATAAAAAGGAATTTGCGGTCATTGGCCTAGGGCGTTTCGGAGGAAGTATATGCCGAGCATTAAGTGAAGAAGGCATGGAAGTTATGGCCATGGACATTGATGAAGATAAAGTGAACGAGTATTCAACAATTGCCTCTCATGCGGTTGTAGGGGATTCCACAGATGAATCTGTCCTCAAAAGCATCGGGATTCGTAATTTTGACCTTGTCATTGTGGCAATCGGGGATAACTTGAAGGCAAGTATATTAACGACCATTATCTTAAAAGAATTAGGGGTTAAACAAATTTGGGTTAAGGCACAAAATGATTACCATGAGAAAATCTTAAGTAAAATTGGAGCAGATCGAATTGTCCACCCAGAGCGTGATATGGGGAAACGAATTGCCCATAATATCATTTCAAATAATGTCCTAGATTATTTAGAGCTTTCAGATGAGCATAGCATTATTGAAATTGTCGCAGGGCAGAAAATTGATGGAAAATCTTTAATTGAATTAGATGTTCGCGCCAACTATGGGGTAACCATCGTAGCAATGAAAAGAGGAAGAGATATCATTGTTTCTCCTCAAGCAACCGAACAAATTTATAAAGGAGATATTTTAATCATTATCGGAGCGGATACAGATATCAGTCGTTTCGAAAAAAACTTAATCGAAGAGTAAACGTCTCATTTGAGGCGTTTTTATTTTCATTTTTATTTAAAAACCCACTGAGGAGACTCAGTGGGAGATCAACATTGAATATAAGGGTACATGAAAGCGAATTAAACTTCCATAATGATTGGTAAAATCATCGGACGGCGTTTTGTCTTCTCATATAGGAAAGGAGCAAGTGTATCTGTGATTTCATTTTTAATCTCAGACCATTGTGTTGTACGTCGCTCCATTACTTTATTTAAATGCTTGGATATCAAGCTTTGCGCATCATTGATTAAATCTCCAGACTCACGCATGTACACAAATCCACGAGAAATTAAATCAGGACCTGCTGCAATCTTAAAGTCTTTCATATTAATACTAACGACAACAATAACAAGACCTTCTTCAGAAAGGATGCGGCGGTCGCGTAAAACGATGTTACCAATATCACCGATTCCACTACCATCAATATACACATTGCCTGAAGGGATTTTACCAGCTACAGACGCTTCATTCTCGCTTAGTGCAAGAACTTCACCATTGTCCATAATAAAGCAATTTTCCTTTAATACACCACAATCTACAGCGGATTTTGCATGCATGATTTGCATACGATATTCGCCGTGAATTGGCATAAAGTATTTTGGTTGCATCAGGCGAAGCATTAATTTTTGCTCTTCTTGCCCTCCGTGACCTGATGTATGGATGTCGCTTAGCGGTCCATGAATGACATCGGCCCCTGCACGATAAAGCATATTAATGATACGGCTAACACTCAATGTATTACCAGGAATAGGGGAGGATGAAAACACAACTGTATCCCCAGGGTTTATTTGAATTTGTCGGTGAGTACCATTCGCAATTCTTGAAAGAGCTGCCATTGGTTCACCTTGACTTCCTGTACATAGAATGACCACTTTATTAGCTGGTAGGCGATTGATTTGGTTTGCATCTACAAAAGTGTCCTTCGGGCATTGAATATAACCGAGATCATACCCAATGTTGATTGCCGATTCCATACTTCTTCCGAATACCGCAATTTTTCGGTCATTTTTAACAGCAGCTTCAACCACTTGTTGAAGACGATGTATATTAGATGCGAAAGTAGCGAAAATGATCCGACCATCAACCGTACGAAAAATATCTTGAATACTTTCGCCTACACGTCTTTCAGACATTGTAAAATGAGGAATCTCCGCATTCGTACTATCTGACAGTAAACATAGAACCCCGTCCTTACCTATTTCCGCCATCTTCTGGAGGTTTGCAGGTTCCCCAACAGGTGTGAAGTCAAACTTAAAATCTCCTGTATGTACGATTTGTCCAGGAGGAGTTTTTACCACAATCCCGTAAGAGTCCGGAATACTATGAGTTGTTCTGAAGAAAGTAACCGATGTTTTACGGAACTTTATGATGTCATCCTCTTTAATTTCGATTAGCTTTGCCTGACGGAGTAGCCCGTGCTCTTCTAATTTGTTTCGAATTAAACCGAGGGCAAGCTTTCCACCGTATATGGGTATATTAATTTCACGTAGTAAATAAGGAATACCGCCAATATGGTCTTCATGACCATGGGTGATAAATAAACCCTTAATCTTCTCTTCGTTCTTAACAAGATAGCTGTAATCAGGAATCACATAGTCGATTCCTAACAGCTCGTCCTCTGGAAACTTAATTCCAGCATCGATCAGGATAATTTCATCCTGGAACTGCACGCCATAAGTGTTTTTACCGATTTCCCCAAGTCCACCTAAGGCGAAAACAGCTGTTTGATCGTTCTTTACAAATTTCATCATTCATCAAATCTCCAATACTTTATAATCTTCATTTAGTTTTTCATATTCAAGAAAGGCCCCTTCCACCCGTTGAATATATTCAATGTTAATTTTCCGTTCCTTTAATTTTTGGCGAACCTCAACTTGTGATTCTGCTTCAATAAACATCGTTTTTGTATTTTCTCTTACAGGAACTTCATAAGCATCTTCTTGGTAGTAAACTTTAAATATCATTGCCAAATCTCTCCTTAATTTCCGAAAGTTAGAGTAACTTTTTCTATTATATAAAAATATAACATGATTTTCATGTTTTTTCTTTCTTTTCCTAAATATTTCTTATCAAATGTATACCTGATAGGTAAAAAGAGGAAGTAGCTTAGGGGGAAAGACTATGAACATTCGAATAAAACTAATTGGGAATCGAAGATTTAATCCACCGTACACCTAAAAATATATTATATCATTAATATTAATTGTAGTACATAACAAGCCCTCCGAAACACGAAGGGCTCTATAGTCTTTCACTTTCAAGAATTACGCAATCGACTTCCTTTTTAATAAATCCTGCCATTGCTTTATTAATTTTTTCCGTAACTTTTTTAGCATGACTATCATCTCCTTTTTTCACAGACTTTAAACATTTCAAAAACGATGCGTTGGTTCTAAGTTTGTCTTTAGTATGTGGAAAATATGGATGTTTATCATGGAAAAATACTGGAAAGAACAAAAAAGCATCGACATGCTTTGCACATCGATACTTTCAAATTAACGTTCAATTGGAATTGCATTTTCTGGTTCTGCAAAAGGATTTTCCATATCGATGTGATCATAAAACATAACACCATTTAAATGATCAATCTCATGTTGAAAACAAATGGCTGGAAGACCTTTAAGCTCCACAATAGTTTCTTCGCCATCTAAATTCGTTCCTTTGACCTTGATTTTTGCATAACGAGGAACATAGCCTGGAACAGCGCGGTCGACGGATAAGCAGCCCTCACCAGCTGTTAAATAACTCTTTTTAACAGAATGACTGATGATCTTTGGATTGAACAAAGCAAAGCTATAAAGCACATCATCTTCTCTTAAATGTACGGCAATCATACGCTTAGAGACATTAATTTGTGGTGCTGCAAGCCCAATCCCAGGCCTTAAGCCATATTTTTCTGCCATTTCTGGGTCCTGACTGTTTTTTACATATTGGAGTAGCTCTTCCAATGTTTTTCGGTCTTCTGCCGATGGTGGTAAAGTCACTTCTTTTGCCATTTGACGTAATGTTGGATGCCCTTCGCGGATTATATTATCCATTGTAATCAACGTAATCACTTCCTGCTCTTGATGCTTTTTGTAGTTTTAGTTTAACAAAGCTCTACGGATTTTTAAATACAAAAAGAAGAGGACAACCTTGTTCTAAAGCTTACGCAACTAAATATAATTAAATTAAATGCAAACCCAAAATTTATGTTATGAAAACATATTATTATATAGTATATTGTAAGTAGCTAAGGGGGAACAGATCGTGAAAAATAAAACGTTTAAATTGTCAATTGTTTTACTTTGTATGATTTTTCTCTTAATGGGATGTAATAATGGACCATCACCTGAAGAACAAATGTATGAGACCTTAGAAAAAGTAGTCAAAGTTGAAAAGGACTTTGAAGAACAACAAGAACCATTAGTCGAATTAGAGAAAAGAGAAAAAGAGCTTTATGATGAAATTTTAACATTGGGAATGAAAGAATTTGATCAAATTGTTACGTTATCTAAAGAAGCTCTAGATATTGTGACTGAACGCGAAACAAGAATTAACAATGAACATGAAAGTATCAAAGCCTCTAAAAAAGAGTTTCAAAAAGTGGATTCTTTTATTTCTGAGATAAAGGAAGAAAGTGTTAAGGAAGAAGCAGATGCTTTAGTTTCGGTCATGAATCAGCGGTATGAGAGCTATGAGAAACTTTACTCTTCTTATACAGAAGCCATTGGATATGATAAAAAATTATATGAAATGTTTCAAAATGAAGAATTGACCCTAGAAGAGTTGGAGCAACAAATCAATCTCATTAATGAGACATATGAAAAAGTAGTTGCGGCAAATGAAGATTTTAACAAACTCACTGACCAATACAACAATGCGAAGGTTTCATTTTATAAAAGTGCAGGACTAGAGGTTGTTTTTGAAGAGAAAGAATAAGACACAGGATGAAAGGGCTACCAATGCTGGTAGTCCTTTTTTTATGGCGTTTTTATAGTTTCAAGTCGGAAATTTTATTTTTTTTTATGATACAGATGACAAATGTGTACTGGTACAGTTTTTTAAAATGGATAAGAATTCCAAAAATTATTTTTGTGTGGACAAGAAATAAAACAGTAAACAAACAATTTGACGACTCTCTTACATTGTTGTAAACTTGGAAATGGATAAAGAGCAGTTGTATTAATTGCTTTACCAAAATAATTAATACAGCTTCATTTAGGAAACAGAATATCCTTTTCGAGCATTGCTGAAAGTCATTACATCTAAAGACCATGTCCATTCGGATAAAAAATGTCTTTGAAAAGATATATTTTTGGGTAACCTAATGCTGTATGTTTTGTATCATTCTTAACTTTATAAATGGTTTATCACCATAATAAAGTTACAGCACCTTGGTTTTAGGCACAAAGGCGCATTTGAATAAGAAAATAGGGTAAGAAAGGAAGCGAGAAGAAGATGGCTGTTAAAGCAAATGTCTTTGATTTACAAGGGCAACTGAATAAGGTTGCTGAAAACTTTCCTATGTTTCAGATCTTAAATGAAGAAGGAGAAGTAGTAAATAAAGCTGCTGTTCCTGATTTAAGTGATGAACAATTAAAAGAATTAATGAGAAGAATGGTCTATACACGAATTCTAGACCAACGTTCTATTTCGTTAAACCGTCAAGGGCGCTTAGGTTTCTATGCACCTACTGCTGGTCAAGAAGCATCTCAACTTGCATCTCAATTTGCTTTAGAAAAAGAAGATTTCATTTTACCAGGTTACCGTGATGTTCCTCAAATCGTTTGGCATGGTTTACCATTATACCAAGCATTCTTATTTTCACGTGGACATTTCCATGGGAACCAAATGCCTGAAGGAGTAAATGTCATTTCTCCACAAATCATCATTGGCGCTCAATACATACAATGTGCTGGTGTGGCATTGGGAATGAAAAAACGCGGTAAGAAATCAGTTGCGATTACTTATACTGGTGACGGCGGAACTTCACAAGGTGATTTCTATGAAGGAATTAACTTTGCTGGAGCATTCAAAGCACCTGCGATATTCATGGTTCAAAACAACCGTTTTGCCATTTCCACACCTGTTGAAAAACAATCAGCAGCACATACATTAGCTCAAAAAGCTGTAGCAGCTGGTATTCCTGGAATTCAAGTTGATGGAATGGATCCACTTGCTGTCTATGTTGCTGTTAAAGAAGCTCGTGAGCGTGCAGTTAATGGTGATGGTCCAACTTTAATTGAGACTTTGACTTATCGTTATGGCCCACATACAATGGCTGGGGATGACCCAACTAGATATCGTACTTCAGAGCTTGACAATGAATGGGAAAAGAAAGATCCACTTGTTCGTTTCCGTAAGTATCTAGAAGGAAAAGGAATTTGGAACGAAGAAATTGAAAACCAAGTCATTGAAGAAGCAAAAGAAGATATCAAGAACGCAATCAAAAAAGCTGATGAAACACCAAAGCAAAAGGTTACTGACCTTATTTCACATATGTTCGAAGTGCTTCCTCAAAATTTAGAGGAGCAAATGGAAATCTATAAAGCGAAGGAGTCGAAGTAAGCCATGGCGCAAATGACAATGATTCAAGCAATCACTGATGCGTTACGCACAGAATTAAAAAATAACCCAGATGTCTTAGTTTTCGGTGAAGACGTTGGAGTTAACGGCGGCGTGTTCCGTGCTACTGAAGGTCTTCAGGCTGAATTCGGCGAAGATCGCGTGTTTGATACACCACTTGCTGAATCAGGTATTGGTGGACTTGCAGTTGGTTTAAGCTTACAAGGCTACCGTCCAGTACCAGAAATCCAATTCTTCGGATTTGTATACGAAGTAATGGATTCAATTAGTGGTCAATTAGCGCGAATGCGATATCGTTCAGGTGGTCGTTACACTGCTCCAGTAACGATTCGTTCACCATTTGGTGGAGGGGTACATACTCCAGAGCTTCACGCAGATAGTTTAGAAGGCTTAATTGCTCAACAGCCAGGTGTGAAGGTTGTTATTCCATCTACACCATACGATGCAAAAGGACTACTAATTGCAGCTATTCGTGATAATGACCCTGTTGTATTCCTTGAGCACATGAAGCTTTATCGTTCATTCCGCCAAGAAGTTCCGGAAGGTGAATACACAATTGAGCTTGGAAAAGCTGAAGTGAAGCGCGAAGGTACTGATCTTACTATGATTTCCTATGGTGCAATGGTACATGAGTGCTTGAAAGCTGCAACTGAATTAGAAAAAGAGGGCGTTTCTGCAGAGGTTATTGACCTGCGTACAGTTAGCCCATTAGATATTCCAACCATTATTGCTTCTGTTGAAAAAACAGGGCGCGCAATCGTTGTTCAAGAAGCTCAAAAACAAGCTGGTATTGCGGCAAACGTTGTAGCTGAAATCAATGATCGTGCTATTTTAAGCTTAGAAGCACCCGTATTACGTGTAACTGCTCCTGATACTGTATATCCATTCTCACAAGCTGAGTCAGTTTGGTTACCAAACTTCAAGGATGTATTGGAAACAGCTAAGAAAGTATTGAACTTCTAATTAGACAAAGGAATACTATTTCCTTTTTATGAACAGCCTTTGGTGTACGAGAGAAGAACGATGACATCATATGTATAGCCGTATACCAGGGCATATTTAACTTTATTCAGAAAAGATCTCTTTCTTTTACGAGAGAGAATCATGAAATTAATTTTGTAGGAGGCGAAAACCGTGGCATTTGAATTTAAGTTGCCAGATATCGGTGAAGGTATCCATGAGGGTGAAATCGTAAAATGGTTTGTAAAACCAGGCGATGAAGTAAATGAGGACGATGTACTTTGTGAGGTTCAAAATGATAAAGCAGTAGTAGAAATTCCATCTCCAGTAAAAGGAAAAGTACTTGAAGTACTAGTTGAAGAGGGTACTGTTGCAATTGTAGGAGATACACTTATTAAATTTGATGCTCCTGGATATGAAGACCTTCAATTTAAAGGTAGTGAATCTGAGGAAGCTCCTAAAGAAGAAGCTCAAGCTGAGCAAGCTACAGCAACTGCACCAGAAGCAACTGCACCTGCTGCAGAAGTTGATGAAAACCGTCGTGTTATCGCAATGCCTTCTGTTCGTAAATATGCACGTGAAAAAGGCGTGGATATCAAAAAGGTTGCAGGTAGCGGTGATAATGGTAGAATAATGAAGTCGGATATTGATGCGTTTATTTCTGGCGGTGCACCTGTTGCCGCAGAAACACCAGCAACTGAGGCTCCAGCTGCGGCTACTCAAGAAGCAGCAAAAGCTCCTGCAAAACAACCAATTCCTGCGGGCACATATCCAGAGACTCGTGAAAAAATGAGTGGAATCCGTAAGGCAATTGCGAAGGCTATGGTGAACTCAAAACATACTGCTCCTCACGTTACATTAATGGACGAAGTAGATGTGACAGAGTTGGTTGCACACCGTAAGAAGTTTAAAGCTGTTGCAGCTGAAAAAGGTATTAAATTAACATACCTACCATATATCGTTAAAGCATTAACAGCGGCGTTACGTGATTTCCCTGCGTTAAATACATCTCTTGATGATGCTACTAATGAAATTATTCATAAGCACTACTTCAATATTGGTATTGCTGCAGATACTGAAAAAGGTCTACTTGTTCCTGTTGTTAAAGATGCGGATCGTAAATCTATCTTCAATATCTCAAATGAAATCAATGAATTAGCAGGTAAAGCGCGTGATGGTAAGCTTGCACCAGATGAAATGAAGGGTGCTTCATGTACAATCAGCAATATTGGTTCAGCTGGTGGACAATGGTTCACTCCAGTTATTAATCACCCTGAGGTTGCTATCTTAGGAGTAGGACGAATTGCTGAGAAGCCGGTTGTTAAAAATGGTGAAATTGTTGTAGCTCCAGTTCTTGCTTTATCATTAAGCTTTGACCACCGTATGATTGATGGTGCTACTGCACAAAACGCACTTAACCAAATCAAACGTTTGTTAAATGATCCACAATTATTATTAATGGAGGCGTAATTCAACATGGTAGTAGGAGATTTCCCGATTGAAACAGACACAATAGTCATTGGTGCTGGACCTGGTGGGTATGTTGCAGCTATTCGTGCAGCACAACTTGGACAAAAAGTTACCATTGTAGAAAAAGACACAGTTGGTGGTGTTTGTCTTAATGTTGGATGTATCCCATCTAAGGCATTGATCTCCGCTGGACACCGTTTTGACACAGCTAAACATTCTGATTCAATGGGAATCAAAGCTGAAAATGTTACACTTGATTTTTCTAAAGTTCAAGCATTTAAAGATGGTGTTGTTAAAAAGTTAACTGGTGGAGTTGCAGGGCTACTTAAAGGTAACAAAGTTGATGTTGTTAAAGGCGAAGCCTATTTCGTCGATGCAAACTCTTTACGTGTAATGAGTGAAAACTCTGCACAAACTTACAATTTCAAAAATGCAATCATTGCAACAGGATCTCGACCAATCGAGATACCATCTTTTAAATATTCAAAACGTGTTCTTGATTCAACAGGTGCATTAGGGCTTAAAGAAGTACCAGAAAAAATCGTAATTATCGGTGGCGGTGTTATCGGTATTGAACTTGGTGGCGCTTATGCAAACTTTGGAACACAAGTAACGATCTTAGAAGGAGCAGATGACATCCTTCTTGGTTTTGAAAAGCAAATGACTACACTTGTGAAGAAGAACCTAAAGAAAAAAGGTGCAGAAATCATCACAAAAGCATTAGCTAAGGGTGTAGAAGAAACAGATAATGGTGTAACAGTGAAGTATGAATCAAAAGGTGAAGAACAATCAATCGATGCAGATTATGTATTCGTAATGGTTGGACGTAGACCTAATACTGATGAGCTTGGTTTAGAGCTTGCAGGTGTTAAAATGAATGAAAGAGGCGTAATTGAGATTGATAAACAATGCCGTACTAGCGTAAGTAATATCTACGCAATCGGTGATATTGTTCCAGGACCTCAATTAGCACACAAAGCATCCTATGAAGGTAAAATTGCTGCAGAAGCAATCGCTGGTCACCCATCTGAAATTGACTACTTAGGAATTCCAGGAGTTGTATTCTCTGAACCTGAACTTGCAACTGTTGGTTATACTGAGCAGCAAGCTAAAGATGAAGGAATTGAAATCGTAGCAGCTAAGTTCCCATATGCTGCAAACGGTCGTGCTCTTGCTCTTGAAGCAACTGACGGTTTCGTGAAGCTCATTACTCGTAAAGAAGATGGACTCCTAATCGGTGCTCAAGTAGCTGGTGAAAGTGCGTCAGATATTATTTCAGAATTAGGTCTAGCTGTTGAAGCTGGAATGACAGCTGAAGATATCGCTATGACTATTCATGCTCACCCAACTCTTGGTGAAATTACAATGGAAGCAGCAGAAGTTGCTCTAGGTACTCCAATTCATATAGTAAAATAATGAATAGAATGAAAATCGCCCCTTTTTTAGGGGCGATTTTTTAATTTTTCAATGTGTTTATTTTTTGGAACTTGTAGAAGAGGATAATACGTTTTCTAGAGGGGTGATGATTTCGTCTTTGTCGACATTCCCTTCAATTTTTTGAAGAATTTTATCTTGCTGGACGATTAATAAAGATGGATATTGCTCAATCTGATATTTCGTATACAGTCTATTTTCGTCAGAAGAAACAACTTTCATGTTTTCGATTTCGGTTGGAAATTTATTTTTAAGTTCTAGTAAAGCATCATAGTAACTGGTTTCATTACGAAGATTATTCTCATCTGAAAAAAAGATAATTTGTTTTTCATCGGATTCCGGTATAGGCGGCTGTGCCTTGTACGAAGAACACGAGGAAAGTATAAAAAAAGAAAGTATGATTAGAGTATAAGCTTTCATTTTTATAATCACTCTTCCATAAAATAGTTAAAAGTATAGGTCTTTACAGCTAATGAAACTAATACAAAACACCTATTTTTTCATTCCAGTTTATTTTATCATGTATTCTAAAAATTCTTTCCAATGTAATCGATTTGTTACATAAATGAAAAATACTACCATCTTACTGTGCATATTAATTAATATAGTAAACAGAAATTTATAGAAGACAAGCTTAAGCTTGCGCCATTTGATTTAAAAAGACGTTGCAACTTGAGAAACTGCTTTCATAGTTTATGTTCTTTTATTGTAAATAAAAGGAGAGTTTTCTAATGAGGGTATATGTAATTGGGTTGATTCAGGTTTTAATTTGGAGTACTTTTACTTTAGTGACATGGTTGTCAGGATCTGATAGCATGCTTGCGAGAGGTGTATTATTGATTATTTTTTGTTATGTCGCCTTCATAATTGCTAACAAAATCGGTTTAACGCGAAAAGCATCGATACTGATAACAGCTATCTCATTTTTTTGTTTTTTCTCATTTGAAAAAGTGTTTTGGTTCTTTACGTAGAAATAGACCACATCTAGGGATATGGTCTATTTCTGTTTGAACTATTTTCGTTTGTAAAAATACATAACCCGTCCATTAAATAAATGTAATTCACCTTCGAGTTTTTTTGCTAAAAACTTGCAAAATTCGTTTGCTTTGCCTTTGTCTCCTGCAGTTGAAATTTCAGGAAGGGTGATTTGGATATAGCTTTGAACTGTGTTCTCACCAGTCTCGTCTACTATTTTCTCCTGTCCCACTCCTACTATGATTGCCTTGTATTTTTGATGATCTGATTTTAAGTAAAACCAATTTTTTTCATGATTCACTTCTTTTATCTGGTAGGGGAATGCGGCGTTATCGTAGTCCCAATCAAGCTGTGTGCCAGTTTTTCCAGTAATTTCTTTGTAATAGCTAAAGAGGTCTTTGACATCATCAAGTGAAATATGTTGTGCATTTGAATTAGTAACAAGCTTTATGTATGCGTTTTCCAAACTTTTCACTCCTACTCCGGTAAGTATTCGGTATTTATCTCTTATTCTATGTATATTTACTTCTATTCTAGCATTTAATCAATCAGACTTACAACTTCATATTGTTTGTGATACATGTATACATCCTTAATATGATCATATAACCAAATAAAAAAGTAATAATGTTATACAATTAACCATTGACTAATTAAATGTGACATACTATTATATAAATAACATATCTTAAAACGTTTTCACCAAAGGAAAAATCTACTTTTCGAAAGGGGCTTTGAATAATGGGTACAATCATCTGTCAAAACTGCAGCGAGACAATTGAACACTTTGAATACGAGAAGGTTACAACACTTTATTCAACATGCGACCACTGTGATTGTAATCACGAAGAGAATTAATCCTATTTAAAAAATATGAAAAAAGCATGCAGAATTTGCATGCTTTCTTTTTTGTTTTTAACGAATTGCTCTGTGTTCCATGATGACACGTAGGTATTTCAACTCATAATCCTCAGGTCCTTGGACAGGAAGGCCAGCTTCAATATTTTTTTGGATATAGGTTAAGTTCTCTTCAGTAATGATTTCTCCCGGGATAAAGATTGGAATACCCGGTGGGTAAACCATCACAAATTCTGCGATTACACGTCCTGCAGATTCTTCAAATGGAACCACTTCCGTTTCAGAGTAAAATGCATCTCTTGGCGATAAAGCGAGAACAGGAATGTCTGGAAGTAATACTTCTGGAACGATTCTTGATTCGAAAAAGTGGGATACCTCATCGGAAAGATTAGCAAGTGCTGCAATCAGAAGATCAGCCTCTTTTTGGGAATCACCAGGGGTGATAATACATAGGATGTTATAGAGATCGGACATCTCCACTTCTATATTATACTTTTCACGTAGCCAAACTTCTGCATCTGATCCTGTAATGCCAAGTTCTTTTACAGAAATGATTAATTTTGTTGGGTCAAAATCAAATGTTGCTTTCAAACCTAAAATTTCTCGTCCGACACAATAAAGTTTATCGATTTCGTTAATTTTGTCTCGAATATAATTGGATAAGGCAATCGTTTTTCCAATTAGTTCATGGCCTTCAGTGACTAAACGTTTTCTTGCAACGTCTAAGGAAGCCAATAATAAATAAGAAGTAGACGTTGTTGTAAGCATGCTTAAAATCGATTGTACTCGGTTAGCTGACACTAAACCTTCTTTTACATTTAAAATAGAGCTTTGTGTCATTGATCCACCAAGTTTATGGACGCTTGTGGCAGCCATATCTGCACCAGCTTGCATAGCTGATAGGGGAAGTCCTTCATGAAAGTGAATATGAACACCATGTGCTTCGTCAACAAGAACCGGAACATCATAGGAATGAGCAATATCTACAATTCTTTTTAAGTCTGCAGCGATTCCGAAGTATGTTGGATTAATCACAAGCAAACCTTTTGCATCTGGATGCTGGGCAAGTGCTTTTTCGACAGAGTCAGTTGTGATTCCATGAGAAATTCCTAATGTATTATCGATTTCAGGATGGATGAAAATAGGAACTGCACCAGAAAAGACAATGGCTGACATGACTGATTTATGCACGTTTCTTGGTACAATAATTTTATCCCCAGGGCCACATACAGCCATGACCATTGTCATGATTGCTCCGCTCGTCCCTTGAACTGAAAAAAATGTATGATCCGCGCCAAATGCTTCAGCAGCAAGGTCTTGTGCTTGTTTAATTATTCCTTTAGGTTGATGCAAATCATCTAAAGGTCCAATATTGATTAAATCGATGGATAGCGCATTATCACCGATAAAGTTTCGAAATTCAGGGTCAATCCCAGCTCCTTTTTTATGTCCAGGAATATGAAATTGGGTTGGATTTTTTTTTGCATGTTCAATAAGACCAGTAAATAATGGTGTTTCATTTTGCAACAATTGATAACCACACCTCTTTATTTAAATAATTTTCCTTTTTTCAAAATGTCTTTTTTGCATAAAACAAGAGAATTATAGCACTTCTTTTTCTGTTTGCATATAAAAATATTTCTTTCTTTTAAAGTGTCACAGGTAGTGGATTATTAAACATTTTTAAGGCTGTTAAACTTTACTGTAAATTACATAAGACCAGAAGTAAAAAAAGAGGAATTTTAGGTTGTCATCTCGAAATGATGTATTTGAAAGGTGGGAGTTTAATGAATTGGGAAACAAGAGTGTCAACTTTATTAGGAATTAAATATCCAATCATTCAGGGAGGACTTGCTTATTTAGCTTATTCTGAGCTTGCAGCAGCTGTTTCAAATGCAGGAGGATTGGGTCAAATTACAGCAATGTCACTTCATTCACCAGAAGAACTTCGGAATGAAATTAAAAAAGTAAAAGAATTAACAAATAATCCATTCGGAGTTAATTATGCAATTGGACAGCATGGTAGACCATTTTCTGACATGCTTGAAGTTGCAATTGAGGAAGAAGTGCCTGTTATTACAATGACCGGAGGAAATCCTGCGCCTATATTTGATCAATTAAAAGGTGTAAATACGAAAAAGCTCGTTCTTGTTGCAGCAAGAAGGCAAGCGCAAAAGGCCGAAGAACTAGGAGCAGACGCTGTGATGGTAGTTGGTCAAGAGGGTGGAGGTCACCTTGGAAGACAGGATATCGGAACAATGGTTCTTATTCCACAGGTAGTTGATGCTGTGTCTATTCCAGTCATCGCATCTGGTGGTATAGGGGATGCACGTGGTTTAATGGCAGCATTAAGTTTAGGGGCTGAAGGAATTGAAATGGGTACACGTTTTATTGCCACGAAAGAATGTGTCCATGCCCACCAAGGCTATAAAGACGCATTGATTAAAGGAACTGAAAATGATACAGTTGTGATTAAACGATCACTTGGAGCACCAGGTCGAGCGATTTCTAATGAATGGACCTCGAAAATTCTTCAGTTGGAAGAAGAGAACACTGGATATGATGGATTGAAAGAATACATAAGTGGTCAAGCTAATATAAACTATATTTATGATGGGAAAGTAGATGGTGGATTTGCTTGGGCGGGTCAGGTAATGGGCCTGATTAAAGATGAACCAACAGTTGCTGAGCTTTTTGAGAGGATGATCACTGAGGCCGAGCAAATTCGAAACAGGTGGAGTAAATAGAGGTGAATGAATTGGATTATCAATATCCCCTTTCTTTTGATTGGAGCACAGATGAAGTAGTCGATGTAATCTCCTTTTTTGAATGTGTTGAAAAAGCATATGAGAAGGGAATTGCAAGGGATCGATTGATGCAGGCTTATAAGCGTTTTAAAGAAATTGTGCCAAGTAAATTAGAAGAAAAACAGGTTTGCGGAGAATTCGAGGAAACAAGTGGATATTCAGCGTACCGTGTTATCCAAAAGGCAAAAGAAAATAAGGAAATCATCAAAATGTAAATAAAAAGGATGTCTTATTCGGAATAGGACATCCTTTTAGCTTGTCGAAAAATGCTTCTATTTCAAAACTTATTTTGAACTTTTTTGTGCCAGCTGATATAATGGAAGTAACTTTCTGAAAGTTCCATCAATTGTTTGTAGTAATTCTTCACCACCCATTTCTACAGCTTTATCTCGAGAAATAGTAATTCCACAAAGGATTTCAGCCTTTTTAACCGTTTGAAGCCGCGTGAACATCGATTCAAGTTCTTGGTCATTCAACTCATGATGAATACTCGTATCTGGTTTCGTGTGATCAATTGACCATAAAAAATGGTTTGGTACACTTTCTCTAATTTGTTTCGAATGCTCCAATAAAATGTTTCCGAACTCAGCTTTAATGGGTGCTTCATATATGACTGCAAACCAAACAAAAAGATGAGTATTCCACAATCCGATTTGAAAATGAGGAAGCATTTTATATCCGCGTTTATTATTTGCAAAAGCAACCCAAGTATCTTTAGGTGGATTGATTGTTCTTCTCGCATGTTTTGCCACATGAGCAAACATCTCGTCTCCTGTAAGGCTTGAAAGTGTAGGTGCGAAATAATTCCCTAAATCCTCTAATTTAGGCCGAACATGTGTAATTAATGCATCCATCCGATTTTCAAGTCCATCTATTGTAAACACATCAAAGTCTTCGTTTGTAAACCCTGTAAAAGTCATTTATGTATCCTCCTATTGATATTCCTATAGTCATTTTACCAAAAATATAAGAAATTCTGTACTAGTCTGCTTTGAATAGATTCGATGCTTCTAGGTATACGCACATATTTGTTACAATGCTCCCGCTTTTTCATAAGATAGTTGTAACAAGTGGAATTGTTATTTTAGGGAAAGTGAAGGATTGAAATAAACGAAAGGGGTGCGAAAATTGAAACAAGTGATAAATGATTTAAAACGAAAAGACGGAGAAAAACGCTTGGCAGTGTTACGTCTAGAAGTAGACTATGAATTGGCAACCCTTTATGATGCGATGATTGAAAATGATGAAGTGAAAAAAGCAGAATGTAAAAAGAAACTACAAAAACTTAGCAAAGAAATAACTAAACTTGAAGCATAAAGGAATAAAAGCGAAAAGCGCTGGGCTACACCATTTAAAGATCCAGATGATATAATTTATAATTTTCTAGACCAGCACAAAGGCGAACCGAACTTGGTTCGCTTTCCTTATTGCTTGCTTTTCAGTAAAAAAGTGAAGTAAGCTTTTAAAGAATCATACTTAGCGTATACTATCCGATGAGATAAAAAAGTGAGGTACTTACAATGATGAATTGGAATGAAATAGAAGATTACGCCAAACATTGGATAAGAGAAGCGGGGGAACGGATTAGAGATTCGTTTCAAACAAAGCTTGTGGTTGAGTCAAAATCAAATCCTGATGATTTGGTCACAAATATGGATAAAGAAACGGAACAATTTTTTATCGAAAAAATACATGAAACCTTTCCATCACACCAGATTCTTGGAGAGGAAGGATTAGGAGATAAACTTCAGTCATTAAAGGGGATTACATGGATTATTGATCCAATCGATGGCACAATGAATTTCGTTCATCAACAGCGAAACTTTGCGATTTCCGTTGCTGTATATGAAGACGGAGTAGGGCAAATTGGTCTTATCTACGATGTCGTCCATGATGAATTGTATCATGCACGTAAAGGTCAGGGTGCCTATTTGAACTCTACAAAGATTGAACCATTAGGGGATGTTCCTCTCGAAAAAGCCATCGTGGCGATAAATGCTACATGGGTTACCGAGAATAGACGAATTGATCCAAAAATTTTGATTCCTATCGTCAATGCTGTTCGCGGAACTCGTTCCTATGGTTCTGCTGCATTGGAATTGGCCTATCTCGTAACAGGACGAATTGATGTATACATCACCATGCGCCTATCACCGTGGGATTTTGCAGCAGGAGTTGTCCTTTTAAATGAGGTAGGTGGAGTAATCACGACGCTCGAAGGGGAGCCCTTAAACTTTTTGAAGGAAAACAGTATTTTTGTTGCAAGACCTAATTTACATAAAGAGATTTTTACAAAATTTTTAAAAAGGAAATAAAAATAGCGTGAGAAGGCAGAATTAAAGCCTGCCGTTCTCACGCATTTTTTTCTTTGTCGTAAATCCTAAACCTGTAACAATAATTACTGCGATAATAGACAAAATAATACCTAATAGACTTTTTTCAGCTATTGATACACCAATCAGCATAATGCAAACAGCTGTGGCAATCGCAAAGAGAAGCATTGGGATATTCACGTTTTTCATAGTAATTTGCCCCTTTCCATAATTTATTTTACAGATAAATATGTATTATTTCTAGACTTTGGTATATAATATTTTAGTTGCGACTCTTTTCGAAAGTAAAAAAATGTAAAAAGAATTTAAATCCTTAATTTGATAATAGGAGATGTGAAATAGTGACAACACGTAATGACTTACGAAATATAGCAATTATTGCCCACGTAGACCATGGAAAAACAACCCTAGTAGATACGCTGCTTCATCAATCAGGTACATTCCGCTCAAATGAGCATGTTGATGAACGTGTAATGGACTCAAATGATATTGAACGTGAACGCGGTATCACCATTCTTGCCAAAAATACGGCAATTAATTATAAAGGTACCCGAATTAATATTATGGATACTCCAGGACATGCTGACTTCGGTGGAGAAGTTGAACGTATTATGAAAATGGTGGATGGAGTACTATTAGTTGTCGATGCTTATGAAGGCTGTATGCCTCAAACTCGCTTTGTATTGAAAAAAGCATTGGAGCAAAACCTTACACCGATCGTAGTTGTAAACAAAATTGACCGTGACTTTGCCAGACCTGAAGAAGTTGTCGATGAAGTAATCGACTTATTTATCGAGTTAGATGCTACTGAAGAACAATTAGAGTTTCCGGTTGTATATGCTTCAGCAATCAATGGAACAGCAAGTACAGACCCAAAACAACAAGATGAAAACATGGAATCTTTATTCCAATGCATTATCGAGAACATTCCTGCTCCAATTGATAATAGTGAAGAACCATTACAATTCCAAGTAGCGTTACTTGATTATAACGATTATGTTGGAAGAATTGGAATCGGACGAGTATTCAGAGGAACTATGCATGTTGGACAGCAAGTTGCGTTAATGAAATTAGATGGCAGTGTAAAACAATTCCGTGTTACAAAAATCTTTGGCTTCTCAGGATTAAAACGAATTGAAATTCAAGAAGCAAAAGCGGGAGATCTTGTAGCTGTATCGGGTATGGAAGATATCAATGTTGGTGAAACAGTTTGTCCAATCGAACACCAAGATGCTTTACCAATTCTCCATATCGATGAGCCGACTTTACAAATGACATTTTTAGTAAATAATAGCCCATTCGCTGGCCGCGAAGGTAAATATGTCACAGCACGTAAAATTGAAGAACGTCTTCGTGAACAGCTTCATACGGATGTAAGTTTACGCGTGGATAATACAGATTCCCCTGATGCATGGATTGTTTCAGGACGTGGTGAGCTTCATTTATCAATATTAATTGAAAATATGCGTCGTGAAGGCTACGAGCTTCAAGTTTCAAAGCCAGAAGTAATTGTAAAAGATATTGATGGAGTACGTTGTGAACCGGTTGAACGCGTTCAAATAGATGCACCTGAGGAAAACACTGGTGCGATCATGGAATCTATTGGTGCACGTAAAGGCGAAATGTTAGACATGATTAACAATGGGAATGGTCAAGTCCGACTTATTTTCATGGTCCCTGCACGTGGGCTTATCGGATACACAACAGAATTTTTAACATTAACAAGAGGTTTTGGTATCCTTAATCATACCTTTGATAGCTATAAGCCAATGGCACAAGGACAAGTAGGTGGACGTAGACAAGGTGTGCTTGTTTCGATGGAAACAGGTAAAGCAACCCAATACGGAATTACTGGCGTTGCAGACCGTGGTACGATCTTTGTTGAGCCTGGTACAGAGGTTTATGAAGGGATGATTGTGGGTGAACATACCCGTGAAAATGACTTAACGGTTAATATCGTGAAAGCCAAACAAATGACAAACATGCGTTCTGCCAATAAAGACCAAACAACAACAATGAAAAAGGCACGCATTATGTCATTAGAAGAATCACTTGAATATTTAAACGATGATGAGTACTGTGAGGTTACTCCAGAATCCATCCGTTTACGTAAAAAGGTTCTAGATAAAAATGAACGTGAAAAAGCTGCAAAACGAAAAAAACTGGCTGAAGTTAATCAATAAGGTTGTGAACCTTGTCTCTTTCTGATACTTTTATGATAGATGTGTCAGAAAGAGGGGTATAAATAGTTATGGATGTCTATGAACACATGTGGCCGATTGCAAAAACAATCTATAGTTCGACAACACCTAATGTCGGGTCAAATATATTGTATGCAGTCATTTTACTCCTAACGATTATCGTGTTTCGTTTAGGATTTGCGAAAAAACTGCCATTGTTAAAAAATATTGTTATTTATGCATGTCTTGCCTTAGGCTGCACCATTTTAACGTTTTTAGGTGCATTCTTACCGATTGCGGAAGGATTAGCGATTACCGCAGCAATTTTACTTATTTATAAATTACGTCTTCACCAGACAAAAAAACGGGAAGCGTAAGGAGGTAATCTGATGAAATCCCTACAGGATGCGATTTATAATTGGTTAACGATTAAAATTGTAGCTGAAGCAAGACCTGATGATAAAGCAGCCAAGGAAACTTTCGATTTATTTGAAGATATTTTGGTTAATGAGTTTAGGTTGAAGGACATCCATATTCAAAAAGATGATGTGATGTATCTTGTGAACTATACGATTGATGGGGAAGCGAAAAGTGCTAGGTTTCCAACAGAGTTAATTGAAGTCATGCACAACCAAATCAATCAACATCCAGAGAAATATCAGAATTACGAATAAAACAAAAAAGCCGAGCGAAGTGTTCGGCTTTTTTAGTGGTTTAGGAAATTATAAAATTTATCATTGTGGATAACTTTTATTGGGTGTATCCACGTCTAGCTCCAGCGCCTAGCCCCTCGAGGTCATAAGTCAATCGCTTCGGAAGGCAAGAAGCGCCTTCCGTCAGCGCTCGTCTTATGCTTGTCGGACTTGCACAGGATGTGCTGACGTCTACGTTTGCCACAGGACGTGGCAGTAGTTAGTAGACGTTCAACAAAAGGCGCTTGCGCTTTTGTTCTTGGCGTCTACATTTACCACCAATCGTCGTCAGTTTTCTTTTTGCGATAGAGCTTGAATTTATTTGTTGCGATTCTTTCGTTTGTCCTCGATTCAATTCGATCATGGCATTCTTTACACATATATGTATGGATTGGGCGGTTTCTTAGCCGTTTAGCGAGGCTCGATTCATCCTCAATGTCCTCAATCTTATCACAAATTACACATTTTACTTTCATTTTTTATAAACCCCTCAACTATTATCTAGTATCTATTTTTTCATTATACAACATTACTTACTTTTCTGACAAAGTTTGTCTTTTTGAGGGGAATATTTAATCACAAAAGACAGCGCAGGACACCTTGTTGTATCCATACGCTGAACAATCACAGTAATTACTATTTTATTTATTACCTATTTTACTATTTGACTGATCTTGTTGTTCTTTATCTAATTTTTGTTGTTCTTTTTGATTTAGCTGCTTGTCATTTGTCTTCGTTGGTTCAGTATTTTGATTGTCAATGATATCACTTGGAACATCAGGGACTAGTCTACCAACGATTTGCGCCAATTCATCTAAGATACCTGTAACAGGTCTTCCGTCTTCAATTTGTTTCTTCATTTGCTTCAAACGTTCAAAGGTATCAGCATCAGCTATTACAATTGCGTTAGCGCCATAAGGGTCATGCTGTAAACTCTCAGCAACTGAATATTTAATCGTCTGTACCCTTGATCGTTCCAATTTTGAATCAACGTCAATGCCAACGACGGCAAACTTTCCTAGTACAACAGCTGTGGCATCATTCACCTTAGGAACACTACTTGCAAGTTCGACAAGATGACTCGCGATTTCTTGCCCTGTTTTTCTGTCGATATTGTTTTCCACTGTATTTTGAACCTTTACACGAGTATCTTTTTCATTTTCACCAGCATTATTATTTCCACCACAACCAGAAACCAAAAATAGTATGCTTGAGAACAGAAGGATATAAATATGTCTCACCGTTTTGCCTCCCATCGTTCTTTATGTTTTCTTTTTTTATTGTTTAATTATTCTTCTATCTTTATTCATTCCTACATATATTTTTATCAATGGTCGTCCTTACACGAACAAAAAAGGGGATTGGCTAATATAATATAAAAAAATATTCTCGTACGAAAGGATTATCCTGTTTCACTCCTAAAACAAAAAATGAAACCCACTTGAGTAGGAGGCGTGATTTTGGGGAAAATTTATGTATTAGACACAAATGTATTACTGCAAGATCCTAGATCCATTTTTTCATTTGAAGATAATGAGGTTGTTATACCCGCAGTAGTGTTAGAAGAGGTTGACTCAAAAAAACGTTATATGGATGAAATAGGAAGAAATGCGAGGCATGTATCAAAGCTTATCGATAATTTACGACAAACAGGGAAGTTACACGAAAAAATTCTGCTTGAAACAGGTGGAAGCCTGCGGATTGAATTAAATCATAGATCCTTTCATGAACTTCAAGAGATCTTTGTGGAAAAAACCAATGATAACCGCATTTTGGCAGTTGCCAAAAATCTCTCATTGGAAGAACAATCAAAAGAAAATGGGAAACAGGTCATTTTAGTTAGTAAGGATGCATTAGTTCGCGTAAAGGCTGATGCATTAGGGTTACAATCTGAAGATTTTTTAAGTGATCGTGTTGTTGAGGTTGACCATATTTATTCGGGATTTCTCGAAATTTATATAAACCGTAACCTACTTGATCTCTTTTATGAAAAAGGGGAACTTCACGTAACAGAGTTAGTCAATCATCCATTCTATCCTAATCAATTTATTCTCTTAAAAGATGCATTAGGCGGTTCATCATCTGCGATTGGGATTGTTGATCGAACAGGTAAAGTGGTAAAAAAACTTCATTTTAAACAAGATCATATTTGGGGTATTAAACCTAGAAATGTTCAACAAACAATGGCATTTGAGCTGTTATTAAGAGATGATATTCCATTGGTGACATTAATAGGAAAGGCAGGGACAGGAAAAACATTATTAGCTCTTGCAGCTGGACTGATGCAGACAGAAGATTTAGGACAATATAAAAAGCTTTTAGTCGCGCGTCCAATTGTCCCGGTGGGAAAAGATATAGGCTTTTTACCCGGAGAAAAACAGGAAAAGCTTAGACCGTGGATGCAGCCAATTTTCGATAATCTAGAATATTTATTTAATACGAAAAAGCCTGGGGAATTGGATGCGATACTTGCAGGAATGGGCTCAATCGAGGTTGAGGCGCTGACCTATATCAGAGGGAGAAGCATACCAGAGCAATTTATCATTATTGATGAGGCACAAAACTTAACCAAGCATGAGGTGAAAACCATACTCACCAGAGTCGGGGAAAAGAGTAAAATCGTGTTCATGGGAGATACCGAACAAATAGACCACCCATATTTAGATGAATACAATAATGGGTTAACATATGTGGTAGAGAAGTTTAAGGACCAAAAAATTGCTGGTCATATTCGATTAGTAAAAGGAGAACGGTCAGGGCTTGCTCAGTTGGCGGCAGATATTCTGTGAAAAAATGAGCCTGTTGCTAATCCGATAAAGGATTAGTTACAGGCTCTATTTTCAAATTATTCGATGATAAAACGTTCTATATGCTTTATAGGATTTTCCTGGTTAGAGCCATCTCCGAAATAGAAATGGACAGGACCGTCTTCACGTAAAGGCTTACCTTCTTTTGAAAATCCAAGAACAGCATCATATGCTTTGCTAAGTGGCACTAATGTTTCTTGTTCCTTTTGTACGATCTTTAATGTAGTAGCTTCTTCCATGGGTTCAGCATTTTTAATGAAATCTGAAAATGGGATTCCGAATGTACCAGTTAATACTTTTTCCTTTAAAAACCTTTTCTCTGTTTTTAGTGTTGGCGGGTAAATCGCACCTTCACGAATTTCTCGATCCCAATGCTTAGAAATGGACTTTGTGTATTCGCTTAAATCTTCCTGGGTGACTTGATCTGTCTCAAAATATGTAAGTAAATCCACTCTACGATCATCAAAAATCCACACACTTGGATCAAGTGTAATTGTATACTTTGTCTTTCCTTCAATCAAAATAATTGAGTTCATCGATGCATCAATCCTTTCATTCATATTATAGAGCTTTTAAAACGTAATAGAAAGTATAAGCTCAATTATTGTCTATATGAACGATTTTTTTAAGGGAATTTGAATTTAAAGAATAATAGTCTTATCTATTTATTCTTGCAATTTTATTGTATACAGGTTAATATTTATAGATAGGATTAGGTATCGCTTCTGAACGGAGGGGTTATAAATTGACTTCAGAGATTTCGATTAATCATCGTGAAAAGGCATTGTCTTTGCTACAGGCAGATGCTGAAAAAATATTAAAACTTATAAAAGTTCAAATGGATAATTTAACCATGCCTCAATGTCCACTGTATGAAGAAGTACTTGATACGCAAATGTTCGGATTATCCAGGGAGATAGATTTTGCAGTACGATTAGGCTTAATAGATGGGCTTGAAGGAAAAGAGCTCCTAAATCAACTTGAGCGTGAATTGTCCGTTCTTCATGAAGCCTCAACTCGAAAATAGGTAACCTATAGATAAATCAACTCAAATTATCCGGTCCATAGGATAATTTGAGTTTTTTTATAAGAAGGGGTTTACAGCATTTCATTTTTACAGTAATTTTATAAAAAGGTTTTTACGTTGTAGATAGTAAAAAACACTTAAATAGGTTGAAAGATTAGTAGAAAAATGCAGGAATTTTACGATATAAACCGAAAAATATAGTACAATGAATAATTATATCCTTTATTTAGAGGAAGATGCCAATGCTTAAAAAAATTATAAAATCATATGATTACACCCTAGTTGTTGCTGTGTTTCTTTTATGTTCCTTTGGACTTGTCATGGTCTATAGTGCAAGCATGGTCATTGCCTCAGCCCCAAAGTTTGGAGAAAACCCGTCCTTCTTCTTTGATAGACAGAAAGTAGCTTTACTTGCTGGTACAGCTGCATTTTTCGTAACCATGATCTTACCTTATAAAATATATGCATCTAAAAAAATTCTTCTCACTATTGTTCTAGGTTCAGTTGCAATGCTTTTATTAGTTTTTGTTGTAGGTCATACGGCAAATAATGCACAAAGTTGGATTATGGTAGGGGCAAGGGGAATTCAGCCATCTGAGTTTACGAAACTTAGCGTTATCATCTATCTTGCTGCCGTATATGCGAAGAAACAAGCTTATATCAACCAATTTGGAATAGCAGTCATGCCACCTATCATTTTTACCCTTGGCATATGTATGACAGTAGCGATACAACCTGACTTCGGAACAGCCTTTATTATAGGGTTAATTGCTTTGACAATCATTTTATGTTCAGGTATGGGGATTAAAAGCCTAGGTAAACTTATCTTATTGGGCTTTGTAACAGCGGTACTTTTATCACCGCTACTTTACATATTATCAGGTGGGATCCTATCTGAGGGCCGTATGGGGCGTTTTTTAGGGTTTATGAATCCTTTTGAAGATGAAAAGAATGGCTACCAATTAGTTAACTCCTATATAGCTTTAGGTGCTGGTGGATGGAAAGGTCTAGGTTTAGGACAGAGTATTCAAAAGTTTAATTACCTTCCAGAAGCCCATACAGATTTCATTATGGCAATAATTGCTGAAGAATTAGGTTTATTTGGAGTCTTATTTGTATTATTATTGTTAGCATATATTGTTTTGCGAGGATTCCAAATTGCAAGAAAATGTACAGACTCGTTTGGAAGTTTGCTTGCGATTGGCATATCCTCCATGATCGCCATTCAAACCTTTATAAATCTAGGAGGATTAACAGGGTTGATTCCAATCACTGGGGTTACCTTGCCTTTTATCAGTTATGGAGGTTCATCCCTATTGTTATTAATGGCTTCAATGGGAATCCTAATAAATGTTTCTATGTTTACAAATTATCAATCTATGTATCTCACAAAAGAAAAACAACCACAGAGCCAACCAGCTCGGTCTTTTCAAAAAAACTATGTCTCTTATAGATAAAAATATCTATATGTTGATGATAAAATGTATTATACTTTTTAAACTATGTAATTTTTAGAAGGAGGATTTATATGGACAAGCGCATCAAGAAGGTACTAGTTGCCAATCGTGGAGAAATCGCGATACGTGTTTTCAGGGCTTGTACGGAGTTAAATATTCGTACAGTTGCTGTCTATTCTAAGGAAGATGCAGGCTCTTATCATCGATATAAAGCGGATGAGGCTTATTTAGTAGGTGAAGGAAAAAAACCGATTGATGCCTATTTGGATATTGAAGGAATTATTGAGATTGCAAAAGAAAATGATGTAGATGCGATTCATCCTGGTTACGGTTTTTTATCTGAAAATATTGATTTTGCTAGAAGATGTGAAGAAGAGAATATTATTTTTATCGGGCCTAAAACCGACCATCTTGATATGTTTGGTGACAAGGTTAAAGCAAGACACCAAGCAGAAAAAGCGGAAATTCCGGTCATTCCTGGTAGTGATGGACCACTAAAAAACTTAGAAGATGCAGTGCGTTTTGGTGAAGAACACGGCTATCCTGTAATCATCAAGGCATCACTTGGTGGTGGCGGACGCGGAATGCGAATTGTTCGCAATAAGGCGGGGATTAAAGAATCCTATGAACGTGCTAAATCCGAAGCTAAAGCAGCATTTGGTAGTGATGAAGTATATATTGAAAAGCTAATTGAAAATCCAAAACATATTGAAGTTCAAATTATTGGTGATAGTCATGGAAATATCGTTCACCTCTATGAGCGCGATTGCTCTGTTCAACGACGTCATCAAAAAGTGGTCGAAGTAGCACCGAGTGTTTCTTTATCTGAACAATTACGTCAAGACATTTGTGATGCTGCGGTAAAATTAATGAAAAATGTACAGTATGTGAATGCTGGAACAGTTGAATTCCTCGTAGCCAATGATGAATTCTACTTTATCGAAGTCAACCCACGTGTACAGGTTGAACATACAATCACAGAAATGATTACAGGAATTGATATTGTTCAAACACAAATCCAGGTTGCTGAGGGTCATTCATTACACAGTAATGAAATCAGTATACCGGCACAGGAAGATATCAAAACACATGGATATGCGATCCAATCCCGTGTAACAACAGAGGATCCATTAAATAATTTTATGCCTGATACAGGTCGAATTAGTGCATATCGGAGTGGCGGAGGATTTGGTGTTCGTCTAGATGCTGGGAACGGATTCCAAGGTGCAGTTATTACACCATATTATGACTCATTATTAGTGAAGCTATCTACACAAGCGTTAACCTTTGAACATGCTGCATCAAAAATGGTCAGAAACTTGAAGGAATTCAGAATCCGCGGAATTAAAACAAACATTCCTTTCTTAGAAAATGTTGTAAGACACGAAAAATTCTTATCTGGTGAATATGATACTTCTTTTATTGATTCATCACCTGAGTTGTTTATTTTTCCTAAACCAAAAGACCGTGGAACGAAGATGCTTTCCTATATTGGAACAGTAACAATCAATGGTTTCCCAGGTGTTGAAAAGAAACGAAAGCCAGTGTTTGATAAACCATTCTTGCCTAGAGTAAGACACGATGAGCCAGTCCCAACTGGAACAAAACAAATTTTAGATCAACATGGTCCCCAAGGGGTAGTGGATTGGGTAAAAGAACAAAAACAAGTTCTTTTTACTGATACAACATTCCGTGATGCTCACCAATCACTTCTTGCAACAAGAATTAGAACAAATGATATTAAACATATTGCAGATCCAACCGCTAGATTATTACCAGAGTTATTCTCACTCGAGATGTGGGGTGGAGCAACCTTTGATGTGGCATACCGTTTCTTAAATGAGGATCCTTGGGAGCGCCTTGAAACATTAAGAAAGCAGGCTCCAAATATTTTATTCCAAATGCTACTTCGTGCTTCTAATGCAGTGGGATATAAAAACTATCCGGATAATCTGATCCGTGAGTTTGTGAAAGAGTCAGCTCAGTCTGGAATTGATGTATTCCGTATCTTTGACAGCTTGAACTGGGTAAAAGGGATGACACTAGCAATTGATTCTGTTCGTAACAATGGAAAAATAGCTGAAGCGGCCATTTGTTATACAGGTGATATTAGTGATCCAACACGTACAAAGTATGATTTGCAATATTACAAAGACCTAGCAAAAGAACTAGAGCAATCTGGTGCACATATTCTGGGAATCAAGGATATGGCAGGCTTACTAAAGCCTCAAGCAGCATATGCGTTAATTTCTGAATTGAAAGAAACAGTTTCTATTCCAATTCACTTACACACACATGATACAAGTGGCAATGGGCTATTCACTTATGCTAAAGCAATTGAAGCAGGTGTAGACATTGTTGATGTAGCGGCGAGTTCTATGGCAGGACTAACATCTCAACCAAGTGCAAACTCATTATTATATGCATTAGAAGGTTCTGAACGAAAGCCTGAACTTTCAGTTAAAGCATATGAAGAGATTGCGCGATACTGGGAAGGTGTACGTAAATACTATCAAGATTTTGAAAGTGGTATGAATGCACCACATACTGAAGTCTATCAGCATGAAATGCCAGGCGGACAATACAGTAATCTTCAGCAACAGGCAAAGGGAGTTGGCCTTGGCGCAAGATGGGAAGAGGTTAAAGAAATGTATCGCCGTGTAAATGACATGTTCGGTGATATTGTCAAGGTAACACCGTCTTCAAAGGTTGTGGGTGATATGGCATTATACATGGTTCAAAACAACCTAACGGAAGATGATATTTACGAAAGAGGCGAAACGCTTGATTTTCCGGATTCTGTAGTGGAGTTATTTGAAGGATATTTAGGTCAACCACATGGTGGATTCCCTAGAGAACTTCAACGCATTATATTAAAGGGACGCGAGCCGATTACCGTTCGCCCTGGTGAACTACTAGAGTCTGTTGATTTCAGTGATGTAAAAGATACTTTAACTCACAGCCTAAATCGCGATGTAACGAATCAAGATATGGTCTCTTATGCGTTATATCCAAAGGTATTCATGGACTACCAGAAAACATTTGAGCAATTTGGTAACATTTCAATGTTAGATACACCAACTTTCTTATACGGAATGAGACTTGGTGAGGAAATTGAAGTAGAGATTGAACAAGGGAAGACATTAATTGTTAAACTTGTGTCAGTTGGCCAAGCTCAACCAGATGGTACACGGATTATCTATTTTGAATTAAATGGACAGCCTCGTGAAGTAATCGTTAAGGATACGAATATTAAATCAACTGTTGTTGCGAAGCTAAAGGCAGATCGCGATAACGAAAACCATATTGGTGCTACAATGCCAGGTACAGTGATTAAAGTATTAGTAGAAAAAGGCGATAAAGTAAATAAAGGGGACCATCTCATGATTACTGAAGCAATGAAGATGGAAACAACTGTTCAAGCCCCATTCACAGGTGTAGTTCGGGATATTCACGTCGCAAATGGTGAAGCAATCCAAACAGGTGACCTTTTGCTAGAACTTACAAAATAAATACTTCGAGCCCTAAAGGTGAATACTTTGGGGCTCTTTTTATGCAAAAAAATAACCCGTGGGCAAGTGCCCTCGGGTTTATTATACTTATTGAACTGGTACTGTTCGATTTGAATTAATTGGTTCCTCATTTGGATTTTGCGCTTCTGCTTTTAATGCCATTTCATTTTTATTACTTCTAGAAGATAATAAAATAAAGTAACTAAAAACGCCAAATAGGCAAGCAATAAATAAAGCATGTGCAAGTGCGATATAAAGATTTATCTCTGATATTACTACAACGGCACCAGAAATAACTTGCAACGAGATGAAGCCTAATGCAATCATCCAACCATGATAAAGGACTTTTTCGTGTTTATAATGCTTGTAAATTCGTACAAAAAGTAACAATACCCAAATAAATAATATGCCTGCTAACATTCTGTGCCCCATTTGAATCCATTCATGCATCTGAGTTGGAAGACCAATATTATTATATGTACATACTGGCCAATCAGGGCAGGCAAGTGAAGCGCCAACGTGTCGAACCAGTGCGCCAGTATAGACAACAACTAAACTATAAATGGTTATGGCGTAAAACTGTGTTCGTAGTTTTTTGTCTATAACTAGTGAATCGGCATCAAACTTTTTATCCACTTCAAAAATAAGCAAAGTCAATAATAAAACTGATGCAAAGGAGATGAGTGAAATTCCGAAATGTAGAGCTAGTACGAGATCAGATTGTCCCCACATAACTGCTGCCGCACCAATCAGTCCTTGTAAAACTAAGAAAAAGAATGATATAAAGGCCAAAAACTTCGTTTCTCTAATATGACCGATTGCTATCCAAGACCAAATTGATAGTGCTAGAACTAAGATTCCAACAACTCCAGAAACGACCCGGTGGCTAAGTTCAATTACAAGTTCAAACGTTATCTCATCAGGGATCAATTGCCCGTGACAAAGCGGCCATGAATCACCGCATCCAGCACCTGATTCAGTTTTCGTTACAAGTGCCCCACCGATTAACACAAACAGCATACCAATCGTAGTTAGAACCGATAACCATTTTAATGAACGGTTCAAAAAATCACCTTCTTACTTATTAAAACGTTATTTCTATTATTCATATTAACTTTCTTGATATTCATCTTATCTAAATAATAGATAAAATTCAAAGAAACACTCTTCTCGATATTACACCTGTCTCTTATACACATCT
>NZ_SLUB01000032.1 GCF_004799755.1 Bacillus timonensis | reverse complement strand
ATTCTTTAGAATCAGCGAGTAGATGTGGTGCATAAGGGGAAACCATTCAGTGGGCCTTTTAGGCCGAGGCCGGTAAGAGAGGCTTTCAGCCGCAGAACAAACCACCAGTTCACACTGGTGGTTTTGATTACCCATTTACGATTTCTCCACCATTAACGTGGAGGATTTGGCCAGACATATAAGAGGAGTCGTCACTTGCAAGGAAAACATAGCATGGTGCGACCTCCTCAGGCTGTCCTGGACGCTTCATGGGTGTTGTCGATCCAAATTTGGCAACTTGTTCGCTTGTAAAAGTGGATGGAATAAGTGGTGTCCAAATTGGACCTGGAGCCACCCCATTTACACGAATTCCTTTTCCAACTAGTTGCATAGAAAGGGACCTTGTAAATGAGACAACGGCTCCTTTTGTTGCTGAATAATCAACGAGCTGCTCATTTCCTTTGTATGCTGTAACAGAAGCTGTATTAATAATGGAACTTCCCTTTTTTAAATGGGGAAGAGCAGCCTTCGTTAAATAAAAACAGGAAAAAATATTGGTTCGAAATGTTTTTTCGAGCTGCTCAGCAGTTATGTTAGAGATGCTTTTTTGTGGATGCTGTTCAGCTGCATTATTAACTAAAATATCTAGTTGTCCAAACGTATCAATGGTTTTCTTCACAATCTCTTTACAGGACTCTTCATTTCCGATATCACCGGGTAGAAGTAAGCATTTTTGACCTTCTTCTTCAATCTGTCGCTTTGTTTCCTTAGCATCCTCATGCTCTTCCAAATAAACGATGACAACATTGGCGCCTTCTTTTGCGTAATGGATTGCGACTGCCTTTCCAATTCCACTATCCCCACCTGTGATAATCGCAACCTTATCCTTTAACTTATTGCTGCCCTGATAGGAATGATCCTCGGAGACTGGTCTTGGCACCATTTCCGTCTCAGTTCCGGGCTGATGCGTTTGATGTTGTGGTGGCAAAATATTATTTCCTTTATTAGTAGACAAAATTAACACCTCTTTATGTATTCATGTACGTTCCTTACTTTTTTATAAAACAGGTCTGAATATACCTTTTTGCGTTAATTATTAAGTAAAAATAAAAATTCCATGAGCACACCAAAACTTCCTTTATAATGAAAATAGATAGAAAGAGGGGTTATCCATGGAAAAACCTGAAAAAATTCTTCTTGTGGAAGATGATAAAGAAATTGCCCGAATTGTATGTGACCATTTACGGAAAGAAGGGTATACCGTAACATGGGCTTCTACTGGAACAGAAGGCTGGGAGGATTTTAAAGAGGACCAATATGACCTTGCCTTAATTGATTTAATGCTTCCTGAAATGGATGGGTATACATTATGTAAAACAATTCGAATGGAAAGTGAAATTCCTCTCCTCATTTTAAGTGCACGAAATGAGGATGAAAGCAAGATCAAAGGATTGAATCTTGGAGCAGATGATTATATCACGAAACCATTTAGTCTTGAGGAACTAAGTGCAAGAATTAGCTCTCACTTAAGAAGATTCAGAAGATATAACAAAACGACATCCAATGAAAATCGAATCAATTATCTTCATGGGCTTACCATCGATTTTACGAATGACCTTATTTTTTTAAACGGCAACGCAGTTCAAATGAGTTCCAAAGAAAGGGAATTATTGTTTCTGTTAGCCAAAAACCCATTACAAACATTTTCGAAAAAAGAAATCTATGAGCATATTTGGCAACTAGAAGATGTCGACGGAAACAATACAGTCACTGTTCACATTAAAAGTCTTCGGTCAAAGCTAGGTGATGATACGCGCTCTGCAAAGTTTATTCAAACGGTTTGGGGTGTTGGTTATCGTTTTATAGGAGAGCAAAGTGTATGAAAATTAAACAATGGTTGATGATCAGCTTTTTTACCGTGATGTTGCTTCCAGTTGTGGCACTTTACATCCTGTATGTCAGTTTAAGTAATCTCGATGAAAAGCAAGCATTTGTTGAATACGTTGAGATGACCACTAAAATGGAGGAGATCGAGTCACATCTTTTAAATCCTAAATTATATCAACTACAACCAGAAGAACAGTTTGAGTCAGTTCAAGCACTAACTAACGAATCTATCAAAATAACATTATATCGATCAGATGGTGTTGTTGTATTTTCTAGTTTGCCTAGTGTAGGTTCATATGGATTTTCCACGATAAATATTGAACAAGTATACAGAAATCTAAATGATCTTCAAAAGAATTCTCGTACCTATACATTAAAAAAGCCAGTTGTTGGTGACGATGATGTTGTCGGGATTTTTGAAATTTCTATTGCAAGAGAGGATTGGGTCGATGGGGTAACGAATCGCTACATGTTTTTAGGTGTGTCCTTCAGTATTTTCATGGTCCTGCTCTATATCATTGTAGTGATTCTATTAAACCGAAAATTGAACCGGCCATTAGGCTATTTGCAGGAGCAAATGACGGCTTTTGCAAATGGAGAGAAGCTATCAAATCAAACAAAAGAATCAAATGATGAAATAGGCGATTTAATCAAACATTTTTGGGAAATGAAAGCGCAGATTGAGCAAACCCAAGATGCACTTGCAAAACAACAAAAGGAAAAAGAGTTTATTGTAGCCTCCTTATCACATGATTTAAAAACACCTTTAACGGTTATTCGTGCTTATACGGAAGCCTTGCAAAATGGTGATACTCTTTCCGAACAAGAAAGGCTTGAATATAAGGATATTTTATTTGAGAAGCTCGAATATATGAAACGAATGCTTGATGACTTGACCATGTATACCGCTTTACAATCCTCGAAACAAAGGACTGAGCTAGTGGAGGTTGAGGGGGAAGAGTATTTTGACATGTTGTTATCTGGATATGACGAACCCTGTAATCGAAAAGGGATTTCACTAGTTGTTACTCAAGCTGTAAAAAAAACCTATGAGCTGGATCCAAAGCAAATGGTGAGGGTTGTGGATAACATTATGGGTAATGCTATTCGACATACGGAAAAAGGGAATCGGATTTGGCTTGCTGCCATTTCAAGTGATACCCAATTACCGCACTGGGTGTTTAACGAATTTTGTGATGACATTGAGGTTTGGAGAAAGAATGGCACAGTTATCTTGATTCAAAACGGAGGAAAAGGAATCCCAAAAGAACAACTGGACAAAGTCTTTCAACCCTTTTATCAGGCGGAAGGTGCTAGAAATAATGGGGGGAGTTCTGGTCTTGGACTAAGTATTTCAAAAATGTTAATGGAACAACAAAATGGGAAAATTGGAATCTGGTCAGCGGAGAAAGAAGGAACATTGCTTGCTTGCTGGATGAAGGAAGGAAGGGAATAAAATGAAGAAAAAAATAGTCTTACTAATTGCTATTTTACTAACTGGTCTGTTATCGGCCTGTATGGGGGGTATGACTGTGTCGTCTGAAGAAATTGTAACAAAAGTCTTATCGGCAAAAGATAGTAAACTATCCTATTATGGTGAGGGTGTCATTAAGCTTACGACAGCTGGAGAGGTCACTGAAAATGCGAGTTTCAAAGAATACGCGGCAGAGGACGGTAAACGTAAAATTATTACAACAGGCGATGCCAATGGTCATGAATCATCTGTGTTAAACGATGGAAAACAAGTGATTTCCTATGATGCGGGAAGTGAATCGGCATTTAGTATCGATCTAACAGAGGATAGTATGCCGTTATTAGATTCCTCACCAAAAGAACAACTTATGACAATGCTAGAAGCTATAAAAAAAACACATGACTATGAAATTGTTGGTGAAGAAAAAATATTGGATTTAAATGTATATCATATAAAGGCAGCGCCAAATACAAATTCTAATTTATTTGGGGAAGTTGAACTTTGGATCGATCAAAAAACATGGTTTGTCGTCAAATCAATCTCTGTTGTGGAAGAAACGAAATCCGAGTTTGAATACAAGTTGCTCGACTTTTCACCAGATTTTAAGGAAGATACCTTCACTCTAGATATACCAGAAAGCGTGACGGTTACCCCAATTGAATCAAATCTTGAGCCAGACTTTGGGACACTTGAAGATGCCCAAACCGAATTAGCACAACCATTCCTTGTTTTCACAGAAGAAGACATGACTGTCGAGAATGTTGAAATTGTAAATCTTCAAGGGATAGTCAATCGTCCAGAAATTACCGTTTATTATGCTTATGAAGGGTTACCCTCTGTATTAGTATCAATATTTCCAACTCCAGAAGAGGCTGGAACGGAAATTAAACCTGGAGAATGGGAAGTTCGTGGTCAACACGCAGACTATGATGATTTTATTGATGCTTTAAGTTGGGATGAGAATGGACTGCGTTATACGATCATTATCCAGAATCCAGATCTTGAAATGGAAGCAATTCTCAAAATGACGGAGAATATGATACTGAACAATGAAATGTAGGTGGAAGTTTTGCTACCAAATTGGTATGAAATCGTATTGTATATTTTAGTTGGTGCTGGGATTCAAGTAATAGGGTTAATCGTTGAGAAGATTAATAAAAAACTAGGAAATGTGATTGAAATCATCCTTGGCCTACTTGCGGTCGGATTTGTCTTTTACCAACTTCCATTTATGGATGGCTTTATCTATGTGGCGTTTATCTCAAGTGGATATTTCCTTGCAATCTCTTTAACGACCGGTAATGAAAAACGAATCGAGATTGAAAAGGAATTACGTCAAATTAAGGTAGAAAAAATCCCTTTAGAACGTGATTTGAAACGGATCGTATCTGATTTGTTCATAACTGGATTTGTTTTGATGGGTGCAATCCTGTTTTACATGTTTGGCCCAGAGTATAGCCTTTTAAAATATATGATTGTCTTTGGGTTTGTAAGCACAGCAACAGAAGTAATAAAGCGAATCGGTATTTATACTACTGTAAAGGTATTTTATGACAATGATGAAAAGTATTTATATCTCACATCTCGCTTTGAATCTCGAAAAATTCCAATTGAAGATGTGGAAGAAGTGAAACTAGAAACAAATGTAGACCTGTTAAAACTTCACTCACTATTAACGATGTTTTCGTCGAACGCAGATTTTACAACAAGCTTTCAGAAAGTACTGAGGGTATCTGTCCCAGGCGAGACGATGTATATGACAATTCATGAACCGGAAAAATGGAAAAAAGCATTTGAGGAATGGATGAAGGTCGAAGAAAAAGAGAAGGAACTACAACAGGTTCTACCGTTTTGGCATCGGAAGAATATGAAGCGAATGCTTGGAAAGCTCTATTTCGCATCAACGGTAAAAGGTGTTTCTGCCTATACGGGCTTACTTTTAATTCTCTATTACTTTGAGGTAGCACCTTGGATCATGGTTGCTGTAGGATTGGCCTACTGGGCTTTTAATCTCTATATTTCTGACAGAGTTTTAAAAGTAGCATTAGATGCAAAGGAAACGGTAAATCCTCAATTAATTCAGGTATCGCAACGGATTTTTGAAAGGGCCGGTATACCAAATGTTCGTGTGTATGAAACGGAAAGTACGGAATATAATGGCCTTGCAACAGGTATGAATATCGGTAAATCAATGGTCACTCTAACTACTGCTACCTTAAAGTTACCGACTGGAGCGATAGAAGGAATCCTTGCCCATGAAGCCATTCATGTGAAAAAGAGAGATGTGCTTTGGGGACAGATTTGGAAATTAGGTTATCTTATGATTCTAATTGCATTTGTCTTATTGATTGAAGAAAATATAACAAATATAGAGGAGCATAAAGTATCAATCTTTTTAGTAGTCTTTTTCTTAATGATGTTTTTCTCTGTTTTTCAGTCCTTTTGCTCACAATGGATGGAGGTTCGTGCGGATCATCTAGGCGCATCTCTTCTTAGAGGTGGGAGTGAGCAAATGTCAAATAGTTTAATCGCTTTATCAGAGAAACAGGATGCAGCGATTAATAAATCACTTTCATATAGCACGGTTATTAAAGACGAAAAAGAGAAGGAAAAGTCATCCATTGAGCGGGATTCGTTAATATGGAGGTTTATTGAATTTCAATTTATGCCGCACCCCCCAATGTACTGGAGAGTCCAGTCTCTAAAAGAAAATGGAGAGGGTTGGGGGAAAAGGATTCGAAATCGTTGGATCGTAGATAGAGTGAAGGAGTCAGTATTGAGGTAAAGAGGTGAAAGTGTGAAAATCGCAAAGGTATTATTTGTCCTAGGGGCAGTCGTTTTTCCAGTAGGTATTTATTTATCGTCGTATAGTACAGTAGGTGTGGTATTAGCCATTGTGGGCGGACTGACAGTTTTCTTAAGTACTCCAGCAATACAATCCTAGAAAAAGGAGTTGACGTAAATGGACTTCTTAAGTGTGAATGATTGGATACCACCGACTTAATCCGTATGCATCGCTCTTTTTTGGATTGTTGTTTACGATTGTGATTGGGGTGGCTGTTTGGATAGATACAAGGAAAATTAAAACACTTCTGATTGTGCTTTTTACCGGGAGTATCGTAACCATCGTCGGTGTGGTTATTTTGAAGGTTATTGGGTTTTACTGAGTGTATATGTTTTAGGAGACTGTCCTTGAGAGGGAGAGTCTTCGTTTGTTTGATGAGAGCATTTTGATGAATATGCCCGAGAATATCCAAAAGATGTGTAATAAAAGATGTATATGATATGACTATTTCCATAACTACCCACATGTCTGTTCTAAAAGAAGTATATTAAAAGACCTTAAACCAAAACTGCCACTAAAAAAAGGTATTCTTCCACATTTAAAGAAATAAATATTAGAAAATAAATTAAAGTGGGAGGATTCCATGGAGATAAATATAAGACCAGTAAGAAAAGGGGATGCTTCTCAACTTATCGAACATACCAAAATAGTCCTTACCGAGTCGACCTACCTGCTCACCACACCAGAGGAATTTACAACGACCGTTGAGGAAGAGGAAAAGTGGATAGAGGATCATAAAAAACCAGGAAATTTAATCATCGTAGCAGAAATCGAAGGTAAGATTATTGGAAATTTAAATTTTCAAACCTCGAAAAGGAAGCGACTCTCACATTTAGGGTACTTTGGAATTAGTATCCAAGAAGCGTACTGCAATCACGGCATTGGAACTAAACTGTTGGAATATTTGCTTGAGTGGGCACAGAAAGAGCCTGGACTTGAAAAAGTATGTCTTGAAGTATTCTCTCATAATAAAAGGGCCATCCACTTATATAAAAAATTTGGATTCATAGAAGAAGGCAGAAAAGTTAAGTTTGTAAAATTGAGCGATTCCCACTATGAAGATGAAATCATCATGTATAAATTTGTAAAATAAGCATCCATGTATGGTACGATAATAGAAATAGGCAATAGGAGGGTAAAAAATGGAGTTAACAGTATATTTAGCTGGACAAATACATGACAATTGGCGAGAAGAAATAAAGGACAAGGCAAAATCTCAAAATCTACCTTTAACATTTGTTGGTCCGCAAACAAACCATGACAAGTCAGATAACATCGGCGAACAAATTTTAGGTGAACAACCTGGAAACTTTTATAAAGATGATGCAGCATCAGACATTAATAATTTCAGAACACAGGTATTGATGCAAAAATCAGATGTGGTTATCGCGCTATTTGGGGAAAAATATAAACAATGGAATACAGCAATGGACGCCAGTGCTGCGATTACAATGAATAAACCCACAATCATTGTAAGACCAACCTCACTCATTCATCCGTTAAAGGAATTATCAAATAAAGCAAATGTAACTGTCGAAACGATTGATCAGGCTTTAGACGTGCTAAGTTATATTTTTGAATAGAAAAAAATGCAGCGGGCAAAATAGTCCGCTGCATTCTTTTTAACGATAATTTATAAATTGTACATCAATCGGTAAGTCCGCTTCACGAATTAAATTAATAATTTGTTGAAGATCATCTCTGCTTTTACCTGTCACACGAACTTGATCGTCCTGAACCTGACTTTTTACCTTAAGACCGCTATTTTTAATAATTGTATTTATTTTTTTCGCGTTCTCTTTGTCTATGCCTTGAATGAGTTTCGCGCGTTGACGCACAGTACCTCCAGATGCATTTTCGATTTTTCCATAATCAATATTACGCGTTGGAACCCCACGCTTAATCATTTTACTGATTAGGACATCCTTCAATTGTTCAAGCTTATACTCGTCATCAGATACGAGGACAAGTTCTTCCTTATCAAGCGAAATATCACTTTTGCTACCTTTGAAATCATATCGAGTTTGTATCTCTTTTTTTGCAATACTAATTGCATTCGTTACTTCTGGTAAATCCACCTTTGACACAATATCGAATGAGCTATCCTTTGCCATTGCCAACCTCCAAAAAAAGTATATTTGCCTTGATTATAGACAATCTTAGCAATTTGAACAACTTTTTCCAAAACTATACTAGTAAATTGTGGTCCCAAACGTCTATACTATGTAATGACAAAGAAAGTACAGAAGAAAGAGGTTTAATAAATGAACGCATTAGAACCAGGTACAGTAGTTACATTACGTGTTGATAGAGATGCCCCATTTGGCTATTTTTTAACAAACGGAGAAGAAGATGTTTTACTACATACAAATGAAATAATAGATGAGATTGACCCAGATGATGACGTAACGGTTTTTCTTTTTCAGGACCATCAAGGGAGATTAGCTGCATCCATGAAAATACCGACTGTTCAAATCGGTTCGTATGATTGGGTTGAAGTAGTTGAAATCAAACATGAACTTGGGGCTTTCGTTAATATCGGGATTAATAAGGATATTCTCGTCTCTAAGGACGATTTACATGAAGTATGGGACCTTTGGCCGGAGCCAGGAGACAAACTGTATGTAACCCTACGAACAGATAAAAATGGGAGACTCTTTGGAAAGCCTGCAACTGAAGATGTTATTCGTTCGATATCAAAGCCAGCAACAAGAAAGGATTTTAATAAGAATATAACAGGGACCGTTTATCGATTGTTAATGCTCGGGTCATTTATGATTTCAGAGGAAGGGTTTCTTGGCTTTATTCATGAAAGTCAACGGACAAGAGAGCCGAGAATGGGAGAAAAGGTACAAGGTCGCATTATTGATGTGAAGGAAGACGGTACTGTAAATGTATCCTTGCTTGGCAGAGGTCATGAAATCATGGGTGACGATGCGGATAAGATTTTTCAGTATATGGAAAGTCGTGGAGGAGCAATGCCATTTTGGGATAAAAGCAGTCCTGATGATATTTCAGCCAGATTCGATATGAGTAAAGCAGCTTTTAAACGTGCACTTGGTAAGCTTATGAAAGAAGGAAAAGTATATCAAGAAGAAGGCTGGACCTATTTCAAAAAAGAATAAGAACAGAAAACGCATCGGTTGTAATGACCGATGCGTTTTGCATTATAGATGATCTGTTTTCTTAGAATATTGATGCTTACCTGCCTGACGATTTTTTTCTCTCATCATATTTTTTTCATGGCGTAACGCATTGTTGTCTTGCGCTTTTTTATCATTATCACTCGTTTTTGCCATACATAACACTCCCTTCAATCCTTTCGAAATTAGGATATCCAGTCGTTTTTCAAACTATGTAAAATTAGCTATTAGGCTGTTCATTTAAAAAGAAAATGGAGATTGTTCCTGGTCCTGCATGTGAGCCAATCGCAGCACCAATCACATTGATATAAAATGATTTACACCCTAATTTTTCTTCAAATAGTTTTTGTAATTCATTTACTTCATTTTCTACATCGCCATGGCTGATCCCAATTGTTTGATTTGATAAATCTACGCCTCGTTCTTCCATGAGCTCAATAATTCGTTTAAACACTTTCTTTTTTCCCCGAATTTTTTCGAGAGGGACTAGCTTTCCATCTTCGACATTTAATAGAGGTTTAATGTTTAATAATCCTCCGACAAAGGCGGAAGCTTTACTGATTCGTCCCCCGCGAGCTAAATATTCAAGATCATCAACAGTAAAAAGATGTTCCATATGGGAACTATAGAAGTTGGCAAGGTTTATGACTTCTTCTTTTGAAGCCCCCTTGGCTGCTAATTCAGCAGCTGCTTTTACAACAAGACCTTGTCCGAGTGATGCACATTTTGTGTCAATAATTGTTAAATCAAGGTCTGGATATTCTTCTTTTACTTCCTCGCTCATCATTATCGCTGTTTGATAGGTTCCTGATAATTGAGATGAAAAGGCAATGTAGACTGCAGATTGCTTTTCTTTTGCAATTTCAGTAAATACCTCTTTAAAGCGGTGTGGCGGAACTTGAGATGTTTTTGGAGCACTTCCATTTCGCATCGCTTCAAAAACCTTTGTAGGTTCAATCGTCGCAATATCTTCATAATCTTGCCCATCTAGATGAACTCCTAAGGAGAATAAAGTTACATTGTTATCTTCAAAAAAATGAAGTGGTAGGTCACTACCGCTATCCGTAAGAATTTTCACTGTCAAAAGTCTCACCTTCTCTTTTCGTGGTCAAGTTTGAATTCAAACATGCCTACTGTAAGTTTATCGAGGATTGGATAAAATTACAACAAATGTGGGAAAATTTTGTATGACAACTCATTTGCACTTTGATTGAAAAATGTTGCTCCGGGAGGACTATTTAATGGTTTATAGAGAAATAAAGAAAGTATTCATTGTAATAGTGGGTGCATTGCTAAATGCAGCTGCCTTAAATCTATTTTTAATTCCAGCAGACGTTTACTCTTCTGGGTTTACAGGTGTTTCACAGCTATTGTTTAGAATTCTAGGTGATTACACCCCTTTGCATATTTCAACAGGGGTGATTTTACTCTTATTAAACATTCCAGTTGCGATTTTAGGCTGGAAAAAAGTAGGAAAAGGATTTACCCTGTATAGCTTTGTTTCGGTTGCTTTAACTACTTTGTTCTTATCAATAATACCACTTGAACGAATCTCCAATGATATTTTACTTAATGCTGTATTTGGTGCTGTTATTCAAGCAATTGGAATTGGATTAACCTTGAAATGGGGGGCGTCAACAGGAGGTCTAGATATCATTGCGCTTGTGTTATCAAAGTCAAAAGATAAGCCAATCGGTACTTATATTTTCACGTTAAACGGACTCATTATTATTACAGCAGGGTTCTTATTTGGTTGGGAAAAAGCCTTATATACCTTAGTTGCTTTATATGTGCTAACAAGGGTAATTGATACGGTCCATACGAGTCATGTAAAAGTGTCGGCGTTAATTGTCACGAAAAAAGCAGAGGAATTGAAAAAAGCGATCCATTCCAAATTAGTAAGAGGAATTACGGTGATTCCAGCAAAAGGAGCGTTTTCGAGCGAACCAAAGGATATGCTGATGATTGTTTTAACTAGATATGAATTATATGACCTGGAGCGTATTATTAAAGAAGTTGATCCCCATGCCTTTACTAATATTGTACAAACTGTTGGCGTCTATGGATTATTTCGCAAAGAGTAGTAACCTTTTTAAAGGATCTTTCGACATATTAGATAAAGGGGTGACAAGTATGAGAAAAAGACTTCTAGTAGTTTTACTATTTGTAATGAGTTTATTTATCATATCAGGATGTGGTACCGCAGAAAAAGAAGAGGCTCTTCCAGTCAATGCTGGCGACGGTGAAAAAGTAGAAACTGAAACACCACCAGAACAAGAGGGTGAAGAACCTGGAGGTGATGAGAACGTGGTTGAAAAACTTCAAACAAACCTTTCCATTCAATCAGAGAAAGACGAAGCAACTTTTAAGATTTCATTAAAAAACACGAGCGACCATTCCGTGAAAGTGACGATTCCGAGTGGTCAAAAATATGAAATTGTTGTGACGGATACAAATGGAAAAGAAGTTTACCGCTATTCGATCGATAAAATGTTTATTCAAATGATTGAAGAGATGGAATTAAAACCAGGTGAAGAAAAAGTTTGGGAAGAACCATGGGATTATACATCAAACGATGGAACTAGACTTGCTCCTGGAGAATACAAAGCAACTATTCTTCTAACTGTTTCAAAAGTAAATGGACAAAAACTTGAAGCAAATGCATTACAGGCAGAACAAAGTGTGACAATCCCTGAGGAAGGGAATACAGCATTCCGCAATGTTCAAGTACTTGGAGAAAATGGAGAATACACAGTAACTGGAGAAGTCCGTGTGTTTGAAGCAACATTCTTCTATGCTGTTGAAGATGGGCATGATTATGTGGTTCCTGAAACGGTGCAAATGGCATCGGAAGGTGCACCATCATGGGCGCCCTTTGAAATCAAACTTTCAATTTCAAAGGATAAACTACCTGTAAATGGAGCATTGATCCTTCACTTGTATGAAAGAAGTGCAAAAGATGGCTCTATCACAAACCTATATCATGCAAAACTTCAACAGTTCCAATAAAAAGGGGAAGGGTCAGACGATGTGTCTGACCCATTTTTTGAATTAGGACTTATTGAATTTGGTCTAATTCATTTTGTAATTCGCGGAGTTGTTCTTTCTCGGCTGTTGTAGAGTTAGCATAAGCAGAAGAAAGTGCATTTTTTGCAACTGAAATCGCATTCTGTAAGGAAGTATCACTTTGACCCGTGCTTGCTAATTTTGCAACTTCTACAGTTTCACGAGCCTTCTGGAATAAACGGTTACCCATTTTAGATTCCTCCAAGTGATGAATTTTCGACATTTTGCTTTTTCTTTTCTTCTGCTTCAGCTAGAGTTGAACGGTAAGGAAAGCGCTGAGCATGTTGTTGGACAGCATCTGCACCTTGATGAACAAATCGTTTTGATTTATTACTACCCATCCGTAAATTCCCCCTTTAACAGCTTTAAAAGAAGTGCGCTTTAGATGCGCTAATCATATTGTTTGAAATTTCGAAGAGGAATATATAAGGTAATTATTTCTGAATGTTTTAGGGAAAAGGGAAAGTTTTTTGGAATTTGGTCATATAAAAAAAGAACCGGATCATCATACCGGTTCCTAACTTACTTTTCTAATTTGAGAACTTCCTCTAAATAAAGAGCAATTCCGTCCTCTTCATTCGTCATTGTCACATGGTTTGCAATATTTTTTAACTCATCAATACCATTTCCCATGGCAATCCCATGACCTGCATATTCAATCATTTCCAAATCATTATCTTCATCACCAAAGGCAATAATTCGGTCTTTCGGGATTTGAAAATAATTAGCTACCTTTTGAATACCAACCGCTTTATTTAGACCTGATTTAACAATTTCAATGACATGCCAAGGTGCAGCCCATTTACGGTGGTCGACCACTTCTGCATGCATTTCAGAAAGATACTCTCGGATTTTATCTGCAATTTCTTCGTCAGGATGTATTAACAGTGAAGTGGGGTCGTGCTTTAGAATTTTCCGTAAATCGCCTGTTTCGATATTCGGTTTGCCCATACCGAAAATATCCAACATCGTATCATCGTGATAATGAAAATATACGTCATCAATCACTTCTGCTAGGATATTCTTCACTCGGAACCTATCGGCAACCTCTACAATTTCCTTTACTGTTTTTAATTCAAGTGTGTCGTGATAGACACCCCAACTTTGATCAAGAGGGTGATGGACAAAAGCTCCGTTGAAGTTAACAATTGGCGTTGTAAGACCTAGTTCTTGATAGTACATGGAGCTCGAACGGAATGGTCTTCCTGTCGCAATCATAACCTGATGACCGGCCTTTTTTGCTTTTACGATAGCCTCTTTTGTTCTTTCGGATATCGTTTTATCATCTTTTAGTAACGTACCATCTAAGTCTAGTGCAATTAAATGTTGTTTTGTCATAAATATCTCCTCTGCTCTCTTTCTTCTACTTAAACAGATATTAAAAAAATCGTCAATTGAAAAAGCTAAACTTTTTAGGTTCACTACCAATTAGTGGTACACTAGAAGATGTCTCAAAGTTTCTATAAAAGGAGTACATAAAGAATGGTTATTGTTGAAAAGACTAAAATAGCACATATTCCGGCATTACATATTGTACAAAATCAATTAAAAAACGAAAAAGCTCCGCTCATTCTGTTTGTTCACGGATTTGGCAGTGCAAAGGAACATAATTTACACTATGCATATCTTTATGCGGAAGAAGGATTCCGTGTGGTTTTACCAGAAGCAGAATACCATGGTGAAAGAGACAAAGGACTTGAAGAACTTGAAATGAATTTTAAATTCTGGGATATTGTCATCAATGAGATCAAGGAACTTCAAGGGATTAAGGATGAATTAGTCGGAAAAGGCCTAGTTGATGAGACAAGAATTGGTGTTGCGGGAACTTCAATGGGAGGAATCGTGACGCTTGGAGCATTGACCCAATATCCGTGGATTAAGACTGCAGTTAGCCTCATGGGGAGCCCGTATTATGAAGAATTCTGTCGTGGGCAAATTGAAGAATTGAAGCGACATGACATTGAACTTCCTTTTACAGATGCGGAATTAGAAGAAAAATATAGTGAATTAAAGAAATATGATTTAAGCTTGCAACCAGAAAAATTAAATGGAAGACCCTTGTTTTTCTGGCATGGTGAAAAAGACAAAATGGTACCATTCAAATATACGTATGAATTTTACCAAGAAATTAAACCCCTATATAAAGGGAAAGCGGAAGACCTATCCTTTATTGCTGATACACGTGCCGATCACAAAGTCACCAGAGAAGGTCTTCTCGCATCAGTCGAATGGTTTAAAAAACATTTATAAAATAGAAGAACGTGTCGAGGTTTAATCGACACGTTCTTTTTTATCAACTTATCTAATTCCTAATGCAATTTTTGCGTAACGGCTCATCATGTCTTTGTTCCAAGGTGGATTCCAAACGATGTTCACATCCACGTCCTTGACTTCAGGTAATTCAGTGAGGACACGTTTAACGTCCATTGCAATTGTTCCAGCAAGTGGGCAACCCATTGATGTAAGAGTCATTGTAACTTGTGCTACGTCTGCGTCATTCATATCCACATCATAAACAAGTCCTAAGTTTACAATGTCAATTCCTAGTTCAGGGTCCACAACCTGTTCAAGTGCCCCCATTATGTTTTCTTTTAAAGCTTCATCCATTTGTTAACTCTCCTTTCGAGAAATAGCTTATTTAAAGTATAACGAAACAAACGCATAATGTGAAATTGAACGACTTCCTAACCACGTAATTGCTTCATAGCAGCTTCTGACATGCGTTCAGGTGACCAAGCAGGATGCCAAACCATTAATACCTCGACATCATTTATCTCTTCAAGATAAGCAACTGCATGCTTTACACCGCTTGTAATACTGTCATGAAGCGGACAGCCAGGTGTAGTTAGTGTCATTTCAATATAGACATTGTTATTTTCTTTTATATCAATCTTATATATAAGTCCTAAATCGACAACATTAATATTTAATTCTGGATCAATGACTTGTTTTAACTGTTCGATTATTTGATCTCTTAATTCCATCATTTTTCTCCCCTTTATTTAAAAAGTACCTTCATAATGCTATAACTGAAAAATAAAGTTGAAGCAAGTACTAGGCTTTGGCCGATCGAGAAAATAAGCAATTGCCCAAACGCTATCGATAAAACGACGATGAGACAACCAGCAACAAAGCCAGAAAAAATCGGGATAGCCAATTTTTCATCAATCATTTGTTTCAAAGTTGGTACATCCCTTTTTCCAATAAGTTTACTGTACCTGTGTGTCCACCAAAGAAAAGGAATAATTTTATATAAATAGCCAAGAATGCTGTTTGCAATCCACAATAAAAGGTAAAGAAAAATAAGAACACCATACATGTCATAATACTCTGGGAGGAATGAAAGGATCATTCCGAAAAAGTGAATCACGAAGCCAAAACCTATTGCAACTAATGAAAATGTAAATGGTTTATCTAGCTTTTTCTTTAATCGCACTTTGATAATCGTTAAAATGTGGTATGAAAAAAGAGCGAATCCAGCGAACAGTATGCTCATACCTGTCTGTAATAATATGTTTTTCTCAGTTATAAAGCTGCTAATCGTAACAATAAGACCCATTCCATACATGATATAGACCCATCTCGCAGGTTTCATCGAAAAGCCATGTGCTAAAGAAAACATGGGAACCATTTTATAAGAAAAACCAAAAATTAAAAAAGTAAACCATCCTGCAATTCCAAGTAAAATATGACTTTTTAATACCGCAAGATGATTTAGATTTGAGATTCCAGCTCCAAGATTGACGATTAACAGAATTCCAAGTGTGATTGTGAGTAGTAAGCATACAAGCGCACTACCAACAAAAACGGTTAGAATATTCTTCTTGGCTTGCTTATTTATCGTCATAAACATTTGGACGAGAAACAGTACTATACCAGTAACAGCAAGTGATCCAGTAAAAATAGACAAAGTGGGTGAGAAGGAAAGGGTTATTCCAAAACCACCAAAACCTATAGCTGTTATCCAAAATTGAACAAACCCAAATTTTTCACTCCATATTGGCGTTAAAAAGGCTACTGGGACAAGCTGGTACATGGCTCCCATCGCAACCATTAAGGCCCATCCTAAAATCAATAAATGGGCAGCGGATAGGAGAGGAAACGTTCGAAAACTCCCATCAATGACCACATGTCCATTAAATAACAGGATTACCTGGGAGGCGACTAAGGCCACAATACTAAAGATAATAAAGGAAAGCGGCAGCCTTATATCTGTTTCATTCGATAATTGAGGCATCATTGGCAAGCAGCTCCTTATTTCGTAATCTCAATTTGAAAGCCGCCATCGGGATGTGGTTCCGTCGTATGTTTGTAGCCCAATTCATCTAGCTGTTCATACAAGAACATTGGTCGGCGATCATTGATAATTGTTAAAGTGTCGCCTTTATTTAATTTTTCGAGTGCTTTCAATGTCCTCATCATCGGAGTAGGAGGCTCAAGGCCTCGATTATCTAACTGCATTACTTGTCACCTCTTTTTGTAAAGGTAACCTTCCAATGTTTTTTATCAATTTGCTCTGCTTCATTTGAAAATCCTTTTGCTTTTAATATTGGAAATAAAGGAGTCGGTTTAAAAGGTGCGTGTAAAATAAAGATATCTCCATCCTGTAAAGGTTTAACCGCCTCGATAATCTTTTGAAAAGGCTCAATTTTATTTTTAAGATCTTCTCTAACATCAACTTCGACAACTTTGGAATCCATACTTGATTTCCCCCTTATATAACGTTTATAAGTTAATGATAATCATTTTCAATAAAAATCGATGTGACCTGAATCACAAGTAATAAAATATTTAATGAAATCAAAGGAATAAGAACACTATATCTAAGGTCTAAAAGATCTCATCATGCAGCTTCATGTGATCCAGCAGGTAATATCCATCAGGACTCACGTCTACGATATGCTTCTTCTTTAAAACTGAAATGGTTCGGCTTACAGATTCACGTGTTGTACCAATCATGTTGGCAAGCTCACGATTTGTAAATTGAGTAGTAAGCTTAAAGCGATTGTCGATCTTTTCTCCATTGCTTCTGCATAAACGAAGTAACAGCATAATAATTTGTTCTTGTGTATTTAATAGAATTTGTTCCTCAAGTCGCTTTTGAAGGTCAATGATTTTTTCACCTAAAACTTTAAAAATTTTAATGCATAGCTCGGGGTTTTTTATCAATATTTCTTCAAATCGATCAATGGGGGTGAAAATAATGTTTGATTCCTCGATTACTTCAGCATGCGCTGGATACCCGCCTTTTCGAAAAAAACCAGCATGTGGAAACATTTCCCCTGCTTCAAGCACAGATACGATTTGTTCCTTCCCGTGCATATCAGATTTATAAATTTTTACCTTTCCGGATTGAATGAAAAACACACGATCAAGGGGATCGTCTTGCATGAAAATAAACATTTTTTGTTTATATAAACGTGACTGTGAAATTTCAACAATTGGATCGAGTTCTTCCGAGGTTAATTCTCGGAACAAGGGAACTCCTTTCAATTGTTCACGAATGGATGGTAGCCCCATCTTGCTGCTCACTCCTTATTTGATTTACATTACCTAAGGCAACTCTTTATTAAGTGTAGCAATCCTCGTTTTTAAGACTGTGATTTACATCATAGGTAGTGAACAACAAAATCAATGTTCAAAAAATAGACACAAAAAAAGCTAGGAGAATTTCTCCTAACTTAGTCATCTTGGTTTTCTTCGGCACAATCAAAGCAAAGTATGCCTTTTTTATCCTCTAAAACAACCCCATTAATAAATCCATCTAAACAATAAATTTCTTTTTCACAATCCTTACATGTACCAACAAATTCTTTCATCTTTTCACCCCGTTTATTCGTATAGACCCACATTTCATGAGGTATGACAAGATGTTTACGTGGCAGTTTAAGATTCTTTATCATTATCTCATATTTTTCTAGACATATGATTAAAAACATATGTACATAGTGATAAGATTCACTACAATTACTGGAAAGACTCGATACAATGAACCCATAAAACAAAAGGAGGAATGTAAAAATGGTATTTGCAGCGAAAGTAAATGCACCAGATTACGCACCGAAGGATAAGCACCCAACAATTTTTAGCACATTTGATAGTTTACAGTCGGGTGAAATCATGGAGCTTACAAATGACCATGATCCACGACCACTCCAATATCAATTTATGATGGAACGGGGTAATGAATTCACTTGGGAATACCTTGAACAAGGCCCGGATGTATGGCGAGTTGCAATCGGTAAAAAATAAACAATCTAAGGTTTCGAAATCTACTATAAAAGATGTAGGCAATGTCCATTTACGACGCAGCCTACATTTTTTTTGAATGAAAAAGTTTTATTTGGAAGACTGTTCCGTTCGTGCTACTATGATGAAAAAGGTAAAAGGAAGTTTCTACATGAACAAATCAAAAATCACAGGTATCCTTTTAGCTGGTGGAGAGTCAAGGAGATTTGGGAGCCCTAAAGCGTTTGCTAAATTGCATCATAAATTCTTTTATGAATATGCAGTTGAGGCGTTGAAAGGGAATGTAAGAAAGCTCGTTATTGTAAGTCATCCTGCATTAGTAGAGCAATTCCAAAACCAAACGTCAGTTGAAGTGATTCAGGATTTACCTGAATATAAAGGAAACGGACCGCTTGCTGGTATGTTCACAGCTATGCAAAAAGAACCGTCAGATTGGTATGTAGTCTTACCTTGTGACACCCCTTTTGTGACTGATGAACTTGTGAAGCAACTAATCACTTATACAAATGACCAAAATATTGATGCTATCGTTCCGGTTATCAATGATCGACAACAGCCCTTAATCGCTGTTTACCATGGTAGGGTTGCAATGAGAATTGAGGAACTGCTAAACGTTCAACAGTTTAAAATGAGCCATTTATTAGACGCTTGCAGCGTTAAATTCGTAACCAATCAAGAACTCCACTTACAAGGCATGGAGTTTGAAAATATTAATGACAAAACTGAATATCAAAAACTACTGTAACAGCCAATTTAATTCCATTGTAAATTGGCTTTCTTTTTTAAATTTCACTTTGCACACTCATAATATTCAGAAAAATGCGATAAAATAATAATGAAACAAAATGTTTTGTAAAGGAGGGATTACGTTTGAGAGTAGGCTTAATTTTAGGGATAGTATCATCTGGACTTCTACTACTCATTGGTTTGTCTACTCATCAATTTGAAACATATTCAGTGATTTCTGGGACACTTGGGATCATTTGTTTTTTACTTGCAGGAATCGTGTCTGATTCCTTTATTAGTGGAGATCGGGCTAGAGCGAACTACTATACCGAAAGCAGACAAGATCGTAAAAAAAGAATCCGGTACTCTTATCTGTTTTTCCTCTTGGGAGCTCCCAATTTACTTGTAGCCATAGTTTTAACCCTCAATTACATGTAACATGTCTTCAAATAATATTTCTTCAATTCACTATTCATATAGTTTTGATGTCTAGCGCAAGCAGCCTAGCCCCTCGAGGTCATAAGCCAATCCGTCAAGAAGGATAAAAGGCATCCTTCTCGCCGGCTTTTCTTATGCTTGTCGGACTTGCACAGGACAAGGAAGGCTTCGACAGCATAAACATCGCACGAAGAAAATGCACCGCATTTTCGAGGATGTGCTGACGTCTACGTTTGCCACAGGACGTGGCAGTAGTTAGTAGACGTTCCATAGCAATGCGCTTGCGCTTTTCCTAATTTGTGAACATTTTCAAACACCTCCTTAACCTGTGATGTACCTCACATAATTCACTTTTTTATAGTGTTAAAATGTGGACATTAAAAGGAGGTTTGCCTCATGTTTGAAAGAGACTATAACCAAGACCCATTTATTGTTATCTGGGAGCTTACAAGAGCTTGCCAATTAAAATGCTTACATTGTCGTGCAGAAGCACAATATACGAGAGACCCTCGGGAACTTTCCTTTGTAGAGGGTAAAAAGTTAATCGACCAAATATATGAGATGAATAATCCAATGCTTGTGTTCACAGGCGGGGATCCATTAATGCGTCCTGATGTTTATGACATTGCTGATTATGCTATTAAAAAAGGTGTCCGTGTTTCAATGACACCAAGCGCAACACCAAATGTGACAAAGGAAGCTATCCAAAAGGCAAAAGAAGTAGGTTTAGCACGTTGGGCTTTTAGTTTAGATGGACCAAATGCAGAGATTCATGACCATTTCCGGGGAACGAAGGGTTCATTTGATTTAACAATGAGAGCCATCAAATATTTACACGAACTCGAAATACCAATTCAAATCAACACAGTTATCTCAAGATATAATGTCCATGCTTTAGATGAAATGGCAAAATTAGTTGAGGAACTTGATTGTGTGTTATGGAGCGTCTTTTTCCTTGTACCTACAGGTCGTGGTAAGGATACCGATATGATTTCTCCAGTTGAACATGAAAAAGTTTTCCGTTGGTTATACGATTTAAGTAAACGTGTTAAATTTGATATTAAGACAACAGCAGCGCAGCATTATCGTCGGGTTGTCATTCAATCAAAACTGCGTGAGACGAAGGATACGGATAAACAAATTCGCTATGAGGATGCCCTTATGAAGGGGAGAACTGGTCAAATTGATGGACTTGGAAGAGCGCCTCAAGGTGTAAACGATGGGAATGGGTTTGTCTTTATTTCTCACATTGGAGATGTGTATCCAAGTGGATTACTACCTGTAAAAGCAGGAAATGTGCGTGAGACACCACTAGCTGAAATTTATCGTGAATCCCCAATATTTAAAGATTTGCGTAATCCGGATAAGTATAAAGGAAAATGTGGGGTATGTGAATTCAGACATGTTTGTGGTGGATCACGTTCTCGTGCATATGCGATGACAGGAGATTACATGGAGAGTGAACCATTCTGTGTATACATCCCAGAAGCGCTTCGAAAAAAAGAAAAAACACTTCAATAAAAGTAAAGGTTCGGCAAATAGGAGCAGGCAGACAAAAGTCAATCCTTCCAAAGTGATTGGCTTTTATCCTTGAGGGAATTATCGCTTGTCCTGGAACAAATAAAGACCCATGGGATTCCATGGGTCTTTGTAGCTTATTCAATGCTACAATATTTTGCTGGACAATCCTCACATTGGATTTCCTTTTTAATATATACCAAATCGTGAATCGTAATATAGCCTTTTGTGACAGAAATAACACCTAGAGAACGCAATTCATGTAACATCCGGTTTACACTTTCTCTTGTAGTTGCACAGAAATTAGCAAGCTCCTGATTGGTTAAGTGCAAGTCTATTAAGATACCATTATCTGTGTGAACACCATAACTATTGGTCATTCGAACTAAGGTTGAGTATAAGGCACCTTTTTTACCTAATAAAACAAGATCTCGAAACTTCGTTTGTGTTTTTCGAAAATGGTCACTCATCCATTTCATAAATTCAAATGCAAGATTCGTATTTTCAAAAAGTTTTCGTTCTAAGTCATCTTTTTGAATAACGGCAATTTCGCTATCCTCTAAAAGTAAACAATCAAATAAATATTTCGGTTGGTCGGTGAATAATGTCAACTCACCAACAATTTCATTTTGGCTACAAACTCGTAGGGATAATTCGCTTCCATCAGATGTTCCTTTACTAACTCTTACACGCCCAGAAAGAATGAGGTAAAGTTCGGAAGCTTTCATACCTTCTCGAAATAAATACGTTCCTTTTGCCATTTTAATGACTTGATTAGCTGATTTCATAAGTTCTGTTAAGTCATTGGAAATTTTTGTTTTTTGTAATGTTAATTGACTCATAGGTACCACCTTCCTAAGCAGGAATGCTATACTTCGTTCTAATAAGATAATATAATGTTAGGTATTCATGAGGTGTATAATAAATCACACTTATTGTAAAAATGCTTCAAAATGCTTGAAAAATAAGGGTTTATCAATTATGAACAATTTTTAACAATTGAGGTATGATTCATGGAACAGTTATTTTGGTCACCTATTAAACTTTCAATATCCATTGCGATTACTGCAGGCTGCATTGTCTTATTGCTTGGGTTGTTAACAGGAAAATGGATGGCGAATAGGAAATTTAAAGGAAAACTCATAATTGAAACGTTATTAATGCTACCTCTTGTTCTTCCTCCATCAGTAGTAGGTTTTTTATTAATTGTGATATTTGGAAGAAATAGTTTCGTTGGCACATTTATTGAAAAAATAACGGGCCAACCAATCATGTTCACTTGGTGGGCAGCAGTTATTGCTTCTACTGTTGTGGCGTTTCCACTTATGTATCAATCCGTGAAAACCGGCTTTCAATCCGTGAGTCCCGATATTGAGGATGCTGCCAGGACGGACGGGGCAGATGAATTTCGAATATTCCTTTATGTTTCCATTCCATTATCAATTAAAGCAATTGTAACGGGTTTTATCTTAAGTTTTACCCGTGCCTTAGGTGAATTTGGCGCAACCCTCATGTTTGCTGGAAATATTCCTGGTAAAACCCAAACATTGCCAACTGCCATCTATGTTGCTATTGATAGCGGGAACATGGAACTAGCTTGGTTATGGGTCGTAACGACTATCTTCATTTCCTTTCTTATGCTTGCGTCAACCTATTTAATTAAATAAAACAATGAAAAGATGCATTCTTGACAAGAATGTGTCTTTTTTCGTTTTCTGCCCATTTTGTGACAAACTTAACAGATTTATGGTTGAACAATATGTGAGAATCATGCTGAAAAGAGAATTTAGGAGGGGGTCCTTTTGTACCAAACAGCAGCTTGGTATCTTTCTATTATTTTAATGACCTTAATTACCGTTATTTTTATTACCGTTGTCTTAAAAACAAATAGACGAAGAGAGTATGAATCAATTCAGAAAAAATGGTACCGCTTTAGAACGATTTATTTCATTGCTTTACTTGTTGTGTTTGGAACTGCAACGTATTTTACACTTCAAGATCTGCCATTTGAAAGACCCGTGTATGGACAAGCAGAAAATCCAGTTGTTGTGGATGTAGAGGCTATTCAATTCGGCTGGAATATGAGCCAAACTGAATTCAAAGTGGGGGAACCAATCGAATTCGATATCACGAGCACAGATGTTAACCATGGCTTTGGTATCTATGACAAAGACATGAATTTATTAGCCCAAACCCAGGCAATGCCAGAGTATACAAACACTGTATACTACACATTTACAGAGCCTGGTACGTATCAAATTTTATGTATGGAATACTGTGGACTTAGTCACCATCTCATGATTGGTGAAATTGTCGTAACAAATTAAGGGGGGGCTAACAATGTCTACTAATATTGCAATGGAAGGAACAAATCAATCCCGAAACAAAACAATTGCTATGTACCTTTTAGCAGGTGGATTAATCATTTTATCAATGATGGTATTTGGGGTTTTGATGCTTCTTGCACAAGGGAAAATGATTGATGTCGACCCTGGATTTTTTTATGAAATCATGACTGTCCATGGAACAGGTATGGTTGGTGCCGCTGCATTAGCTGCAGCTGCTGTGATGTGGTACTTCCTTAGTAAATATGTTCAATTAAGCAAAACCATTCTGATTACGAATTTCGTAACATTTATCATCGGAGTCGTCATGGTGTTAGTAGGAATATTCGTGTTTGACTTTGCGGGAGCTTGGACATTCTTATATCCCCTACCATCTATCTCTGCAGGTGGATGGGCTGTAGCGGGAGCAGCTTTATATTTAGGCGGAATGCTTATACTTGGTGTTGGATTTTTATTATTGAATTTAGATGTTGCTAGAGCGATTATTAAACAATATGGAAGCTTAGGCGGAGGGTTAGGCTGGTCAATCGTATTTGGAAAGGAAAAAGGCTATGGTCCTCCAGCAGCTGTCGTTGCTAGTACAATGGTTTCAATTGTAAACACCACTGCATTAATTGCGGGAGCAACAGTACTAGTTATGAACCTGATCCATCTGTTTATTCCAACGATTACAATTGACCCAATGCTTGCAAAAAATCTAACATATGCGTTTGGTCACATCTTTGCAAACTCGATTATTTACATGGGTGTTATTGCTGTGTATGAGATATTAGCAATCTATACGAATCGACCATGGAAAGCAAATCGTCCATTTTTAATTGCGTGGAACTTTTCAACATTATTTACGATTACGATTTATTCTCACCACTTGTTAATGGACTTTGCAATGCCAAAGTGGATGATTATTATCGGTCAGGTCCTTTCATATGCAAACGGATTACCTGTATTAGTTGTCACAGCATATGGTGCGTTAATGATTGTATATCGTTCAGGTATTAAATGGGACATTGCATCATCATTTATGTTTCTATCGATGTTTGGTTGGGTAATTGGTGTCGTACCTGCAATTGTCGATGCAACGATTGTTGTAAACCATGTTATGCATAACACAAAATGGGTACCTGGTCATTTCCATATGTATATGGGATTAGGTGCGACAGCTATGTTATTTGGATTTATGTATTATTTAGCAAAAGTGAATGGAAAAGAGAAGGAAACTTCGATTGATACGATTAGTTTTTGGGTTTATACGATGTTCTTTATTGGATTATGTGGATCGTTCCTATTCTCCGGAAAAGTAGGAGCGCCAAGAAGATGGGCGGAACATGTCCCTGAATGGATTCCATATGACCGTATGGGAGTCATTTTTGGTATCTTTATCGTCCTTGCTGTCTTGACATTTGTAATTCGTTTTTGGAATTTTTCAAGATTAATTGATTATAAGTTTCAAGAAAAAGTAGGAAATGATCGCCATGTTGCGTAAAAGTGTTGGCATTCTATTTGCACTAGTAGCAGGAATCACTATGCTATGGATTGGTACAGATGGATTACAGGCTTTTACAGCAGAGAAAGCAAGAATTATTAAATTAGAAAGGGAGCAGCCAAAGCTCCCTTCTGCTACATTAATCGACTCCAATTCGAAAGAATTTCACTTAAATGAATTGAAGGGGAAGTACACACTTTTTACCTTTATGTATACAAGTTGTGGGGATGTATGTCCGGTTTTGGAACGAAATTTTGCTGAAATCTATGAAAATATTCCAAAAGATGTAATTGGAAAAGAAGTTGTTCTTGTAAGTATAAGCTTTGATCCAGAGAATGATTCTCCAACAGTTCTAAAATCTTATTCAGACCATTTTGGTGCAGACGGAGACCAGTGGAAAATGGCAACGATTCAGAATGAACAAGAATTACAAGATGTTTTAGATACACTTGGAGTAATCGTTATACCGAATGAATATGGAGGGTATGAGCATAATTCTGCATTTTATGTTGTCAACCCAGAGGGAAAATTAACAAATATCTTTGATTATCAGACACCACAAACTGTTGTGGAATACTTAGATACTTTTCTATTTTAGAGGTGAAATATGGACCGTTTACGTTATTTATGGATTGGACTACTTTTACTTCTATTCATTTCTTTCCCATATGTAAGGGGGTATTTTGAAGAGAGCATGGTTGGAACAATGCTCATTCAATACCCATTATTGGTAGGGGGTGGTTACTTTCTTGCAAAAGGGTTTCCTAGGAAATGGAGAAACTTTTTCCTTTACTACAATGAAAATGGGATTGCAGGGATGATCATTACAATATGTGTTATCGGTTTTTGGATTTTACCTAGATCAATCGATGCTGCATTGAATGAACCAGTAATGGAGATTGCAAAATATAGTAGTTTATCATTTGTTGCAGGGAGTTTATTGTATTATAGCTGGCAGTTGCTCGGACCTATTAGTAAAGGATTTATTTGGGCAAATCTCATATCTATGATTTTTGTGATGAGTTGGCTTTACACAGTGTCTCCAGCACGCCTATGTAATAATTACTTGCTTACAGCCCAACAGCAGCTTGGAAAATCCATGTTTATTCTAGGAATGGTAATTTGTCTATTAATCATGGTACGAGTTTTTATTGGGAAGCCTGTTGCTCTAAAAGTTAAAAAGAGAAATCAGCCTCTCATTCAATTAAAATCAACTAGATCAGATTCTTCTTCTACTATTCCAACCTTTAAATAAAGATAAAAAACCGCGATTATCCGATGGATAACGCGGTTTTTATCTGTTTGTAAGAATTAATTCCCTGCTGCTGCTCTTGGGAATAGGATATTATTTTCTAAATGAATATGCTGGAATAGGTCAGCCTCAAGTGCTTCAAGACGTTGGTAGACTAAACGATATGTGCCACATGCACCAATTGGTGGTTGGAAGTCGTTTGTAATGTCTCGGATTTCTTTAATAATGGTTCCAGCCTCGTCATGTTCTCCTTCTAATTCTGCTACATGTTTTTTCACTAGTTCATGATTTTCAGTAGTTGGCTCGTTTTCAAATTTGACAATAAGAGGGAATGACTCGGCTTCCTCCTTAATTGTATGCTGTTCAAGCTCAACCTTTAATTGATTAAACAGTGAGTGCACTCTTGCAAGATGTGGATGATTTCCGCCATGTACTCTTAAAACCTTTGTTACATATGGGCTAAGTTGCGGAAGCTCTTCATTTAAATAACGATGATGTTTATTTACAATATGGTCAATTAATTCAGAATAGCTTGCAGCCTTCCAATCCACTGTTTTTTCATTTAATTCCTTCATTTCTTGATAAAGTGTATTCAATTTTGACAAAACCTCATCTTTGGAGAGGCTTCTTTCTTCTATAGCATCTATTAGTGGACGGTTACCACCACAGCAAAAATCAATTCGAAGTTTTTTGAAAAGGTCCCCTGCTTTCGGAAACTCAGTTACAATTTCTCCAATGATATGTTGTTCTGTAAAAGTTTGTTCCATGACTTTACCTCCTATTTAGTAAACTACTTATAGGATAGCTGTTAAGCAGGAGGAATGTGGTGATGCGTATCACACATTTGTAGAAAATCGTCATAAAATCGCTTATAAGTGATGTGCGTCACAGGTTAAAAGGACGTAAGTTTGGTACCATAAAGCCAAATACAGATTGCTGCAGGGAGATGTCTTAACGATGTTTAATCGTAAACAATATATTGCAAATCTTGAAAAGGAAAATAAGCAACTAAAACAGGATATGAATGTGTTGATAGAGGAAAGAGAACTTCAGAGAGAAAATACATCATTGTTTTTTAAAAATTTTTACGAGGAACTTGTTGCAACGATTGAACAACACGAGCATGTAAATGGTCAGCATCATGTTCTTGGAGAGTTAGTAGGCAAGATAAAATCTAAATTCGACCGAGTGGACGAGCTTAGTCTCCTATCCTATCATAACTCTGCTAAATTATATGAAAATGGTCAAACCTTACTTTTAGCTGCTGAAGATATGGTAGCAAAATCAAGTGAGGGGAAAAACCAAGTATTAGAAGTTGAATCCATTATGAAAGAATTGGGTTCCCAATTAAATGATACATCTGAAAAAATGAACCATTTAAATAATCGTTCAAGAGAAATTGAAAATATCGTACAAGTCATAAAAGAAATCGCTGACCAGACGAATTTATTAGCATTAAATGCATCGATTGAAGCGGCGAGGGCAGGAGAGCAAGGAAAGGGATTTTCGGTCGTTGCAGCAGAGGTAAGGAAACTTGCAGAGAGCACGGCTTCTAGCACAGAACATATTAGTGCTCTTACAAAGGCAATCCAAAAAGAAATTGATCAATCCTTACAGTCAACAACGAATAGTACAAACCTTGTTCATTCAGGGGTTGATGCAAGTATATATACAACTGAAAAATTCAATTATATTTTGTCCGTCATTCAGTCTGTCCAAAAAGAGGTACACTCTGTCTTAGATACGATTCAAGAGCAAAAAGTGTATTCACAAGATGTTATGCAAGAAATTTCGACTACAAAAGAGTTATTTGATAATGCGAACGATTTAATCACTCAACATATTACAGACGCCAAAGTCGTCGACGATAAACTTGAAGAAGGAATCGTTCAGCTTAATGAAATGACAGCAAGAAAGTAGTGGTTTTTTCTAATTTATACTACAATAGGAAAAAAGTAGATAAAAAGTGAGTGAAAAAAGATGGTTGAAAGAAGAACACCCATACCCGTTCCAGAAGCGGTATCAAGAGTAATGGAATTTGCGGGAAAAGGGACAAAGGAAATAGTATCGATAGAAGCAAGTTATGGACGATTTTTAGCGGAGGATGTAATTGCTGATCATGATGTACCACATTTTGATCGGTCACCATATGATGGGTTTGCTGTTCGGGCAATGGATACAACAAATGCGGGACTAGAAAATCCAATTGAATTTGAAGTAATTGAAGAAATTGGCGCCGGGTCGGTTGCAACGAAAAAAGTCGAGGCTTTTCAAGCGGTTCGAATCATGACGGGGGCAGCGATGCCAACAGAATGTGATGCAGTTGTGATGCTTGAATTAACAACTGAATATGAACGTGATGGAAAGAAGTACATGTCTATAAAGCGACCATTTAAATCTGGCGATAATGTATCGTTTCAAGGGGAGGATACCAAAAAAGGCTCAGTCTTAGTGGAAAAAGGCGTCTCTATTAATCCTGGTGTTAAAGCACTTTTAGCCACTTTTGGCTACCATCAGGTAGAAGTTGCTAAAAAACCAGTTGTCGGTATTTATGCTACCGGGACAGAATTGCTTGATGTCCATGAGGAGCTTGCCCCTGGAAAAATTCGAAATAGCAATGCCTATATGATAAGTGCACAAATTGAAAGAGCGGGGGCGGAACCAAAGTATTTCGGGAAACTACCAGATGATTTTGAGCTTTGCTTTGAGTCAATCAAAAATGCAATCGATGAAGTGGATGTCTTAATTACGACTGGTGGAGTTTCTGTCGGGGATTATGATTATCTTCCAGCCATTTATGAAAAATTAGGTGCGGAAGTCTTATTTAATAAAATTGCAATGAGACCGGGAAGCGTTACTACTGTTGCTCAACTACATGGTAAGTTATTGTTTGGGTTATCTGGAAATCCTTCTGCTTGTTATGTAGGCTTCGAATTATTCGTTAGACCTGTAGTGCGGACAAGATTATTTTCTACCTGCCCGCATCAGTTAAAGGCGAAAGCAGTGCTCGATGCTGACTTCCCAAAGCCAAATCCATTTACAAGATTTGTAAGAAGTAAAATCAGCTTTTCTGATGGAAAACTTGTAGTGACACCAAGTGGTCTTGATAAATCAAATGTCGTATCCTCACTAGCAGGGGCAAATGCATTTATGGTTTTACCAGGTGGAACGCGCGGATTTGGCAAAGGTGATGAGGTAGACGTATTGTACCTAGAGGACCAGGAAGGAAGTAGATGGCCTTGGAAATAAGGTTTCCACTTCTCCAAGTCGTCGGGTATCAAAATAGCGGGAAAACGACACTAGTTGAAAAGATTGTAAAAAAAGGTTCTGAGTTTGGTTATCATATCGCGACCATTAAGCACCATGGACATCAAAGTCGCTTACAAAGTATTCATCAAGAAAAAGATTCTTCCCGCCACTTTAAAGCAGGAGCATCTGCAACAATCGTAGAGGGTGGAGGAAGTATGCAGCTTGAAGCGAAAACTTCCCAATGGACGCTGGAGAAGCTAATTCAGCTTTACGCGTTTTTTGAACATGATATGATAGTAATTGAAGGATATAAAAACGCACAATATCCTAAAATTGTTTTAATTAAAAGGGAAGAGGATATGGAGTTGCTAACTTCATTAACAAATATCGTGGCAGTTATAAGCTGGATACCGATTCAAACCAATTTCCCTCTTTTTCATATAAACGCAGAAGAGAACTATTTAAATTGGATATTTAGTGAGGTACATCAATGAATAATAATGATTTATTTGAAATAACGAATGAGCCGATTCGGGTTGAAGAGGTCACAAATAAGGTCATTCGACGAGAAGCTGGCGCAGTTACGACTTTTATTGGAACGGTTCGCGAATTTACGAGGGGAAGAAGAACCCTTTATTTAGAATATGATGCGTATATTTCAATGGCAGAAAAAAAGCTTGCTCAAATTGGTGAAGAAATTTCGGTAAGATGGCCGGAAGCGAAAACGGCTATTACCCACCGAATTGGGCGTTTGGATATTTCTGAAGCAGCAGTCGTCATTGCCGTTTCCACACCCCATCGTAAGGATGCCTATGCAGCAAATGAATATGCAATCGAACGTATAAAACAAATTGTCCCTATCTGGAAAAAAGAACATTGGGAAGACGGGGAAATGTGGATTGGAGATCAGTTAGAAACGAAACAATATGCAACGGGCCAACCTGAAGAGGAGGATTTAAAATGATTACGGTTTTATTTTTTGCCCATTTACAGGAAATGGCGGGAACCGAAAGGATCTCGGTACATGCAGATCAAATAACGATTTCTTCTCTAAAAGAGAAGCTTGCTAATGAAAATGGTTTAAAAAATCTTGATCAAATCATGTTTGCCATAAATGAAGAGTATGCAATCGATGAAGATATTGTAAAAGCAGGAGATACTGTTGCTTTGATTCCACCGGTAAGTGGAGGTTGATTTAAAATCAACTTCACTTACTGGTGTTTTTTTTTGCGAAAAAAATCAGATTTTTTATAAAAATACAATTGATTTAATTTTTATACAGCTTTATAATGATACATATTCAAATATTAATAAAAACAATGAGGTGGATATTTTGAAAGCGGCAATTATAGGGGTTACAGGTTATGGCGGAATTGAATTACTACGATTATTGGCAAACCACCCATCTATAGATGTGCATTCCATTCATACTTCGTCACAGACAGGGATGAGGCTTTCAGAGGTCTACCCGCATGTAACGAATCTTGTAAATCATTCATTAGAAGAAATTGATATTCCGAAGATAGCTAATGAAGTGGACGTTGTTTTTCTTTCAACACCATCAGGAGTTTCAACAACCATTGTGCCTGAGTTGCTGAATGAAAATGTGAAAATTATTGACCTTTCAGGGGATTATCGTTTAAAAAATCCAAATGTATATGAACAATGGTATAAGAAGCCAGCTGCCTTACAGGAGGATTTAAACAAAGCTACATATGGTTTACCAGAATGGTATAAAGAAGAGATTCAGAATAGTAGGTTTATCTCAAATCCAGGCTGCTACCCAACGGCAACTGTACTAGGGTTAGCACCGATCATTAAGCATGAATTAATTGATGAAAGCTCAATTGTAATTGACGCAAAATCTGGTATCTCTGGAGCCGGAAAAAGTCCTTCAAGAACCACCCATTTTGCTGAAAGCAATGATAACTTTTCAATTTATAAAGTGAATCAGCATCAACATATTCCAGAAATTGAGCAAGTGATTCAAGGCTGGGACGCCTCCATTCCATATGTAACATTTAGTACTCATTTGGTGCCAATGACTAGAGGAATCATGTCAACGATGTACATTAATAGTGCAGTAGATTCACTTTCATTGGAGCAGCTATATGAAATATATAAGGAAAGTTACCAGGATTCACCATTTGTAAGAATCAGAGAAAAGGGTACCTTCTCTGCAACGAAAGAAGTGTATGGCACAAATTATTGTGATATCGGCCTTGCATTTGATAAAAGAACAAACCGGATAACCGTAGTTTCAGTAATCGATAACTTAGTAAAGGGAGCTGCTGGTCAGGCAATCCAAAACGCGAATATCATGTTTGGTTTAGACGAAAAAACAGGGTTACATTACGTCCCATTATTCCCATAGAAAAGGAGTGACTTTGCATGATTGATATGAAGGAAATTCAAGTTTTAAAAGTAGAAGAGGGGTCTGTTGTAACTCCTATAGGATTTAAATCAGCAGGTGTTCATGCCGGATTACGTTATTCAAAGAAGGATTTAGGGGCAATTGTATGTGATGTTCCGGCGAACTGTGCAGCCGTATATACGCAAAGTCATTTTCAAGCTCCTCCTTTAAAGGTGACAAAAGAAAGTATCGCTGTAGAAAATAAACTACAAGCAGTTGTCATTAATAGCGCTTGTGCGAATGCATGTACAGGTGAACAGGGTTTACTAGATGCATATGAAATGAGAGCTGAATCAGCTGCTCATTTTGGAATCAAAGATCACCTAGTTGCAGTTGCTTCAACGGGTGTAATTGGTGAACTCCTACAGATGGATAAAATCAAAGCAGGTATCAATCAACTTGAGCCAACTAATACAGCAGAAGCTGCTAGTGACTTTCAAACAGCGATTTTAACTACGGATTTAGTAATGAAAAAAGCATGTTATCAAACAACAATTGATGGAAAGAAAATTACCATTGGCGGAGCAGCAAAGGGATCAGGGATGATCCATCCAAACATGGCGACGATGCTCGGCTTTGTAACAACAGATGCAAACATTGATTCAGATTCCCTCCAAGCAGCGATGAAAGCCGTCACTGATGTAACGTTTAACCAAATCACAGTAGATGGTGAAACGTCAACAAATGACATGGTATTGGTAATGGCAAGTGGGTTAGCAGAAAATAATCAACTTTCACCAGAGCATCCTGAATGGGATTCATTTGTATCAGCCTTGCAGTCCACTTTCGAAGACCTTGCAAAGCAAATTGCAAAGGATGGAGAAGGCGCTACAAAACTCGTAGAAGTCAATGTTACAGGTGCTTTATCTGATGTCGATGCCCGTATTGTGGCTAAAAAAATTGTAGGTTCAAACCTTGTTAAAACAGCAGTCTACGGAGCAGATGCGAATTGGGGAAGAATTATCGGGGCGATTGGTCATAGTGTAGCAACTGTGAATCCGGATGTTGTGGATATCTCCATTGGCTCCATTCAAATGCTAAAAGGAAGCCAACCAATGGCTTTTTCAGAAGAACTAGCAAAACAGTATCTTGAAGGAACAGACATTGTCATACACGTAAACCTCCATCTTGGAAATGGTAAAGGAACGGCTTGGGGCTGTGACTTGACCTATGATTATGTCAAAATCAATGCAAGCTATCGCACGTGAGGAGACTAGATATGGAGACAATTGTTATCAAATGCGGAGGAAGCATTTTAGCTCAGCTGTCAGACTCATTTTTTAATAGTTTAAAAGAATTAAAGGAAAGTGGATATAGAGTCGTAATTGTTCATGGAGGTGGACCGGAGATTGGTCAGACACTCACTTCTTTGAAAATAGAAAGCGAATTTGTGAATGGGCTGAGGAAAACAACAAAGGAAGTTCTAGATGTTGTTGAAATGGTATTATCCGGAACAGTTAATAAAAAAGTAGTCATTGAACTAGAGAAAGCAGGGATCCCCGCAGTAGGATTATCTGGTTGTGACGCACAACTAATAAAAGCCAAACCTGCAGACATTGAGCAATTAGGGTTTGTCGGTGAGGTTGAAAAAGTCAATGTTTCCTTCCTGGAATTTCTTTTATCTCAAAATTTTGTTCCAGTCATCTCACCAATCGGGATTGATGAGAAGTATACAAAATACAATATCAATGCAGATACTGCAGCAGCAAGTGTTGCTACAGCATTAAAGGCAAATCATTTACTATTCGTTACAGACGTAGATGGAATTAAAAAAGATGGTGAAGTTCTACCTTCACTCTCAACAGATTCTGTTCTTACACTGATCGAAGAGGGAACCATCTACGGTGGAATGATTCCAAAGGTGAAAGCCGCTCTCACTGCTCTTAATGACGGGGGAATAAACGAAATCATTGTCATCAATGGAAAAGGTTCGTTGTTAGCAATGGACGGAACTTTAAAAGGAACAAAAATCGTAAAAGAACTTGAGGTGGTTTAATGGATGCACTATTTCCAACCTATGCGAGATGGGATTTAACAGTTGAATCAGCAGAAGGTGCAATCATTGTAGATAATAAAGGAAAAAAATATTTAGATTTTGTCTCTGGAATCGCAGTTTGTAATCTTGGCCACCGCCATCCGGCTGTAATCGACGCCGTAGAAGAACAACTAAAGAAATATTGGCATGTTTCAAATTTATTTAAATCTGATATTCAACAAGAAGTAGCCGGAAAACTTGTAGAGAATTCAGAACTGGATGCCGTTTTCTTCTGTAACAGTGGTGCCGAGGCAAATGAAGCAGCATTGAAGCTTGCGCGAAAATATACACAAAAGTCAAAGGTTATTACGTTTCTTCAATCTTTTCATGGCAGAACATTTGGAACGATGGCGGCAACTGGGCAAGACAAGATTCATTCAGGATTTGGCCCACTACTGCAGGAATTTGTCTATCTTCCTTACAATGATTGTGAAGCATTAGAAGAAGCAATGGATGATTCAGTCGCGGCTGTAATGGTTGAAGTTGTTCAAGGAGAAGGTGGAGTCGTTCCTGGTACAGAAACGTTTTTAAAAAAGATACAAGAACTTTGTGAGAAGAGCGGAGCACTTTTCATTATTGATGAGGTTCAAACTGGGATTGGTCGAACAGGCAGAGCATTTGCCCACCAGCATTTCAATCTATCCCCTGATATCATCACTTTAGCAAAAGGTTTAGGAAGTGGCCTTCCTGTGGGTGCCATGCTTGGAAAGGAAAAGCTGAAGGAAGCATTTGGACCAGGCTCACATGGCTCTACATTTGGTGGCAATCCAATTTCGTTAGCTGCAGCCAAAGCAACATTATCGATTATTTGTCAAGATGAATTTTTAGCAGAGGTTGAGAAAAAAGGAGCTTATTTAAAAGATGAGCTTTCAAAAGCTCTAACAGATCAAGATTTGGTAACCGAAATCCGTGGAAGTGGATTAATGCTAGGAATTGCGTGTAAAGCTGAAGTCACAGCCTACGTGACAAAGCTACGTGAAAATGGATTGTTAGTTCTTCAAGCTGGACCTAATGTTATTAGGTTATTACCACCATTAACAGTTTCATATGAACAAATTGATGAGGCTGTTAAGATGATAAAAAATAATTCGATAGTGGAGTATAGTGCCTAGCATACGTGGGTAAAGAATGTCTAATTATCAGGCATCATACATCATTTTTTTTGAATATATTTGTATAAAAATACCGCTAATTAAATAAAAATACGAGGTGGAACAATGAAGGGATATTTACATTTGAAAAATGGCGAAAGCTTTGAAGGAACGTTATCTCCAAACAATGCAAAGGATGTTACGAATGGAGAAATCGTATTTTACACCGGAATGACTGGGTATCAAGAGGTTTTAACGGATCCTTCCTATAAAAATCAAATCATTGTTTTCACGTATCCACTAATCGGAAATTACGGAATTAATGAATTTGACTTTGAAAGTAAAAAACCACACGTGGCTGGCGTAATTGTATATGAAACAAAGGAGTCTTATTCTCACTACAACGCAAAGCATTCTTTAAAACAGTATCTTGAAAAATGGAATATACCATTGCTTGCCCATGTCGATACTCGCGCAGTTGTTAAAAGAATTAGAACGGAAGGAACCATGCAGGCCGTGATTAGTGATTCTGATTTGTTCGATGTATCATCTCTGTCCTCAGTGACTAATCCTGTGGAAGAAGTAACAAGTACGGAATGGCAAACATTTGGTACAGGTGATACCCATGTCGTATTAGTTGATTTTGGTTATAAAAAATCAATCTTAGATTCTCTTTTAGCAAGGGGTTGTAAAGTAACGGTTGTACCATATACAACTTCCTTTGAAAAAATCAAAGATATCCAACCGAATGGCATTGTTTTATCTAATGGACCAGGGGATCCAAAGGATTTAATGGAGCAACTTCCAAATATTAAACAGTTGATTGAATTTTACCCGACACTTGCCATTTGTTTAGGACATCAGCTTGTGGCCTTAAGCCTAGGTGGAGATACAACAAAACTGAAATTTGGTCATAGAGGCGCTAACCAACCAGTGACAGATATACTTAACGATAAAGTTTATATTACATCCCAAAACCACAGCTATGTAGTGGATGAAGACAGCTTGAAGTATACAAAATTACAAGCACGCTTTAAAAATTGTAATGACAAGTCAGTAGAAGGATTAACACATACAACGCTTCCTATATTAACGGTCCAATTTCATCCAGAAGCACATCCAGGACCGTCAGAGAGCAGTTGGATTTTTGATGAATTTGTAGCAAACAACTGTACTGTTAGGAGAGAAAAGATATATGCCTAAGGATCAAAACCTACAAACCATTTTAGTAATTGGCTCTGGCCCCATCGTAATCGGGCAGGCAGCAGAATTTGATTATTCTGGTACACAGGGCTGCAGAGCTTTACGCGAAGAAGGCTATAAAGTCATCTTAGTAAATAATAATCCAGCAACTATTATGACGGATGAAGTCAATGCAGATATTGTATATTTTGAACCATTAACTGTTGAGAGTCTTGAAAAAATCATTGAAAAGGAACGTCCAGATGGTTTACTTGCGACACTTGGAGGTCAAACAGGTCTGAACCTAGCTTTTAGCTTGAGTGAAGAAGGTATTTTAGATAAATATAATGTGAAGGTTCTTGGTACCCATATCGAATCAATCAAAAAAGGAGAGGACCGAGAGGCATTTCGAAGCTTAATGAATGAGCTTAATGAACCAGTTCCAGACAGTGAAATTGTAACAACAGTTGAAGAAGCAAAAGCATTTGTGGAAAAGGTAGGATTTCCTGTTATTATTCGTCCAGCTTACACATTGGGGGGAACAGGGGGAGGCATTGCGCATGAGTTACAGCAATTAGAAGAACTAACGAAAAATGGCTTATCCGAAAGCCCGATTACTCAATGTTTAATTGAAAAAAGTATTGCTGGATACAAAGAAATAGAATATGAGGTTATGCGTGACCATAAGGGAACCTGTATAACGATTTGTAATATGGAGAATATCGATCCTGTTGGCATTCATACCGGGGACTCAATTGTTGTCGCTCCATCTCAAACTTTAACTGATGAAGAATATCAAATGCTCCGTTCGGCATCTATTAAAATTATTTCGGCTTTAGGTATTATCGGTGGCTGCAATATTCAATTTGCCTTAGATCCTTTCAGTAAGAATTACTATTTAATTGAAGTGAATCCTCGAGTTAGCCGTTCTTCGGCACTCGCTTCGAAGGCAACAGGTTACCCTATTGCAAAAATGGCAGCAAAACTTGCGGTAGGATATACATTAGATGAGTTAGTAAATCCAGTAACAGGAAAAACCTTTGCAAGCTTTGAACCGGCACTAGACTATGTTGTTGTGAAATTCCCGCGCTTTCCATTTGATAAGTTTACAGATGTTCCTACGATGCTTGGAACCCAAATGAAAGCAACAGGTGAGGTAATGGCAATTGATCGTAATCTAGAAAGTGCTATCCAAAAAGCAGTTCATTCATTAGAGGGAGATAATATAAGTCTACGCTTGCCTGCGATTGAGAATAAATCGACTGTGGAACTTCTCAAGCTTGTTGAAAAAGCAAGTGAAAATCGTTTCTTTGCTGTTCTTGAGTTGATTAGAAGAGGAACAACTGTTGAAGAACTTCATTCGATTTCACAAATCGATTTCTTTTTCCTCGAGATTTTCAAAACATTGGTAAAGCGCGAAGAAGAGATTCGTCAAACAGCTCTGCCTGAGTTTACCGTAGAATTTATGCAGTCTCTAAAGGAAAAAGGATATTCAGATGAATACATTGCGCTCCTCTGTCAAGAGAAAGAATCATCTGTTCGGTCAAAACGAAAAGAGCTTGGTATACTTCCTAGTTACAAATGTGTAGATACGTGTGCAGGTGAGTTTGCTGCACAGACAGCTTATTACTACTCAAGCTATTTTGGAGAAAATGAAACTCAAGGTTCTTCTAAACAAAAGGTATTAATCATTGGCTCTGGACCGATTCGAATTGGTCAGGGAATTGAATTTGACTATAGTTCTGTTCATGGAATTTTCGCCTTGCAAGAGGAAGGCTATGAGACGATTTTACTGAATAATAATCCTGAAACAGTCAGTACCGATTATGAAATTGCGGATAAATTGTACTTTGAACCACTAACATTTGAACATGTGTTAAACGTAATTGAAGCTGAAAAAGTAGATCAGGTAATCGTACAATTTGGTGGTCAAACAGCCATTAATCTTGCACAAAGATTAGAGGCAGCAGGTGTATCGATTGTGGGAATTACTCATGATGTCATTGACCAACTTGAAGACCGCGACCGTTTTTATAAGCTATTAGAAAAGGTGAATATTAAACATATTCCTGGCGAAATTGCTGAAGACACGCAAGATTTACTGGAAAAATCGTCTGAAATCGGATACCCAGTATTAATTCGTCCGTCATATGTAATTGGTGGGAAAGGAATGGTTGTCATCAATGACGAGGATGAGCTTATATCCTTTGTAAAAGAGATCTCAAGTGATTCATTTCCACTCCTTATTGATGCTTATGTTCCTGGTTTAGAAATCGAAATTGATTTACTTTCTGATGGGCATGAAATTCTCATTCCTACCATCGTTGAGCATATTGAAAAAGCGGGTGTTCACTCAGGTGATAGTCATGCGATTATGCCAGCCATTTCATTAACTGAAGAAAACAAGAAAACCGTGACAGACTATGCAGAAAAAATCGTCCGTGAACTTCAGTTTAAAGGGATTATGAATATCCAATTTGTTATCAATGACAATCAAATATACGTCCTTGAAGTGAACCCTCGTGCTAGTCGTACTGTTCCCGTTATAAGTAAAATAACAGGAATACCAATGGCGCAACTAGCTTCAAAACTTGTGCTTGGAAAGTCATTACAAGAGGTTTCATCACAAACTGGCCTTTTACCTGATTTACCTTACTTTACGGTAAAGTATCCTGTTTTCTCTACTTATAAACTGCTTGGTGACCCAACGGTTGGCCCGGAAATGAAATCAACTGGGGAAGGAATCAGTATTGCAGAAACAATTGACGAGGCCTTAACAAAAGTATTCCATAGCTATATTTTATCGAAAAAAAATGCAAACGAAATTATTTTTGATACAGATCAAATTCCATCAGACATCGTGCAAATTGCTAAAAGAATTGGTTTAATGGTTTCTACCGCAAATGACATTTCAGAATGGGTCAAGAGCGATAAGGCTTTGGCATTTGTGAGTTTAAATAAAGATAATTCAAAAAAGAATAAAATAAAAGCAAGTCAACAACGAATTCATGTATTTACGGAACTAGAGACATTACAGGCATTTTTAAAAGGAATTCATGATGCCCACTTTACAGTCATGTCGATTCAAGAACGTAGAGGACTATTCAAAAATGAGAAAGAAGTGATTGTCAAATGACTACTACTTTAAAACATAATCTAAGTAAATCGTTAAAAGGAAAGGATTTACTCACTCTCCTTGACCTAACAAAGGAAGATATCATCGCGTTATTAGATTCAGCCATTGAAATCAAGCAAAAGCATAAAAATGGGGAAGATACTCCCTATTTAAAAGGGAAAACCTTGGCAATGATTTTTGAAAAGCATTCAACCCGCACAAGAGTTTCCTTTGAAGCAGGGATGCTTCAGTTAGGGGGAAATGCCATCTATCTCAATAGCAATGATATGCAGCTAGGGAGAGGGGAATCAATTGCGGATACGGCAATGGTTTTATCTGAGTATGTAGATGCAATCATGATTCGTACATTTGAACATAAAAAAATTGAAGAACTTGCGGAGTTTGCAAGTATTCCTGTCATTAATGGCTTAACAGAAGATTTTCATCCATGCCAAGCATTAGCTGATTTACTGACGATTTATGAACGAAATAAATCATTTAATGGAAGCAAACTCGTCTATGTTGGAGACGGAAATAATGTAGCCCATTCTTTAATGATTGCTGCAGCAAAGGTTGGATTAGACTGCACGGTTGTTTGTCCGTCTCAATATGCGCCGAAAGCATTTGTTGTAGAGAAAGCAAAAGAAATTGCAAAAGAGACAAATGCAGTCATTGAAGTGAGCCATGACCCAGTCGAAGGTGTACAGGGTGCAGATTTTATCTACACAGATGTTTGGGCAAGCATGGGCCAAGAGCAGGAACAGCTAGAAAGAAAGCAAGTATTCATGCCTTATCAAGTGAATTCCGAACTCGTAAATGTAGCGAATGAAGATTATCTCTTCTTGCACTGTTTACCGGCTCATCGTGGTGAAGAAGTAACAGCGGAAGTGATCGATGGTCCACACTCTGTTGTTTTTGAACAAGCTGGGAATCGCCTTCACGCTCAAAAAGCCGTTTTAAAAGCAATAATGGAATAAATACCTAACGTGGGTCAAGGGGACAGGTCCCATGACCCACATTTAATTATTTACAGGATGCTAACTGACCTTTCATCCTACACCTGCTTTTTAACATGAATTTAAGTATGAGTGGGAATAGTAAGCTTGAAGTACTATTCAAAAGGAGGATTAAGATGGGGCAAAGTCATGAATTTCGTGCAGGGCATAAAGCACCAAATAATGGGATTTATGTAGAAATCGGCGAGCAAGGAGATATGGTTAAAAATCCAAAAAGCGTTAAATTAAATGCTGGTGACCCATTCCCAGAAAACTCTAACCACAATCGTAAATGGACATATAAAAGAAAGCCGTGACTAACAAAAAAGACCCTTTAGGGTCTTTTTTTGCATATTAATGATGTGGTTCCTCTACAGGCTCATTTGGAATAACAGAACCTAAAATAATGATTAAGCCTGTCACAATAACAGCTACGATTGAAGCTGTTTTAAATGAATATGTAGCTGCCTGCATCGATCCAATTACATATGAAGCCATTTGGATTAACAGGAATGTCCAAAAAAATGTCCAAAAATAACGCAAGATCTTCACCTCATTAAACAATATCTGTAATTAGTTTACCACAATTGACATCTGATAGAAAAGATATTTGTAGGCATTTCCCCCTTTCATCTTTATGACCACAACATACACTAATCATGAAGGACGAAAATTAGGAGTAGGAGAAGGGAAAAATGGTACAAAACAAACTTTTTTTTAAGCTCGACACGGAGTGGTCTGCTCTTCATTTGCCAAAACGTCCAAATGGCTTCGCTGTTTTAATCATTGGGGATAAAACAAATTTTGTAGAAGAGAACTCAAGCTTTTGGATTCAGAACTATGCAAGGTCTCAAATCCTAGAATATCTAAAAGATGAAGGATATACAGTATTTTATTCAAATTTATACGGTGCAAACTGGGGAAACCCAACTTCCGTTAAATTAGCCACACAGCTTTACCACATCATTATGAAACGAGAAATTTTAAATACACGCATTCATATTCTGGCGGAAGGAATGGGTGCTTTAACAGCTATGCAGTTAAGCAAAAAGCTAAATAATGAAATTCGTTCTATGGCATTCCTTAATCCCTGCATGGATATAATGGCACATATCGATAATGAAAGAAAAAATAAATTTTTCTATAAAAAACTAATAAAAGAAATTGCTCATGCTTATCAACTTGACGAAAGGGAAGTTGAAGCGAATATTGAAGAATTAGCACCAAGTAATAAATTACTTCATACAAATATCCCAATCAAAATTTGGCGTAGTACAAATGAAAGAACATACACTCCCGAAATACACAGTAAGACAAACCAAGGCATAAATGAGATGGTTACATTAAGCTATCATATTAGTGAAAATACCTATGCATTCAGCCGCGCAATTGGAAGCTTCTTCAAAGAAAATGAAAAGGAATTATAAAAAGTCTCTGTTTCTTTTGTTAGGATAGGGACTTTTTATTTGTCAGCAAGCATACGATTACTGTAATAAATTGTATAGGAGATGTTACAAGTGAAAAAGGTCATCCTATTCGACGCTTTCTCGTTTGTAGGATATGGACTCTGTTGCAGAATGATTGATAAGGAAATCCATGTGATTGGAGTGGATGCACCCCCAAAGGAAAATAGCCCTGAAGAGGATAAAATGCTGCGCATTGGGCGCAATGCTTTTTTTGAATTTATTGAGTCTGCAAAAGCAATAGGGAACGAAAATATGTTCATGCAATCAGATGCCGTGATTTACCCATGGTATAACCCTATGACATCGGAACGTAACGAAAAAAAAGGTGAAAGCCTTCAATCGGTGCTAGAATACTGTAATGATACAAAAACAAAGCTGATTTTAATATCTGCACATACGTTTAGCAGGAATACAAAGCATGAATTAGAAGACGAACTTGACGACAACTGGTATGCCAAAATTAAAATGAATAATAGCTTGTGTGAACATCAAAAAGTTCGAACAAAAAATATCGAGTTTTTGTTTACGTTCATCGATTTTTCAAATAAAGAGTTAAAAGAGGCAATCAATAAAAAGAATGATCACGAAGAGTGGATTTTCCAAAACTTTTATGGCTAGACCTTTTTTTTCTTTCAAATTCCTATTAAGTACAATAAAATATAAGTAGATGATTTTGTTGTTGGTTTTTGGAGGAGTTGTAGTAATGAAAAAGCCGTTCAGGTGGATAACACTCTTATTCCTATTAACCATCCTTGTTTCTTGTGGACAAACAGATGACAATACTGGGGTGAAAAAAGTAGGCTTACTCGTACCGGATACAATTGATGATCAGGTATGGGGGACTGAAGGATATAAGGGATTATTGCAAATAAAATCAAAATTTCAAGTTGATATCTTTTACAAAGAAGGAATTACCTCGGAAACTTCGACACGGGCAGCTGTGGATGAATTTATCGACAAAGGCGTCAATTTGATATTTGGTCATGGAAGTGAATATGCTGAAATTTTTAATGAGATTGCAGATGAATACCCTGACGTCCATTTTGTTTTTTTTAATGGAGATACAAGAAAAGAGAATGTTACGAGCCTAAACTTTAAAGGGCATGCCATGGGCTTTTTTGGTGGTATGGTCGCTGGGGAAATGACGGAAGCGAATAAAGTCGGGATCATTGCGGCATTTGAATGGCAACCTGAGATCAATGGATTTTATGAAGGTGTTTTATTTCAAAATGATGAAGTTGATGTAGATATTGGCTATGTTCAAAACTGGGATGACGATGAGAAGGCACTATTAATAGCAGAAAAAATGATAGCTGATGGAGTAGATATTATTTACCCTGCTGGAGATGGGTACAATGTTCCTGTAATAGAAAGGCTTAAAGAAGATGGCCTCTATGCAATTGGCTATGTGTCAGACCAATCCGACTTAGGTAAAGAGACAGTCTACACTAGTACGGTGCAGCACATAGATCAACTCTATCTTTTAGTCACAAATAAATTTAATGAGGGCGAGCTCGCATCTGGGACCCTTTATTTTGATTTTCAGGATGACGTGATTTCTATGGGCACCTTTAGTCCAAAGGTCGATCAAAAATTTATAAAAGAATTAACAGGGTATATTGAAGAATATAAAAAAACAGGGGATCTTCCTTCAAAATAGAAGAGGCTATCACATGGTGTGATAGCTTCTTCTTACTTTTTTTTAAAAAAATTTAAAAAGGGGGAAAGGTCTTTGAACGCTGGTTTAATTTTACCAATAGAAGTCATAATATCATCTAGTTGGCCCATAAGTTGATTAAAATCTACTTCATCTGTTTTGTTTGCTTTCGTATTTTTTTCTAGTGTTCTGTTTTCATCTCTCCTTGGACGAGGGCCAAACATGAGACGATCAAACCGGTCCATCTTGGAAGTTTCAGGTTCACTTTCTTGCTTCACCTTGGATTCCTCTTGCTTCGCATCCAAATCCTCATGCTCTTTACTCATTTTTTATCACCAACTTACATTTTAAATTTCTGTTACTCTATTCATATGTAGAAAGGTAAAAAAAGAGATAGGCCTGTATCATGCATAAGAATAGGCAAACGTGGAATCTTACAAAAAATAAAACCAAATAGTTGATATCATGAAAAAAATGAATTAAAATTAGTACCAAGTCATAAGATTTGATAATAAGAATTGAAATATAACGTGTTTTTTCTCATAAAAAAGGGAGATGTTTATATGGGTGTAGGAATAATCGGAATCAATCGATTCGTACCAGAAAGAGTGGTAACAAACCAGGATCTTGAAAAAATACTAGATACATCAGATGAATGGATACGAACAAGAACAGGAATAGAAGAACGTCGAATTGCTGATGATGATACAAATACATCTGATATGGCCTATGAAGCAGCGCGAAAAGCAATTGAAGATGCAGGAATCACGGCAGAAGAGTTGGACATGATCATCGTAGCTACAGTTACGCCTGACCATCCATTCCCATCTGTTTCATGCATGATTCAAGAGCGTCTTGGTGCAAAAAACGCAGCTGCAATGGATATTAGTGCAGCATGTGCCGGTTTTATGTACGGAATCATTACAGGTAAGCAATTCATTGAAACGGGAACTTATAAGCATGTATTAGTAGTAGGTGTTGAAAAACTTTCAAAAATCGTGGACTGGAGCGACCGTAACACAGCCGTATTATTCGGAGATGGAGCAGGCGCAGCTGTCCTTGGTGAAGTTTCAGAAGGGAGAGGAATCCTTTCGTTTGAATTAGGTGCAGACGGTACGGGTGGTAAACATCTTTACCAAGACGAACACATCATTATGAATGGCCGCGAGGTTTTCAAATTTGCTGTAAGACAAATGGGCGAATCAAGTGTACATGTACTTGAAAAAGCTGGATTAAAACGAGAAGATGTAGATTACTTAATCCCGCACCAAGCCAATATTCGCATCATGGAAGCTTCAAGAGAAAGACTTGAACTTCCAGTTGAAAAAATGTCAAAAACGGTAGACCAGTTTGGAAATACATCTGCAGCATCAATCCCAATTTCAATTGTTGAGGATATCCAAGCAGGAAAAATTAAAGACGATGACGTAATAGTAATGGTAGGATTTGGTGGAGGTTTAACTTGGGGTGCCATCTGTATCAGATGGGGACGCTAAGGAACAACTTTTACTTACAAAACATCCTTAATCGCAACGCATGATAGGAATTTTTTATAGGTTGGAAGGAGAACAGGTATGCAAAATAAACGTGTAGTAGTTACTGGATTAGGCACAGTATCGCCATTAGGCAATGATGTGAAAACAACTTGGGAAAACGCAAAAAATGGGGTCTCAGGGATTGGTCCATTAACAAGAATTCAAATCGAAGGCTTACCTGCAAAGGTGGCGGCGGAATTAAAGGATTTTAATCCTGAAAATTACATGGACAAAAAAGAATCACGTCGTATGGACCGCTTTACACAATATGCAATGGCTGCTTCTTTAATGGCTGTTGAGGATGCTAAATTAACGATCACCGATGAAATTGCTCCACGAGTGGGAGTATGGATTGGTTCAGGTATTGGCGGAATGGAAACACATGAAGAACAGCACAAGATTTTCTTGGAAAAAGGCTATCGACGTGTAAGCCCATTTTATGTACCAATGATGATTCCGGATATGGCAGCAGGCCAGGTATCCATCGCAATTGGAGCAAAAGGAATTAACACATGTACCGTAACAGCATGTGCAACAGGTACGAACTCAATTGGAGATGCTTTTAAAGTGATCCAGCGCGGTGACGCGGATGTCATGATCACAGGTGGAACAGAAGCCCCATTAACGAATATGTCATTTGCAGGATTCGTTTCGGCAAGAGCATTATCGTTAAACCCTGATCCAAAAACAGCGAGCCGTCCATTTGATAAAAACCGTGACGGATTTGTAATGGGTGAGGGCGCTGGAATTCTTGTTCTTGAAGAACTAGAACATGCATTAGCACGTGGTGCTCATATTTACGCAGAAATCGTAGGTTATGGAGCAACTGGTGATGCCCACCATATCACAGCTCCAGCACCAGGTGGAGAAGGTGGAGCTCGCGCAATGCGTCAAGCTATTGCAGATGCAGGTCTTACTCCAAGTGATGTTGATTACATCAATGCTCACGGAACGAGCACGGACTACAATGATAAGTTTGAAACAGCAGCAATCAAAGAAGTTTTTGCTGATCATGCTTATAAAGTTGCAATTAGTTCAACAAAATCAATGACAGGTCATTTGCTTGGAGCAGCTGGTGGTGTCGAAGCGATCTTCTCAATTCTTGCGATTAAAGAAGGAATTATCCCACCAACGATTAATTATGAAACACCAGATCCAGAATGTGACTTAGACTATGTTCCTAATAAAGCAAGAAAGCAGGAAGTAAATGTCGCACTAAGTAACTCTCTAGGTTTCGGTGGACACAACGCAACAATTCTTTTTAAAAAATATCAATAATGTATCGATAAGAGTCAGACTTAAAAGGTCTGGCTCTTTTTTCGCGGACTTGAATACAATAAAGTGTCTGTGAAAGGATGTGATGAAGTGGCAGTAATACGTACGGATCAATGGCTGAAGGAATCACATGCAAATCCGATGGAAGTTTGTAAAAAACTAACTAGCTTTTTCCCCAAGGGGGCTACTGCCCACGATATTTTCGAATATCTAATGATGCACGGAATGTATAGGTCAACCTCTAAAAACATACTTGAGAGACTTCCGAAAAATGTATGGGAAACAGTAGAAAAGGAATATGGTGTCTTACAAAAACAATGGAACGGACCAAAGGTTCCGATTTTTGTTTTCCCGGCTGACGGAGCAAACTCCAAAATTAAACGGGAATTTAATGGGAAATCAGGCCTTGCCTTTAAGGACAAATTATTTCTTTTTTTCTCACCGCATAATACCCAATCTGAAATAAAAGCAGTTTTAACCCATGAATACAATCATGTATGTCGTTTGAAAAAACTCCAAAAAAATGAAGCTAACTTTACACTTTTGGATACAGTGATATTAGAGGGAATTGCCGAGAATGCGGTCCGCGAGCAATGTGGCAGCGCAAATTTAGTGGGCTGGACGAAATATTACACAGATGAAGAACTCCGAAAAATAGTAAAGCAACTCATCATCCCGAATCGAAACATGAAAAGAAATGAAAGAAAACATAACGATCTCTTGTACGGTAAGGGATTTTACCCGAAAATGGCTGGATATTGCGCGGGCTATTATTTAGTCCGAAACTATCTGGAATCTCACAAACTACGTATTAAGGACATATTTGCGCTGGATTCAATAGAGTTTGTGAAGGAGTATTTGTGATTTATTAACCGCAGGATGGGTGTGGCCTGGGTTTTTTTGTGGTTAGAAAACATAGTTTTTGTATTGAGTGCCCATGTTCTCCTAGAAAAAGGAAACTGGTGTCTCTCCAGAGGTTGTGGAGTGCCCTTGCTCTCCTAGAAAAAGGAAACTGGTGGCACTCTAAAAGTTGTGGAGTGCCCTTGGTCTCCTAGAAAAAGGAAACAAGTGACCCTCCAGAGGTTGTGGAGTGCCCTTGGTCTCCTAGAAAAAGGAAATATGTGACCTTCCAGAGGTTGTAGAGTGTCCTTGGTCTCCTAGAAAAAGGAAACAAGTGCCCCTCCAGAGGTTGTGGAGTGCCCTAATCTCCTAGAAAAAGGAAACAAGTGCCCCTCCAGAAGATGTGGAGTGCCCTTGGTCTCCTAGAAAAAGGAAACAAGTGCCCCTCCAGAAGATGTGGAGTGCCCTCATTCTCCTAGAAAAAGGAAACTGGTGGCACTCTAAAAGTTGTGGAGTGCCCACGCTCTCCTAGAAAAAGGAAACAAGTAACCTTCCAGAGGCTGTGGAGTGCCCTGGCTCACCTAGAAAAAGGAAACTGAAGTCATCCAAATAATTATTAACCACCACATTAATCAATAAAAAGATTATAACCAACAACAATCATTCAAAATATGAAGAATTTCCAAAACGCACATGCTTAAAATTTGTTTGAAGCAATTTCCTGATTGTTTTCTTTGAATTGATTACCTTACACCAATCATAAATTGCATTTGTTGTAATTCTTTTGTTCGGAAATAATAGTGAAAACTCTTCTATACTTCTTAAAATAGCAGTTTCCTTATTTTCAGCGAAATTACATTTTTCACATGTTAAGTAATGAAGATGATCTACACTTAACATAAAACCTTCTCCACACCTCCCACACAAAATCCCCTTCTCCATCTCATCATAGCTATACTCTGGCAACAGTGAATAAGGCGAGTCTTTAATATGCGAAGCCAAAAGCTTATTTGCAAGTCCTTGATGTTTTCCGATCAATTTCGATGATTGAGTATTTAGTTGTTTAAGAAAGCGATCAAGTTGAGTAGGAAAAATAATCGGTAATTCGGGAGGAGCATTATAGAGGTAAAATTCAGGATGAATGAATACGAGGTGGCCTTCGACGGAAAAGTTCAACCTCTGCTGTTGAAGGAATTGCCGAAAGAGAGAGACACTTCGATTTAATTGAAGGAGCGGGTTTTTAATCTCTTTACCTGATGAAAGGATACGCATAGAATCTCCATCGAGAACGTAGTCCCCTTCATAATTTTTCACTTCAAAAATATGAATTTTTGGTTGAGTAATTAGGAGTGAATCGATCTGATAATGAGTATTACTGGTTTCGAATAGCAGGTCATTAATGATGAGGCAGTCGAGGGAGAGATTAATCATGCGTTGGTCAAACATCTTTTCTCCATCATACCCCTTTTCAAGCGAAACGATTTGATTCTCCGTTTTCTCGGAAACTTTGTTTCGGGCACGGATCAATCGTAATAGTATCAATTCATCCGGGATAGTACGAGGTTTAATAATCAAAACAACACTTCCTTTCATAGATTCAAGAATATTGTAAATCTTACACGCCGTACATACAATTGATTTTTTCATATTGCTGTATAGACAACTTATTAGAAAATTGCAATATATTATATATTTATAATATATTAAAAT
>NZ_SLUB01000031.1 GCF_004799755.1 Bacillus timonensis | reverse complement strand
ATAGCGAAGAGGTCACACCCGTTCCCATACCGAACACGGAAGTTAAGCTCTTCAGCGCCGATGGTAGTTGGGACTTTGTCCCTGTGAGAGTAGGACGTCGCTAGGCACACTAAAGATCAGCCAATATGGTTGGTCTTTTTTTCTATTGTTTTTTGAATGGAATTGTTAGGGGAGTGTAGCTTGCTGAATGTAATGTAAAGTGTGAATTCATTCCCGTTTTGAGATTAAGTTTAAATATAAGGTAACGCTAGACATTACAAAAGCTTTTTAAGATTGTCATTTTCAATAACGGCAAAAATAAGGTAATGATGACCAAGCAAACGTCTTAAAGAGACTCTAAATTATAAAAGATTAGGAAACGCTGATTCAGCAAACGCCATAAGAGGTTAGCATTTGTAAAAAATTAGGAAACGCTGATTAAGCAAACGCCATAAAGAGTTTAGCGTTTGTAAAAAATTAGGAGGCGCTGTTCCAGTAAACGCCATTAAGAGGTTAGAATTTGTAAAAAATTAGGAAACACTGTTCCAGCAAACGCTATAAAGAGGTTCGTGTTTGTAAAAAATTAGGAAATGCTGAACCAGCAAACACCATAAAGAGGTTCGCAATTGTAAAAAATTAGGGGAATCCGATACAGCAAAGATCATAAGAGGTTCACAATTGTAAAAAATTAGGTAATGCCAAACCCACAAACCCTATCATCGGTATATCATCCAATCGAAAAACAATAAATGGTATATCGCAAACAGCGTAAACGGTATATCACTAGAACTCAAAACAATAAATAGAATAACTCTCCATTTGATAGATTACCCCAACTAAATTTCTTCCGGATCTATCCATTCATTTAATGCTTCTTTCCTTAATCAACAATTAGCATAGCCCCAAGTAATGGTAAAAGAAGGGCTACAATCCATAGTGGTAGGAAAAGCTTTCTTGATTTTATTACTTTCTTTGAAGGAAGAATGAATGTATAGATGCTTTTATGTAAACAATTCATCACTGCAAAAATCAGTATGGTCCCGATAAAACTATATAGGAGTGAAACAACATAGTATTCCATTTTTGTGTCAGGAAATGGAATCTCCTTAATTAAAAATCTAAAAATGAGTGAAACCAACGCAATCAAAAATAAGGTTCCGAAGTTTTTTATAAATAGTTTTGGTGACCTTGCAATTGCGTTTCTTACAGTGGTGTCTTCTAGAACAATGATGTATGGGGTTAGGGAGTAAAATAATACAATTAAAATTCCTAAAAGGGCTAACGGCCAAAAAACAGTTGAAAAAGTTAAGAGTATTCCGCTGATGCAGAACTCAATTATCGAAAACCTCACCATTCTATCAAAATAATAAGGGGCTATTTTTAAGATGGAATATGTATTATCAGGTCCTACTAAAAAGCATTTCATGGAGCCGAGGTAGGTGCTGAGCGCATAGCTTTTTAATAGTAGAATGACAATGATGGCTATGCTGGTAAGCAACCAATTTGCTATTAGTCCTTGAAAAGGAAATATAACATCATCTAAAAAGGGGATTCCAAAGGGTGCTGCGTAGCTATTGCTAAAATATAATATACTGAAGCCAGCATATGAAGCTATTGTTCCTATGAATGTTAGAAATACGTTTACGATAAGCGGAATGATGATTAGTCTAGGATGGTAGATGGTATGGTAAAGTCCTTTTGAAATGTTCAAAGTATCACCTCAGTCTATTCTTGCTATATTTTATCATAAACCACACATGAAAAAACCTATTCCCAATATGGAATAGGTTACTTTTTCTTTATTTTACCTGACCACTTTTTAAAACCACCTTGCAGCTGGTAAAGTTCTTTATAGCCTTTTCTACGAAGTAATTGTGCTGCACGGCCACTACGGACAGTGTTTTGGCAGTATAAGTAGACTGGTTTATCAGGTCTGATTTCAGTTAAGCGCATTTTCATTTGTGATAATGGTATATTACGTGCACCTAGAATATGACCTCCGTCAAATTCGTTTGGTTCACGGACATCGATTAGTTGTGCTTTACGATATCCTTCACGAAATTTTTCTTCATTTAAAACAGTAACTATTTTTCTTTGGTAGAAGAATGTGATAACCCCATATGCGATGATTGCACCTAAAACAATTAAAAGTATTTCCAAAATCAATCTACTCCTTTTTCTATCTCTCTTTTCTATTATATTCGTGTGTTTAAAAAGAATCAAAGGAATTCTCTGGAGGTTTTGATTTTGAAAAACAATTTTTGTTCTGATAGACTAAGGAATGGCAAACAATTTTGAACAAAGAGGGTTTCGTATGGAAAAAGAGGTATGGAGATTTATTGATTCTGGCAACTGTTCGCCAGAGTTTAATATGGCTTTAGATGAAGCATTACTTGATTGGAACAGTGAAGGAAAGATTCCACCGACAATTCGTTTTTATGGTTGGAATCCAGCGACACTTTCAATTGGCTATTTTCAAAAAGTAGAAAGAGAAATTGATTTAGATGCTGTGAAAAAATATGGTTTAGGCTTTGTTCGTCGTCCGACAGGCGGAAGAGGAGTTTTACACGATCAGGAGCTTACTTATAGTGTGATTGTGTCAGAGGAACATCCTGAAATGCCTAAAACGGTAACAGAAGCGTACCGCGTTATATCTGAAGGCGTTTTGCAAGGCTTTCGCAAATTAGGCCTTGATGCATATTTTGCTGTTCCAAAGACGGCTGAAGAGCGTGAAGGATTAAAAAACCCACGTTCTGCAGTGTGCTTTGATGCACCTTCTTGGTACGAGCTTGTTGTTGAAGGAAGGAAAGTTGCCGGTAGTTCACAAACAAGACAAAAGGGTGTTATTCTTCAACATGGATCGATCCTACTAGATATAGATGAGGATAAATTATTCGATCTATTTAAATATCCAAGTGAGCGTGTCAAAGAAAGGATGCAGCGCAATTTTAAAAATAAAGCAGTTGCTATAAATGCATTAAGGGAGATTCCAGTTACGATTGAAGAGGCAAAGAAAGCTTTTAAGGAAGGGTTTGAGGAAGGCCTGAATGTAGTGCTTGAGCCATATCAATTGACAAATGAAGAATTGAACTACGTAAATGAAATTGCGGAAAGACGATACAAAACAGATGAATGGAATTTTAAACGATAAACGACTTTTTTTAGTCGTATTTTACTAGGGCAAAACTTGAAATCTTTGGTATATCTGAGTTTCGTCTATATAGGTAAAAAGCAACCGACAAAATTCTTCAAAATAGACGAAAAAATTTAGTTTACCTAGTTTTTCCTCTGTTTTTCTTTATATTTTATACTATTTTCAGTTTGACAAAATAGATTTTCTTTATATGAAAATCAATATGTAGTGGTGTCGAAAATTATTTTAACACTATATATTGATTTTTGTGTTGTTTTTCATATGGATATATGATACTTTAATTTTATCACAATAAAACAATCACAATTGAATTAATAGATTTAAAGGGAGATGTGGGAATGACTGTTGTGCTAGAAAAAATGAATATTAATGTTGAAAGGTTGAACCAGGACATACGCCTTTTTCCTCAAGTCCATCCAATTACAGAGGACATGAAGATTACGCATAAGGGCGTATCTAGGCTAGTAATGCTTGACCGGTATACATTTAAGGATACTGAGAAGCTTACTTTAGCAGAAGGTGACTTTGTTGTTCTAACGATCAAAGAGGATCCAAAGTTTCCTGCACGTGGTTTAGGTTTCATCGTTGACATCGATTGGGAGAAGAAGACAGCCCAGGTACTGGTAGAAGAAGAGTATCGTGGTGTGTTGGATAACCCTGAGGAAGTCGAGACAGGAATTGTGAATCGCTCACTAGATGTTATTGAAAAGCCACTTGAAATTTTCTATGAGCAAATCGCAAAAAGAAATGCCACTGGTCTAGCTTCTGTGGAGAAAACGGAAGAAAAGCGTAAGGAATGGTTTAAAAAGTTTTATCAAGAACTTGTAAGCCTAAACTTCATTCCAGCTGGTCGAGTTCTTTACGGAGCAGGTGCGGATACGGATGTTACGTATTTTAACTGTTACGTAATGCCGTACGTTCAGGACTCTCGCGAAGGGATCTCTGAGCACCGCAAACAAGTCATGGAAATCATGAGTCGTGGTGGCGGTGTAGGAACAAATGGTTCTACATTACGCCCTCGTAACACACTAGCACGCGGTGTAAATGGTAAGTCATCTGGTTCTGTTTCATGGTTAGATGACATTGCGAAATTAACACATCTTGTTGAGCAGGGTGGGTCACGTCGTTAACAGCTCGGCGACGTAATCTCGTGAATTGCTGGAACACCCTAAAGCTTTATCAGCTACAACGTGACTGGCAACAGTGAGCGTGAATGCTTGAAAATGATAAGGATGAAACAATGGGCAATCAGCAGCGAAGAGCCTTTGGAAACAAAGGTTAACGTTCAACGACTATTGAAACTTCCTAAAGTTTCCAATGTACTATCTAAAGTTAGGGGGATTACAATTGGAAGCAATGGAAGGAGTAAACCATATCGTTCGGCGACGTAAATATGGGGCGCGAGACAAAGAGGAATTAATCGAATTAATTGTAAAACTCCATGTGATGATTTAAAGCATAAAAGAGTTGCGTGATATTGGGCAACTATTATATAGACATGGTGATATAAAATTAATTCGAAAGTATGAAAAATTCTTATCTTTGATGATATAGTCTGACCTCATGTGAAAGCATGAGAGGATGGCAGAAATGACCATCCCCCTCAAAAGAGGAGTAACAAATCGGGAGCACAAATGATCATGTTACAATCTGATCACCCTGACATTATTGAATTCATCATCTCAAAAATGCAAAATCCAAGAATACTTCGCTATTTAATGGAAAATACAGAAGATGAAACGATTAAAAAATACGCTCAAGAAAAGCTAAAATTCACTCCATTTACAGAACAGGAAATTCAAATGTACCAGGGTATTGTAAACTATAAACAAATTCCTGGTTATGGTGGGTTTAGTGAGAAAATTATTAAAGATGCTGAGCAAAAATTAGTAACTGGCGGAACTTACAGTGTTCATAATCCTGAATTCCTAACAGGTGCAAATATTTCAGTGTGTATCACAAAAGATTTTATGCAAGCTGTTGAAGAAGACAGAATGTATGAACTCAAATTCCCAGATGTTGAAAGCTACAATGCAGAAGAAATGAAACACTATAATGAAGAATGGCACAAGGTTGGGGACGTACGTGAGTGGGAGAAACTCGGCCACAAAGTACGTGTATACCGTAAGATTAAAGCTAAAGAACTTTGGAACCTAATCAATATTTGTGCAACTTATGCAGCAGAACCAGGAATATTCTTCATCGATAATGCAAACGACATGACTAATGCACAAAGCTATGGTCAAAAAGTCGTTGCAACAAATCCATGTGGTGAGCAACCCCTCGCACCGTACAGTGTATGTAACCTTGCAGCGGTTAACTTAGCTGAAATGGTTGATAAAGAAACAAAAACTGTTAACTTTGAAAAGCTCAAGCAAACAGTTGAAGTAGGAGTAAGAATGCAGGATAACGTAATCGATGCAACTCCATACTTCTTAGAAGCGAATAAAACCCAAGCATTAGGTGAACGACGTGTTGGTCTTGGTGTTATGGGATTACACGATCTTCTTATCTATTGTGAGACAGAATACGGTTCAGAAGAAGGAAATAAGTTAGTTGATGAAGTGTTCGAAACAATCGCAACTACTGCTTATCGAGCATCAATTGAACTAGCAAAAGAAAAAGGAAGCTTCCCATTCTTAGAAGGAAATTCACCAGAGGATGGCAATCGTATCAGAGAAGCGCTCATAAATACTGGATACATGCAAAAAATGCCAGAAGATATTAAAGAAGGAATCAAAGAACACGGAATTCGTAACTCACACTTACTAACCGTTGCTCCTACGGGTAAACAACTTGCCCCCTATATTCGTAAGAATGTAGCGTAAACTTGGCTGTATGCGGGAAACTCTGAGAATCCTTTTGTACTCGTGCGCCAACACATTAAGAGTAAAAATCAAAAGGTGCAGACAATCCGCAGGGAAGGCGTGGCTGCCCCCTCAACGACTACATGCCGAGCAACCAGTGTCAATTACATCTTAGAGTCAAACAAATCTCTAAGAAGGTGTAGTAGATGTTTAAGAAATGTCTTAACTGTAACAAGGATATATATGTTAAGCCAAGCCAATTTGAAAGGAAAAAGTATTGTTCTAGAAAATGTAAAGGTGAATATCAATCTAAAAACCCAATCGCATTTAGCCATTTAAGTAAAAAGAAACTAATTCATTGTGACAATTGTGGAAATGAATTGCAAAGAAAGCCATCTAGTATCTTTGATAAAAATTATTGCAACAAAGAATGTAAATATGAACATCAAAGAAAAATAGGGTCCACAATTAATTAACATCTTGTTAATCAAGTGGAGAAAACTTGTATGGGATGTGGCAAAACTTATAATGTAATTAAATCAAGAGAAAACACTTCTAAGTTTTGTTCAATGAATTGTTTAGGTAAAGCGAATGGGGATAGAGGGAGAATCCAATATAGGAAACGAATTGTTGTTTTCTGTACAAATTGTGGAAAAAAGATTGAAAGAAAACCTTCAATTATTAAAAATTGGAACTTTTGTAATGAAAAATGTATGGCCGAATATTACGAAAGATCCAAGGCATTTTCTGGTTCAAATAGTGCCACTTGGCAGGGTGGCGATATCGATTATTATGGTCCAAACTGGAGAGCCCAACGTAGAAAGGCAAGAAAGAGAGACAATTTTACTTGTCAGGATTGTGGGAGAACAGAGTTACAACTTGGACACGAGCTTTCAATTCATCACATAATTCCATTTCGTGAATTCGATGGGGATTGGAAATCTGCTAACAAACTTTCAAATTTGGTAAGCTTATGTGAATATCCATGTCATCGAAAGAGACATAGTAAAAAGAATTAGCTGGTTGGTGATATAGTCTGACCCATATGGCGACATATGGAGTGGGTAATAATAGTCCCACCCTCTATTGAAAATAGAGAGTAACAAACGTGAGCACAGGAACAATGGTTGGCGTCTCAACAGGTTTAGAACCTTACTTCTCATTCTCCTATTTCAGAAGTGGACGCTTAGGTAAGTTTATTGAAGTAAAAGCAGATATTGTTCAAGAATATCTAGAGCAACACCCAGAAGCAGATCCAAACAACCTTCCAAAGTGGTTCGTTTCTGCAATGGAACTTTCACCAGAAGCGCATGCTGACGTACAATGTGTCATCCAGCGCTGGATTGACAGCTCCATCAGTAAAACTGTTAACGCACCGAAAGGCTATACAGTATCACAAGTAGAAGCTGTATACGAGCGCCTATACAAAGGCGGAGCAAAAGGTGGTACAGTTTACGTTGATGGAAGCCGCGACGCTCAAGTTCTTACATTAAAAGCTGAAGAGAATACTTTTGAAGATACAGAAGTGACAACTCAAGAAGAAGAAAAACCAAAAAGCCGTGTCGTACTCATGGATACAATCATTGACTTACGTCAAACAGATGTAACAATTGGTTCAGAAGTGGGTGACACTTGCCCAGTTTGTCGTCAAGGGACAGTCGAAGACCTTGGTGGATGTAACACATGCACAAACTGTGGTGCACAACTTAAATGTGGATTGTAATTCTAAACATGAAGAGGGAATCAAATCGATTCCTTCTTTTTTTATGCTCCAAAATATTCATTCGTACTAAATCCCTAGCATTGTGATTAAAAATGTATAAAGGCATTGCTTTAACATTTCAGCAGAACGCCCTTGCTTAAATAGTGGGGGATGGGGAGGGGTTCTATGTTAATCGATGGCGTTTTTTCGGGTGGGGGTATTAAAGGATTTGCGTTAATTGGCGCATACCAAGCAATCGAAGAAAGAGGATTAGCCTTTAAAAGAATGGCCGGAACTAGTGCAGGTTCCCTCATTGCCGCCTTAATCGCAGCGGGATACACAAGTAGTGAGATTATTGATCTTATGGAAGAATTAGACCTCGGTGACTTTTTAGATCAACGAAAAGCCCTTTTACCTACACCCTTAGCTAAATGGCTTCTTTTATATTGGCGGCTTGGCTTATATAAAGGCGATATGTTAGAGAAATGGATCTATCAAAAACTCCGCGCAAAGGGTGTTGTCACCTTTCAAAACCTCCCTCCTGGCCGTTTAAGGATTATTGCTTCCGACTTAACCAATGGGAGAATCATTGTGTTACCTGATGACTTAGAGCGCTATGGCATCCATCCAGCATCTTTTCCGGTAGCAAAAGCGGTTCGGATGAGCTGCAGCCTGCCTTACTTTTTTGAGCCAGTCCGGTTAAAAGATTATCAAGGTAATACAATCGTTGTGGATGGCGGGGTATTATCAAACTTTCCTATCTGGCTGTTTGATGAGGAAAAAATGCTGAAAAAACGACCTGTCCTCGGAATCAAGCTAAGTGGGAACAGCCAGCAGCAAAAACAAAATAAAATTCATAATGCCATCGATATGTTTGGAGCCCTTTTCGAAACCATGAAAAATGCCCATGATGCACGGTATATTTCACGTCGACATGAAAAGAATATCATTTTTATCCCGATTGAAAGCGGGTTGACGACAGAATTTGGACTAACGGATGAAAAAAAGCAAGAGCTTATTCAGCAAGGTAAAACCCGTGCCGAATCTTTTTTACGAACGTGGAGTTATTAACTGAATAAATAAAAGAAGAATCAAAAAAACTTTATTCAGTCTGTGCTGAATAAAGCCTAAAATAGTGCTCGGTTCTTCTTTTTTCCCTTTTTTCCTTCAATTACAGTTAGGTGGGTTGGGTTTGTTTTTCGCTTTTTATGAATAGGCGATACAGTCGATCGTTTTGTAGCGGCTGTCGTATGTTTCTTATTACCCATTCCCAACGTTTGGGACTTTCTCTGACTTCCAGATTTAAATCGCTTTCTTGATTGTTTAGCTGCGCGTAAATAAGCGGAATGTTCTTTTCCTCCCATTCGTCGACTAATCACAAATTTATATAGTAGATAGATTATTCCTATGAATAGGAAAATCATGCCTGCTTGCACGAGTAATGAACCTGGACGAGTGAAAAGAGTGTAGACAAATCCAAGTGCACCTAATCCTAGTAAAATCATTACGACTATATTTGATTTACGACGATTCATGAGATACACCTCCTGAAAACTATCCTTATATTGTATTAAAAATCAATAACGTTGTTGCTCGTATATTTCATTTAATGAATAGATATTTTTCAAAAAATAAGTACTTCTTCTATATATATTCTACAAGATATGCTAATAAACCTCTATGTTAACGACATCATTTATTAAGAAAATGTATAAATTATTCATAAACATTTACTATTGTACCCAGCAATTTCCATTGCTACACATTTTTCCATGAATTTTTTCAAATAGATAAAAAAGGTTATGGACATACTACCGAATGGAGGTGTTGACCTGTGGTAGATGCTGAAAAAAAGAATCCGGAACTTGAACAAAACAAACATGATGGTGAAATGTCTTTAATCGGTAAGGTTGTTGTTATAGGTTTGTTCGGAGGCATTTTTTGGAGTTTGCTGTCCTATTTTACGTATGTTTTTCATTTTACTGAACTGAGCCCTAATCTTATCCTAAAGCCATGGATCCTTGGTGATTGGAAAAATCATATGTTAGGTCAGTTTATTGGGATTTTGGTGATTGGTCTTATCTCAATCGGTGTAGCACTTTTATATTATGCTTTTCTAAAAAAATTTCAGTCCATGTGGGTCGGTGCCATATTTGGCATTGTCTTATGGCTTATTGTTTTTTATGTGTTTAATCCGATCTTTCCGGATATTAAAACCGTTGCAGAACTAGAGCGTAATACAGTTATTACTACTATATGCTTTTATATTCTATATGGTGTCTTTATTGGATACTCGATTTCATTTGAGGAAAATGAAATGAGGGGCGAAAGACACGCGGTCTCAACAAATGAGTAGGTGAATGAGGGGAAATTATGATAGAATGTTCTTGTTCGAACATTCTATTTTTAAGGGAGTTTTATGTATTAGAGTACTTAGGGGGAAAACTAGATGAGTAAATTAGAAAAATTGCGCGAAAGTTTTTCTGGCTTTGGAATCGATGGGTTAGTAGTTACGAATAGCTACAACAGACGTTACATAACAAATTTCACCGGTACAGCTGGAGTTGCACTCATTTCTGAAAATGCAGCCGTATTTATTACAGATTTTCGCTATGTCGAGCAAGCCAATGAACAAATAAAGGAATTTGAAATTGTTCAACATTCGGGTCCAATCATTGAAGAGGTTGCAAAACAAGCTGAAAAAATGGGAATCAAAAAGCTTGGATTTGAGCAAGAAGACCTTTCTTATGCGACATTTACAGCATACGACACAGAAGTGAAAGCTGAACTTGTCCCGGTTTCAGGTGCAATTGAAAAGTTACGCTTGATTAAGACAGAGTCAGAGATTAAGATATTAAAGGAAGCTGCGGAGATAGCTGACGCCGCCTTTACACATATCTTAGATGTCATTCGTCCTGGTCTTACAGAAATTGAAGTTTCCACTGAGTTAGAATTCTTTATGCGTAAGCAGGGAGCTACTTCATCTTCATTCGACACAATTGTTGCATCCGGTTATCGCTCTGCCTTACCACATGGCGTAGCAAGCGACAAAGTGATTGAGAAAGGTGATTTTGTCACTCTTGATTATGGTGCCTATTATAAAGGATATTGCTCAGATATCACACGTACCGTTGCTGTTGGGACTCCTAGCAATGAATTAAAAAACATATATGATGTAGTTTTAGAAGCTCAACTTCGTGGTATGGCAGGAATCAAGGCTGGCATTACAGGAAAAGAAGCTGATGCTCTAACCCGTGATTACATTGCAGAAAAAGGCTATGGTGAATTCTTTGGTCATTCTACTGGACACGGATTAGGTATGGAAGTTCATGAGCAACCAGGACTATCATTCAGATCGGAAAATGTACTTGAGCCTGGAATGATTGTAACCTGTGAACCAGGAATTTACATAGCAGGACTTGGTGGCGTGAGAATTGAAGATGATCTTGTTGTTAGAAAAGACGGCAACGAAACTCTTACGTTCTCTAAAAAGGAATTAATTATTCTATAGGCAAAAGTTTTGTCGGAATTGGATTAGGAGGAAATAGTATATGATTTCAGTTAACGATTTTCGTACAGGTTTAACAATTGAGGTAGACGGTGGAATCTGGAGAGTAATGGATTTCCAACACGTTAAGCCTGGTAAAGGAGCTGCGTTCGTACGTTCAAAGCTTCGTAACCTTCGTACAGGTGCAGTTCAAGAAAAAACATTCCGTGCTGGTGAAAAAGTAGCCAAAGCGCAAATCGAAAACCGCAGAATGCAGTATTTATATGCGAATGGTGATTCACATGTATTCATGGACAATGAATCCTATGAGCAAATCGAATTACCAGCATCTGCAATTGAGTATGAATTAAAGTTCTTGAAAGAAAATATGGAAGTTCACATTATGATGTTCCAAAGTGAAACACTTGGAGTCGAGCTCCCAAATACTGTTGAGCTTAAGGTTGTTGAAACAGAGCCTGGTATCAAAGGAGATACAGCTTCTGGCGGTTCTAAACCTGCAACTCTTGAAACAGGATTAATCGTACAAGTTCCTTTCTTCATTAATGAAGGCGATGTGCTAATCATCAACACAACTGAAGGATCTTACATTTCACGTGCGTAATCAATATTGAGGTTTTTTTAGGACTCACCATTTTTGGTGGGTTCTTTTTTTTGATTGCAAATACAAAAAGAGGTTTGTATATGGATAAAATTAGGGGAATCTAAACCCGTAAACACTAAAAAGAGTTTCGCAAATAGAAAAAAACAGGAGAATGCCGACCTGCAAACATAAGAAAGAGGTTCGTATATGGATAAATTTAGGAGAATACAAACCCGTAAACACTAAAAAGAGTTTCGCAAATAGAAAAAATCAGGAGAATGCCGACCTGCAAACATAAGAAAGAGGTTCGTAAATGGATAATATTAGGAGAATGCCGACCTGCAAACATAAGAAAGAGGTTCATAAATGGATAATATTAGGAGAATGCCGACCTGCAAACATAAGAAAGAGGTTCATAAATGGGTAATATTAGGAGAATGCCGACCTGCAAACATAAGAAAAAGGTTCATAAATGGATAAATTTAGGAAAATACAAACCTGCAAACATCAAAAAGAGGTTCGCAAATGGATAAATTTAGGAGAATACAAACCCGTAAACACTAAAAAGAGGTTCGTAAATGGATAAATTTAGGAGAATACAAACCCGTAAACACTAAAAAGAGGTCCGTGAATGGATAAAATTAGGCGAATTCAAACCCGCAACATCAAAAAGAGGTTCGTAAATGGAAAAACCTAGGAAACCACTAACCTGCAAACACCACAAATGCCAAAACCTAGTCCAAAGAAAACCCGCAAACATCATTACTCTCCCTCCCCCCATAAAATTTCCTCTTCTGAAAATCAGTGAACAAGCATAGGTTGTACAAAAGAAAATTATTGGGTGGGGACTTCAATGAAACGATTATTATCGGTGTTTGATTCAACGGTTTTAACAATGGCTGGACTGAGGATCATATCTGGATGCTTAGAAATCACGGCGGCCATTCTAATGCTAACTTTTAATGATGTGAAAAAAGCACTAGCCGTCAATGCGATGCTCGCAATTGTGGGGCCGCTTATTTTGATTGCAACAATGTCGATTGGACTTATCGGATTGGCTGATCAGTTGTCTTATTCAAAGCTTTTATTCATAGGGCTCGGAGTTGCATTTATTTTGTATGGAATCTTTCGCTAGAAATCACATGTGTAGGCATAATGTGTCCAAGCTAGCATACATTGAATTATGAGAGTTTAGATGAGGAGTTTACTATATGAAAGAGATCGTCGACGTTTTACCGAAATCAATTGCTAATCTACTAGCTAAGTATCCTCCAGCACGCAAAGAAAAAATGGAAGAAATCCGAATTAGGGTATCAAGACCTCTAGAAATTATTGAGAGTGGAATCCCGATTTTCCACAACTATATCGTGACAAGTGAAGATGCCATGCAGCTCCTTAACAAATTGGGGCAATACTCGATTTATACGCTTGAGGAAGAGCTGAAGCGTGGCTATGTGACAATTCAGGGTGGGCATCGTGTGGGACTAGCTGGAAAGGTCATTACAGAAAGTGGAATGGTGAAAGCCATTCGCGATGTTACCTCCTTCAATATTCGGGTTGCCAGACAAAAAATCGGTGTCGCTGAACCGCTTGCTCCATATCTCTATGACTCATATTGGAAAAATACGATCCTAATTGGTCCACCGCAAACTGGTAAAACAACATTATTAAGGGACCTTGCCCGGATGATTAGTACAGGTATTGAAACAAGACGGATTCCCGCAATGAAGGTGGGAATTGTGGATGAGCGTTCCGAGATTGCCGGATGTGTAAAAGGTGTTCCACAGGCGTCCCTAGGACCAAGGGTTGATGTTCTAGATGCCTGTCCGAAGGCAGAAGGCATGATGATGATGATTAGGTCGATGAGTCCTGATGTATTAATAGTGGACGAGATTGGTAGAGATGAAGACAGTCAGGCGATCATGGAGGCTGTAAATGCTGGTGTAAGTTTGATTGTTACAGCACATGGTCATCATATTTCAGACCTCCTGAAGCGTCCGTCTTTAGAAAAAATAATCAACGCAGGGGTAATCGAGAGGTTTGTAGAGCTATCACGCACAAAAGGGCCAGGTACTATTAAAGCCATTCTTGGTCCAACTGGCAAAGAACTTTTACCAAAAGTGAGCGTGACATAAATGATAAAAATGATTGGAGCTATTTTAATATTACTTGCAACAACATGGACTGGATTTGAGGCTGCGCGCAAGTTAAGTGAAAGACCGCGCCAGTTGAGGATGCTAAAAACAGCATTGCAATCACTTGAGGCTGAAATCATGTATGGACATGTCCCATTAATAGATGTGGCTACCCATCTTGCAAGACAAATTCCAAAGCCGGTTTCTTATTTTTTTGAGGGGTTTGCAAAACGGCTTCAAACGGGAGAGGTCAGTGTAAAGGTAGCTTGGGATGAGAGTCTGAAAGAGGTGTCCAAGTTGACAGCTTTTCACCAAGGAGAAATTGAGATTCTTCAGCAGTTTGGTGAGACGCTTGGACAGCATGACAGAACCTCACAACAAAAACACATTTTACTTGCTATTACCCATCTTGAACGAGAAGAAAGCGAAGCAAAAGACAGACAATTGCGTTATGAAAAAATGGTGAAAAGCCTGGGCTTTTTGTCAGGATTATTAGTAGTCATTTTATTGATTTAGGGGGAGAAGAAACGCATGGGAGTGGATGTGGATATTATTTTTCAAATAGCCGGTGTAGGAATTGTGGTTGCCTTTCTCCATACAATCCTAGATCAGATGGGTAAAAAAGAGTATGCCCAGTGGGTAACCTTGTTGGGCTTCATCTATATCCTTTTTATGGTTGCAACAATCGTAGAGGACCTCTTTAAAAAGATTAAAGCTGTATTTCTCTTTCAGGGGTAAGGAGGGGTGAGCCATTGAGATTATACAAATCGTTGGATTAGGTCTAATCGGGACCTTTCTGGCACTCATTGTAAAAGAACAAAAACCAACCTTTGCCTTTATGCTTGTTGTGTTTATTGGCTGTGTGATTTTTCTCTTTTTAGTGGGTGAAATTTCGGATATCATCCGGATGCTTGAAAAAGTAGCCATAAATGCAAATGTCAACACCGTTTATGTGGAAACCATTCTTAAGATCATTGGAATTGCCTATATCGCAGAGTTTGGAGCACAAATTACAAAGGATGCTGGTCAAGGATCCATTGCCTCAAAGATTGAACTCGGAGGAAAGATATTAATTTTAGCAATGGCGATACCAATTTTAACAGTTTTAATAGAAACAATTATTGGACTTATACCTAGTTAAATCTGGTTTCCAAGGGGGTGGTTGAGTGACCCGTAGTAAAATCTTTTCTTTCGTAGCATTATTGCTTTTCTTTTTCTCATTACCTCAATTTGTACAAGCATCACCCTCACAGCAAGAAATCATCGACAATCAAATTCAAAATCAGGTTGAGGAACAGTTAGAAACTCTCGGAATCGACGAAATAAAACAATTCTGGGATGAGATAGTAACGGACTATGGTGGATATTTACCTGAAAGCCAAAAGGGTAGTTTACTAGAATTCATCCGTGGCGAGAAGGAGCTCTCATTGAAGGAGTGGTTGCTTGGACTCGTCAAATTCGTATTCCATGAGTTAATAGCAAATGGAAAGCTTTTAAGTACACTGATCATGCTTACGATTTTTAGCATGTTTTTACAAACCCTTCAAAATTCATTTGAGAAAAGTGCAGTCAGCAAGGTGGCCTATGCGATTGTATATATGGTGTTAATCATTATCGCATTAAATAGCTTCCGGGTTGCAATCATGTATACCGAGGAAGCCATTCAATCGATGATTAATTTTATTTTAGCGCTTGTGCCATTGTTGCTAGCATTGGTCGCGTCATCTGGGGGAGTCGCTTCAGCAGCATTGTTCCACCCACTGATTTTATTTTTAATGAATACAAGTGGGCTTTTGATTCAATACATCGTTTTACCATTACTGTTTATGGCAGCGTTATTGAGCATCGTAAGTACTTTGAGTGAACAATACAAAGTAACGCAGCTTGCCCAGTTACTAAGAAATGCGAGTATCGGAATCATTGGTGTGTTCTTGACCATTTTTCTTGGGGTTATATCCGTACAGGGTACCACGACAGCCGTTGCTGATGGGATAACGATTCGGACGGCAAAATTTATTACCGGAAATTTTATACCTGTGATAGGGCGGATGTTCACAGATGCTACCGATACGGTTATAAGTGCTTCGGTCCTTTTAAAAAATACGGTTGGAATTTTTGGGGTCGTCATTCTTTTATTAATTGCTGTGTTTCCGGCAATTAAAGTGTTATCTTTAGCGATTATTTATAAATTGGCAGCAGCGCTCTTACAACCACTTGGCGGGGGACCTGTCATTGCTTGCTTAGATATCATCAGTAAAAGCGTTGTTTATATTTTTGCAGCATTAGCAATCGTGTCATTGATGTTTTTCCTAAGTATCACGGTGATTGTCGCAGCTGGAAACCTGACCTTAATGGTTAGATAGAAAAGCGGAATGTTTCTATTTGGAGGTGAGGACACTGAGTTTTATTGCTGAATGGATAACAAATATTATTTTATTTATCTTACTTGCTACCATTGTGGACATGCTTTTGCCAAGCTCGAGCATGCAAAAATACGTGAAAATGGTAACGGGGCTATTGTTAATCCTAATCATCCTTACTCCGCTGTTCTCACTCTTTAAAACTGATTTGGATCAAGCCTTGTTAAATATGAATCTAAAACCGGTTCAACCGGAAAAAAGTCTAGAAAATTTAATAGATTTGAAGAAAAAAGAAATACAAGCCTCACAACGTGCATATATTTTAGAAACGATGGCTGTCCAATTGAAAACTGAAGTAGAAGAGGAGTTGGTGCAAAACGAATATGATTTAACTGTTCAAAAAGTAAATGTATTCCTTTCGAGTGCAGTTGACGTTAAGGAAACTGTAACTTTGGATGACATTCAGTCAATCGAGGTGGTGTTATCAAAAGAGACTGCCGAGCCTGATGATGTCCCAGTTGTCAAACCAGTTGAGATTGATACCTCCAAACAGACTGAACCAGCGTATAAAAAAGTAGATCAAACCAACGTCAAAGCAATCACCAAATCATTATCTACTAGATGGGAAATTGACTCAGATAAAATCGTAGTCACTGTGGAAGGGGGGAAAGAGTCGTAGATGGATAAGAACAAAGGAATGTTGAATACAATCAAAGGGATGTTCTCCGGGTCTAAGGATGGACCACCAGATAAAAAGGGAAACAAAAAAAACCAATATTTCTTACTTTTATTAGCAGTTGGAATAGCCTTTATGTTAATTAGTAATCTATTTTCTGGTGACAAACCTACATCTTCAGTGATGCCAGCTTCATCATCAGAAGTAAGTGCAAAAGATGAGCCAGCGTTTGGACAGCAAAAGGATGACCTGACAATGGCAATTTCAAAATATGAGGATCGTTATGAAAACGAGCTCAAGGAGGCATTAGAAGCCATTGCTGGAGTAGAGGATGTGATAGTTTCGGTAAGCGTAGATGCTACTGAAACGAAAATACTTGAAAAGAACACCGTAACCCAAAGCCAAATCACCAGTGAGGAGGACAGGGATGGTGGAAAACGACAAGTAGAGGATATAACAAGCGATGAACAAGTTGTCATCATCCGGAGTGGTGATTCAGAAACACCGATTGTCTTGAAAATTGAAAAGCCTGATATTCGAAGTGTTCTAATCGTCGCTAAAGGTGTTGAGAATGCAAAAATAAAACAAATGGTAGTAGAGGCAGTAACAAAAGGATTTGATGTTCCAAATCATAAAGTAGCTGTTGTACCAAGGAAAACGAAGGGGGATTCATAAAATGTTATTAAAAAAGCAAACGGTATGGTTATTAACAATGTTAAGTCTAGTTGTGGTGTTGTCAGTCTATTATATTACAACTCCTGAAAACAACAATAATAACGTAGCAGTGGAGCAGGACGAGCAAAAGGACAATGAAAAAGATAATGTAGAAACGTCTACTGAAAATAAAGACGGTGCGAGTGTTACTGTTGAAGAGGATGAAGATGGCAATGTCATTTCATCTGTTGCAAGTGATGATATGTTTGCCGCGTTACGTTTAGAAATTGACGAATATCGCAGTAAAGTTAGAAGTAACCTAGAGGATCAAACGGCTTCAACAGAACTTACAGCGGATCAAAAGCTAAAAGCGTATGATGAATTAAAGAAGCTTGATGATATCGAAACAAAGGAAAAGATTATTGAAATGCTAATCAAAGGAAATAATTACGAAGATGCTCTAGTTCGCGTAGAGGGTGACAAAATTAAGATTACAGTTAAAGCAAAGGAAAGCTCTAAAAAGGCAGCAAATGATATTTTACGACTTGTACGCAGTGAGTTAGGTGACCTTCAAAATCTTGCTGTACAATTCGAAGTAACGGGTGAAAAAGAAAAATAATCGTTAACGAAAGCGCGGTATAAATGCCGTGCTTTTTATTTTTTTATAAAAAAATGAAATTTGGGGAAGGTTTTGATATGATTTGTTTACAGATGATAACGTTTTCGATAAAAAATCTCTGTAATATATTGAAAAGCACCTTTTAAGTATCGTATCATATTAGTATGTGGTACTAATACTAGCAATAAAATGCTGACCTACATTTGAAAATATATTTTTATTTAATCACAAGGAGTGTAACCGAATGTTAAAAATCCAAGAGCTACGTGAGCTTATTAAGTTAGTTGATCATTCAAATATTGATGAGTTTACATTTGAGAGCGAAGGCTCAAAAATTAAAATGAAAAAAAATAAAGAAACAACTGTTCAAACAGTAGTTGAAAACAAGGCACAAGCACAACCAGTTGCGCCCGTTGTGACTGAAGTACCTCAGGTTGCAGTACAACCTGCACAACAACAAACAGAGCAAGCAGCAACTGTTGCAACTTCACCAGCACCAGCAGCAGATGAAAATTTACATAAAATCGTATCTCCGATGGTTGGTACATTCTATGCTTCTCCATCACCAGACGCTGATGCTTATGTTAAAAAAGGTGATAAAGTAAAAGAAGATTCAGTTGTTTGTATCGTTGAAGCCATGAAGCTATTTAACGAAATTGAAGCTGAAGTGAATGGAGAAATCGTTGAAATTTTAGTTGAGAATGGTCAGCTTGTGGAGTATGGCCAACCATTATTCCTAGTAAAAGCATAAAGTCTTGTTCAAAAAGGAGGTAGCAAAAGACTAATCTGTTATATTTGATTCGACCAACTTTTTGAACATCATATTAAGTAAGGAGCTTACCCTATGTTAAAAAAGATATTAATAGCAAATCGTGGAGAAATTGCAGTTCGTATTATTCGGGCTTGTAAAGAACTTGGAATTGAAACGGTAGCCGTTTTTTCGGAGGCAGACCGGGAATCACTCCATGTTCAATTAGCAGATGAGGCTTATTGTATTGGTCCTAAATCTTCAAAAGATAGCTATTTAAATTTTACAAATATCATTAGTGTTGCAAAGCTGACAGAGAGTGAAGGAATTCATCCTGGATATGGCTTTTTAGCAGAAAATGCTGATTTCGCAGAGCTATGTCGTGAAGTAAACCTCACTTTCATCGGTCCAAGTCCTGAAGCAATTAACAAGATGGGGACAAAGGATGTAGCTCGTGAAACGATGAGAGAAGCGGGAGTACCAATCGTGCCGGGTTCCCAAGGTATCATCAAAGATGCAGATGAAGCAATCGCACTTGCCAATGAAATGGGTTATCCAGTTATTATCAAAGCTACCGCTGGTGGCGGTGGTAAAGGGATCCGAGTGGCTAAGAATGAAGAGGAACTCGTTAAAGGAATTAACATTACTCAACAAGAAGCAGCAACTGCCTTTGGTAACCCTGGCGTATATATTGAAAAATATATTCAAGATTTCCGTCATGTAGAAATTCAAGTATTAGCCGATAACTATGGAAATGTGATACATTTAGGAGAGAGAGATTGCTCGATTCAACGACGTTTGCAAAAGCTTGTTGAAGAAACTCCATCACCTGCTCTAAATGAAACAACAAGACAAAAAATGGGTGAGGCGGCTGTTAAAGCGGCTAAAGCTGTTGATTATTCAGGTGCGGGAACAATTGAATTCATTTATGATCATATTAATGATCAATTTTATTTCATGGAAATGAATACGAGAATTCAAGTGGAGCATCCCGTAACTGAGATGGTAACGGGTGTAGACTTAATTAAAGAAATGATTCGCGTTGCATCTGGAGAAGAGCTTTCATTAACCCAAAGTGATGTAACCTTTAATGGTTGGGCAATTGAATGCCGAATCAATGCAGAGAATCCTGAGAAGAATTTCATGCCTTCTCCTGGAAAAATTGAAATGTATTTACCTCCTGGTGGTTTTGGGGTAAGAGTGGATTCTGCTGCATATCCTGGCTATTCAATACCTCCATATTATGATTCAATGATTGCGAAGCTCATTACATATGGGGCAACAAGAGAAGAAGCGATTGCAAGAATGAAGCGCGCTCTCAGTGAATTCGTTATTGAAGGTGTACACACGACAATCCCATTCCATTTTAAGCTTATGAATCATGAAAAATTTATAGGTGGGGACTTCAATACAAAATTTCTTGAATTATACGAGGTTATGAAGTAGTAAACTAATGTAGGAGGTGCTTGCTGATGGCAGCGGAAACGAATATTTTAGAAATGGATCAAGGTAGTAACAGCCTTGGTAAGGTAGAGATTGCACCAGAGGTAATCGAAGTGATTGCTGGTATCGCTTCTTCAGAGGTTGAAGGGGTAGCACAAATGAGAGGTAATTTTGCTTCTGGAGTGGTTGAAAAGCTAGGAAAGAAAAATCACGGAAAAGGTGTCAAAGTCGAATTAACAGAAACAGGTATTATTGTTGATGTATTCTGTGTCATGAACTTTGGCGTTTCGATTCCAAATGTGGCTCGTCAAATTCAAGACAATGTACGACAAGCTTTATTAAATATGACAGCTTTAGATGCAAATGAGGTAAATATCCACGTTGTAGGTGTCTTATTTGAATCTCAAAAGCAGGAAGCATTAATTGAAGAAGAAATGTAAGGGGAAAATTGTCTGATGGCAAACGCTATCAGGCATTTTTTGTGTTCTAGGAAATTATAAAATTTATTGTTGTGGACTCATCTTAATGAGTGTATCCAAGTCCAGCTTCAGCGCCTAGCCCCTCGAGGTCATAAGCCAATCTGTCAAGAAGGATAAAAGGCATCGTTCTAGCCAGCTTTTCTTATGCTTGTCGGGGCTAATCAAGGCGCTTGCGCTTTAAATTTTTTTCAACATTAGGGTTGGTTTTTATTTTGAAATTATTTTATGATATTATCATGTTATTAGAATGTAAATATAAGCTTTACTATACATAAAGGAGAAATATAATGAAAAGACGTACAGCACGACAAAAGGCTTTACAATCGTTATTTCAGATTGATGTAAGTGGAAGTGAGCCAAAGGAAGCGATTGAAAGTGTACTGGAAGAAGAGTCTTTAGATCCTTTCTTGGAACAACTTGTTCATGGAGTTGTCGAACATAAGGAAGAAATTGATGACTTATTACGAGGGCATCTTGAAAAATGGAATCTCGAAAGACTTGCAAATGTAGACCGCTCGATTTTACGTATTGCTGTCTTTGAAATGAAATACGTGGAGGAAATCCCTATAAAGGTTAGTATTGATGAGGCAATTGAGCTTGCTAAAGAATTTGGGGATGATAGCTCTAGTCGTTTCGTCAATGCCATTTTATCGAAAATAAAAGACTCATTAGTTAAGTAACCCTAACTTTTTAAAAATAGAATTGATTCCATAAAAAATTAAAATGTAAAAAAGGGAGAGTTGAAAATTGGCAGCAGAGATTATAAGTGGGAAAGAATTAGCGCAAACAAAACGTAATGAAATCGCATTAGAAGTTCAGAAATTATCTCAGGAAGGAATCGTTCCAGGCTTAGCCGTGCTCTTGGTGGGTAATGACCCTGCCTCAAGATCTTATGTAAAAGGGAAAGACAAAGCATGTAAGGAAACGGGTATCCACTCCTTAATGCTTGAATATCCGGAAACAATTACAGAAGAATTTTTACTTGGGGAAATTGATCGCTTGAATCAAGATCCATCTATCCATGGAATTCTTGTTCAATTACCATTGCCAAATTCAATTAATGAAACAGCTGTTATCGAAAGCATCTCACCTGAAAAAGATGTTGATGGTTTCCATCCCATTAATATTGGTCGAATGATGACGGGACAAGATGCTTTTCTTCCATGTACCCCGTTTGGAATCATTGAAATGGTGAAATCCAAGCAAATTTCAATTGAGGGCAAACATGTGGTTGTGGTTGGGAGAAGTAATATTGTTGGAAAGCCTGTTGGTCAACTCTTCCTTAAAGAAAATGCTACTGTTACATATTGCCATTCGAGAACGGCCAATTTAAAAGAAATGACTCTTCAAGCGGATATCTTAGTTGCGGCTGTTGGTAAGGCGAATTTTCTTCCTGGTGATTATATTAAGGAAGGTGCAGTTGTAATCGATGTTGGCGTAAACCGTCTTGAATCAACCGGGAAGCTTGTGGGTGACGTTGTGTTTGAAGAGGCGAAGGAAAAAGCAAGCTATATTACACCGGTACCTGGTGGGGTTGGCCCAATGACCATTACAATGCTTCTGCATAATACCGTTCAATCTGCAAAGAACTTTGCCCTTCTTTCAAGGAAGTAGGGATTAGGTAGAATGGATCAGAATCGTTATTTAACTGTAACAGCTCTAACCAAGTATATTAAGCGAAAGTTTGATGCTGACCCTCACCTCCAGGATATTTGGGTGAAGGGAGAAATCTCAAATTTTAAAGCGCATAGTCGTGGGCATATGTATTTTACGATTAAGGATGGACAAGCACGAATTCAAACAGTTATGTTTGCTGGGTATAACCGTGATTTGAAGTTTACTCCAGAAAATGGGATGAAAGTATTACTTCGCGGCGAGGTAACAGTTTTTGAATCGAACGGAAATTATCAGCTCTATGTAAAAGAAATGCAGCCAGATGGTATCGGGAACTTATACTTAGCCTATGAGGAAATGAAAAAGCGACTTGAGGCAGAAGGGCTTTTTTCGCAAAAGTATAAAAAGCCAATCCCTAAAATCCCGCATTATATTGGGATTGTTACATCCCCAACAGGGGCTGCAATCCGAGATATAATCACAACGATTAGACGTCGATTTCCAATTGCAAAGGTTATTGTTTTTCCTGCCTTAGTTCAAGGGGTAAATGCAGGACCTTCTGTAGTACAAGCTATTCAAAAAGCGAATGATTTTGGGCATATTGATGTTCTTATTGTTGGACGTGGTGGTGGTTCGATCGAAGAGCTTTGGGCCTTTAATGAGGAAATTGTAGCACGAGCGATTTTTCAGTCAAAGGTTCCGGTTATTTCAGCAGTAGGACATGAGACAGATATTACGATTGCAGATTTTGTCGCAGATTTACGTGCTCCTACACCAACAGGGGCTGCGGAGTTGGCTGTTCCACACATGGCCGAGCTATCAGAACGTTTATTAGTAAGACATACACGTTTATTGCGTGCTATGAAGGAAAAACTGGTGAATGATTCAAAACGATTAGATAGATTGAAAAAGTCATATGCTTTTCGTTTTCCAAAGAATCTTTATGAACAAAAAGAGCAGCAACTTGACCGCTTAGTAGAAAGTTTAGAAAGAGCAGCAGTTATGACTATCTCTCGTAAGCAAGAAGCATTTCAAAAGGTAAAGCTTAGGCTGCAACATAACCATCCAAGTGAAAAGCTTATTCAAGCTAGACAAAAACAAGATCATAATACGAAAATGCTTGTAAAAGAATTTAAACAAATTCTAAAACAAAAGGAATATGCTTTCTCATCAAAAGTAGCTAAGCTTGAAGCATTAAGCCCATTAAAAATTATGGATCGTGGTTATAGTCTCGTATATGATCAAGAACAACATTTAGTGAAAAGTGTAAAGCAAGTCGAAGCGGGGAATGTAGTCAAGGTAAAACTTACGGACGGTACCTTTGACTGTGAAGTAATTGAAATAGAGGAGAGACAATAAATGAGTGAAGAGAAGGTATTAACCTTTGAGGAAGCAATGGAGCAACTTGAACAAATTGTTGAGCGACTTGAAGAAGGGGATGTCCCTTTAGAAAAAGCAATCACTTATTTCCAGGATGGAATGAAGCTTTCAAAGCTTTGTCATGACAAGCTTCAGCATGTTGAAAAGCAAATGGAGCAAATCTTGCGTGAAGATGGCGAACTTGAGCCTTTTACGATTCAGGAGGAAGAATAATAGTGGGACGAACTGAGGTAGAGCAATTTTTAAACAATCAAAAAAAAAATATTGAAGAACAGCTCCCAACGTATATTTCACAATTATCAGCTCCGAATATTATCAAGGATGCTATGCACTATTCCCTTGAAGCAGGTGGGAAACGAATTCGCCCATTATTGCTAGTAGGCACGCTTCATTCCTTTGGAAAAGATGAGAGTATCGGATTACCGACTGCGTGTGCAATTGAGATGATTCATACGTATTCACTTATACATGATGATTTACCGAGTATGGATGATGATGATCTTCGCCGAGGAAAACCTACCAATCATAAAGTGTTTGGGGAGGCGGTTGCAATCTTAGCAGGGGACGCCTTATTGACGTATAGTTTTCAGATCGTTTCTGAATCCTTGGGAGACCAAATATCCCCTGAGAAAAAGTTATTGCTCGTGACTGAGTTAGCCAAGGCATCAGGACCTGAAGGAATGGTAGGAGGACAGGTTGCTGATATGGAAGGTGAAGGAGCAGTCTTGAATCTTGATGAACTTGAATACATTCATCACCATAAAACTGGAAAATTATTAGCATACAGTGTTATTGCAGGAGCGATTCTTGCAGATGCTACTAGTGAACAGCTAGAGAAGCTTACACAATTTGCGCATCATTTAGGCTTAGCCTTTCAAATCCGTGATGATATTTTAGATATTGAGGGCACTGAAGTAGTGCTTGGGAAACCGGTCGGCAGTGATACTGGTAATCATAAAAATACATATCCTGCTTTATTATCGCTTGAGGGTGCAAAGGAAAAATTAACCTTTCATATAGATGAAGCAAAACGGTTTTTATATAGTGTTGATATGAAACATGATATACTAGACTATATGTGTAATCTAATCGCATCTAGAGATCATTAATATACTTTATCAAAGTATATGACTGCTGAATAGTAAATGAAAGTGAGTGAAACCTTTGGATCTTCTAAGTATTAAAGACCCTAAGTTCCTTAAAAATATGTCAATAGCTGAATTGGATAAATTAAGTCAGGAAATCCGTCAATTTTTAATAGAGAAACTATCAAAGACTGGTGGTCATATTGGCCCTAACCTTGGTGTGGTTGAATTAACAATTGCCTTACATAGGGAGTTTAACAGTCCTAAGGATAAATTGATTTGGGATGTTGGTCACCAGTCTTATGTTCATAAAATTTTGACCGGACGGGCTTGTGAATTTGACACATTACGTCAATATAAAGGGCTATGTGGGTTTCCGAAGCGTATTGAAAGTGACCATGACGTTTGGGAAACTGGACATAGCTCAACAAGTCTTTCCGCAGCTATGGGAATGGCGGTTGCCCGAGATGTAAAAGGAACAAAGGAATTTGTCATCCCCATCATTGGCGATGGTGCTTTAACTGGTGGTATGGCATTGGAAGCGTTAAATCATATCGGACACGAAAAGAAAGACATGATTGTAATTCTAAATGACAATGAAATGTCAATTGCTCCAAACGTTGGTGCTCTTCACTCTGTCCTTGCACGATTGCGTACTGCAGGTAAATATAATTGGGTAAAAGATGAGCTAGAGCTTTTACTCAAGAGAATTCCAGCTGTAGGTGGAAAGCTTGCAGCAACAGCTGAACGTGTAAAAGACAGTCTTAAATATCTTCTTGTATCAGGAGTCTTTTTCGAAGAACTAGGATTTACCTACTTAGGTCCGATTGATGGGCATAATTTTGAGGATTTATTTGAAACCCTTGAATATGCAAAGAAAACAAAGGGACCAGTATTAGTTCATGTCATTACGAAAAAAGGAAAAGGTTACACTCCTGCTGAAACTGACAAAATTGGTACTTGGCACGGTACAGGACCTTATAAAATTGAAACAGGTGATTTTGTAAAGCCGGAAAGTGCACCACCAGCATGGAGTGCAGTCATTAGTGAGACCGTTCGGAAGCTTGCGAAAGATGATAAGCGAATTGTCGCGATTACACCTGCAATGCCTGTAGGTTCTAAGCTTGAAAAATTTGCGAAGGAATTTCCAGAGCGTATGTATGATGTAGGCATTGCGGAACAGCATGCAACTACAATGGCTGCTGGTCTTGCTACACAAGGTATGAAGCCGTTTCTTGCGATATATTCGACCTTTTTACAAAGGGCATATGACCAGGTTGTGCACGATGTGTGCCGTCAAAATCTGAATGTATTCATTGGAATCGATCGTTCTGGTTTAGTAGGAGCAGATGGAGAAACACATCAAGGTGTATTCGATATTGCTTTTTTAAGACATATTCCTAATATGGTTATTATGATGCCAAAGGACGAGAATGAAGGTCAACATATGGTGAATACGGCCATTCATTATGATGACGGTCCGATTGCCTTAAGATATGCAAGAGGCAATGGTCTTGGAGTTGAAATGGATGAAGTTCTTAAGCTTATTCCAATCGGTTCTTGGGAGATTCTAAAGCCTGGCACGGATGCCGTAATCCTAACGTTTGGGACAACCATATCGATGGCTCTTGAGGCTGCAGAGTTACTCGAAAAAGAAGATATTTCAGTTAGAGTCGTAAATGCTCGCTTTATAAAACCACTTGATAATGATATGATGCATCAAATTTTAGGTTCAAATCTTCCTGTATTAACCATTGAGGAATCTGTGTTGATGGGTGGATTTGGAAGTGCAGTTCTTGAATTTGCAAATGATCATGATTATCAGAATGCCAAGATCGATCGCATGGGTATTCCGGATCAATTTATTGAGCATGGAAGCGTGAATGAACTACTTCGTGAAATTGGAATGACAACCGAGAATGTGGTTGAACGTGTTCAAAAGCTCGTACCTAAGAAGAAAAGAGTGTAGGCATGGGTACAAAAAAAGAAAGACTTGATGTTTTATTAGTTGAACGTGGCTTAATCGAAACAAGAGAAAAAGCGAAACGTACGATCATGGCTGGTCTCGTTTATTCTAATGAAGAACGATTGGATAAGCCAGGAGAGAAAGTAGAAATTGATATACCTCTCACTATTAAGGGAAATGTTATTCCCTATGTTAGTAGAGGTGGATTGAAGCTTGAGAAAGCGATAAAAGATTTTGATTTAAACATTAAAGATAAAATCATGATTGATGTTGGTTCCTCCACTGGTGGCTTTACCGATTGTGCCCTTCAAAATGGCGTCAAAAAATCATATGCTCTTGACGTGGGGTATAACCAGTTAGCATGGAAGCTTCGCCAGGATGAACGTGTCGTCGTCATGGAACGGACTAATTTTAGGTATGTTACACCGGCTGACCTTCAAAGTGGTTTACCGGAGTTTGCTACAATTGATGTCTCATTTATCTCGTTAAGGTTGATTTTACCTGTTTTAAAAACACTTCTCGTCCCAAACAGTGATGTTGTAGCTCTAGTAAAACCACAATTTGAAGCGGGAAAAGAGCAGGTCGGTAAGAAGGGAATTGTTCGTGATCCGAAAACCCATGAGGCGGTACTTACGCATATTATTGAATTTTCCTTAAAGGAAGGGTATGATTGCATCAATTTATCATACTCACCAATAACAGGCGGAGAAGGAAATATCGAATTTTTACTACATTTACGTTGGAATGGACCTACTGATGTTGGTGAAAATAGACTGCCTATGACCGAACAAGAGGTAGTTGAAAAAGCACATGCTAACTTAAAGAATGATAAATGATAATCGAAGGGGGATAGCCACTGTGCTGTCCTTTTTCTTTCTGAAAAATTATTCGTTCATCCATAGTGTTAACCTGAAAATTGTTAAAAAAAATGTACAATTTTGTCAGAATCGGCTAACATAGGAGGTAATAAATCACGTTTGCGAAAGTGAGAGGAATTCTTTATGAATAAGGGGCAAAGACATATTAAAATTCGTGAAATCATCACGAGCCATGATATAGAAACACAAGATGAGATTGTGGATATTTTGAAAAGTGAGGGCTACAACATTACCCAGGCGACTGTATCCCGTGATATTAAAGAACTTCATTTAGTAAAGGTGCCAATGATTGATGGTCGATATAAATACAGTTTACCTGCAGACCAACGATTTAATCCGCTTCAAAAACTTAAACGTTCATTAATGGATGCTTTCGTAAAAATCGACTCAGCAGGGCATATGCTTGTGATGAAAACTCTACCAGGGAATGCCAATGCGATTGGTGCTTTAATTGATCATTTAGATTGGGAAGAAATTTTAGGTACAATATGTGGAGATGATACCATTTTAATTATTTGCAAAACCCCAGAGCAAACCGAAACGGTTTCAAATCGATTCCTAGACATGCTATGACGCAGGGGAGTGGAAGAGGAGGTGTAGGAATTGTTAGCAGAATTATCAATTAAAAATTTCGCCATTATTGAATCTCTTTCAATTTCATTGGAAAAAGGTTTAACTGTCCTGACTGGTGAAACAGGCGCCGGTAAATCCATCATCATTGATGCTATTCATTTATTGGTTGGTGGAAGAGGCTCCGTTGAATTTGTACGATATGGGGAAGAACGTGCAGAAATCGAAGGTCTCTTCTTAATCGAAGATGACAATCACCCTTGTTATGCAAAAGCTACAGAATTTGGTATTGAAATTAGCGAGGGAATGGTTGTTTTGCGAAGAGATATTTCGAAATCAGGAAAAAGTGTCTGTAGAATTAATGGAAAACTCGTGACCATCTCTATTCTTCGAGAATTTGGCAGAACCTTAATCGATATTCATGGACAGCATGAACATCAGGATTTGATGAATCAGGAGCAACATATCTATATGCTTGACCAATACGGTGGAGATATCATTAAACAAGCATTACAGGAATACCTAGCCATATATAAAAATTTTTTAAATGTGAAGCAACGCTTAAAAAGCTTTAATGAAAATGAACAAGAGTTAGCCCATCGTCTTGATTTAATCCAATTTCAATTAAATGAGATTGGAAAAGCCGATCTGAAGCCTAATGAGGATGTGGAATTAACAGAAGAAAGAATTAAGATTTCAAATTACGAAAAGATTTTTAAAGCTCTTCAAAATAGCTATAACGCTCTATATGGAGACCAGAAAGGGCTTGATTGGGTGGGGCTAGCCATGAATCATGCCGAAGTTGTAATGGATATTGATAAAGAATTAAAGAGCATTCATGAGACAATCTCCAATAGCTTTTATCTATTAGAGGAAATTTCTTTTAAAATACGCGACCAACTAGATGAATTAGAGTTTGATCCAGAAAGACTGGATTTTATCGAAGGTCGTTTGAATGAAATTTCACAGTTAAAGCGGAAATATGGACAATCTGTCGAGGAAATTCTCGAATATGCCGCGAAGATTGAAGATGAAATCGACACCATTCAAAATCGTGAGCAACATATTGGTAAGCTAAAAGAAGAGCTCGAGTCCATTTTAGAAGATGTAAAGATTGAGTCCGAAAATGTTTCACAACTGCGGAAAAAGCTGGCAAAAGAGCTTGTTGAAAAAATAGCACAGGAATTAAAAGACCTTTATATGGAAAAAGCAAAATTTGATATTAAATTTTTTGAGGATTCACCTATTAAATTCACTCCAAATGGGAAAGATGATATAGAATTTTATATTTCAACAAATCCTGGTGAACCACTAAAACCTTTGGCGAAAATTGCCTCCGGCGGAGAACTTTCAAGGATAATGTTAGCGATTAAGAGTATATTTTCAAAACATCAAGGTGTTACCTCAATCATATTTGATGAAGTAGATACCGGTGTTAGTGGGCGTGTTGCTCAAGCAATTGCGGAAAAAATTTATGGGATTTCTGTAAACTCTCAGGTGCTTTGTATTTCCCACCTTCCACAGGTTGCGGCAATGGCCGATACCCATTTATTTATTACAAAGGAAACCGTTCAGGGAAGAACTACTACCTCTGTTACTTCACTAGATGAAACAGATAAAATTAAGGAAATTAGCCGTATGATTTCTGGGGTCGAAATCACAGATTTAACAAAAGAGCACTCAAAAGAATTGTTAAGTCTTGCAAAAGAAAGCAAACTTGCACGCCAAATGGTAAATCACTAAATGAAGCTATATCACGATATATGTGAACAATAATTGGCTTTATGCAAAGTTAAGAGCGTTTTTTATTTGTAATGCTATCCAAATTGGGTAGCTTTTTTAATCTCATAGTGGTTATAAATGTTGCCCTGAAAGGTCAAATTATAGAATGTAGCCATAACTTTTTTCAGTCGGGTTTCCAACCCTGTTTGAATAAAAGTTAAGCCTCCGGCGGATGCCACGATTTTTCAAAGAGAATTTTTCGAGATGTAAGATCAAAAACTAACAACGCCACTTCCTGTGGCAACGTCTTTGTGACCCACCTTGGGGCCAAAAAAATCGGGCGGCAAATACGCCAAGACGCATTTGATTCATGTTATGGCATGGGATAGGAGCGAGGAGAGTGAAGAGTAAATGAAAATAGATAAAATTAGATATATAATTGGTACATTTCTCCTTGTTTCAATAATGGCATTGGGGTTTTCCAAGCCGCTTAAAGAATATATAGAAATTCCAAAACACCTTACACTATTTGAAGGCCAAGATTTCACAGTTCAATCCACATTACCAGTCACTACAACGATTCAAGATTCCATTTATGCCATTTCAACTGCTGCCGATGATCAACAGATCTCTGTTGCTGCAAAAGAAAGCGGTGAAGGCGAGATGATGGTTGAGTTAGCAGGTATTCCTGTCAAAAAAGTTAATGTCAATGTTTTATCTGACTTTAAAGTTATACCTGGCGGACAATCAATAGGGGTAAAACTGAATACACTGGGTGTGTTGGTTGTTGGTCACCATCAAATTGATACAGAAGATGGAAAAAAGTCCCCGGGTGAAATTGCAGGAGTTCAGGTGGGTGACATCATTAAAGAAATTAACGGCAAGAAAATTGAAAAAATGAGTGATGTTGGACCATTTGTTCAAGAATCTGGTAAGACAGGTGAACCATTAAACCTAGTAATTGTCCGAGACAACGAGGATATCAAGACCGAGCTTATGCCATTAAAAGATAAAAATGATGAGGCATATCGAATCGGATTATATATTCGTGATTCTGCAGCTGGTATAGGAACGATGACTTTTTACCATCCTGAAACGAAAAAATATGGAGCATTAGGCCATGTTATTTCAGATATGGATACAAAAGAGCCAATCGTCGTATCTGATGGACAAATTGTAAGATCAACGGTTACCTCCATTGAAAAGGGAAGTAATGGTGATCCAGGTGAAAAGCTAGCACGTTTTTCAGCAGATAAGGAAATCATCGGGAACATTACACGCAACAGTCCATTTGGTATATTCGGTGAATTACACAAACAAGTGAATAACGGCATTATGGATAAGCCGCTGCCAATTGCACTTTCACATCAGGTAAAGACGGGACCTGCCAAAATTTTAACTGTCGTCGAAAATGATAAGGTTGAGGAATTTGACATAGAAATTGTAAGTGCTGTTCCTCAAAAAATTCCTGCTACAAAAGGTATGGTTGTAAAAATAACGGATAAACGCCTTTTAGATAAAACAGGCGGTATCGTTCAAGGCATGAGCGGTAGTCCTATTATTCAAGATGGTAAATTAATTGGTGCAGTTACACATGTATTTGTAAATGACCCAACAAGCGGATATGGTGTTCATATTGAATGGATGCTAAGTGAAGCGGGTATTGATATTTATAAGAAGGAACATAAAAAAGCGAGCTAATAGCTCGCTTTTATTTTTTGGCTATCGCCAAATGTAAATGGAGATTATATAATGAAATCAAAATAAAGATTTTTCGACAAAACCTAAATTTCATTTATAATTTATGGCGTATTTAGTCGAATATTTAAGTATAATGGAGAATAAATTATTTTTCAATAAATTTTTCCTATTTTTTTAAAAAAATAAAGGAATTCTTATTGCATTGTCGAATTCTTTCTTTAGAATAAGAGTATATAGACAAATTTTTGCGGATTTTAGCTTGAGGAGGAAACAGAGTGAAAAAAATAACAGTTTGTGTGGTTGATGATAACAGGGAACTCGTTAATTTACTTGATGAATATTTATCTAGCCAAGATGATATCGAAATCTTAGGTGTTGCCTATAATGGTCAAGATTGCCTTAATATGCTTCAAGATAAACAGCCTGATGTACTCGTTTTAGATATTATTATGCCTCACCTAGATGGCTTAGCAGTATTAGAAAAACTACGTGATTTTAATTTTGAAAAACAGCCTAATGTTATTATGTTAACAGCTTTTGGTCAAGAAGATGTGACGAAAAAGGCTGTCGATTTAGGTGCAGCTTACTTTATTCTAAAGCCTTTTGACATGGAAAACCTTGCGAGTCGAATCCGTCAAGTTAGCGGAAAGTCTGCTCCGATCATTAAACGTAATCCATCTAACTCGCTTGTTCGTTCACAGCAAGAAAATAGTCCGAAAAACTTAGATGCAAGCATTACAAGTATTATTCACGAAATTGGGGTTCCTGCGCATATTAAAGGATATTTATATTTAAGAGAAGCAATCTCAATGGTATACAATGATATCGAATTATTAGGATCAATCACAAAAGTGCTTTACCCAGATATTGCAAAGAAATTTAATACTACTGCAAGCCGCGTTGAGCGTGCCATTCGTCATGCCATTGAAGTAGCATGGAGCCGTGGAAATATAGACTCTATTTCTAATCTTTTCGGTTATACAGTGAGTATGTCTAAAGCAAAACCCACAAATAGTGAATTTATCGCAATGGTAGCTGATAAGCTTCGTCTGGAACACAAAGCTTCATGAGAGGGTAAGAAATAAATAAATTCGAACTTATTATTAGACTTGTAATCAAAAAACACCGCTTTCATCCTGAAAGGCGGTGTTTTTATAATCCATTTAAGGAAATTACTCTATAATGGAAGTATACCAAAAAAAGGAGATTATCGAGATGAGAACGAAAGTTTTTGGGCATAGAGGTTCGGCCGGAACACACCCGGAAAATACAATGATTGCGTTTAAAGAAGCGGCAAAAGTCGGTGCTGATGGAATTGAATTAGACATCCAAATGACCAAGGATGGCGCTATAGTTGTCATCCATGATGAAACGGTCAACCGAACAACAAATGGAGAAAATAAGGGCTGGATCAAGGATTATACTTTAAGCCAAATCAAAAAAATGGATGTAAGCTATAAATTTAAGGATAAGTACGGAATCTGCGAGATACCAACCCTTGAAGAAGTATTCAATTGGGCAAAAACAAACCAACTGCTCATCAACATTGAATTTAAGACTGGATTAGTTTCTTATAAGGGCATAGAAGAGAAAACACTGAAGATGATTTATGACTACGGAATGGAAGATCGAATTGTGTTATCTAGCTTTAATCATTATAGCTTAGTAAAGTGTAGACGGATATCGAGAACAATTGATTTGGCTATTTTATATATGGAGGGTCTTTACGAGCCTTGGAAATATGCAAAGCGCCTTCATACAAACGGAATTCATCCGTACTATCAAACGATTAATCAAGAAGTAATCGTAGAATCCAAGCGAAATGGTATTGCAGTTCGTCCGTTTACTGTAAATGATGAAAAGAAAATGAAACAATTTATTGAATTTGGATGTTCTGCAATCATTACAGATTTTCCAAAAAAGGCGAAAGCTTTGGTTAAATAAACATAAAATCCTGCTAAATTTAGCAGGATTATTTATTTTGCTCTCCAATTGGGGAGCTTTCTTTTTGAAATTTTTCTTGTACTTTATTTCGTTTGCGGTCACGGTAAAGTATGAATCCGCCGATAAAGGATAAGCCTGCTAGGAAGAAAATAAGACCGATAATAAATTGTAGCATTAAGGATGGAATCGGGCTATGTAAAACACCAAAAAACATATCCCTCATGAATTTAATTCCTACTCCTGCAATAATGCCTGGTATTAGCAGTACGATTAGAGCCAGTATTCGTTGCATAGTATATAGTCCTTTCACAAAATGACTTCTATATTAAATGTAAGCTATTCATAAAATTTGTCAAGATGAAGGTTTAAGGTTATTATAAATGTGTGCATAATTTTGCAAAAGGTATAAGAAGAGTATGTAAAATATTGCAAAACTCTGACCGTTGATTAGGGGGTGGCTGTGGTTATGGAGAAGGTTATGGTAGATTTGATTTTAGATTCAACCCATGATGGAATGATTGTCATTGATATTAATAGCCAAGTCATCTTACTAAACAATAGCGCATCAAAGATGATTGGTATTTCGAAGAAGGATGCAATTGGAAAGCATATTTACGAATGCATTCCTGACAGCCGATTGCCAGAGATTCTTTCAACAAGGGCTATTGAAATTAACCAAGAATTTGTTCTGAAAAATGGACGTAAAATCATTACAACTCGAATACCAGTAGTGAATGAATCAGGAATGCTACTAGGTGCATTTGCCGTTTTTAAGGATATTACAGAAGTTGTTGATCTCGCTGAGGAAATTACAAATTTAAAAGAGATTCAAACAATGCTTGAAGCTATCATTCAATCCTCTGATGAAGCTATAACCGTTGTGGATGAGAATGGGAATGGAATTTTAATAAATCGTGCATACACCAGAATTACGGGACTTGAGAAGGATCAAGTCATAGGGAAACCAGCAAATGCGGATATTTCTGAAGGAGAAAGTATGCACATGCAGGTTTTAAAAACAAGAAGACCTGTAAGAGGTGCCCGTATGAAGGTAGGACCTCATGATAAAGATGTCATTGTAAATGTTGCGCCAGTCATTGTCGATGGCAAATTGAAGGGGAGTGTAGGAGTTATTCACGATGTGTCTGAGATTAGTCAACTCACATCAGAATTGAACCGGGCCAGGCACATCATTCGTTCCCTCGAAGCAAAATATACATTTGATGATATTATCGGTTCTTCAGAAGAAATGGAAATTGCAATTGAACAAGCAAAGCTAGGTGCGAAAACCCCGGCCACGGTATTGCTTAGGGGGGAGTCTGGAACGGGCAAGGAATTGTTTGCACATGCCATACATAATGAAAGTATACGCAAATACAACAAGTTTGTTCGTGTTAATTGTGCTGCAATCTCAGAATCACTATTGGAAAGCGAACTTTTTGGATATGAAGAAGGTGCTTTTTCAGGAGCGAAGCGTGGTGGGAAACGTGGCATATTTGAAGAAGCGAACAATGGCAGTATTTTCTTAGATGAAATTGGCGAATTATCATTAAATACTCAAGCGAAATTATTAAGGGTTTTGCAGGAAAGAGAAATCAGGCGCGTAGGGGGCACAAAATCAATACCCATTGACGTAAGAATCATCGCTGCAACAAATGTAAATTTAGAAAAAAGGATTGGAAATGGAACATTCCGCGAGGATCTCTACTATCGAATAAACAAAATACCGATTCATATTCCATCACTAAGGATGAGAAAACAGGATATAAAACAACTCGCAGAACATTTGCTAGTTAAAATAAATCAGGATTACGGGCGGACGGTTGAAGGACTTACTGAAGAAGCGATTCATTATTTATATGGTTATGATTGGCCTGGTAATGTTAGGGAGCTTGAAAACGTGTTAGGACGAGCCGTAATCTTTATGAATTATCAGGAAAGACTAATTGATATAAAGCATATCCAACCACTACAAAACCTGAAGGAAAAAGCCCATGTTAGGCAATCATTACCTGAAACTGACATTAAAGATGTCCCTCTTTCAGACTTAGTGGAGAAATACGAAGCAAAAGTTATTTCAGATGTATTGACTTTAAATGGTGGTAATAAAACAGCTGCTGCCAAGTCGTTAGGGATTTCGCTTCGTAGTCTTTATTATAAGTTGGAAAAATATAATATTGCAAATTAAAGCACGCAATTTATTGCAAAATATGCAAGATATTGCATAGAGTATTTTGCGAAATAGGGCGCTCGTGAAGCGCTTTCATAACATTTTGCGTTGGCACGATTATTGCATTATATAAAAATGAAAAACGACAGGACTATGATTGAAAAGAAGGTGAAAACAAATGAAACTGACTAATCTCATCAAAAAAGCTACAGGACGTTCTCATGTTACCGTTGCCGTTGCGGCTGCTGAGGATGAAGAAGTACTTGAAGCGATTGTCGAAGCTGTAAATCACAGGCTTGCCCGTTTTTTATTGTTTGGTAATCAAGAAAAAATTGTTCAAATCCTTTCTGAAAAAGGGGGAAATATTCAAGATTCAAAAGTACTAGATATTGTACATTCACCAACAAAAGAAGAAGCAGCAAAAGCTGCTGTAAAAGCGGTTCATACAGGAGCTGCCGATGTATTAATGAAAGGGAATATCCCAACATCGACTATTCTCAAAGCCGTTTTGCATAAAGAATATGGACTGCGGACAGGGAATGTTTTGTCACATGTTGCAGTTTTTGAAGTACCTGATTATGACCGATTTATAATCGTAACTGATGCAGCTATGAACATCGCTCCGGGGCTGCAGGAAAAAGTTCAAATTTTAAATAATGCAGTTAAGATATCAAACTCAATTGGGATTAACACTCCAAAAGTAGCACCGATTGCGGCTGTTGAAGTGGTGAATCCAGCAATGCAGGCAACTGTAGATGCAGCTGTTTTAACCCAAATGAACCATCGTGGTCAAATTCAAAACTGTATTGTTGATGGACCACTAGCGCTTGATAATGCAATTTCGATTCACGCGGCTGAGCACAAAGGTGTAACGAGTGCAGTGGCTGGACAGGCTGATATTTTGCTTGTTCCAACAATTGAAGTTGGAAATGCATTATATAAATCAATGATTTATTTTGCAAAAGCAGAAGTAGGGGCCGTTATCGCGGGTGCTTCTGCACCAATTGTATTAACTTCTAGGGCTGATTCTGCAAAAAGCAAATTATATTCATTAGCGTTAGCAGTTTGCGCTGCTAATAATTAATCAACTAATCATCATTCTTTGGAGGTACTAACAAAATGGAAATTTTTTCTTATATGGAAAAATATGATTATGAGCAATTAGTATTTTGTCAGGATAAACAATCTGGTTTAAAGGCGATTATTGCGATACATGATACAACATTAGGACCTGCACTTGGTGGTACCCGTATGTGGACATACGCTTCAGAGGAAGCAGCAATTGAAGATGCATTAAGACTTGCAAAAGGGATGACCTATAAAAATGCTGCTGCTGGACTTAATCTTGGCGGAGGCAAAACCGTTATTATTGGTGATCCTCGTAAGGATAAGAACGAAGAAATGTTCCGTGCTTTTGGTCGCTATATCCAAGGACTAAATGGTCGTTATATTACAGCGGAAGATGTAGGTACTACAGTAGCGGATATGGATATTATTCACGAAGAAACCGATTTTGTAACAGGAATATCACCTGCGTTTGGATCTTCTGGAAACCCTTCTCCAGTGACAGCATTTGGTGTATACCGAGGAATGAAAGCTGCAGCCAAAGAAGCATTTGGTTCTGACTCACTTGAAGGTAAGACAGTAGCTGTTCAAGGTGTTGGAAATGTAGCATACACACTTTGTAAGTACCTTCATGAAGAAGGAGCAAGCTTAATTGTAACAGACATTAATAAAGAAGCTGCTATGCGTGCTGTAAGGGATTTCGGAGCAAAAGCAGTGGAACCTGACGAAATTTATAGTGTGGATTGTGACATTTATGCACCATGCGCACTAGGCGCAACAGTAAATGATGAAACAATTCCACAAATAAAAGCGAAAGTGATTGCTGGCTCTGCAAATAATCAGCTAAAAGAACCTCGTCATGGTGATGTGATTCATGAATTAGGGATTGTTTACGCTCCAGATTATGTGATAAATGCAGGTGGAGTTATCAATGTTGCCGATGAATTATATGGATACAATCAAGAACGTGCCCTTAAGAAGGTTGAATCCCTGTACGACACAATTGAAAAAGTAATTGAAATCGCGAAAAGAGATGGAATTCCAACGTATCAGGCTGCCGATCGTTTAGCAGAAGAGCGCATCGAAAGAATGAGAAATTCAAGGAGCCAATTTCTACAAAATGGACACCACATTTTAAGTCGTAGAAAGTAAAAAAGACTTCTAGTGGGGGAAGGCAGATTAGGCTTTTCCTCCTTTTTCCGATTCATAGTTGCAATAGGAGATAGCAAAACAACCGTAGGACTGTATTTAAGTACTGGAGGTTTCAATCTTGCATGACAAAGAATATCGGATTCTCGTTATCAATCCAGGATCAACATCCACAAAAATCGGCGTCTATGATAATGAACGTTCTGTGTTTGAGAAGACAATTCGACATGATCGATCAGAATTAAATGCTTATGAGAATATTATCGATCAATATGAATTTCGAAAAACTACGATTCTTGAAACATTAGATAATGAAGGCATAAATATTTCAAAACTAAACGCAGTTTGCGGTAGGGGTGGATTATTAAAGCCAATACAAGGTGGAACATATAAAGTAAATGATGAGATGCTTCAAGATTTGAGAATTGGTTATGCAGGGCAACATGCATCAAATCTTGGAGGGATTTTAGCATATGAAATTGCATCTGGGTTAAATATTCCGCCATATATCGTCGATCCTGTTGTTGTTGACGAACTTGAACCTATTGCTAGAATATCAGGTTTTCATTTGATTGAAAGAAGAAGCATTTTTCATGCTTTAAATCAAAAGGCAGTAGCGAGAAGAGTTGCCAAGGACCTCGGCAAAACCTATGAAGAAATGAATTTAATCGTAACCCATATGGGCGGTGGAATTACTGTTGGTGTCCATAAACTAGGTAAAGTGGTGGACGTAAACAATGGATTACATGGTGACGGACCATTTAGCCCAGAACGAGCTGGGACAGTTCCTGCAGGTGATTTAATAGATCTTTGCTTTTCTGGACAGTACTTCCGTGAAGAAGTCATGAAAAAACTGGTTGGTCAAGGTGGTTTAGTTGGCTATCTTGGTACAAATGATGCAGTTGAGGTCGAAAGAATGATTGAAAGAGGAGATGAAAGAGCGAGACTAATCTACAAGGCAATGGCGTACCAAATCGCTAAAGAAATAGGAGCCGCCAGTGCAGTTCTTTCAGGGCGAGTTGATGCGATCATTTTAACGGGTGGATTAGCATATGGTGATGAGTTTATCTCCGAAATTTCCAACCATGTAAATTGGATAGCAGATGTCATCATCCAACCAGGAGAAAATGAATTACAGGCACTAGCAGAGGGTGCGTTACGTGTGCTCCGTGGGGAAGAGAAGGAAAAAGAATATCCTGGAAAACAACTACAGGCCCCTGTTTTAAAATAGGAAGGTGAATTCAGATTATGTCAAAGGAATATGATTTAGTGATTTTAGGTGGCGGTACCGGTGGGTATGTTGCTGCTATTCGTGCCTCACAGCTTGGACTGAAAGTCGCGGTTGTAGAAAAAGGAAAGCTTGGCGGTACCTGTTTGCATGCCGGCTGCATACCAAGTAAGGCTCTTTTAAGAAGTGCGGAAGTATATGCAACTACAAAAAGAAGTGAAGAATTCGGTGTCATTACAAAGAATGTTTCACTTGATTTTTCAAAAGTGCAGGATCGGAAAAATAAAATTACTGAACAACTGTATAAAGGTGTCCAGCATTTAATGAAGCAAGGAAAAATTGATGTGATTGAGGGCTATGGACGAATATTGGGTCCTTCTATCTTTTCACCAATCCCTGGAACCATTTCTGTTGAAATGAACAATGGTGAAGAGAATGAAATGCTCATTCCTAAAAACGTCATTATTGCAACAGGCTCTAGACCAAGGTCATTACCTGGGCTCGAAATAGATGGTGAATATGTGTTAACTTCTGATGAAGCTTTACAAATGGAAAGTCTTCCAAATTCAATCATCATCGTTGGGGGCGGTGTGATTGGAATCGAATGGGCATCAATGCTTCACGATTTTGGGGTTGAAGTCACAGTGCTTGAATATGCCGATCGCATTCTTCCAACGGAGGATCGTGAAATTTCAAAGGAAATGCAGCGTTTACTAAAGAAAAAAGGCGTAACAATTGTAACAGGTGCGAAAGTTTTACCGGAGACACTTGAAAAAGGAGAAGGGATTACGATAAAAGCTGAACATAAAAGTGAAGCCAAGTCCTTTTCTGCGGACAAAGTGCTTGTCTCAGTTGGCCGACAAGCGAATGTTGAAAATATTGGCCTAGAAAATACGGAGATTGTTATGGAAAAAGGATATATTACAACAAATGAATTTTTCCAAACAAAAGAATCCCATATTTATGCAATTGGCGATGTCATTGGCGGGTTACAACTTGCACATGTAGCATCCCATGAAGGAATTGTTGCTGTTGAGCATATCGCAGGTGAAAATCCTTCACCAATGGATTATTCACTCATTTCAAAATGTGTCTACAGCAATCCTGAGGTTGCAAGTGTTGGATTTACTGAAGAAGAAGCAAAAGAAAAAGGCTTTACTGTTAAAGTAGGTAAATTTTCATTTAGAGCAATCGGAAAAGCACTTGTTTTTGGTGAGTCTGATGGTTTTGTAAAATTGGTTGTTGACAGTTCTTCAGATGATTTATTAGGAGTTCATATGATTGGTCCACATGTAACAGATATGATATCAGAGGCTGGTCTAGCGAGAGTACTCGATGCAACTCCTTGGGAGATTGCCCACACAATCCATCCACATCCTACCTTATCTGAGGCAATTGGAGAGGCAGCTCTAGCGGTTGATGGAAAGGCAATACACGCATAAATTTTTCACACAACTAATATTTTTTAATATGGCTTGCTTGTCCAAATAGTTAATTATGATTTTTTAGGGAGGTATTTTCATGACCGAAAATCGTCATCAAGCATTGGGTTTAAGTGACGAAGCAGTTCTTGAAATGTATGAAACCATGCTGTTAGCAAGAAAAATAGATGAAAGAATGTGGTTATTAAACCGCGCCGGAAAAATTCCGTTTGTTATTTCCTGCCAAGGGCAAGAAGCAGCCCAAGTAGGCGCAGCCTTTGCACTTGATCGTGAAAAAGACTATGTATTGCCGTATTACCGCGATATGGGAGTGGTTCTGACATTCGGTATGACAGCAAAGGAATTAATGCTATCTGGATTTGCAAAGGCTGAAGACCCGAATTCAGGTGGACGTCAAATGCCTGGGCACTTTGGGCAAAAGAAAAATCGGATTGTAACAGGTTCATCTCCTGTAACGACTCAGGTTCCACATGCTGTAGGTGTTGCGCTTGGCGGAAGAATGGAAGGAAAGGATCTTGTTACATTTGTGACGTTCGGAGAAGGTTCTTCGAATCAGGGAGATTTTCATGAAGGCGCGAATTTTGCAGCAGTTCATAAGCTACCTGTAATCTTCATGTGTGAGAATAACAAATACGCTATTTCTGTGCCTTATGATAAGCAGGTAGCCTGCGAAAAAATTTCCGACCGTGCCATTGGATATGGAATGCCAGGAGTAACGGTGGATGGAAATGACCCGCTTGAAGTCTATAAAGCAGTTAAGGAAGCAGCTGATAGAGGTCGTCGAGGGGAAGGACCGACCTTAGTTGAAACTGTTTCATATCGGTTAACGGCGCACTCTTCTGATGATGATGATCGTGCATATCGTGAGCAGGAAGAAGTGGCAGAAGCGAAAAAGAATGATCCAATTCTTTCTTTTGAAAATTATTTAAAGGAAATCGGTGTCTTGGATGATGAGAAGGCAAAGGAAATTGGAGAACGTATTGCAGGACTAGTTAATGAAGCTACCGATTATGCCGAAAATGCACCATATGCAGAGCCGGAATATGCTCTTAAACATGTATACGCGGAACAGTAAGGGGGAAATAGAATGCCTGTAATTTCATATATTGATGCTGTAACAATGGCAATTCGCGAAGAAATGGAACGAGATCCTAAAGTTTTTATTTTAGGTGAGGATGTAGGAAAAAAAGGCGGAGTATTTAAGGCGACAAATGGACTTTATGAACAATTTGGCGAACAACGCGTGATAGATACCCCTTTAGCTGAGTCGGCTATTGCAGGTGTTGGAATTGGTGCGGCCATGTATGGAATGCGACCTATTGCAGAAATGCAGTTTGCAGATTTTATTATGCCTGCTGTCAATCAGATTATCTCTGAAGCAGCAAAAATTCGATATCGTTCAAACAATGATTGGAATTGCCCAATCACAATTAGAGCTCCTTATGGTGGGGGTGTACATGGAGCACTTTACCACTCACAATCTGTAGAGGCGGTTTTTGCAAACCAACCGGGATTGAAAATTGTGATGCCTTCTACCCCTTATGACGTAAAAGGCTTGCTGAAGGCTGCTATCCGTGATGAAGATCCGGTGTTATTCTTTGAACATAAACGTGCTTATCGCTTAATCAAGGGTGAAGTACCTGAAGATGATTATGTATTACCAATTGGTAAGGCAGATGTGAAGCGTGAGGGAGACGATATTACGGTTATTACGTACGGCTTATGTGTTCATTTTGCATTACAGGCTGCAGAGCGTCTGGCGAAAGATGGCATTCAAACTCATATCCTTGACTTACGTACAGTATATCCGCTAGATAAAGAAGCAATCATTGAAGCAGCTTCAAAAACGGGTAAAGTATTATTGGTAACGGAAGACAACAAAGAAGGAAGCATTATGGGTGAAGTTGCTGCCATCATTGCCGAAAATTGCTTATTCGATTTAGATGCCCCAATTAAGCGACTTGCTGGTCCAGATGTACCTGCAATGCCATATGCACCAACGATGGAAAAATACTTTATGGTAAATCCGGATAAAGTAGAGAAAGCAATGAGAGAGCTAGCGGAATTCTAATTTGCTGCTATACAGAGGAGGTTTTATGAGTGGCAACTGAAAAAATAACAATGCCCCAGCTTGGTGAGAGTGTTACAGAGGGAACGATTAGTAAATGGCTTGTAGCTGTTGGGGATACCGTAAACAAATATGATCCTTTAGCTGAAGTAATGACAGATAAAGTAAATGCAGAGGTACCTTCCTCTTTTTCAGGAACTATTACAGAGCTTATTGCGGAAGAAGGAGAAACACTGGCGGTAGGTGAGGTGATCTGTGTCATTGAAACGGTTGGTGGTGGTACTGAACAATCGGCACCTCAAGAAACTGTCAAAGAAGAAACTCCCGAAAAGGCTGTAAATGTCACTGCAGAGCCAAACGATACTACGAAAAAATTACGATATTCACCTGCTGTTCTCAAGCTTTCGCAGGAACATAATATTGATCTTACGCAAGTGCAAGGGACAGGTGCAGGTGGGAGAATTACCCGTAAGGACCTTCAAAAATTAATCGAATCTGGACAGATTCCAACTGCTGGACAGAAAGTTGATAAAGTGGCAACTCAAGCTAGTAATCAGCAGGTTCCAAGTGTTCAAACTACAAAACCAACTCCGGCACCAACAGTACCTGTAACAGCCGGTGATGTTGAAATACCTGTAACAGGTGTTCGAAAGGCAATTGCATCGAACATGCTTCGTAGCAAACATGAGATTCCTCATGCATGGACAATGGTGGAAGTAGATGCAACGAATATGGTTCAATTCAGAAATTCAATGAAGAATGATTTTAAACAAAAGGAAGGTTTCAATCTTACATTCTTTGCATTTTTCGTTAAAGCTGTCGCTCAAGCGCTTAAGGAGTTCCCACAAATCAATTCAATGTGGGCAGGAGATAAAATTATCCAGAAGAAGGATATTAATATTTCAATAGCGGTTGCTACAGATGATGCCCTATTTGTACCAGTCATTAAGAATGCGGATGAGAAATCAATTAAAGGAATTGCAAGAGACATCACCGAACTGGCAGCCAAAGTACGGGCTGGAAAACTTTCTGCAGATGATATGCAAGGTGGTACGTTCACAGTAAATAATACGGGTTCATTTGGCTCTGTTCAGTCAATGGGGATTATCAATTATCCGCAGGCAGCGATTTTACAGGTGGAATCCATCGTGCAACGACCCGTTATCATCGATGGCATGATTGCGGTCCGTCACATGGTGAATCTCTGTATGTCTCTTGACCATCGTGTGTTGGATGGTCTTGTTTGCGGACGCTTCCTAGCACGAGTAAAAGAAATTATCGAGAATACCTCTAAAGAAAATACATCAATTTACTAAGACATTGCCTATGCAGTGTCTTTTTTTTATGGGAAGAAAGAGGTACACGCTAGAACGGGAAAAGAAGAGAGTATATAGCGTAAGAGTGTTCTAGAGGTGCACGCAAGGCCGAAAAAGAAGGAGCATGTAGCGCAAAAGTGTTCTAGAGGTACACGCTAGGATTAAATAAGTAGGAGCATGTAGCGCAAGAGTGTTCTAGAGGTGCACGCTATGCCGAAAAAAGAAGGGAGTATGTCCCGCAAGAGTGTTCTAGAGGTACACGCTAGGATTAAATAAGTAGGAGCATGTAGCGCAAGAGTGTTCTAGAGGTACACGCCAGGACGAAATAAGAAGAGAGCATGTAGCGCAAGACGAATCTAAAGGTACACGCTACCGCGAAATATAAAGGAACATGCCCCACGACCTTTTTTAATCTTCCATCTATTCATTGCGACAACCCAACATATATACTAAAATTAAATGTGAAAACGATTTCGAAAGAGGGGGTAGCCTTGTGACGAAACAATCGAAAGAATTCCAGAATATTACCTTTCCGTCCATAGATTACGAGACATGGAAACAAGAAGCTGAAGAATCATTAAAGGGAAAACCCATTGAAAAATTACATAAACAAACCTATGAAAAAATTACACTTAAACCGATTTATACGATGAAAGATGTTCAGGAAATACCGTTTCTACACGATATGCCTGGTGAAGGCTCTAGAGTGCGTGGCTCAAAATCTACAGGTTATTTGAATCAATCATGGCATGTTAGTCAGGAAATGGACTTAAAAACACCTGAGGAGTTTAACACTGTAATAAAAGACGCCCTTCAAAACGGTCAAACGATGATCCATTTTACGTTGCAACCACAAAATTGCCAGGGTGAGGGATTAGCATTACATACAGAAGAAGATATCGGGAAGGCATTCAACGGAATTTCACTGGCTAATACACCTGTCCTAATTGATGCTCAAACCGATTTGTTAGCCTTTTTATCACTTATCAACTCATACGCAAAAACAGATGCTCTAACTGGAACAATCGGTATGGACCCACTTGCGATATTAGTGGAAAAGGGGCAGTTATCTATGGAACCAGAAGCTGCCTATGACCAATTAGCAGAATCCGTAAAATGGGTGATGGAAAACCAACCAAAGCTAAGAACGATTCTTGTAAAAGGTGAACCATATCATAATGGTGGGGCAAATGCAGTACAAGAACTTGCTTTTACAATGGGCACTGCCATTGAATATATGAGCGAATTACTAGATAGAGGGCTTACTGTTGATCAAATTGCCTCACGAATGACATTTTCTTTTTCAATTGGTTCCAATGTTTATATGGAAATCGCCAAATTAAGAGCTGCCAAAATTCTTTGGACGACCATCATTGAAGCGTATGGAGGAAAAGCAGATTCTTGTAAAATGTATATCCATGCAAGAACATCTGCATTTACGAAAACGATTTATGACCCATATGTTAATATGCTGCGCTCGACAATAGAAGCTTTTTCTGCAATTGTAGGCGGAATTGATAGTCTTCATGTTTCATCATTTGATGAACCAATCAAAGCCACAGATTCATTTTCAAGAAGGATTGCTAGAAATACACAATCAATTCTTCGCGAAGAATCCTTCCTAAATAAGGTGATTGATCCTGCGGGCGGTTCTTGGTATGTGGAATCTTTGACAAATGAACTGGCAGAAAAAGCATGGGAGTTGTTAAACGATATTGAATCACAAGGTGGAATGCTTAAAACGTTGAAAACAGGTAATGTCCAAAAAAGCATTTCGTCTGTTTTACAAGAAAGACAAAAAAAGGTGAACCATCGAATAGAAAAAATAGTCGGTACGAATATGTATACGAATATCCAGGAACAGCCAGTACCATACACCAATACAAAAAACACCTATGAAAGTAATGACGCGGCTATTTCAATTAAACGAATTTTACCGGTAAGAATTTCAGAAAGCTTTGAACAACTTCGACAAGCATCTGAGCAGTATCTTCAAACTTCTGGTGAGCGACCTAAAGTGGGTTTAATTAATTTAGGCCCTATCCCAGAACATAAACCTAGAGCAGATTTTATTACAGGATTCTTTGAAGCAGGTGGTTTCCAGGTCGTGAAAAACGAAGAAGGATACGTAACGGCAGGAGATGCGATTGAAGGCGCAAAAACAATGAATCTAACAACCTATATTATTTGTGGGAAAGATGACGCGTACAAAGAAATGGTCACTGAAATATGTGATGAATTTGAAAAAACGACCCCGGATATTCGCTTGTTTATAGCAGGTAAACAAGAAAATGAAGAATTCTATCGAAACGTAGGAATAAACGACTTTATCCATATTGGTACGGATTGTTTTGCGTTTTTACATCATTTACAACAAGAAATGGGGGTGCATTAACATGGCTAAAAGACTTGATCTTTCCAAAATAAAGTTAAAAAAATCTAATACATCGTCCTCTCCAGAAAAATGGCGTAAAAAAGTAGAAGAAGAGATTACGCACTCAATTGAAGATTTGTTATTTGAAACGAACGAACAGATTGCTGTAAAACCTTTATATACAGAGAAAGACATGGAGGGGATGACACATTTAGATTACATGCCTGGTATTCCTCCGTTTTTACGTGGACCATATCCAACGATGTATGTAAACCGTCCTTGGACTGTTCGACAATATGCCGGTTTTTCCACTGCAGAGGAGAGTAATGCTTTTTATCGGCGTAACCTTGCCATGGGGCAAAAGGGTCTATCCGTTGCGTTTGATTTAGCTACCCACCGTGGCTATGATTCGGATCATCCTCGTGTTGTTGGTGATGTCGGGAAGGCTGGGGTTGCGATTGATTCAATCCTAGATATGAAAACATTATTTAATGGAATTCCACTTGATCAAATGAGTGTTTCGATGACGATGAATGGTGCTGTCCTTCCGATAATGGCGTTTTATATTGTAACGGCAGAGGAGCAGGGTGTCTCTCCTGAAAAACTGTCTGGAACGATTCAAAATGATATTTTAAAAGAGTATATGGTGAGAAATACATATATTTATCCACCAGAAACCTCTATGCGAATTATTTCAGATATTTTTGAGTACACGTCAAAAAACATGCCAAAGTTCAATAGCATAAGTATTTCTGGGTATCATATGCAGGAAGCAGGTGCACCTGCGGATCTTGAATTAGCCTATACATTAGCTGACGGTTTGGAATATGTTCGGACGGGTATTGCGAAGGGGATTGACATTGATTCCTTTGCTCCTAGATTATCCTTTTTCTGGGCAATCGGTATGAACTATTTTATGGAGGTAGCGAAGCTAAGGGCAGCTCGACTCATTTGGGCCCAAATGATGAAAGCCTTCAATCCTAAAAATCCAAAATCACTGGCGTTAAGAGCACATTCACAGACTTCAGGTTGGAGCTTGACAGAGCAGGATCCATTCAATAATGTGACAAGAACATGTATTGAGGCATTGGCAGCGGCATCGGGTCATACTCAGTCCTTGCATACGAATGCACTGGATGAAGCGATTGCGCTTCCGACTGATTTTTCTGCTCGAATTGCACGAAATACACAGCTTTATTTACAGGATGAAACAGGTATTTGTAATGTGATCGATCCGTGGGGTGGATCATATTATGTAGAGTCACTAACGAAGGAGCTCATGGAGCGGGCTTGGAAGCATATCGAGGAAATCGAGGCACTTGGTGGAATGACCAACGCAATTGAAACGGGTCTTCCGAAAATGAGAATCGAAGAAGCGGCAGCGAGACGTCAGGCAAGAATTGATTCTGGTAAAGAAACGATTATCGGTGTCAATAAATTTCGTTTACAAAAAGAAGATCCAATCGATATTTTAGACATTGACAATACAGCTGTTCGACTCAAACAACTTGAAAGACTCCGTGAATTAAAGGCTACACGTGATGATGGAGAAGTGGAAAAGGCGTTGGCTGCCATTACGAATGCGGTTGAAACAGGTAATGAAAATCTGTTGGAACTAGCGGTTAATGCCGCAAGAGTTCGTGCAACACTCGGTGAGATTTCAAATGCAGTTGAAAAAGCTTCTGAACGCCACAAAGCTGTCATTCGTTCAATTAGTGGAATTTATAGCTCAGAATATTCAAATGAGGAAGAAATCATGAATGTGAAGAAGATGACAGACGAGTTTTTGGAAAATGAAGGAAGACGCCCGAGAATCTTAATTGCAAAAATGGGGCAGGATGGACATGACCGAGGAGCAAAGGTCATAGCCACTGCTTTTGCAGACCTTGGCTTTGATGTTGACATTGGACCATTATTTCAAACACCAGAAGAAACAGCTCTTCAAGCTGTAGAAAATGATGTACATGTCGTTGGAATGAGTTCACTAGCGGCGGGTCATAAAACATTACTTCCACAGTTAATTGAAGAGTTGAGGAAATTGGGGCGAGAAGATATCCTTGTAATTGTTGGCGGAGTCATCCCTGCACAAGATTATGATTACTTAAAAGAGCAAGGTGCTGCGGCTATTTTTGGACCGGGTACAGTAATTCCAGTGGCTGCACAAAAAGTAATCGAAGAAATTTATCTTCGCCTCGGATATGAGGAAGAAGGCGATGACTGATAATAAAAAGAAACCTGAATGGGTTCCCGAAAATGCCTCTAATGGTTTTACAACTGAAATTGTGAAGGGGATAGACCAAAATGACGCTTCTGGAAGTGCACGTAAATTTGTTAAGAAGAAGGGGCGAACAACAGAAGAGTATGCACAGGGTATACGAAATGGCAATCGTACTATTCTTGCCCAAGCCATTACTCTTGTTGAGAGCAACGCAAAACGTCATGAAGAACAGGCACAAGCTGTCATCAATGAAATTCTTCCATACACCGGAAACTCGATACGGATAGGTATCACGGGAGTACCGGGTGCAGGAAAAAGTACATTTATAGAGAGTTTTGGTTCTTATTTATGTGAACAAGGACATCGCGTTGCAGTTTTAGCTGTTGATCCAAGCAGTAGTGTAACAGGTGGCAGTATACTAGGCGATAAAACCAGAATGGAGACCCTTGCGAGGAATAAAAATGCTTTTATACGACCATCACCTTCGGGGGGAACCCTTGGTGGGGTTAATCGTAAAACGAGGGAAACGATTTTACTTTGTGAGGCCGCTGGGTTTGATGTAATACTTGTTGAAACGATTGGTGTTGGCCAAAGTGAAGTTGTGGTACGCAGTATGGTGGATTTTTTCCTGCTTCTTGTGTTAACTGGTGCAGGTGACGAATTACAAGGTATGAAAAAAGGAGTAATGGAGCTTGCGGATGCCATATTGATCAATAAAGCGGATGGAGATAATCGACAGAGGGCAAAAATTGCTCGCGCTGAATATAATCGAATACTCCACTATCTTCAGCCGGCAACGAAAGGATGGTCTTCCAAGGCCTACACAGCTTCCGCACTTTATCATGAAGGAATGGAAGAAATGTGGAAAATAATTCTGCGATTTGTTGATACGACGAAAGAATCTGGTGCATTCACAGAGCGAAGGAACGCTCAAACAAAAGATTGGATTCATGCCATGATAAAGGATTACCTTGAAACAAGCTTTTTTAGCCACCCATCCATAAAAACAAAGCTCCCAACACTTGAAAATAAGGTCGTACAGGGAGAGTTGAATGTTACAACGGCTGTGAAGGAATTAATTAATCTATTTGAAGCATAAAAAAAGAAGGAGTGCATTCGCTCTCCTTCCATCTAGGGAGTTTAGGGGTATGATCTAGATGTATTACTAGAATACCCGAATATTTATTTTTTAAACGTTCATTTGAGTTCCTTAGATTTGAAAAAACATGTTGTAAATTGATATTATAAAAAATAGGAAGATATTTTTCACTAGAAGGAGTGTTCAAAATGGAAATAGATTTCAATTTGTTTATGAATGATATCTGTCTCTTATACACATCT
>NZ_SLUB01000030.1 GCF_004799755.1 Bacillus timonensis | reverse complement strand
AGATGTGAATAAGAGACAGGCCATGTATATTGTGAAGATGAAAAATATCAGGATCTAAACTTTCCATTTTATTTATAAAAATTTTGGTGGGTTCCTTGGAACCAAATCCGTGTCTATCAAAAGTCCTGGTTTTAGCAACATGTAAATAATTGTCGGTTTTATTACCAATTTTAATAACATTATCACAATTTTTTGCTACTTCTCTACCGTATGCTACATAGCTTTCGTGACCTAATTTGGTAAGGGTATTATGAATATCTGTAGCAATCCTACCCGTACTTCCAATACCACAAACAGAGTTAATCTGGAGCACTTTCATTTTACTTACCCCAGATTACTTTATTTATGATTTTCACGTAGCTTTGGATTATCTTTACAACCTTAACTGAGACATTCTCATCTCGATAATCATTCGCTAAAATTGTTTCTTCACGATTTTCCCACATTGCCCTACTTAATTCCACAGACTGAACAATGTCTTTTTCAGTAATTCCACCAACAATAACTGTTCCTTTGTCCAATACTTCAGGTCTCTCAGTAGATGTTCGGATAAGAACACCAGGGAAACCTAAAATAGCTGATTCCTCAGAAAGAGTACCGCTATCAGATAAAGTACAAAAAGATTTCAATTGTAACTTGTTATAATCGAAGAATCCAAATGGTTTTAACTGTCTTACTAGAGGATGGAATTTAAAACCTCTTTCTTCAATCTTTTTCCAACTTCTTGGATGTGTTGAATAGATAATAGGTAATTGATAAGTCTCAGCAATATTGTTTAAAGCATTCATTAAAGAATTAAAATTATTTTCATGATCAATGTTTTCTTCACGATGTGCTGATACTAAAATATATTTTCCTTCTTCTAACCCTAATTGATTTAAAACATCACTGTTTTCAATTTTTTCGTGATGTTTCGATATTACCTCAGTCATAGGGGAGCCTGTTACAAAAACATGATCCTTTCTAATCCCCTCAGATAAGAGGTATCTTCTACTATGCTCAGTATATGCTAAGTTTATGTCGGAAGTATGATCAACAATCTTTCGGTTAATTTCCTCAGGAACATTTTGATCAAAACATCGATTTCCTGCTTCCATATGGAAAATAGGTATCTTTAATCGTTTCGCAGCGATGGCGCTTAAACAACTATTCGTGTCCCCTAAAATTAATAGTGCATCTGGCTGCTCTTCCCTTAATATCTTGTAGGATGCAGCAATGATATTCCCCATTGTTTCTCCAAGGTCATTGCCTACGACACCAAGAAAATGGTCAGGCTGTCTTAATCCTAACTCTTCAAAAAATATATCATTAAGGGTGTAATCCCAATTTTGACCAGTATGAACTAATGTATGATTAAAATATCGGTCACAAGCTTTAATTACTTCGGATAAACGTATAATTTCGGGTCTTGTACCAACAATGGTCATAACCTTCATTTTTTCCATTTCTTTAAACCTCCAAATAATAGGTATCTGGCTTCTCGGGGTCAAATATTTCACAAGCCCAAAATAGGGTAATTACTTCATCCTGACCAGTATTAGTAATGGAGTGTGTATACCCAACTGGTATATCAACTACCTCTGGTACTTCCCCATTAACTTTGTATTCTAATACTTCATCGGTACCAATTTTGCGGAATTTAATAACAGCCTCCCCTTGGATCACTAGGAATTTTTCAACCTTTGTGTGATGCCAGTGGTTTCCCCTTGTAATACCAGGCTTTGTCTTCGAAATAAAGATTTGGCCCATACTTTCTGATTTGATGAATTCCGCTAACCAACCACGATTATCTACATTCTTTTTTAAGTTATAGGAAAACTTATCTTCTGGTAAATAAGATAAGAAAGTACCGTAAAGCGCTTTGTCGAATTTACTTTGTAAAGAAGGCATCACTAACGTTTCGCGATTTCTCTTAAATGAATAAATCTTTTCAGCAAGTTCTCCTACTGTTATTTTATAAGATATTGGTACTTTACAAAATTCCCCATCCTTCGTTTCTTCACCTTTTAAAGCACGTATAAATTCAGCTAGAACATCGTCAATATAACTTAGTGTAACTTCGGATTTTGGGTCATTTATTTGAATATCAATTCCTCGAGCAATATTATGGCAAAATGTTGCCACTACACTGTTATAGTTGGGCTTTGACCACTTACCGAATAAATTCGGAAGTCTGTACACCAGTGCCTTTGCACCTGTGGTATTACTGTATTCAAACAGTAGGTCTTCTCCAGCCCTTTTACTATTACCATACGGGTTATCATTTGCTGCTTGTATAGAAGAAGTTAATAATACTGGTGCTTTATTATTATTTTTCTTTAAGAGTTCCAGTAAGGTAGATGTTAAACCGAAGTTACCTTCCATAAACTCATTTTCTTCTTTCGGTCTATTAACACCTGCTAAATGAAAAATAAAATCACACTGTTTTGTATACTCATTTAGCAATGTTTGATCACTATCTCTGTTAAACTCAAGTATATCTTCGTAGCCTTTATTCTTTAATTCAGCAACCAGGTTTCTTCCAACAAATCCCTGGGATCCTGTTACAAGTATCTTCATTTATTGTTCCAATCCCTTAACTCGTTTTGTATGTAGTCCAACTCAAGTAGTTTTCTTTTAATTTCTTCAATATTTAAAATTTGAGTATTATGTGAATTATATTCTTCTTCAGTAGAGAGCTTTAGGTCTCCTGCATCAAAATATTTACCATAGTTTAGATCTCTTTTATCTGCTGGTACCCTAAAATAGTTTTCATAATCCTCTGCAACTGCATATTCTTCTTTAGTCAGCAGTGTTTCATATTTCTTTTCTCCATGTCGTGTTCCAATGATTTTAATTTCATTATCTGCATTGAATAATTCTTTGATAGCTTGTGCTAAGTCTCCGATAGTACTCGCTGGGGATTTTTGAACCATAATATCTCCAGCCTCAGCATTTTTATATGCAAACACAACTAACTCAACTGCCTCCTCAAGACTCATTAAAAATCGAGTCATGTTAGGGTCTGTTATGGTAAGAGGTTGTCCATTCTTAATTTGATCTACAAACAATGGAATAACAGATCCTCGTGATGCCATAACATTTCCATATCTTGTGCCGCAAATAAGTGTTTTATCAGGTGAAACAGTTTTTGCCCTTGCAACAAAAACCTTTTCCATCATCGCTTTGGATATTCCCATTGCATTGATTGGATAGGCTGCTTTATCCGTAGAAAGACAAATTACCTTTTTTACGCCAAATTCAATTGCTGCTGTCAAAACATTATTTGTACCTAAAATATTTGTTTTAACTGCTTCCATGGGAAAGAACTCACAAGATGGTACTTGCTTTAATGCGGCAGCATGAAAAATATAATCTACACCATTCATCGCATTTTTCACACTTCCTAAGTCCCTTACATCACCTAGATAAAACTTTATTTTGTCATTTTTATAATACTTTCGCAGATCATCCTGTTTTTTCTCATCCCGTGAGAATATCCGTATTTCTTTCAAACCAGTATCTAGAAAACGTTTCATTACGGCATTTCCAAAAGAACCGGTACCCCCGGTTATTAATAACGTTTTGTCTGTAAACATTATGCATCCCTACCTGAAATAATTTTTTTAAACAAATGATTTAATCTTTTCATATAATTCACCTTTGAAAAATGTTGATCATAATACTTCCTAGCATTTCGACCATAAGTTTCATGCTTTTCCTTTTCATTCGTGAACTGTTTTATGAGCGTAGCGAACGTTTTATAATCTTCTGCTGAAGCGCAAAGGCCACAATCTGACTCATTTATTACTAATTGTGTCTCACCATCAATGGCTCCAAGAATTGGCTTACCTGCTGCCATATAGGACTGGACTTTATTAGGTAGCGTGTAAGAAATTACTTTATTTTCCTTTAAAGTAATTAGGAAAGCATCTGCCATTTCATAGAATCTAGGCATTTCCGTTAAAGGGTATTGTCCGTGAAAAATAACGTTAGATAACCCTAGATCTTCCGCTAGTTTTTGACATTTTTCTCTGGACGAACCGTCACCAACAATATGGAACTTTATTTGGTCTTCGTTTTTTAGCTCATTCGCTGCGAGAAGGATTGTTTCAACACTTTGCATTTCTCCTATATTTCCCGCAAATACAAGGTTTGTATTCCCATCATCGATACTTTTAGGTTTAATATTTTCAAATAGAGCCTCTGCATAAACAGGAAGGTGGGTTATGTTTTCATAAATACCCAACTTATTGTTAAAGTATTTTTCAAACAGCTTGGAGCTTGTAAAAATCCCGTTAGCACTTTTGTATATCCACTTACTGACCGGTAGTAGTATGCTGTAAATTTTACTATCTGGAGAAATACCTGCAGATGCAATACTTTCCGGCCATAGATCGTGGCAATAAATGATAAGAGGCGTTTTTGTTAGCTTTTTCACAACTATTCCTGGTATCGCCATAGTTACCGGGGAGGTTTGATACACTAAAACAACATCAAAATCTTTTTTCAAAAACAAAGCTTTTATAGAGCCAGTAATTACGAAACTGATATAGTTTAATGCAAGGCGAAGCGTTCCACTTCTCCGTTCTAAAATCCAAGAGCGATGTACCTTAACACCATTGATTATTTCATAACGTTTTTTAAACCATCTATATTCTGGTTCTACAACTCCGCTTGGATAGTTAGGAAGCCCGGTTAATACAGTCACGTCATGACCTTCCTTCGCTAATTCAAAGCATATATCGTTTACCCGAAATTGTTCAGGATAGAAGTGTTGATCTATGACAAGTATCTTCATTCATATTATCCTCTTCATGCATATTTTAATTCTAACAAGATTTGAGATTTATTTTATGTATGTATACACTCAAATATTTTATTGAATCAATTCTACTTAGAAACATAAAAGTCCACCATTAATTATAAACCAACCATTTTACGATTTTCTACCTTTTACGACAAACAATCCCTCATTTTTTTACCCAATCATGTATTATTATGTCGAAACATAAGATTCTTTCAATTTTTAGGTATCAATATTCTCTTCTGATTGTTCTGTCCTGTTATTAATAAGAGCATTCACTAAAAAAACAACTGAAGGAAAAATATATGAAAACAATGGCGAATTAGTTTCAGCAAATTGAAATGTTATAGCAAAATATAATACACCATCGGATACAGTAAAACGTTTAGAACATCTCCTCATACTAAAAAGGAGGAAACATACATAGAGTAAAAGAACTATTATTCCATTATAATTAAAAAGACTAATAAATGTGTTATGTGCTCCTGAGCCCTGAATATGCCAAACGCCTAGATTATTATTTTCAATCTTCCATATTCCGGTACCCCCAATAATTGTACTAAATGAAGAAGTAACATTTTGAATGTAGACATCCCATAAGAGGCTTCTAAATGTTAGTAATTGTATAATAAGTTCACTTTTTATGACTGCAGCTAAATAGACAAATGTAAAACCAACAATTAATAAACCCGTATAGACCAACCTTGGTCTTTTTACTTTATTAAAGATAAACATAAAGATTGGAAGTGTTACAAAAGCAACTAAAGTTGTTTTAGCACCAGAAATATAAATTAACCAAGAACCTACTATTAAAACAATAATCCTAAGTGTAATCTTTTCGTATGTAACAAACAAATAGATAAGAAATGGTGCAAGAAAAAGACCCCATGTATTCTCGTTTAAATATTGGTTCCTTTCAAATACCCCTAAAAAAAAGAAAAGTGTATAGTACAAACCAAATAAAAATGCAATGAAATAATATCGATTCAATGCGGAGCTAATTACCTTCGTACTAACAATTAGTACACCTATTACTGAAATTAACACAATTTGTATGTTTCCAAGATTCTCCGCCAGCATGTAATAATATTTTGGCAAACCAAATTTAAGCATAAAAAGAAAATTAAGAATGACAATACCAAAAATAAAGATACTATGCCAAACCTTCTTAAGCTCTATTTGAACGCTCCCAAAAAACACAACAGCTAACAAAAAGAACAAAATATAACTAACAGGCATGACTATTGTAGCAAAATTATATTCACTCTGTGAGATATATCGAAAGTAACTAGAAAATGTAGAAGTTGCAAGAATTAGCGCCAAGATCCATAACTTTATATTCCCGATTATTTTGCTATTCATTATTGGCTCCTGTAAATAAAATATTTTAAGATTTCAAGTCATTATAGCATAAATTTCCTTATCATTAATATTTTCATCATAGCGTAATAAATAATGACACCAACCCTAAGTAATATATGACTTAGAGCTAAACACTTATTCGTATTATAGTATTTTAGGTAATGGTATTTCAAATCGTTACGTATTTATACTATTTTGACAATATCCAAAAAACATTCGATTTAACTCAAAATAGATAGAGAATATGATATTTTTTTCGTTTCACGCTTTTTCGACAAAACTAGTCAAATAAATCCCAATCTTTAGACTTCTTTTAATGTGTAGAATAGTCTATAATTTAGGTGATTCGCCATATATTGCTAAAAAAGGAGGGTAAAAGTCACGGTTTTCACCTAGAATCGACAGATACATATCATAGGGGGAGTTGAAAACGCGTTGAGAGGATTTAAGAAAACACTTGCTATTTTACTAGCTGTATTCGTAGTTTTAGGAAATGGCAGTTTTGCACTAGCAAACACGAATACTGCTAAAACAGAAGAAACAGATATAGCAAAACTTCAACAACAATTAATTGATGAAATTGGTAAAGACACAAAAAAGCTAGATGATAAAGTTGATGCTGAATTAGCATTTAAGGACGATGACGAGGTAAGGGTTATCGTTGAGGTAAACGGAGAAACACCCGTAGAATCTGCTACTAAAAAAGGGGTTATGTACAAAGAGCTTTCTGATAGCTCCAAGAAATCTCTTGAAAGCGCTGCAATATCAAAACAACGTTCAGTAAAAGATGCCCTTTCTGCAAAAGGCATTCAAATGAAAGTCCATAATACGTTCACCACTTCATTTATCGGTTTTAGTGGTGAAGTAAAATTCAGTGATATTGCAAAAATCGAACAGCTATCTGGTGTTAAAAACGTCTATATCGCAAATAAATATGAAAGACCCACTCCTGATATGGACACTAGCCATGAGTTTATCCAATCCTATCAGACATGGGCAGATGCAAAATTCAAAGGTGAAGGAATGGTCGTTTCTGTTATTGATTCAGGTGTAGACCCTTCTCATAAGGATTTTGTTTTAAGTGAAGGAACAGAAGAAGCACTTACTGAAAAAGTAGTAAATGACATTATTAAAACTGAAGGATTAGTAGGTAAATACTATACGGAAAAAGTTCCATATGGTTATAACTACTATGATAAAGACTATGCAATCGTTGATGATGCTCCGGGAGCATCCATGCATGGTATGCACGTTGCAGGTACGGTTGCTGCAAATGGTGACGTAGAAAATGGCGGCATTAAAGGGGTTGCTCCTGAAGCACAGGTTTTAGGAATGAAGGTTTTCAGTAACGATCCGAACGCTCCATATACGTATTCTGATATTTACTTAAAAGCAATCGACGATTCTATTAAACTAGGTGCAGATGTACTTAACATGAGTTTAGGATCTACTGCTAGTTTCTATCTAGAAGAAAGCCCAGAGGATGTTGCCTTAACGAGAGCGGTTGATAACGGTGTTGTAGCTACTGTCTCAGCTGGTAACTCCAATCACTTAGGTGATGGATGGGATGATCCGTACTACAACAATCCTGACATCGGACTAGTTGGTGCTCCTGGTCTCAATACAGACACGATCCAAGTTGCAGCTTCAGGTAACGTGAATCACTTATATGAACATCAAGGAACTCTCGGGAATGGAAACACATTCAATGGTTATGGTGTTGATGATTGGACACAACTAGAAAACATTGAACTTGTTACATTAGGGGATAAGCTTGGCACCCCTGCAGATTATGCAAGTGTCGACGTTAAAGGAAAAGTAGTTGTTGTACCACGCGGGGATTTAACATTCTTTGACAAAACAGTTAATGCAGCTGCTGCAGGTGCTGCAGGTATTATTGTATGGAACAAAACAAATGGCGCGTTCTTTTATGACCAAGGTGGTTGGGGCATTCCATTTATGAAGGTTTCAAAATCAGCTGGAGAAGCAATTAACGCTGCAATCGCTGCAGGACATACGACGTTAACAGTTGAGCAAATTTCAAAAGAAGCAGACCCGGAAATGGGGAAAATGACAGCTTTTACATCTTGGGGAACAACTCCAAGCTTAGAATTAAAACCTGAAATTACAGCACCAGGCGGAAAAATATGGTCAACTGTGAACAATGATCAGTATACTTCAATGAACGGTACTTCCATGGCTGCCCCTCATGTTGCAGGCGGAGCAGCATTAGTTCAACAATATTTACAACAAACATATCCAGACATGGCAGTTTCTGAACGTACTCGTTTAGCAAAGGTTCTCCTTATGAACACTGCCAAGAAAATTGAAGATTCGACTGGCCAACCATTCTCACCTAGAAGACAAGGTGCCGGTATGATGCAAACATATTCAGCTGTAAGCACTGATGTTTATGTTGTTGAGAAAAATTCTGGGGAAGCAAAAGTTGAACTTAAAGAATTTAAAAACAAAACATTCACAATGTCATTTACTGCTACGAACATTTCTGATGAGAAAAAGGTTTATAGCGTTGATACAGATGTTTTAGCTGATACTTTCTATACCGATAAAGATACAGAAACTGTTTATAATGCCCTTGTGGCAGGTGACCTTGTAGGGGCAAAGGTAAATGCACCTGAAACGGTTACAATCCCAGCTAATGGTTCTGTCGATTTTTCAGTAACAGTAGATATTTCAAATGGGAAAATCTCTGGAACGGATAAAGACGGCAACGCCGTACAAATCGACTTACATGAAGATATGTTCGTAGAAGGATTCGTGACTTTAACAGAGGTTGCCAACCTTGGAGATGTGACCGTTACGGTTGCACCAAATACGTTAAATATCCCATATGTTGGTTTCTATGGTGATTGGAGTAATCCACAAATTGTAGATGGTTTTACTACTTTAGGACAAGAACGTTTCTTTGACCTTAAGTATTTATTTGGAGCTGTGGTTCCTGAAATGCTAGAAAAGAAAGATGGAGGTACGTTCATTGATACGGTAGCTTATGGTGAAGATGGTAAGGTTGTATATCCAGTTTCTCCAAATGCTGACGGATACCTTGATGATATTTTCCCACTTCCATCATTCTTACGTAATGCAACAGATGTTCAGTTCAATATTACGGATGGAGAAGGTAGCTTACTACGTACAATTAACGCAGAAAGATATGTAAGAAAAACATTTTCATCAAACGGAACTATTCCATTCTCCTACAACGAGGCTCGTGCTTGGAACGGTCAATTGAATGGAAAAATGGCAGAAGACGGACTGTACTATTATGAAATTAAGGCGAAAGCAGATGATGGCGCTGATGCCGAATGGCAATCAACCCAAATCCCGGTATACCTAGACACGACTGCTCCTGAAGTTGAGATTTCTTTTGACAGCGAAACGGCTACGCTATCTTGGGAGATTGAGGAGGAAGGCGTAGGAACTGCTGCTATTGGCGTATTTGTTAATGGTACGTTATTAAACGGGAAGCTAATCGATCCTTCTGTTACTTCTATTAATCTAGGAGATTTCGATGTAGATTCTAAGACATTGTTTGAGGTTGCTGCTCTTGATCATGCATTTAATACAGGTTCAGCACATCTAGTAATTAATGATCTTCAAAAGCCAGTTCTATATGTTGACGAAGAAACACCTGAAGCTTTTGGCGTTTATAAGGAAAGAAAAGTACCTGTTAAAGGTTCAATCGCAGAGGATTTTGTTCTTGAATCCTTAACAGTAAATGACAAGGAAACTGAGTTTAAGCTTAACTCTAAAACTAATCTTTTCGATTTTGAAACTGTTGTAACATTTGACAGTGATGGTCAAAAAGATGTAATCGTTAAAGCAACAGACGCCAGCGGAAACTCACATCAGATTAATCGTGTCGTCTTTATTGATACGACTGCACCAGAAATTGATGTTGTTGTACCAGAGGTTAAATATGGTCAAAAAGAGGTTAATGTAACGGTTAACATGAAGGACAATATTAACTCTCTATCTCTTTATCTAGGTGATAATCACCTATTAACCTACGAAGATACAAAAAAATTAACGGGTGAACCTATTGAAAAATCACATGTTGTGAAGTTAGCCCTTGTACAAGGTGAAAACAACTTTACTTTTAAAGCAGTGGATATTGCCGGAAATGAAACAGTGAAGGTTGTTAAAATCACTGTTCCAGAAAAAGAAGAAAAACCTGAAGAGCCTACAAAGCCTGAAGAGCCTACAAAGCCTGAAGAACCTACTAAACCTGAAGAACCAAAAACACCTGTTAAAACAGGTTGGGTTTTAAAGGATGGTAAGTGGTACTTCAACGACTCTAACGGTAAAGCAAAGACTGGTTGGATTCAAGATAAAGGTAAATGGTACTTTATGAATAAAACTGGTGTAATGCAAACTGGTTGGGTTCTCGATGGTGGTAAATGGTACTACTTAAAGAACTCAGGTGCTATGGCTACTGGATGGATCTTCGATGGTGGTAAATGGTACTTCCTAAAAGGCTCAGGTGCTATGGCTACCGGGTGGGTTCACGATGGTGGTAAATGGTACTTCCTAAAAGGCTCAGGTGCTATGGCTACTGGATGGGTAAAAGATAGCGGTAAATGGTATTTCTTAACAAGCAGTGGTACTATGGCTACTGGTTGGGTATATACAGGCGGTTCTTGGTATTACCTTAACAGTGGTGGCGACATGGTAACTGGCACTAAGAAAATTAATGGTAAATGGTATACATTCTCCCCAAGTGGAGTTTGGATTAAGTAAACCATTATAAAACAGGCGGGCAGTTATTTCTAACTGCCTGCTTTTTTATGTATGTAATCTATGATGCTCGTAAACATATAAAAACGTACAACAAATCGTTGTACGTCAATGGATCTAGCTTATTCTATTTTTGACACCTCGTGGATCCAAACTCCATCCTTCCCCATAAAATAGCTACCTACATACATATCAGTTGCCATCTTACCGTTATTTAAAAGATAGTACCACTTTTCATTTTCCTGATGCCAGCCGGTTTTCATTTCTCCAGATGTTTCAAGATAATACCAGTTTCCACCTTGCCTTAACCAGCCTGAGTGCATAGCACCTGACGGTTGTAAATAATACCATTGTTGATTGCTTAGCAGCCAACCTGTCATCATTTCTCCAGAACGATTCAGATAATAGGTTGTGTTTCCATCCGCAAACCACCCTGACTTCATTGCACCTGTTTCATTTAGGAAGTACCAATGTCTACCATCCTTCACCCAGCCTGTTTTCATGACACCATTTTGGGCAAGATAATACCACGAGTTGCCGGACATTATCCAACCGGTTTTCATTTCTCCAGAAGAATCAAGGTAGTACCATACATCATGGTCTGCCAGCCAACCTGTTTTCATGACTCCTCCATCATCAAGGTAATACCAGTTGTTATTGGTGTAGATCCATCCTGTCATCTTTACTCCATTTTTATAATAAAACCAATCCCCATTTTCCTTTGCCCATCCGTGGTTTTCTACAATGTACCCGTTGGATGATGCAATAGAGTTAAAATTATGATCAGTATTCGTAATAATAACTGGAGTGTAAAGCTTTACCCGTTCAAACAGCCATCTAATTTCTTCATTATGCATCCTTACACAACCAGAGGTTATGTATTTCCCAATGGTGTTCGGGTTATTGTTCCCGTGAATGGCATAAGTCGTTCCATATGTCCCTCTCGCATCTAATCCTAACCACCGATCACCAAGTGGATTTCGAGGATCGCCCCCAGGGACTTTGCCTGTATAATATGGGCGATTTTTAATTTTATTCACAATCTTGAAGGTGCCTTCTGGCGTTAATGAAAGGTTTCTACCGGTTCCTACCTTGAACTCCCTGACCAATTTCCCATTTTCATAAAAGGCCATTTCATTGGTTCTTTTGTTAATGATTACCAACTGGGAGTCGGTCGTTGCCTCAACCTGATTCGAATAAAGAAAAAAACCTGCTAAAAAGATAATCATTACCAAAATACTTTTTCTCATAGTAAACCCCTTTATCGTTTTGATAGTCCTATTTTACTATTCTAAAAGTGGCTTTTTTGTCATATTTTGGTTGTCATTTTAAATCTTTTTATCAAAATTAAAAGGAACCAGCCAATAGACTGGTTCCTCATATGGTTAATCTATTTAAAGAATGAATCTAATCCTTTTACAAGACCAGATACTAGCTTGTTCTGGTAATTATCACTTAAAAGATTCGAAAGTTCATTACTGTTTGTTATAAATCCAAGCTCAACTAATACAGCAGGTGCATTATTACCTCTAATTACGGCAAAGTCAGCATCTTTTACATTTCTGTTAACCGCAGCAGTTGTTCCGATTAAAGAGCTTTGTAGATCAGAAGCTAAATCTTTACTTTCTGTAGGTAAAACACCTTGTACCGAATTCCAAAACGTCTCAATTCCTTGCGCCGAGCTTCCAGCTGCATTGGTATGTAGACTAATAAAGACGTGTGGTTTGATTGAATTTGAGATTTGTACTCTTTCTGATAAAGATAGAAATACATCCGTATTCCTTGTCATATACACTGTAGCACCACGGGCTTCAAGAGCATCTCTTAGTTTATGCCCTACTTGTAAAACAATATTTTTTTCATAATAACGCCGCGATACTGATACAGCACCTGAATCATGTCCGCCATGCCCTGGATCTAACACAATTACTTTACCAGCAAGGTCTCCTGCTGAAGGAATCCAGGCTCCACTTGAATTGAAATAGTATTGAACACCATCAATGGTTACCCAACCAACCTGCATAACACCATCTGCATTTAGATAATAACGTTTATTTCGGTCTGTTAACCAGCCAGTTTGAACAACACCATCTGATTTTGCATAATACCATTTACCTGCATCATATACCCAACCCGTTTTATATGTACCGTCTGGGTTTAGGAAGTATTTTTTACTGCCCTCCTCGATGACACCGGTTTGAACAATTCCTTCTTCATTTGCAAAATAACGTTTACCGTTCACAGTATGCCAACCTGTGGAGAGAATTCCTTCATTATTGAACAGATAGTTAACTCCGTCAATCTCCTTTACGCCCACAGCTGGTTGACCATTTGAGTCAAAATAATATTTTTTATTTTGATCTGTTTGCCAGCCAGTTTGGACGATACCTTCACTATTGGCTACATATCGTTTGCCATTTATCGTTTGCCAACCTGTGGATAATATGCCTTCGTTATTGAATAAGTAGTTCACTCCACTAATATTCTTTACACCAACTGCAGGTTGACCATTCGAATCAAAATAATAGTTGTTTCCTCCATCTGTTTGCCAGCCTGTTTGGACAACACCTGCACTATTGGCTACATATCGCTTGCCGTTTACTGTTTGCCAACCTGTGGATAATACGCCATCGTTATTGAATAAGTAATTCACTCCACTAATATTCTTTACACCAACTGTAGGTTGACCATTTGAATCAAAATAATACTTGTTTCCTCCATCTGTTTGCCAGCCGGTTTGGGCAATCCCTGCACTATTCGCTAAATATCGTTTGCCGTTTACAGTTTGCCAGCCTGAAGAAAGCTTGCCTTCACTGTTAAAAAGATAGTTTACTCCATCAACCTTTGAAACACCCGTTGCAGCTTCACCGCTTGGCTTTAAGTAATACTTACTACTTCCTTGGGTAAGCCAACCTGTCTTCATGGCGCCGCCGGGGCCAAAAAAGTAGCGTTTCCCGTTGTCTGTTACCCAATTTGTAGCCATTGATCCACTTGAGTTCATATAATACCAAGTTCCGCCATCTCTTACCCAGCCAGTCGCCATGGCTCCACTGGAATGCAGGTAGTACCATGCATTACCGTCCAAAAACCAACCGTCGGTTCTCATTGCTCCGCTTGGGTTTAAATAGTACCAGGTTTTTCCGTCAAGTGCCCAACCTGTGGCCATGGCTCCACTAGGTTTCATATAGTACCAAGTTCCACCATCTCTTACCCAACCAGTCGCCATGGCTCCGCTGGAGTGTAGATAGTACCAGGCGTTCCCGTTCTTAAACCAACCACCGGTTCTCATTGCCCCACTTGGGTTTAAATAATACCAGGTTTTTCCGTCAAGTGCCCAACCTGTGGCCATCGCACCGCTCGGTTTCATATAGTACCAAGTTCCGCCGTCTCTCACCCAACCGGTAGCCATTGCACCACTGGAATGCAGATAGTACCATGGACCATCCTTTAGCCAACCGGTTTTCATCGCACCATCTGCACGATTCATATAGTACCAATTGCTCCCATCAAATACCCAGCCCTTGGCTAGATTACCATTTTGATAATAATACCAAGTGCTTCCGCTAGATTTCCAACCCGACGCAGCTGCATAGGTTTTCTCGTTCGCAAAACCAAATAACAAGGTGAAAACTATCATAGACAGGGTTAAAAATCTAATGTTCCTAAACAACGACTATTGACCTCCTTTTTGTTAACCTCTTATAGGAAAAGATTATCCTCTTAAAATATCGACAAAATCCGTAATTTTTTTAGTGTTTACTACAATATGTATCGGTAAAATGTTCTATCGTAAGAAGGATAACGGAATTCCAAAAATGAGGGGATTTGATTAACCACTTTATCTGCATAAAAAATAGTAGCTTGTATTATTCTACCAAATGGACATCTCTAAATCTACAAAACTTGACAAAGTACGCATAACAAATCGGAAAAATTTACACATCAAAATTAGGGCAACTCTACTAGGGGGCAATAATCAATAATCAATAAACGTAAAAAAGCACAAATCTTTTTTGAGATCTGTGCTCCTTACATATTTAGATTCTGATTTTGGGACGATGTACCTGTCCCCGTGTCCCATGTGTTATTTGTATTGCTTGAAGATGAGGAAAGTTGGGAATTTTGGTGAGAACCAGGTTGATTTGGGCGGCATAATTGAGTTATGATCGGCGCTTTCAATGAATTCATCTTGACCAATTGGATAGGTTTCGATTATCACATCTTTTTCCTCAGGGGCTTGTCTATATTTTTCTAGTTCTAAAGATGACAAATATTTTAAACTGCCTGTGTCAAAAATGCGAAAGGCTTGTGAGATAATTTGAGAATTTAATCGATAAATATCGTTATTCCAAAATGCAACGGAATTTAAATCAATTAACTTCACTAAAGTACAAATTCATTAGAACGATTGAACCAGGAAGTCCGGCGAAGAGAAAGAGTCATAAGAATTTTTCCTCACACTCAATCTGCCTTTTGCCTAATTGGAGCTGTATTAATGGACTATGAAGAGAAACAATTGAGGAAAAAACTACCTATCAAAAAGAGATAGAGCGCGAAATTTGTATTGGTTGGAGGGGGTACCCCCTTCCAACCAATACAAATCAATCCCTTTACACAAATAAATCTAATATCCTGATAAATATAGTTAGTCATAGAATTAATTTTACAAAAAATTAAGGGCTTGACTCATGAATTTCTCCTTTTTACGCAAAAAACCCATTTTAGTGGTAATCTTCATTTGCTAATAAGGTCGTTAAATCGATTATTGTTTTGCATAAGCCAGTCCTGGGAAACCAGTCTTCGTGTCCGTTAAAGTATATTTCTACAGTGTGAAGACAATCTTATTTATTATAAAACAAATTGCACAAGGAAAATAATTATGTAAAATAGATTAAGTATCCAACTTGAATTGCTCGTGAAATTTCTAACAACAAAATGTTTATGATTTAAAGGGGATTGAAAGAATGAAGCAAATAACGATACTTATTCCTGCCTATAACGAGGAAGAGGTTCTTCACCAATTATATCAGAGGTTAAACACAGTAGCTGATAATGTTAAAAAGTATTCATTTGAATTTTTATTTGTTAATGATGGGAGTAAAGACAATACTTTAAATATTTTAAAAGAACTTCGTAAACATGACCGAAGAATTTCATATGTGGATTTATCTAGAAATTTTGGAAAAGAAATTGCCATGATTGCTGGATTTGATTATGCAACAGGTGACGCCGTTGTAATTATTGATGCGGATTTACAAGACCCTCCTGAATTAATTCCCGAGATGATTTATTATTGGGAGCAAGGTTATGATGATATCTACGCAAAAAGACGCAATCGTGCCGGAGAAACCTGGTTGAAAAAATGGACAGCAAACAAATTTTATGGGATTCTACAAAAAACAACAAAAATTGAAATACAGGAAAACACCGGAGATTTCCGGCTATTAGATCGAAGATGTGTGAATGCTTTAAGGGAAATGAGGGAGTCCCAGCGGTATACAAAAGGAATGTTTAGTTGGATTGGCTTTAATAAAAAGGAAATTTTATTTGATAGAGATCCTCGAGCAGCAGGTGAATCAAAATGGAATTATTTCAAGCTTTTTGACTTAGCGATTGAAGGGCTTACTTCCTTTACTACAGCCCCATTACGTATTTCTGCCTTTTTTGGATTCACCATTTCTTTTGCCGCCTTCATCTATATGATGTGGATAATTATTAAAACATTAATGTGGGATGAACCGGTTTCAGGTTATCCTTCCCTTATGACCGTTATTTTATTTTTAGGTGGAATCCAACTACTATCACTAGGAGTGATTGGAGAATACCTTGGCCGCATATTTAATGAAACCAAGAACCGCCCTTTATATTATGTAAATGTATATAATGATGAGAAGGTAAGAAGCTGGGTTGAAACAAATGTTTAATAAAACAATTGTAAACTATGTTATTTTCGGGATACTAACAACGGTTGTTAATATTTCAGTATTCTCATTGTTTGTGAAGATATTTAATATAGATTATATGTTCTCTAGTACACTCGCATGGATTATATCTGTACTTTTTGCTTTTATAACAAATAAGGTATATGTGTTCAACAGTCAAACAGTAGCATATGTTGATATTTTAAAGGAACTAATCAATTTTAGTTTTTTTAGGATTCTTTCTTTAGGTGTAGATTTAGTTATTATGTATTTATTGATTGATATATTTAATACAGATGAAATTTTTGCGAAAGTCATTGCAAATGTAGTAGTTGTTATAATGAACTATGTTTCCAGTAAATATTTTACCTTCCGGAATAGAAGGAGTTAAGAAATTAGGAGCTTGAATATGGAGATTAAATATCAGTGGCTAGGATGGTTTTCAACTAAGTTAATTCAAATCCTGTGTATTCTATTTTTTGCAGGTGCATTACTCTTTTCATTTAAGAATGGAATGGATATCTACCTCTCGAAAAGAGATATCCAATTATTTGTAGGCCCCCTTCTTATCGGAATCATTGCTTTGGGGTTATATATATTATTCGTCAATCGGTATATATCCAATAAGGTTTTTCTTTTGTTACTTATTGTTTTTTCCTTTTTACTTAGACTCGGCTGGGTTCTGTTGATAAAAACACCACCTGAATCTGATTTTTTAATTCTTTATCGTGCTGCTATTGATGCAGCTAAGGGTGATTTTAGTTTTTCTGAAACATTATACTTTAGTAGCTGGGTCTACCAAATTGGTTTTACTATGTTTCAAGCACTTATTATAAGTTTATTTGGCAAAAGTTTATTTATCCTAAAATTTTTAAATATCCTTTTTACCGTAGGAATAGTTGTAGTAATTTATTTAATCGCTAGAAAATTAGTTAACGAAACAGCAGGAAGGATTGCCGGCTTACTATATGCTGTGTACCCTTCTAGCATTGCAATGACTTCTGTTTTAACTAACGATCATTTGTCTACATTATTATTTTACCTAGGCTTCTATTTAATTATCACAATAAAAAGGAATACGTTAAAAGCTGGTTTACTTATCGGACTGTTAATCGGGTTAGGAAATATTATTAGACCTCTTGGCAGTCTAATCCTACTTGCTATTTTGCTATATTTTTTAGTCTATAAAATAATTTTAGCTAATAAAGATCAAAGAATGCCCGCAATTCGTTCAATTATAGGGATATTTGCTTCCTACTTCATAATTATGAATGTTGTGAGTTATGCATTTATTGCGGGTGGAGTAACGGATTATCCTTTGTCCAATCGTGCGCCATATTGGAAATTTCTTGTCGGGTTTAACCATGAAACCAAGGGTAACTATTCGGCTGAGGATTCAGCCTATATGTCTAAATTTGCACTTGGGGCAGAACGAGATAGCATTGAAAAAGACCTTGTTTTAGAAAGATTATCTGATAAAAAACAAGTTTTAATGCTATTCTACGACAAATTTCAAATTATGTGGGGATATAGAGATTCCTCAATCATTTGGAGCATGAGTAAAGTAGACATGCCTTTCTATTTTCACAGAGTCAAAATTTTTGAACATAGTATATACCTTTTTATGCTCTTTTTATCTCTTATCTCTATGCTGAAATTAAAACCAAAAAATGGTTTATTGTTGTTTATGATTCTAACTTTAGGATATGTTTCCGTTCACTTTTTAATTGAAATCCAAACTAGATATCGGTATTTTATCATCCCTACTTTTGCTATGCTAGCAGGTGGTGGATTTACTTATATCCTTGGCAAATTTAATATTGCTAAGAATAAGAAGATTACTGGAGAGAATAAAGTTTAACATTACTTAGAAATAAAGTAGTTCATTATTGGGGACAAAGAAATTGGCAAAGACTCCAAAATGGACTACTTTATTAATTTTACTTAATTTCATTACTATTTTATGTGCTTTATCCAAGAATTCTAGTTTTTATTAAAAACCCCTTTTAGATGTTACTTTCATTACCTAAAAGGGGTTCGTTTAATCGATGATTCACTTGAATTCTAGTCCTGGGACGAGGAACCTGTCCCCGTGTCCCTGCTTATATCTTTAAGGAAGCTGTAGATAACGATGCCCATGATGATGGCTAATGGGAATGCCGCGACGATCGATATCGTTTGAAGCATGGTTAGTGTTGTTTCGTTAAAGATTAGGGCTATTGGCAGGATGATAAAGATCAATGCCCAGAATACTCGAATATATTTTGGTGGTTCTTGACCTGCTTCTAATTTTTTCAATGAGTATTCGGAAACGACTAGGGTTAATGCATCAAATGTACTTGCATAAAAAGCTATCATAGCTAATGCTAATAAGCCAAGTGCAACTCCACTAATTGGAAGTTGATTAAAAATCTGAATGATAACTTCAGATGGTGAAGCACCAGAGGCTAACATACCAGATGCATCTACCTTTCCATGTGTTTGCTGATAAAGCCCAAAGTTACCAAATACAATAAATGAAGTGAACGTTCCTAATAAACCTGCTGTAAATCCACCAACAATCGTTTGTTTAATCGTACGTCCTTCTGAAATTTTACCGATAAAGAACGGAGTCGCCACAAACCACGCAATCCAATAAGCCCAGTAGAAAACAGTCCAGTCTTGTGGGAAACCTGAACCACCCTCACCAGAAACTCGAAGTGGATCCATCCAAGTAGACATGCTGAAAAAGTCATTTATTAATTTACCAATTCCAGTTACACCACTTTCGATGATGAACTTCGTTGGTCCAAAAATTAAGAAGACAGCAATTAATGTAATGAATATCCCAACACAGATTTTTGCTAGTTGTGAAATCCCCTTAAGACCTACTGTTACAGCAACCGTATATACCAAAGCTATGATAACCAAAATAATAATGGTTAAAACGTTACTTTGCGGGATACCAAGGGTTGAAGACACCGTTAATGAAAGCAAAGGTGTTGCTAGTGAGAAAGTCGTTGCTGTTCCAGCTAAAAGACCTACAATTGAAAAAATATCAATTGCTTTTCCTAACACTCCATCTGCCCGAGAACCGATTGTAGAACGACAAGCCTCTGATAAGGTTTGTCGTTTTCGATTCTTTACAAAAATCATATATCCATAGGCAACTGCAGGCAGTAGATAAAAGCTCCATGGGATAGGTCCCCAGTGGAATAACGGGTAGGAAGAAGCAAAATCTTGTTTTTGTGCAAGACTTGGATTTTCAATACCGAATGGATTTGCCCCAAAATAATAAGCCCATTCAATTAAAGACCAATATAAAATATCCGCTGCCATTGTTGAGGTGAAAATCATAGCACCCCAACTAAATGTATTAAATCGTGGCTTTTCAAGATTACCCAATTTCACATTCCCAAAGCGAGAAAATGCAAGCCAAATGGATACTAAAAATACACCTAGTCCAAAAATCATATAAAAGGAACCAAATTCCCCAACAAAAATACTTCTTAAAAACTCAATAGCATGCCCACTTTGATTTGGAAACAAAAACAAGACCGTAGAAATAACAATAATTAATAGTAATGGACCTATCGTGAGTACCCAATCAATTTCTTGTCCTTTTTTATTTTTTTGCAAACCCATAATTCATTTCCCCCATTAGATCCATACTTTTTTTATAATATTTTTTTGAATATCGATACATATTGAGCGTGTAGTCCCCAAACTTAACACCAAGTGATTGTTTGTATAGAGCCCACAACGACCATAAAAGTCCACCTAATGCTACATAGATATAGATCCGGAGGCGTTCTTCCTGTGTTGGTCCACCCTCACCAAAATAATAACTCAAGATTTTTTCTAGCTGATTCTCATCATACTGTCCGTATATATAAATCATCGCAAGATCAATAAGCGGATCAGCCATACCCGCATATTCCCAATCCACCAATTTCATATCTCCATTTGGCAAAACAAGAAAATTATCGACATGTGCATCGATATGACAAAACGCTTTTGGTTTGTCCATATTCTTAACGATCGAAAGGAGTTCTCCCATTCTAGCACGCACAAGCGAATAATCTTCAAATAAGATGGCATCCTTTTCTTTACAGATTTCTTCATAGAAGAGAATCAGTTTCTCCAGGCTAAAGTTATGAGGAACAGCAATATTACTTTCGTGAAGCTGTTTTAAAATACCTATCCACTTCTTTGCTTCTTCCTCATTATGAATATCTACATTTCGAGCATCTGATTCAAACTCGGATATTTTTATCCCACTTTTTGGATCTATATAAATAATATTTTCCGTAATATTTAATTCCATCGCAGCCTGTATACTTTGATATTCTTCGGCACGGTTAATCAATTTTTCAGTGCCTTCTCCCGGAATTCGACAAATATACTTTTTCGTATCAATCTCAAATAAAAAAGAACGATTGGTCATGCCGATTTTAATAGGTTTAATATTTTTTATCTGATCTTCTCTCACCTTAAAAATGAATGAAAGTAAGGACATCACTTCATTTTTCGATTGTTCTCGATAAGTTGAATCGAAATCCCGAAGTTCTTCAAGACTTTCAAACTCATACACAACGCCTGGTTCTTGACGATTGATTGTCATTTTGAGTTCAGTGAGGTTGTCTTTTAAAATGTGCTCCCAATAAAAATCTTCCGTTCCAGGCTGAAAGTAGGCTTGTTCCAAAAGTGGCACTAACTTGTCCGAAAATTCCTTATTAAAAAAGGCAGGACCATACATATGCCATGCATTTGTGCCACCAATCTCAATGTTTGTGATACGATCCTTTTTATCGGTAAATAAACACCATTCGCCTGTTTCTCCTTCAGATTTTACAGCACTATACCAGCTTTCGAATTCATACGTATTGTATAAATTCTTCGTCATAAAATTATCACTTGATAAAATATAGGTGTTTTTTAATAAATGGCGAACATGATAAAGTGTGGCTAAATTGTTTTTCGTATCATATTCTTCATTGTATATAAGCTTCACCCCATACTTATCAACCAGATATTCAAACTTTTCCTTTAAATATCCCACAACAATTGTTATGTCTGTTATAGAAGCCTCTAATAATTGCTTAATTTGACGTTCGATCATTCTTTCACCAAAGACCTCTAGTAACCCCTTTGGAGTTTCATAGGTTAGCGGTACAAACCGAGAACCAAAGCCAGCAGCCATTACAATCGCATTATCAACCCGATATTCCTCTAGAAGCTTATGCGCATTTTTTGTCAATACATAGCCATTATTCTCTTTTATTAAAAGACCTTCTTCTAATAATGATTGAAATAATTTATTCGTTTTCCCTAAAGAAATATTACATAGTCTTGATATATCTCTTTGGGTGACATTTTCTGTTCGATTGCATTCTCTTAGTATTTTAAATTTTTCCACGTTCATTTCGACACCTTTTTCATATGTTTTATTTAAACTTACATTAACAATTGTTCATTTTCAATACTTTTTTTATGGAAATGAACAAAATATTGAAATCTATAGGTATTTTTACTTAATTATGTTTCCCTAACATAGAAATGAGATTAATTTTTGTTTTTCACAAAAACAAACTGGGTCTTTCTACCCATTCACAACTCGTCGATTTATGTCGATAATAATAGAGAATTTGGGTTTTTTCGTTGGAAAATAGCAATATCACTGAAAAGTGGTGCACGCAAAACTAAAGGGGCTAACGTCCTATTGACTAAGCCAGCCAGTTGCCAAAAAACGAGGAGGATAAAAATGACTACATGGGTTACACCTGAAGAGATGGAAAAGAAACGAAAAAGAAATAAGGTTCTCTTATATATTTCAGTTCCAATTCTAGCCATCATCATTAGTGCAGCTACGACATTACTCGCAAATAACTTTTAATACTATGTAAAAGGTCCAATAAGTGGTTGACTATCACTTATTGGACCTTTTCTTTTCATAAAACCTTTCGATTGTTGTAACATTCTTTACATTTTGATTACTTAGGGGCGATGTCTATACACACTTTAGATTATTTTCATATAGTAATCAAAAAGGAGGATTTTCGGGTGAGTTACCATATAACCAGGGATTATATCCGATTGGGAAATTCCCGGTCGGGTCAAAAACTAAGTGGTGTTAAGTTTATTGTAAGTCACGATACAGGAAATCCCGGCTCGACAGCTTATCAAAATATGAATTATTTTAATAGACAACAACCATCTGCTTCGGCACATACTTTTGTCGATGATCAATATATATTAGAAATTATCCCGGTTGATGAAAAAGCTTGGCATGTCCGTTACAATATCACAAAAGACAATCAATTGTACGGTGCTAATGCGAATGATGCAGCAATTGGAGTTGAATTTTGTTTTGGAGGTTCGATTAATTTCCAACAGTCATATAACCGTTATGTTTGGTACCACGCATATTTATGCCAAAAATTTAATTTAGATCCACAAAAGCATATAGTTGCTCACAGCTATTTAGACCCCTCAAGAAGATCAGATCCCCAAAGCGCATTTAGCCGAAACGGTGTTACTTGGGACCAATTTATTAAGGATGTGAGGAATGCGATGAATACGAATGGGGGAAGTAGCAGCGGGGGAACTAGTAGTGCTTCGAGTACCAATGGATGGCGAAAAATAGACAGCAAATGGTATTTCTATAAAAACGGTGTGAAACAAACAGGTTGGCTTTTGGATAAAAGCAAATGGTATTTTCTTGATTCAAATGGTGTGATGCAAACAGGATGGATAAAAGATGATGGCAAATGGTACTTCTTGGATTCTGACGGTGTAATGGCTACCGGATGGAAAAAGGTAAACGGAAAATGGTACTTCTTAGACTCAAAAGGCGTCATGCAAACAGGTTGGCTTAAAGATGATGAAAAGTGGTACTACTTGGATTCTGACGGGGCAATGGCGACCGGATGGAAAAAGGTAAACGGGAAATGGTACTTTCTTGACTCAGACGGCGTCATGCAGACTGGATGGCTAAAGGATGACGAAAAATGGTACTACTTGGATTCTGATGGGGCAATGGCGACTGGTTGGAAAAAAGTAAACGGGAAATGGTACTTTCTTGACTCAGACGGCGTCATGCAGACTGGATGGCTAAAAGATAATACCAAGTGGTACTATTTAAACTCAAGTGGTGAAATGGCAACAGGTATTATCCAAACTGATGGCAACTATTACGCATTAAAAGATAATGGAGAAATGCTTGCGAACACATCAATTCCAGTTGAATCAAACGGAGCGTTAAAGATATAAAAAATGGAGTATAGCTTCACACTATCCTCCATTTTTATTACTATTTTAATACGGTTTCAAATACTGCTTTCACTTTCGGTGTCACGTCATGACTTCCGTTCTTCACATCTTCAATGAGCATGGCTACTAGAAGGCTTGGATTTTCAGTGTTAACAGCAACAAATAATCCATTTTCTTTGCCATCTTCATCCTTCGTTGCTTTAAGTTCAGCAGTTCCTGTTTTACCGGCAATTTTAACCCCATCAATTCTTGCATCCTGGGCAGTACCATTTGAATCTTCTACCACTTGCACCAAATCGTCAAGAATGACTTGAGCAGTTTCAGGAGTTATGACATTTTCCTTCCAAACCTCAGCTTCCGCTCCATCTAGGAGGAGCCGAGGTTTTATTAAGTTTCCTGAATTTAATAGTGGCGTGTAGGAAATTGCCAAATGTACCGGGTTCATTTCGAGTTGACCTTGGCCATAACCCGTATCTGCAGTCAGTATTTCTGTTTTTAATCCTTCGTTTGAAATTTTCGATTCATATAATGGGTATTCGAATGGAAAAGATTCTCCAAATCCATATTTTTTTAATTCCGTTTCAAATCGTTCCCCGCCAATTCCAAGTGCGGCTTGCGCGAAATAAATGTTGTCAGAATATACGAATGCGTCTCTCAAGTTAACTGGCTTTCCTGGGTCTGCCACTCTTGTAATCGAATAGCCTCCCCAGGAACTATCTTTTTGCCACTGCTTCCCTGTTATATTTATAGATGTTTCTGGTGTTATCACTTGATTCTCTAGTGCGATTCCTGCTGTGATTGGTTTAAACGTTGAACCAGGTGCATAAGTTGCACCGAAACGATTAATTAATGGTTTTAGTGGGTCTTCATTTAATTGATTCCATTCTTCAGTTGATATTCCAAGTACGAACGAGTTTGAGTCAAAGGACGGGCTACTCACTAGGGCAAGTGCCTCTCCTGTTAAGGGGTGAATGGCAGCTGCTGCGCCGGCATTCCCTCGAATCTGATCATATGCAACAAGTTGAACATCAATATCAATGGCTAAAGTAATCGTTTCTCCATCTTTAGCCGTTTTTTCCGCGAGAGTGACTTCCCCTTTGTCATTTGCCTTTTTAATGTATACCTTCGCTCCTTTTTCTCCTCGTAAACGGTCCTCTAATACCATCTCCAGGCCTTTTTTACCGACAACATCATTTGCTGTATACCCCTTTTCCTCAAGGGATTTTAAATCTTCCGCTGTTACATTTCCAATATAACCGATTAAATGTGCAGTCGCTTCTTTAAATGGATATACCCGGGAATCAACCTTTTTCGATAGTACTCCATTAAGTTGGGTTACTTGTGTTGCTAATTCCTGTTCTTGCAAGGAGAGCCTTTTTATTGGCACAAAATAATCCGGTTTGACCCAAGAAGCATTTAATGCTTTTTCGACTGACTCAGGTGTCAGTTTTAATTTTTCCGCAACAGTAGCAATCGTAGAATCCTTATTTTCACCAAGATCCTGTGGAACTAAGCCAATTTCATACACAAGGCCATTTTCAGCTAAAGCGACGCCATTTCTGTCCACTATTTCCCCACGCGTCGGTGAAGTAATGGAAATCCCTATCTCATCCCCCTCCTCCATGTCAGGAAGGAACATTGCTGGCTTCCATTTGATAGCCCATTTCTTTTCATCGTCTTTTTCTTCGAGAACCAATGTGGCTTTTTCCGTAAAGTTAATTGGACCAGCAATCGTTTCCATCGAAAGATCATATGAGAAAGTCACTTCACCGTTATCGTTAGGTTTTACTTCCTCTTCTGGTTTTTTAAACTTTACCTTTAAATCATGGACGTCTATGTCTTTGTATATCTTCGTAAACCTATCTACAAATTCATCTTTCTTAACTGTTTCTTTTACATCCGTTGAAAATTGGTCATAAACATTACTAAAATCCTGCTTTTCCCAATCCTTAATAAATCCCTCAAAGCGATCTTCCGGAATTGGATCCTTATTACATCCGGTTAACAAAATGATGCTAAATGTAAGACTCATTACTAACCATATGTATCGTTTCATTACTTTTCCCACCCTTCTCATATTTACCCTTTCTTTCGGGGAATCTAACCATATTATACATTTTATGGCGTTATAATGGACAATGCCATATTTTATTAATTTTAAATAAAATGAGGGGATATAAATGGGAAGACATAACAAAAAAATGAACAAAAAGAAAAAGTGGCTAGTATGGATTTTAAGTATTCTAGGTGTCCTGATTATTGGGATTGGAGGCTATGCCTTTTATTTGTACCAATCCGTTGAAAAGGCAGTTTCATCTATGCATACACCGATTGAGAGAGAAAAATCAGAAAAAAGAACGGAACAAATTGATTTTGGGAAAAAACATCCTTTTTCCGTCCTGTTACTTGGGGTAGATGAACGAGAAGGTGATAGAGGTCGTTCGGATACCCTTATCGTGCTTACAATAAATCCACATGTCAATTCCATAAAAATGTTAAGTATCCCACGTGATACAAGAACCGAGATAATCGGAAAGGGCACGCAGGATAAAATCAATCATGCCTATGCTTTTGGCGGTGTAGAAATGACAATAAATACCGTTGAAAACTTTCTAGATATACCCATCGACTATTTTGTAGAGGTCAATATGGAAAGCTTCAAAGATATTGTCAATGCAGTAGGTGGAGTTACCGTAAATAATCCATTTGCTTTTACGTTTGAAGGGCATACGTTTAAGAAAGGTACAATAAAACTAAACGGCGAAGAGGCATTAGCCTACTCACGTATGAGAAAGGAAGACCCACGTGGTGACTTTGGCAGACAGGACCGCCAACGCCAAATTATTCAAGCCGTGATTAAACAAGGCGCCAGCCTTTCAACCATCACGAAAGTAGATGACATTCTAGGAGTATTAGGAAACAATGTTCAAACAAACCTAACCTTTAACCAAATGCTCGAGATACAGAAAAACTATAAATCTACAGCTGGCAACCTTGAACAACTGCAACTCACAGGAAGCGGAACAAAAATAGGCGGAATATACTACTTCTTTGTCCCAAAAGAAGAACTCACCAAACTGTCATCTCAACTAAAACAACATCTTAGTGGATCATAGGGACAGTCAAAATGCAGCAAATCTATAAATGAGAATATTTAGTCAAATAAAAAAATAGCTTTTATTGTAGATATGTTAGATGTTGGCTCAACGATAAAACAAAATTTAAAGAGCTTTCTATGAGCAATAATCATCACCTTTTAAAAAAGAATAAAAAATTGAAAAGGAGTTCGTAGCAATTTTGAAATTACTTCCAACTCCTTTCCGAATATAAACGTTATAAGTTGGAGCTATATCAATTTTCTTAATAAAGCCCCTCTAGTTTACGAGTAAGGAATCACAAGAACAGAATGGTTATGGATGAGGTTGGAAAAAACATTTATGGCTTTAGAGAAAAGGTTCCGGATTATTTCGGTTTTTAAACATTGACCAATTACTGTATTCTTAATTAGAATCTATGGTTTTAATTAGCCTATTGTAAAACTACCCACAATGGCCGGAAACGGAACATATAATGAACAGGCAAAAATCACCATAATAAATCTATTGATTTTCTTGCGCCTTTGCCTTCCTCATTAAATCAAAATAATCATCCTGTAAAATTTTGTGGTTGTAAAATTCAGAGTTTTTACCTAACTCTTTATTTACATAATTTAATCCTAGTTCCTCTACCAATGTTTTACGGTCGGAAAAAAGATTCGTTCCTAAGCCCAAACGGTCCCCTTCGATTTCCACTCCCATACTTGCTAGGATAGTTGGAAACATGTCTAATGAGGTGAAAATTCTATTTTTTGAACTAACAGGATCCACTGCTGAATTTATAAATGTATTATAAATTGTTCGACTATAGCCACCATATGTGCGCTGTGTATAATAATCATCAGGTTGCATACTGTGATGATCTCCTATTACGACAAGTGTTGTGTTACTATAAAAGTTTTGTTGTTGCAACCATTTCACAAAATCATCTACTTGTTTTGAAGAGTACGCAAATACATTTTCATACTGGGTGTCATAAATCTTCTCAGCTCCGCTTTCTAAATAACCATCTGTAAAATGAGTATTAGCTGTTAAAAGTGAAATACTGAAAGGTTTATCTGAGTTTGCCAGGGAAGTTATTTCTTCTTTTGCCCATTCAAACAAATGAGAGTCATCAAATCCCCACCATACCTTTTCACTTTCCTTCATTTTACCTTCTTTAATAGCTGTATTTAAATCAAAAATATCATAATTTCCATGTCTTTTATAAAAATTTGTGCGTCCACCAAAATTTGCATTTGAACCAAACATAGCCTTAAGATTATATCCCTCTTTATTCAAAATATCTCCCAGTGTATAAGCACCTGATAAAAAGTTAGTAGATGATGTATATTCATTCCCGTTTACTGGTATTTTCAATGGCAAGCCAGATGTTGTTCCTACCAGTCCCCCTACTGTCCAGGTAGTACCTGTAATAGGGAGTGCTCCCCCTATTTTATCTGAATTAGAAAAATTTACATTCTCCTTGGCTAATTTCTCTAATTCAGGAATCACCGTATAATTCCAGCCACCCCCATTTTCATTAGCAATCATGGAATTTTCCATCGACTCCAAATATAAAAGAACTAAGTTCCTTTTTTCTTTTGGAAAAGTCATTGATATATCATTACCATTAATGTAGTTATCCTCGATAAAGGTGGAGTATTCAGTTAAACTCTTTATATAATTATTAACCCCCAACATTTGATAACAGGTTATTAGTGATATAAATAAAATAAAAAATGCATATAGTAATCTAAACTTATAAATAAAATTATTTGGAAGTATATTGAAGAAAAACTCTTTATTTTTAATTTTTACTTCAATTATATTTTTCCTTTTTTTTATTTTCATAATTGGCATGAATATAATGCAAAAAATGATTAAAAACGGAAGTAGACTTGTAAAAACAGCAGAAATAAATACATCATTTGAAGCACCTTCCGTACCGCTTACAAGATAAAATAACATTTCTTCAATGCCTTGGTCGGCAAATTTAATGCTTATATAAGCAGAAAGTGAAATAATTACTGCACTAATCACTAAAATAGATATTGCTAATATGCTCAAAATAGATTTATTCGTCTTCTTTTTCATTTACTGTTTCAACCTTAAAATTAATTTTTATATTTAACTCAATAAAACGATATACAATTACTATTACAGTTGCAATACAGATAGCCAGCAAGCAATATTTCACTGTAAATTGTATAGTAAATATTACTTGTTCGACTTTTAATAAAAGCAAGATTACATAACATATGCAATTAGTTGTCACCATAAAGAAGGCTAAATAAGAAATATTTTGAAATACTTTGAAACTATTATTAGTTAACTTTGAGTAAAAAAGTACAGCTATAAAAGAAGGCATAATTAATGCCATCACTTCATTAAAAGTCATAATTTTCCTCCATGTTTTTTGACTTGATTATGATTAGAGCTTAAGTTAATTTCCTTCCGCATTTTTGGAAAGGGTTATAAATAACTTTCGACAAATCCGACATTGAAAATTATAGCACTCTTCTTAATAACCTTAAAGGCATTCAAACTAATAGGTTACACAAAAAACCATATATTTACATGGTTTAATACTAACATTTCTGCATGAGACAAGATTTATGAACGATTTCTTTTGGATAACTTGTATTAAATTGGAAGTCTTATATTAAATTAAACGGTCCTTACGTTAGCCAGTAGTTTTTTATAAAATATTTTTAGATTTTTTGTTTGTTGGGGATTAAAGAAAACTTGAGAAACACCTTTTTATTTACATTTTTGAATAAGTGATAAAGACCAATTTCACTTGTGTAATATAGTAATACACACTACTACTAACCGACATAAATAAAGTCTCTGTAACGTATCAATTTATAATTGGTTATTTTATTCCAGAACCACTGTATCAATGGAGGTTTACACATGACAACAGAACATGAATTTATTACAAAAACGCATTATAAAACTATAATTACTGAAAACGATAAAAGACATCCTGTTGATATTCTTGGCGAGGCATACATGGTTGAGCAGGAAAAGGAAGTGTATGACCTGACGAATATCCGATTTGCCCAAGGGGAAATTTACTTTCATTCTAAGGATTATGAAGCAGCTATTTATAAATGGGAGAATATCACCAATGATCTCCAACCATGGGCAAAAAAGAATATTGCAGATGCGTATTACGAGCTTGGGTTACTCTCAAATGCTGAAAAAATATATGGCTCAATCATCTCAAAAAATCAGGTGTTAACAAGTGAGGTTTCATTATGCCTGTTCTCCCTTTATCTTGAGGACAACAAGATTGATGCCGCTTATCGCGTATTGCAGGAAGCGATTGAAGGAAATCCCGATTATCCTGAACTAACATCCATTGCCAAACGCTTTTATGAAGAACAGGAAGATTGGAAAAATGCGGTTGAACTAGCGATTAATGAGGCTAATCGTACTCAAGATTTGTATTGGTTTGACGGATTAATTTCCTACTGTGAAGCTGGTCATGGTCTTACATTTACACCTGATACGTTCGTTTCCTTATTACGAACACTATATGAACTGGATCAAGCTAGATTTAAACAACTCTTAGCGGCGATTTGGCAACACTACAAAAATACGGACCATTACCTAGATTGGTTACATTCAGTTATTCAGATAATGAAAGATTTAGAGATTGATCCGTACGATTCCTGGCATACGATTTCAAGTTTATTTGAGGAGACATATCTTCAATTAACAAAAGGGGATTATTTATTGCGTGACATCGGAAAGTTGATGCCAAAACTGCTGATTAATTGGTTGAATACGACTACAGCAACGAATGGTTTGAACGCGGCAGCAGCAATCTTAGCGTGGGATGATATTTTTCCTTCTGCGTTCAAGACTGTGATTGTAAAAGAAGCTGAAATCGTTCTAGAAAATGCACATGGTCGCAAGATATCCATGGATGAGTGTCATCACTTCATGAAGACCATTATCGATTGGGCTCAAAAAAATAATATTGAAACAAGCAAGCGCCTAGTATGGGGCTTCGAGCAACTTTTTGATAAGGATACTACCTACTTGCTTGTTCTTGGTAAAGGGAAAGGTTCTTTCATTAACTCAATCTTAGAAGAAGAAATTCTGACTCCATCGCTTTCTTCTTTTGCCTGCATTCAATATGGAGAAAAGAAGGAAATTACTGAGGTGTCCGATACAGGCCGGAGTCTGCTGACTGCTTATGAAGAAGCTACGAATCCAGACTCGATTATCGAAACAAGCCTACCTTCCACTCGATTACAACAGTCAGCGATAAGGCTAAACACCACTGGTTACAACGAGTACTTTATGGAGAAACGGAAAACCTTTGGCTATTTACCTGTCGTAGATGGCGTTTTATTTGTGCATGAAGCCGAGGTACTCACAGAATTGGACTTAGATTATCTTGCCCAAATCAAGCATTCCGCCAAGGATACTCCTGTACATTTTGTACTTCGTAACATGTTTGACGAGGGGAAAATCAAGGAGTACTTCCCAGATGCGGTTGTTCATTCTTTCAGCAACGTCAACGTCCTACGTGACATTAAGGCCAGCTACCGTACGACCAATCGCGTTGGAAAAATTTTATTTTTACTTAGAAAAACGATTTCCAACCTGCTTAAAAAGCGTGTTGACTCAGAAAACAAACTGATTGAGTTAATCGCACATAATGAAGAATTCATCACCAGACTAACTGGATTTAACAACAGTCTGAACGATAAGGAAATGAGCCAAAGTAAAGAAATTGTTGATTCGTTTACAGACGTAATTTCAGAGGTTAAACGTAACATCACTGAAAAAGTACCGAAAATCCTTGCCGATTGCTCGAAATATATAACGGAAGAAAGTAATTTAAACCAACTTCACATTGAGTTAAATGAAAAAATGAATGAAGAGATTCGAGGATTATTTGATCAAGAGATTGTACCAGATCTTACTGAGAATCTTCAGCAATGGATAGAAGGTACAAATCAAAAATTAGTGGCTACCCAGGATTACTTAGATGGTATGACCGAGTCACTCGCAGAAGGTTATCCTGAAAAAGAACTCAAGCTTCAATGTGATTTCAAGGTGGTTGAGGACTGGCGTAGAGACATCGGTCGCATGACCTATCAAATTCAAATTGAAAAGGAAAACATCATGCTTCGTCACAACCCAGCTCAGGTGTTGTTAAAGAGTGCAGGAAAAGTGTTAGGCTTACTGCCACAAAAACAGCAATCGTATATACTTAACCAGTATAAACGCTATGTAGAAAATGAATCGTACACGGAAGTTGTCGAATCGATCCAGAGAAAATTTTGGCAGCAATTTGACTTTTTCAATAAATCGTTGCAGCAGGATGTCGGCTTATTTTATAAGGAATCTTTAGAGGAACTATCAAGAGTAATTGACGACACGAAGAATCGGGTTGAACAAGACAAAGAAATTCTAGCAAAAATGAAATCAAACCCAGAAATCTACTATGATCCGTTGAAGCTATTTGAAACAAGGCTTGTTCAAAATGAACGTATTGCGAAACGGGACACGGGGACAGGTTCCTTGTCCCACACTCACACTCTTTAAAAACAACACAGACACAACGAATTGGTTTTTAACCAGCGTTGTGCCTGTGTTTTTATTTTATCGAGGGATTGATTTTATTCAATCTCCGGAATCCTTTTTATTTCTTGATCAGTAAAAACGTCATATTCGTCCGTACTCATCGTAGAAAACTCGGATACTACTGCCCCTTCTTCGCCCGCTTGAAACCAATGCAAGGTATTTGGTTCTAACGTATACTGTTCACCCGGTTTTAAGACGATCTCATTCCACACAGTAAACGTATCCTTTTTATCTTCCGGAACTTTAGCTTTTGGTTGGTCGACTGCTGGTCCCGGAACATATAAATAAACGGTTCCATAACGACATCTAAACGTCTCCTCCTTACCTGGAGATTCTCCTACAGGTGATGTAGATGTTCAGGACAAGTCTGGTTTGGAAGAAGTACTAAATCCTTCGCGCAGCAGCGGTCCGTATTGATGTATACCATCAACTGTAAACCAAGCTCTCTCACTCTATTTAACCCAAAATCTGCAATCTCAAGTCTATCAATTTCTTCTTCTGTCAAAACAATCTTGCATTTCTTGAAGTATTCCAATGTTTCCTGTTTAATAAGCTCAAACTCTTTACGGGATACCATCGTGTGCCTCCTTGTCATATGTACTCTAATTAGAGTACATATGACATATTTTTTTAGAACTAGAAAGCAACCTTGTTTCTGTATTAAAGATTGGGGAACCGTCAGAAATGCCATCCGATGGGTTTTTTCCAGATTAACCCTACTTAGGAAATTCTAGTTATAAAATTAGACCCAGTATCATTTGCACCTGTCAACTATCTGCAGAGACCAAAATCCCCCTGTGACCACTCCCTTAAATCACGAACTCTCTCACAGAATCTTTATTTTAGTATTTCCTTAGCTTTGTTCTCCATGGCTTTTGCTGCTTCTTCCGGGGTCTTGCTCAATCCAAACAACTCATAAGTTGTATCTTTGTGAAGTTCCGCCAATTCTGGTGGTAATGTTTGATCATAAGGGAATTGAATGGAATTTGCCTCATTAATCCACTCAGTAAAAGTCTTTACGTACCCATCTTCTACCTCTACCCCTTTTATAGCAACCACATTTCCAGAACGGTTCACATAATCCTGAGCCGTTTCTAAACTAGTCAATTCATTAAGTAAAGCCACTGCTAACTCTGGATGTTTTGTATCCTTCTTTACTGACCAAGTCGGGGATATACCAGCACTCATATTGGAAGGATCGCCTTTTCCACCCTCAACAGCAGGGAATTGGAACACGCCCATTTTTTCTTCAAATTCTGGGTACTCTTCACGTACATGGTTAACAAACGCAGACGTTTGAAGCAACATCGCTGCTTGTCCAGAATACATCAATTGACGAGCTTGACCTGAGTCATACGGAATTCCGTTGAATCCAGGGTTAAACGCCTCCATCTCTACTAACTCTTGTATATACTTACCAGCTTGAATATACGCATCATCATCAAATCCTGTTCCTGTTCGACGGTAAGCTTGTTGGAAGACTTCTTCCCCTCCAATGCGATCAGCTAAATACATGAGAAAGAACGCTCCTGGCCATTTTGGTTGATTGGCTAAAGCAATTGGATACACATCTGCCTTTTTCAGCTTATCAATAGCTGCTAGTAATTCACTATATGTTTCCGGAACCTCTAAACCATTTTGTTCAAATATCTCTTTGTTATAATAGAAGGAATAAACAGAGATGCCTAAAGGCAAACCATAAATTTTATCATCGAACTTTGAATTATTTAATGCAACGTCAACAAAACGTTCGAAATCGATTTCCTTTTCTGTTAGATTCAACACTTTATCCGATTTTACAAATTCTTCTAACCAGCCACCACCCCAGCTAGCAAACACGTCTGGAGCTTCACCACTTGCCATAGCAACAACAACACGTTGTTTATAATCATCATTAGGAGCTTGAACAATGTTCACTTTTACGTTCGGATTTTTTTCTTCAAAACGTTTAACTGCGGCTTCATATATCTCTTTTCTAGTCCCAGTATCAAAATGCCAAAAATCAAGTTCGATTTGATCTCCGGATCCGGTTTTAGAATCGGAACCAGAGGCTTTTTCGTTTGATTCTTCCTTGCCTCCACATGCGGCTAATGCAAGTAAACAAAATAATGCTACTAAAATGAATAAATAAATCTTCTTCATAATTGACCACCTTTCCTTTTCTTTTGAAATATACAAGATTCATAGTTTAGAGACTTTCTTTTAACTACCGATGGTCTGATTCGTATGTTTCATCAAAATGTCTAGTAAACCATCATTAATTTTACAATTTTTAAAAGCAAATGATTGCATGACATCATCGATTTTTTCTTCTGATAATCCTTTAAAAATTTTCGCATAAACTGGCTGAATCAAAGCACCTGTATAAACGGTTAAAACAGCCTGAGAAAGTGCTGCAACGTTAAAGTGATGATTAATACCGGAATCTCCAATGACGGTTTCAAGCGTGTTTGCTAGATTTGCAATTTGATCCCTTGCCTCACGTCCAGGGAGCCAAATCATCCAATCATCGGTATTGAGTTTATGCTTAAAATCAATAATGGAGGATATCCGCTGCATGTACTCGGATTCTGGATCTAACATGGCAAGTCCCATTACCCCTACATCTTTATAGGTCCATGTTGTCCAATGCGCTCCAAACTGTTCAAAAATACTTAGCTGATCATCCATCGCCGCGAGTCGGTATGGAATTTCTTCTGTTGGCCCATTGTACACCGAACCAAACTCTCCTACCCAAAGTGGAACATCATACTTCTGAGTAAAGACGGTTCCTTGATGGCCTTTAAATACCTGGATTTGTTTTTCTTTATCCCAATAAACGCCACTTTCAATCCTTGCTGTCTTTGCATCCGCAATTCCAGGGTATTGGCCCGGTCCAAAGCCTGCTGCTGTATAATTATGGCTACTGTAAACTAAATTCTCAGCAAATGGAGCATCTAACCCTTCAAAAAACTTCGAATAATTATCTCCCTCAAGGAAAATGATGTGGTCTGGATCAATTTTTCGAATGGCATCAACAGTTCTCTTATAGATACGATTCATTCTTTCCCAATCCGGCTTATAATTTCCAAAGAAGTTATGAGGATAATCTCCGTGTGGTGTATTCACACATGGTTCGTTCATGATGTTGTAACCAGCAATTACACTTCTCCCCTGATAGCGGCGAGCAAACTCTTCCCACAAGGCAATGAATCGATCTTGATATGTTTTATCATGCCAGAAGAAACTATGCCTAATATCATTATCTGAATGCCAATGCGTGTTTTGATACCCTTGAACAGCGTGAAGGTCCAAAATGACATACAACCCATGCTTTTCACAAAGGTTAATAATTTCGTTTAATCGTTGAAAGCCCTTTTCTTTATAGGAGAAAGGCGCCTCATCATCCTCAAAATGGCGATAATTCAAAGGAAGACGAACTGTATTTGCACCCCAACTTTTAATAAATGTAATATCCTCTTCTCCAAAGAAATGGTGTTGCATTCGATCAAACAGAAATTCTGCCTTCCCTTTTCCTATTTCCTCCGCTACCGCGTGGCGTAGGCTATGTTCTGAACCCGTATAGCCGTTGATAAAATCTTCCATGTTCATCCATCCGCCAATGCAAGTTCCTCTTAATTGAATCGGATTTCCTTTTGTATCGGTAATCTTGTTCTTTACAACTTTCAGCATTTCCATTTGCGAAAACCACCCTTTTCAACAAGTTACTATTTTTAATTCATCGAGAAAACTATGCCCACAGGATTTTAAAATATCAGACCATTCCCTAGGTGTAATTCTTCCCATCACCACCTTAATGTTGTATTTTCTTGCCCATTTGGCTACGAGCTAGAAACAAGCGTAGTATTTGTTCACTCTTTGAACTTAAAAGTTTGCTAGTATGTAACATTGCCTCATCTAAATCCATAGGACCATTTGTTATACTAAACGCTGCTGTAAGACCAAGCCGGTCGATCATGGTCCCATCCGCATCAACCTGACCACATACCGCAATAACGGGGATACCTCTTGGATTACACAATCTTGTTATCCCTGCAACTACTTTGCCAAACTCTGTCTGCATGTCGAGCCTGCCTTCCCCAGTTATGACAAGATCAAATTCATGAGAATCTATTAACTTTGGTAAAGATAAAACCTCCATTACTAAATCAACGCCGGGCTTTAATTTTGCATTTAAAAACGGTAACAAGCCACCTGCTACTCCACCAGCTGCCCCCGCCCCTTTATAATCATGAATTTGCCAACCAGTTTGTTGATAGACCACGTCGGCAAAAACGGTCAGGGCTTGCTCTAATTCCTCTATAGCTTCGGGTGTTGCTCCTTTTTGTGGTCCGAATACACGTGTCGCTCCGTTTTTACCTATTAAAGGATTCCGGACATCGCATGCCATTTGAAACTTCGCATTTTTTGTGGAAGCGCTGACATTTTTATCATCAATACAAGCTAATTTCTTTAAACTCAGTACCCCTTCTGGTAATTCCTGTCCCTCTTTATCGAAAAAACGAAATCCTAATGCCTTAAGTATTCCAGTGCCCCCATCGTTGGTAGCACTTCCACCCAGACAAATAATAAAAGAGTCTATTCCATTATCTAATGCGTGTTTGATTAATTGTCCCGTACCATAGGTAGAGGTTTCAGTCGGCTTAAGTTCAGACTTTTTTAGTAAAGGGAGACCTGAAGCGACAGCCAATTCAATTACAGCAGTTCTGTTGTCACCCATGATTCCATAATGGCCATTTATTTCTCTTCCAAGCGGATCTAGTACATCTACATAAACGATTTTCCCATTTGTTGCGGTAATTAAGGAATGTAATGTACCCTCACCCCCATCCGCCATAGGAAGCACCATTGTTTCCAAATTACCATCTACTTTTTTCAAACCAGTTTCTATTGAAGTTGCAACATCCATTGCGGATAAGCTTCCTTTAAAAGAATCTGGTGTTATCAGGACCTTCATCCCTAACCCTCCAGGAACAATTTAAATTAGTTTTTAACCTATATGTAAATTATAAAATTATGAAAATTATAATAATATGGATAATTTACACAAAAAAACCTACATAAATCCCATGATTTTTTGTAGGTTTTGTACATATTCTATAACCAATCAGATATTTTTAAAATCATCGAATCATAGAAGTTTCTAGGGTTATAGCCTGTTATCTCATAAATTTTGTTTAAACGGTACAACAAAGTATTTCGATGAATAAACATGGCCGACGCTGTTGCATTTACATTAAGATTATGACTAAAAAACATATTAAGTGTTTGTAGTTGCTCAGGTGTCAACTGTTTCTGGATTCGGTTTTTTACTACCTTGCGTTTATCCTCATCCACTTCATTTAGTAACAGTTGAATCTCATAATCTCTAATGTTAATTTTGTTCTCTTTTGTTTGATTTAAAACTAATCTTAATTGCTTCATGACATCCCGGACCTGTTCGAGATGTTCTAAGACATATCCTCTTGCCATACGAACGTTACCAAATTGAGTTAACATATACCTTTCAACGGTGCTTTCAATTCTAGCAATTTCATTAATCGACTTTGAATAAATTAAAAGTAAAAATGTAGTCGCATCTACGTATGCATAAATGCACGAGAACGGTTTCAAAATCGCTTCAAGATCTTTGTACAAATAGGATAATAAAGGAGTATCATCTTGATCTTCATTCATAACGGAGAAAGCCATTGGATAAAAGGGTGCAGATAGATTTACATGTAATACAGATAGTTTTTGCGAAATTTTGCTATGGTTTAAATGATCGGACATCAACTCATCCAAGATAGCTTCACTTGTCCTAAACTTCCACTCTACTTCATTTGAAAGGAGTTGTTGCCTAATCAATAACTCTGTCATTAAAACAACTAAGGCTCCAAAATCCTTAATTTTTTCTGGTTCTCCAGAGATGCCAACAACACCAATTAATTGATTTTGATCATATATTGGGAAATTAATCCCAGGCTTTGCGCCACGATATTCAATGACATTACTATCTGTTATATAGAGAGGCTTTCCAGAACTTACAACTTGAAGTGCCCCTTCGTGAAACGTATCTTCTCTGCTTTTATCACCAGAACTTAATACAATCCCGTTATGGTCAAAAATATTGATATTATATCCCAATCTTTTTATTGTTTCCTTCACAACGATATCTGCAATTTCTTTTGTAAGCATGCACAATGCCCCCGTTCTAAATTGATTTATTATTTTAAACCCAAAATTCGCCTTCAAAGTCAACATATAAGGTAATAGTGGTAAGAAAATGTGGGACAGTGAACCTGTCCCTCTGACCCACCTAGAGCAAATAGAGTAAAAGTGGAATTGAAATCAGGCTAAGTAAGGTCGTTACAAGGGTTGTGAATGAGAGCAGGTCAGGTTTGCAGTCAAATTGCACGGCTAGTATAGTTGTGTTGGCAGCAACTGGCATCGCGGATAGGAGCAAAAAGACATGTTTAATTAACTCGCTAACTGGCATAATCGTAACTAGTGCCAAGGCAAGAAGGGGTGATACGACCATTCGGAGTATTGTTATACTGCTAACATATTTTAATTTGAATTTTTGCAGCTTAATTTCAGCCAATTGCATACCCAGTATTAGCATGACCACGGGAATGGATGCACTCCCTACCATACTAATTCCATCTATAATGGTAGAAGGTAATGGAATGTTCAGAATCTGGAAGATCATCCCTAATATAGCCCCATACATGACGGGCATACGAATTAACCGATTAAATGCCCCCTTTATACCATTCGAGCTCGCCCCTCCAAGGGATGCAAGAAAAATACCTATTGAATTAATTAGAAATGCATGAATGACCATAATAATGATGGCGTATTCAAAAGCCATTCCACCAAATGCAAATAATGCAACGGGTGCTCCGTAATTGCCGCTATTCGGAAAAATACTTCCAATTTGCATGGCGGACATATGTGACCTGTCTGCTTTTAATAGCTTTCCAGTTAAGTAAGTAACACCGACTAACAGAATGGTAAGAAACACCGTAAAAACAAAGATATAAAAATAATCCGCATTTAATTGATTCGTATAAAACGTATCAAATGTTAAAAAGGGTACTAACAAATATAAAGATAACTTTGAAATAGACTTTATATCAAAGGTGAGGACCCTTTGACCAATGAATCCGGCAGTGAAAATAAGAAATGCAGGTAAGACGATCAATAGTAACTCCATCGGAATTTCCCTTCTATGTTTCTACTTATTTGTCATTCTATCACAAGTATACTCATTTAAATTAGCAACCCATCTCATAGATAAGTTGTTAGCTTTATTAAAGGATATCATTATCCTTGCCAAACATTCTACCCGCAGTTTTGATTTTCCGAGGAGTCATCGACAATGTAGGTATAGTGGGACGCAGGGACAGGTCCCATCTTTCCACCAACACCGCAAAAGGGCCCAGCGTTCGGATTGATCTAAACCGAACGCTGAACCTTTTTAATATGATTTCAATATACTATTATTTTGATAACATACACTATTACAGCCCATTTTCTAGGGCCATCAATCCATCCAAACAAACGATTGATTGAAATTTATACTTCCAGCTGCCATTAAGGTAGACTATTAATCAAGCGCTTGTTTGAAATAATAATTCCTGAATAGTACAGTTTTTAACAAAGTGAAATTTCACTATACCGGAATAGGGACGAGGGACCTGTCCCTCTGTCCCACCTCTGTCCCACTATGGAGTTACACTCAAGCATTCTGTTAATGTATAGCCCCCAACACTTGGATGCTGTTTGACGGCATTCAATGCATCTAGGTCATTGAAGTGCCACCATTCTGAAGCTAAGGGTGTAAGACCCGCATTTGTTAGATATTTTTGTAGTGTAATGGCTGATTCATTCATTGAATCTGCTAATTTAGCATTTTTCCACGCTGTTGGAGATGTAGATGGAACTGGTTTGGTAAATGTAATAGATGCCAAACTTAGTTCATGCATTGGCGTTGGCATTGTGTATTCCGTGTATCCAGTGATATCAGTTACTAAATATTCCCCTACTGCTACTTCTTCTTTTGAATCAATTTTAGCCAGTGTTACATCAATCGCATAACCCATCTGATGGTTTGAAACACTTGTAGCGATAAACCAATTTGTGCTCCAAGGTGCTGTGTTTATCCCAGCCATCACGCTTTTATCTACTTTTGCTAGGTTCGTCAATGCTGCTACGACTGCTTTTTGAGTGGAATAGGGTCGATACCCTTCATAGATGACTAACGTATTTCCATTAGCTAGCGCTTCTTGTTGGGCAAGAACTATTTTTTTGGACATGGAATACAAGACAGGAACGATAAATTCCTCTTTTCCAAGTCTCTTGTTAAATGTTTTTCCTTCGTACAAGGCTTGTCCTGTTATTCCAGGAATCGCAGCTCCGGAAGAAACAAATTCGGAAGAGTAGGTATTGGTACTATCATATATAATAGAAGGAATCACGTCCGGAAGGTTAATGAAACAGTACGTACTATCTACCCAGCCTTCGGAAGTCGCATTTTTGATGTACCACCAATTTCCTTCCTCTTTTTCGATTGTAAAGGCTGTACCAGCTTTCAACGTTTCAACTGTTTCAGATTCTATCGTTGGAGATGACATTACGTTTAAATCGATAGATGTGTAACCTGTTGCCCCATTAATCGGTAATTCCAAATCTCCTTCGTATTTTACAGGAGTTGGGATTGGCTCTAATTCTTCTAGTGGATCTGTTTCCTGAAGAGGCGCGATCGTCTCTTCAACAATTGGTTCTTCCACAACTGCAGATGAACAAGCTGTCAATACGAATACGAACGATATTAGTGCAATTAATTTTTTCATATTACCTCCACTAGGTAAAAACAATGTATTTTAACATATATAAAATGATTAAATGTAATGGATAAAAGACATAAAAGCCCCATTTTAACAGGTTTGATTTTTTACCGCGTCTGCCTTTATACATAATCAACAATGGAATGGCCAAGAAAATCCCAAATTGATAGGCATGGTGCCAGCCCAAATTGCTGATTTCAGGTATGATGTGCAAAAAAAGCCCTATGAAAATAAAGCTAATGATTTGTTTATTTAATTGTCCGCGAAAAATGCCAAAAAACATGATCCATAAAACCGCAATATAATTCCAATCGGCTGGATATGCAAGCATACAACAAACAAACACCAAGGCTAGCTTCAAGTAAAGCGGCAGTCTTTCACTTTTTACAATGGTCAAAGCGATTAACCCCAACGCTAACCCCCACATGACACTTGTTGCTTTCCACCATGGTAATTTAAAGTATAATACATACGGAAAATGAGAGATAGCTGCAAAAATAACCAATCTCTTGATGTACTTGTTAATATTGGATGTGTAAAAATATCCCATCGCGATAAAATAACAAAAAATCGGAGCAACAACCCTTCCCGGTATACGCGAAACAAACCCTAATAACGTTTCCTGAGGGATAAAACCGGCAAAAAGATGATCAAAAAACATGGCAATGAGTGCGATATATTTTAATGCATTTGAAGATAAATCCCTTTGAAACGTAGTAGAGTCTGTCAGGTCTTTTTGGTAAGTAGTGTATTGCATGGAATCCCCCGCTTTTGCGTTAAGTGAATTACAACCTTAGTATTAGAAAAAATCCCATTTTTTATTTTCGAATGTAGGTTATACTATCAAGACAAATGCAAAAAAAGCACAACTAACAGCTTTTATCTGCTAGTTGTGCTTACTCAAACAGTATTTCGATATTGAATTCCTTTTAGACTTCGACTTTTTGCTGAAACAACTGATCCACAGCATCCGCTATTTTCCAGCTCGGTTTTTGTTGTAGATGTCGAAGCCTACAGCGAGTAGGAGTACGAGTCCTTTGATCGCTTGTTGCCAGTCGATTCCGACACCAATCAGTGACATGCCATTGTTCATGATTCCCATAACGAGTCCACCGACAATGGCGCCGATGACAGTTCCTACGCCACCAGCCATGGAAGCCCCACCAATAAATACTGCAGCAATGGCATCAAGCTCGAGCATGTTACCCGCTGCTGGTGTTGCAGAGTTAAGGCGCGAGGCAAACATTAATCCAGCTAGGGCTGCGATTACTCCGTTATTCACAAATACCCAAAATACGACACGCTTAGTTTTAATACCAGACAAATCAGCCGCTTTCTGGTTACCGCCTGTTGCGTATACATGACGACCCATAACTGTATTTTTCATCACGAAGGTGTAAATCACAATGAGAATAATAACAATGATTAACACCGTTGGAATTCCTTTATTCAACGCCAATTGATACGCAAACCAGTTAATCACAGCGATTAGCAATGCCATTTTTGTAACAGATAGCCATAACGGACTCACTTCAAGGCTATATACCAATTGCTTTTTACGGTTTCTGAACTCCATATAAATTAAAACGATTGATAGAATGACAGATAAAAGAATAGTGAGTAAGTGCAAATCTCCTGAACCAATTGCAGGTAAAAAGCCCCCGCTCAGCATTCCAAATGACTCTGGAAATGGCGCAAGTGATTTCCCATCTAAAAGATACAGGGTTAGTCCTCGGAAAATTAACATACTTGCTAAGGTTACGATAAAGGACGGTATGCCGACATACGCAATCCAAAAACCTTGCCAAATTCCAATTATTGCACCGACAACGAGTGATAGAATAATAGCTAACCATACCGGCACATTATGATTAATCATTAGAACTCCGGCAATTGCGCCGACGATCGCAACAACGGAACCGACAGATAAATCAATATTCCCCGTAATAATGACTAAAACCATCCCAATTGCTAGTACGAGGATGAACCCGTTTTGCAAAATTAAATTGGTCAAGTTTAATGAACTAAAGGATATTCCATCCGTTAAAATCCAAAATAGGCCAGCAATGAACACAAGTGCAATGATCATTCCATATTCCCGGATATTGTTGCGAAATAAGTTACTTAGTGTTTGCACGATTCGTCCCTCCTGTTCCGGTCATATAACGCATGACACTCTCCTGGTTCGCCTCTTCACGACCAAGCTCTCCCGTTATACGACCATCATTCATCACATAAATACGGTCTGACAGCCCTAATACCTCTGGTAACTCTGATGAGATGACAAGGACACCCATTCCTTCAGCCGCTAATTCATTTATGAGTGAATAAATTTCAAATTTCGCCCCTACATCAATTCCACGGGTCGGTTCATCCAAAATTAAGATATCCGGCTCGGTAAAAATCCACTTACTTAAGACAATTTTTTGTTGATTTCCGCCACTTAAATTTCCCGCAAGCTGAGCCAATGATGGGGTTTTAATATTTAATCTTTCCCTTAAAACTTGGGCCTCCTGTACTTCCTTGGTTTCATCAATCACCGTATTCGCTGAAATACGTTTGAGATTTGATAGGGTTATATTCCGTTTGATATCGTCAATTAAGTTTAATCCGTATGTTTTCCGGTCCTCCGATACATAAGCTATTCCATGCTTAATCGCTTCGCTAACTGTATTTACTTGTATTTCCTCACCGTTCTTGTATAATAAGCCGGTAATTTTTTTGCCATATGTTTTGCCGAAAATACTCATCGCAAGTTCGGTTCTGCCGGCTCCCATTAAACCTGCTAAGCCCACAATTTCTCCACGACGAATGTGAAGATTCACATTATCAATCACTTTTCGATCACGTTGCAGCGGATGATAGACATTCCAATTTTCCACTTCAAAAATGATGTCACCTATGTTTGGTACTCGGTCTGGATAACGGCTGGTCAACTCTCGCCCTACCATCCCTTTAATAATTCGATCCTCTGACGCCTTTCCATCCTTAGCTTCAAACGTCTCAATTGTTTGTCCATCGCGTAAAATCGTAATTTGATCTGAAATACTAGACACTTCGTTTAATTTATGAGAAATCAGAATGGAGGTAATTCCTTGTTTTTTTAGTTCAAGTAAAAGCTTTAAGAGGTTTTCGCTGTCTGTTTCATTCAGGGCTGCTGTTGGTTCATCTAAGATTAAGAGTTTCACATTTTTAGATAGCGCTTTTGCAATTTCAACAAGCTGTTGTTTCCCGACCCCAATATCCATGACAGCCGTGTTCGGTGATTCTATTAACCCTACCCGTTCTAATAGCTTTTTTGCCTCTAAGAATGTTTCCTGCCAGTTTATAATCTTATTGGATTGTCTTTCGTTCCCTAAAAATATATTTTCTGCAATTGATAAAAATGGACTTAATGCCAACTCTTGATGGATAATAACAATCCCAATATGTTCACTTTGTTTAATATCTTTAAAATGGCATTCTTCGCCTTCAAAGTAGATGCTACCTTCATAGGTACCACTTGGGTAAACACCACTTAATACTTTCATCAATGTTGATTTTCCGGCACCATTCTCACCCACTAGTGCATGAATTTCACCCTTTTTCACCTTTAAATTCACGTTGTCTAGTGCTTTCACTCCTGGAAATGTTTTTGTGATGTTACGCATTTCTAAAATATACTCGGACATATCCTCACCACCTCGTTAAAAATCACGGAATGAAGTAATTTAGTGGTGACTGAATATCACCACTAAATTCGGGGTTACTTATTTTACTTCGTCTTCTGTGTAATATCCGCTATCAATTAACACTTCTTTGTAGTTGTCAATATCGACTGAAACAGGATCAACTAAATAAGAAGGAACGACTTTTTGACCATTGTCATATGTTTCTGTATCATTTACCTCAGCCTCTTCACCTGATTCAATCGCTTTAATCATTTTCACGACGACAGAAGCAAGGTCACGTGTATCTTTAAACACGGTTTGTGTTTGTTCACCAGCAATAATCGATTTTACAGAAGCAGACTCTGCATCTTGTCCAGTTACAATTGGAAGAGGAAGATCAGCAGAACCATAACCTACACCTTTTAATGCTTGAATGACTCCACGGCTAATTCCATCATAAGGTGATAAAACAGCGTCTACCTTTTCCCCGCCTGAGTATGCTTTACTTAAAATATTTTCCATACGTGATTTCGCGGTGTTTCCATCCCAGCGCATCGTTGCTCCTTGTTCAAATTCTGTTTGACCACTTTGAACAACCAATTTCCCGTTATCAATATATGGTTTTAGAATAGACATCGCACCATCCCAAAAGAAGTAGGCATTGTTGTCATCTGGTGAGCCACCAAACAACTCAATATTAAATGGTCCGGCTTCTCCCTTAAGGTTTAGCGCTTCCTCAATATAGGATGCCTGTAAAACACCTACTTGGAAATTATCAAATGTTGCGTAATAACTTACATTTGGTGTTTCCATAATTAATCGGTCATACGCAATGACTTCAATGTCTTGATCGGCAGCTTTTTGTAATACATTCGTTAAGGCAGTGCCATCAATTGATGCAACAACTAAGATTTTTGCACCTTTTACAATCATGTTTTCTATTTGTTCAATTTGCTTATCCACATCATCTTCTGCATATTGCAAATCTGTTTTATAACCGAGTTCTTCTAATTGCTTCACCATATTATTTCCATCATCAACCCAACGCTGTGAGGACTTCGTTGGCATTGCGACCCCAATTAACGTATCTTTTGAATCGCCTCCAGAACCCGATGATTTGTCGTTTCCACTGCAGGCCACTAAAGAAAAAATCAAACTAACAATTAGTGCTAAAAACCCTATTTTCTTCATAGATTGAAACCCCTCTCTTTTTTTGTTATCTACCTGTTTATAAAATAGCATCTTCATAGATGTAAGGGCTTTACATATTTTTAATCTATTTTTATAAAAATTTAAACAATTTGTAATGTTCTTCTTTCGCACAAAAAAAAGCACCTTCTACTAAAGGTGCACGTTTTCTTCATCATTCTTAAACTGCATCGGTGATATTCCGACTACTTTTTTAAAAGTAGTGCTAAAGTAATGTTGTGTATCATAACCAACGGTTTCTGCTATATCTCGTACCGATAAATCGGTCGTTTTCAATAAATCCACGGCTTTATTGATTCGCATTTGGGTTAGAAGACCAACGTAGGAAATACCAAGCTCATGCTTAATCATCCGACTTAAATAAACACTCGTAATATGTAATTCTTCAGCTACCCTTTCTAACGTGAGCGAAGAATCCTGATAATGCTCTTGAATATAAGCTAGAGCTTGTTTCACAATTGGTGATATTTTAATTTGCTGATCCACCTGCCTTTTGCATTGATCATAGACTTTATATAAATGAACGAAGTCCTGAATGAAGATGTCTTCCACATGGTAATAGATTGTGATATTAAAATAGTTTTGTACGACCTCTTCAATTTTTGTCAGGGATTCCCTGTTGATCGGCTCCCATAAACAAACATTTAGCAAATGAGATTGGTCCCAAAAGATAACCGCCTTTTCTGCACCCATCATTTCCTTGACGATATTTTCAATTGCAAATAAATACAATTGCCGGTCATTTTCTTGCATAAATGTTTGATTCAAATGATAATCTGGCCATTTAATCACGAGATATTGCTTCGGAAGTGCAACTGGCAGGTGTAAAAACTGTAATTGTTCGGAAATCTCTTCATTCGCTAACTGTCCTGCAATCCAATCCTGAAAAAAACGTTCTTTGAGCTGGGTATGATTTCTTTTTATTTGGACGGCGGCTTGTTGAATATATTTCTTCTGGTTAACTTCCAAATCCAGCTTTTGTTTAAGGTCCTGGATTAACGCTTCGAGTTTTCCGGGATTTATCGGTTTCAATAAGTAATCTTCCACCTTTAACCGAAGGGCTTCTTGTGCATAACGGAAATCATCATACCCCGAGATGACAACCATTTTACAATTTGGCAACTGGTTCTTAATCTCTTTCATGGCCTCAAGCCCATCTATAATCGGCATATTTAAATCAATAAGCAATAGATCAATCTGGTTGTAAATGGCTAATTCAATGGCTTCTTCTCCATCCTCTGCTTCTCCAATGACCTCCATGTTAAACTTCTCCCAGTCAACAGAAGAATGGATTCCATCCCGAATTATGTATTCGTCATCTGCAATTAAAAGCTTCCATTTACGCATGTTTCTTCCGCTCCTCTTCCCATCCAATATCTTCTTCTAAAATAGGTAACACCAGCTCGAGCGTTGTCCCAACCTTTTCTTTACTCTCAATCGTAATCCCATAACGATCCCCAAATGCAAGTACGATTCGAGCTTGAACGTTTAAAATTCCATATCCCTTTTTATCCTTCACTTCACCTTGATTTTCTGTTCTTCTAACAGCATCTCTAAGCGCTGCACGAATTTCGTGAAGCCGTGATTCCGGCATTCCTGCACCGTTGTCTTGTATCGTTAGGCGTAAGATTTTGTTATTTTGTTGTGCAGAAACGATGATTTGACCTGGACCTCGACGCTCTTTTATCCCATGGTAGATGGCATTTTCGACAAGGGGCTGCAAAATAAATTTGAGAACATATAACGAAGAGACACTTTCGTCCACCTCAATTTGATACTGAAGCTTTTCACGATATCTTGTTTGTTGAATCTTTAAGTAGCTTTCGATATGCTCTATTTCCTTATCAAGCGGTATCATGTCTCTTCCCTTACTCAACCCGATCCGGAACAATTTTGCTAACGATTCAACGACTTCCGCTATATCAATCGCCTTTTGTTTTCGCGCCATCCATTGAATCGTATCAAGCGTATTGTAGAGAAAATGAGGGTTGATATTGGCTTGTAAACTTCTAAATTCTGCTTCTCGCTTCTGTCTTTCGTGCCTCTCCGTTAAGCGCAGCAATTCATTGATTTGTTTTATCATTTTATTAAAACTTCGTCCAAGCATTCCGATTTCATCATCACGCTTTTCTGTATAACGAACCCCGAGCTCTCCACCTTCGGCCTTACGCATAAATTTCATCAACTGTCCGATTGGTTTAGAAATGGAATTGGATAAAAAGTATGAGACTGGAATTCCAAATAAGAGAATGATAAAAACAAAAATGACCAAATAAAACTGTATTTCTCTTATTTCAAAAATAGATTCCTCTGTGGGAAACACACCGACGGTTGTCCAGTTAGAATACGGTGACTTTTGGTAAATAAATTGCAATTGCTGCGATTGAACTTCTTTTGAAAATGTACCTGACCTTTTTCCTTCCAGCCACTCATTCGGGATGGTATCGACTAAAGGATCATTAGGTTGATAAATAGGTCTGCTATGTTCATCAATCACAGTCAAGTAACCTGTTTTCCCTAGCCGCACATCTACCAATGTTTCTGCAACTGTTCTAACCTTTAAATCTATCAAAATGACCCCTAGTACTTCCTGTGAAATCGGGTCAATCACGGCACGAACACCAGACACCACTTCATCATTTTTGTAACTTACCAATGATGCGAGATGGCGATCCTTCGGCTGACCAATCATTTTAAAGATTCCCTTATTTTCTACCGCCTCTTTATACCAAGACTCCTCCGTTAAATCCTCTATCCCTGGGGCATACAGTTCGTTACTCACATATTCCCCCGAGCTATTCACCACTAGAACCCCCGCTACTTCCGGCAATAGTGTTGTAAAGTTACGAAGATAGCGCTGTATCTCAAATTCATTTGTTTCAATTTGACCTTGCCCGTCTTGATTGAAAAATTCTTGAATCCTATCATTAAAGGAAATAAAGTAGGTAACTCTCTGCATGTTGTTCAAATAAAACTCAAATGTTTCGTTCACTTTACTGATGAGCTGTAAGGTATTTTGATTAACTTGCTCTTCCACTACACGCTTAACTGTCCAATTAATTAAAAGCCCTAAACATATAATCGGGATAATACTAATAATTAAGAAATGAGTTATGAGCTTATATCGAATTGGTAAGTTATTTATTTGTATGAAATTTCTCAATACAACCAATCCATTTCCGCGAAGTTTATTGTGGATAGTAGGAATCCACATTTTCCTTTGTTACAATCGTTACACCTGTATCAACGTTGCGTGGTAAAGGTGCATTTTTACGATCTTGATCATATATGCCATGTTGTAAGTGGAATAAAAACTGTAAAGACCAGTACCCCATTTCCCACGTTCCCTGTGCAATTGTGGCAGAAATGACATCGTCTTTAATCATATCAAGGGTGCCTTTGTCTGTATCAAAACTTATAATTTTAATAGAGTCTTTGAGATTATTTGAGACGATGGCTTGTCCAACTCCTACTCCGCCATTTGCTTCTGTAACGAAGATACCAACTAAATTCGGATTCGCGGCAATCATCGCCTCAGCCTCCTCTTTTGAGATTACTTGGTCGCCTCTTCCATCGTTGATGGAGACGACCTTCATTTCAGGGTATTCCTTGGAAATGGTATCCTGAAAACCTTTTGTGCGTTCCTGGTGATTTAACTGATGAGGAAGTGTAATGACGCCTACCTCCCCTGATTTATTTACTAAGTCCGCCATCTTGTGGGCCGCCTCTACCCCCGCTTTATAATTATCTGTTCCTAGAAAAGAATATGCCTTACTTTCTGGCGCATCTGCGTCAAACATTACAACAGGAATTCCAGCCTCTACTGCTTTGTCAATCACTGGATTTAAGGCTTCTGGGTCCATCGTGGAGATTGCGATTCCCGCAGGATTTTTCGCAATAACCTGCTCCAGTACAGTCATTTCTTCGTGAACATCATATTGCGTCGAGCCCCGGTACTCGACCGATACATTTAACGATTCTGCTGCATCCTCAAAACCCTTTAGCGCTCGTTTCCAGTAATCAATCCCCACCAAGAACGTCACCATTACGTATGTCTCATCCATATTTCCGACCAGTTCATTCTCATTCCATGCACGCTTTGTCGAACTCTCCATTTGGTAGTTATATATATAAATCACAAACAATCCGATGAGTAACAGATAAACGAATAGCAGCTTTTTCACTATGAAACCCCTTTCACAAAAACAGTGGTTACTAGAATCCATTTCAATATATGCCTATTATAGCGTAACTCTGCCAAAAATTCTCAATATTTTGATGGGACACGGGGACAGGTACCTCGTCCCACTTCGTGCCCGCATCTGGGACAGGGGGACAGGTCCCTCGTCCCAGCTCGCCCCCGTCCTAACTCTTTCCATTACACTCGCTGTATCACACTTTTGGATATCCCCGTTACCCTCGATATCTGCCTTAAACTAACACCTGTAGTCTCCTTCAACTGCAGTAGCACGGCGTCTCTTTTTTTTCTCTCCATCCGCTGTAAAGCGCTTTTATTTGGAATCCCCATCTCCTGCAGATACTCCCTCACTTCACTATCCGACAACCTGACACGCTCCAAATATTCCATACATTCATCAGTATTAGGAGAACTCATATAATCAACAAACCTCTGCAACGCCGTTTTCTCTTCTCCACCAGAAAACAAACTCACCCCAAACTCAGTATCTACTAAACCTGCACCACCAAAATATTCATTCAAACTCGTCCAACTTGCCTCAAACACATTCGCGGCCAGACCCGCTTTCACTGGATTCTGATGAATATACCGCAGAACCGTTAAGAAGTAGCGCTTGGATTCAACTTTCTCACTCCGAAATCGTTCCTGAAACAAATGCCCGCATCGCTCATATTTCATGTTATACCAATAAACATAACTGGAACTTATTCGCTTTATCGAATGACCAATCGGCTCGTCCATCTCCCTTATCAACAAATGAATATGGTTGTCCATCAAACTATAGGCATAGAACTTATAACGAGAAATCTCCTTATACCTTTGTAAAACATTCAGAAACCGCGTCCTATCCTCATCATCCTCGAAGATCGTCTGCTTGTTAACGCCCCTTAAAATGACATGATAAATGCCGCTTCTGCTCTTAATCCTTGCAACTCTTGGCAATAGCATCACCTCTATTAATTGAATATGGGTCAGTGGACCTGTCCCACTAGCTTTGCATAATTGCATTTATTTTGATAAAAAGTAATATATTTACAGTTAGTTTTTTTGCTTGGGAGCTAAAACAACAATCATGAATAAAATTGTTGTTTGTTCCCATTTTTTGGTATTTTC